>DATBHE010000029.1:0-43693 GCA_036557605.1 Pseudolabrys sp.
AGGCAGTCACCGAATGCATAGGCATAGACGTAGAACGGCGAATGCACGAAATGCGGAATGTAGGCCCAGAACGTTTCGTATCCCGGCCTGAGCTCGATTGCGGGGCCAAGGCTCTCGCTTTGCACCGACATCCAGAGATCGCACAGCTTGTCGGAAGTCAGCTCACCGTCACGACGCTCGCCATGCACCTTGCGTTCGAAACTGTAAAAGGCGATCTGGCGCACGACCGTGTTGATCATGTCCTCGACTTTGGCGGCGAGCATGGCTTTGCGCTGCTTCTTATCTTTGGTTTCCGCCAGCAGCTTTCTGAACGTAAGCATTTCGCCAAATACCGACGCAGTCTCTGCCAGCGTCAATGGTGTCTGCGCCATCAGCGGACCGTTCGGCGCCGCGAGCACCTGATGCACGCCATGGCCGAGTTCATGCGCAAGCGTCATCACGTCGCGCGGCTTACCCATATAATTGAGCAGGACGTAAGGATGTGCCGACGGCACCGTCGGATGCGCGAAGGCGCCAGGCTGCTTGCCCGGGCGCACGGGCGCGTCGATCCAGCTCTTGGTGAAGAATTGGTCGGCGACGTCGGCCATTTTCGGCGAGAACGCGCCATAGGCGGTCAGAACGGCCGCGCGCGCGTCACCCCAGGGAATCGTCCGTTGAGCCACTTTCGGCAGCGGCGCATTGCGATCCCAATGCGGCAATCGCTTCTTGCCGAACCACTTCGCCTTCAGCGCATAGTAGCGGTGCGACAATTTCGGGTAGGCGGCACGTACCGCCGACACCAGCGCCTCGACCACCGCAGGCTCGACTCGGTTCGACAGGTGCCGCGCATCGGCGATGTCCTTGAAGCCGCGCCAGCGGTCGGAGATTTCCTTGTCCTTGGCAAGCGTATTGGTGATGAGCGTGAACGGGCGCAGATTGTCCTTGAATGTTTTTGCCAGCGCCTCGGCCGCGGCTTTGCGCTTCTTGCCGTCAACGTCCTGCAGCAGATTGAGCGTAGGTTCGATGGCGAGAGTCTTGCTGCCTACTTTAAACCGCAGAGCTGCGATCGTCTCGTCGAACAACCTGTTCCAGGCCGAATACCCCGTCACCGATTTTTCGTGGAAGAGCTCTTCGACGCGGTCTTCAAGCTGATAGGGTTTTTCCTTGCGGACATCCTCAAGCCAAGGCCGATAGTGACCGAGCGCTGGATCACGCATCGCCGCCTCCAGCTGCGCGTCGTCGATGCGGTTCAGCTCGAGCGTAAAAAAGAGAAGGTGCAGCGAGGCGGCCGTTATGCGTTCCTGCACGTCGCCGAAGAATTTTGCCCTCGCCGCGTCGGTCGTGTCCCCAGCGTACATGAGCGAGGCGTAAGACATCAGCCGGCCGAGCCTGTCGTCGATGACCTCATAGCGTGCGACCGCTTTCGCAAGCCCGCCTCCCTCTCCCGCGGCCAGAACCGCGAGCCGACCTTTGAAATCCTGCTCGAAAGCAACACATTCTTTGTCGGCCCACTCGAGGTCGCGCTTCACCTCTGGGCTGTCGGGCGCGGGGTACAGATCCTTGAGGTTCCACTCGGGCAAGTCGCCGAGTTTGGTGGGCTTGTTCAACGTTTTGCGAGTTGATGCTTTGGCCATATGGGCATCTCTGGGGACAATCTTTTGGAATAATGCGAGCAGGCTGGCCTTATCTAAGACACCGGTCATGGCCAAGCCATGGCATAAGCCACGCAAGCCCGGTCAATGAAACGTCATCTGATATACGGTGAAGATGATCTCCAGCAAGATCAGAACGATGATGATGCGCTCCAGTCGCAGCGAACGCTCGGTGTCAATAATATCGGCCAGGGCCTGCCCGGTGTCCGAGATCACGGTGAGTTTTCGAGTCAGGAGATCGGCACGCTCCTTGAGTTCATATTCATCCACTAGCCGGGCATAGAACCGTTCTAGGTCAGGACGCTCCCAAAGCACGTCGGGCTTTTCCGCAACGGCAACGAGACCGGAAACGCGTTGCTGCACCAGCAACGCATTCCCGATGTGCTTCATTATCGTCCGGCGGCTGCCCGGAGTGCGCCCATGTTCCGCCAAGTCACGCGCGAGAGGTTCGATAGCATCAAAGACGGCGCTCACGTTCCGCTCGTCACGCGCCAGGATCAGGTTAGTCGCCACAGCGTCCGCGATGATCAGCACGTGTTCGGACAAGAGCGCCTTGAGCAAAATGATGCCGGCAGGGGTAACCTGTTCGTCTTTGTCCGGTGCGATCTCGATCAGCGCGGATTCTTCCTCGCGCGGCACAAAAGCCCCGACGACGCGCCCCTCGAGGCTGCGCAAGATTTCGTCTTCCTGCTGCGGCGCCATGCCAAAAAGCACGACGACGCCGTAGCGGAAAAGCACGATATAGGAGCCCCCTTCGATGCGGAACGCCAAAGGGTTTGTCGACAGAACCTCGTGGCGTTCGAGTCCCGCGGTATCGATCCGATCGCCCAGCAATAAGGCTTTGACACTGACCCGCGAGCTGTCTGGCATCGACAATTTCTTGCACCAAGAATGAACATCGCCGCAGGCCGCGTGGCCTGCCTTGAAAGCGTTCCCGCCGCAGCCGCTGAATTTAATAACCCATTAAGGCAGACCAGCGACATTGCACCAATTCGGCACAACCGTGGTGAGAGGCGTTATGGCTGAATTGGTGCTCATCGTCGACGACGATCCTGTCCAGCGGCGCCTGCTCGAAGCAATGATCCAGCGGTTCGGTTATCGCACCGTTGTCGTTGAGGGTGGCGATGATGCTGTCAAGATGCTCATCGGCGACGATGCCGTGCTTCCCGACGCGGTTATCCTCGACTTGGTGATGCCCGATCTCGACGGACTTGGCGTTCTTGCGCGGATGCGGGACGCCAAGGTCTCGGTCCCTGTGATTGTTCAGACGGCCCATGGCGGCATCGACAACGTCGTATCCGCAATGCGGACCGGCGCGACCGATTTCGTCGTCAAACCGGCAAGCGCCGAGCGGCTCCAAGTGTCGATTCGCAACGCGCTTGCAACCAGTGCGCTTGCCAGCGAACTGCAGCGGCTGAAGCGCAAGCAAGAACGCAGCTCGAGCGTTGACGACGTCGTCACGCGCCCACCCGGCGAGGAGTTTCCGCAGGTCACCGCCCAGATGTCTTCGGGAGCCGCCGTCCCGCCCCTGCCGATCGAGCCATCACCCACAATAATTCCATCGCCGGATGACTCCGACAGCTGCGCTCCGCCCATGGTCAGGAAGGCGGCCGGCCACTCATTGCCGCTGACCGACCCGCGCGGTGACGTCCGGCCGCTCGAAGACATCGAGCGCGAAGCCATCCGCTTCGCCATCTCACATTACGGCGGGCAGATGTCCGAGGTGGCCCGACGCCTGAAGATCGGACGCTCGACCCTCTACCGCAAGCTGCAGGGGCTGGGCCCCGAGGACGCCTCGGCCGCGTGACCTGCGTACCGCCAGGCTGAAAAATACACGTGAAAAAGGGGTTTTTCCGAGTGCGAAATCTTCCCCTCAAATCAGGAAATAACAGCGCCCAAGTTCTGGATTGCCCCGTTTTCGGCCCATTTCCACGGAAAGCTACAGGCCGGACGGGGAACGGCAGTAATTTCTCATTAACCGATCCCGATAAACACTCACGGGGCTGCCGTGGCGGCGGCCCGACGGGGACGTGACGGCGACGTGGGACGGATCTCTTCACGGATCTATGCTGTGGCCATTGACGCGTCGCGCACGCGTCCGCTCGCTGTGACTCTGGTGCGCACCGGGGCTCGTCTGGGGCTTGCGGCATTATTCATGCTCGGCGCCAGCGACGCGCTACAAAATGCGAGCGCCGAAGGCGACACACGCACGATCTCTTTCCATCACCTGCACACCGGCGAAGACATCACCATCACCTTCAAGCGAAGCGGCCGCTATGACGACGCCGCACTGAAGAAGCTCGACTGGTTCATGCGCGACTGGCGCAAGGAAAGGTCCACGCGCATGGACCCACATCTCTTCGACCTGTTGTGGGAAACCTACCGGGAGGTCGGCGCCACGCAACCGATCGACGTCGTCTGCGGCTATCGCTCGCCGGAAACCAACAGGATGCTGCGCAACCGCTCGAGCGGCGTCGCACAGAACAGCAACCACATCACGGGCCAGGCGATGGATTTTTTCATCCCGGGTGTGCCGCTGGAAAAAATCCGCGCGGTCGGCCTGCGCCTGCAGCGCGGCGGCGTTGGCTTCTACCCGACGTCCGGTTCGCCCTTCGTGCACCTCGATACCGGCACTGTGCGGCACTGGCCGCGCATGACGCACGATCAATTAGCCAAGGTCTTTCCTGACGGCCGCACCGTTCACATTCCGTCCGATGGTCATCCACTGCGTGGTTATGCCTTAGCGCTTGCGGACGTCGAACGCCGCGGTGCTAGGCCGTCCGAGATGTCGCTGGAAGCTGCACGTGAGTCAGGCGCAATCGCGGCTGGATATGAACCGGCCGAGCGGCCGAAACGCAGCCTGTTCGCGAGAATCTTTAGCGCAGGCAAGGATGCTGACGAATTAAACGACGAATCGACCGCAAAACCCGAGCGCACGCCGGCGACCGTTGCCAGGGCACACCCGACGAAGACGAAGACCGTGAGCGTCGAGCGTATCGTGCCTTTACCGACCGCGCGGCCGAAGGCCGTCGCCGTGGCCTCTGTAGGCACGACCCCGCCCAAGCAGACCATCGTTGCCTCGCTCGGCAGCAAGCTTTTTGACGCCCGCGGATACTGGCACGGCGCCGTCCCGACAAGTCCGAATTTGCCTGCCGTGGTCGCTGCGAATACGGCCTATCAGACGGCCGGGGTTGAACCGAGCGTAACCGGCAGCACCGCATTGGCCTACGCCACAACGGAACAAAGCGCCTTGGCGCCTGCCTTGGCCCACCCTATGGGCTCATATGTAGACGCGCAGTCGTCGCGCCCGAAGGAAGCGAAGGTCATGCCGGCGCAGGGCAATACGACGGTTGTGGCAAAGCCTTCCACTACAACTGATTCCTGGAATGAGGGCCCGCGCAGCGACAGTCCTTGGCTACGCGCTGCGGTAGTGACGCCGAACTTCAGTAATTACATGACTGCGACGCGCCTCGGCGCGGTCGATATGCGGTCACTGCAGGAGTTGCTTCAAAAGCCACCGATGTCGGTCGTGATGACCTTCTCCACTGATCCGCAGCCCGGCATGGTGACCGGCCGCTTCAACGGTCCAGCTGTCGTTTTTGTTGCGACAACGACGTTCAGGACACAATCGACTGCGGCGGTCTTCCCGTCGCAGGCTACCGCATTGCTCCGCTAATTTCCTAGTTCACCATCCCCAAAGCGTGCAAATAAGTATCGAGCACTTCCTGCTGTTCGCGGCGCTCGTCTGTATCCATCTTTCGCATGCGCACGATTGTACGTAGAGCCTTGGTATCGAAGCCGGTGCCTTTCGCTTCGGCGTAGACGTCGCGAATGTCGTCCGATGTTGCCTTTTTCTCTTCCTCGAGACGCTCGATGCGCTCGACAAAAGCTTTCAATTGATCCTTGGCGAAGCGGGTTGCCGGTTTTTCTTTTTCGGCCGCGGCTGAGGCAGGCATCGACGTCTCCTTGACTGCAGACGGCAGGCAACGCCTGCCATTCGCCAAGAAGCTTTCTGAGTTGAGCGACCTCAGGTCAAGACGCGGCCGTCGTCATCCACGCTGTTCACAAGGCGACAGTGACTACGAATGGGGGGGGCTGGACTTTTCGAACGCGGCTTTTTGCTCGACCGAAGCTTCTTTCTGGAATTTTCTGCGCCATTCGTCATACGGCATGCCGTAGACGATCTCGCGGCTTTCATCCTTGCTCATGGCAAGGCCTTTTGCATCAGCAGCGTCTTTCATCCAGTTCGACAGGCAATTGCGGCAGAAGCCGGCAAGATTCATCAAATCGATATTCTGCACGTCGGTGCGCGATCTCAGGTGCTCAACGAGCCGCCGGTAAACCGCGGCTTCAAGCTCGGTGCGGGTCTTGTCGTCCATGGCGGCCTCCTCCACTGTAGGGAAGATAGACACGGCCTGCGCCCGTTTGAAGTGCCGGAACGGTCCGTGCATCGTCCGCAAGGAGACTGTATAGTGAGGTTCGCCCATTTCTCGCATGTCTGGGGCAAGCCAGGCATGACCCCGCACCAGCGCTACGAGGAATTATGGCGCGAACTTCAATTGTGCGACGGGCTTGGTTACGACTACGCCTTCTGCGTGGAGCATCATTTCCGTCCCGACGAAAGCTGGATTTCGTCGCCCAGCGTTTACATCGTCGGCGCGGCCGCCCGCACCCGCAGGATCCGTGTCGGCTCGATGGGTTACATCGTGCCGCTGTACCACCCTCTTCGGTTGGCGGAAGAAATCGCACTCGTTGACCAGATGATCGGCGGGCGCATGGAGCTCGGGCTCGTGCCGGGCATCAACGCGGACTATTTCAAGCCATTCGGCTTCGACTACAGCCTGCGCAAATCTCCTACGCTAGAATTCATCGACTACCTGCAGGCAGCCTATGGCGAAACGCAGCCTTTCTCCTTTCATGGCGAGATTCACCGCACCGACAGCGCACTGCTCGCGGTGCAGCCGGTACAGAAGCCACATCCGCCGCTCTGGATGATGAGCCGGGACCCGCAGACGTTGGAATTCTGTGCCCATCGTGGCATCAACCCGGGATATTTCCTGGTCTATCCGCGCGCCGACGCAGCGCCGCGCTATCGCAAGTTCCTTGCCGACTGGGCCGCCGCCGGCCACAGGCAGCGGCCCAAGATCGCCTATTGCACGATTGTCTATGTCGACGAGTCCGACCAGAAGGCGCTCGACATCGCCTTGGCGCGGGCGGCGCGCGCCTATGAGGGCTTCCTGCCGCCGCCGAAACCGGGCGAGACGTTCGAGCAGCGCGCGCGCGCGCACTCAAAGAAATTCATCGGCCGCGGCGAGCCGGGCGCTTCCGAGATCATGGCCAATCTCTTCGACGCCGACTACCTCATGAAGCACGAACTGGTCTTCATTGGCTCGCCCAAGACGGTGACGGAAAAAATCCGCGCCGCGGCCGAGTCGGGCCTGTTCAATGTCTTCATGGGCGAGTTCAACTTCTCGGACCTGCCCGAGCCCGAGCTGATGCGGTCGATCCGTCTGTTCGGCGAGAAGGTCATTTCCGCCCTGCGCAACTATGAGCCGTTCTGACACTATGTTGTTGCCGGCGCCTGCGCCGCCCTCAGCTCAGGATGCGCCTGCAGGCGTGCCTCGTTGAGCTTCCAGATCGCGAAGCAGACGACCGCACCGAGCGCAAACGGCAGCGACGACCACGTGTAGAGCTTCTCGACGGGCATGCCAACGAACAATGCACCCAAAAGCGGCCCGATGATTGAGCCGACGCGTCCGATGCCAAGCTGCCAGCCCGAGCCATTGGCGCGCAGCGATGTCGGATAGACCAGCGCGCCGGCGACGTTGATGCCGGTCTGGATACCGAGCACGCAGAAGCCGGCTAAGAAGGTCGCAATCGCAAGCGCCGGTATCGAGGTTGTGCCGGCATAGCCGATGGAGGCGACGACCGGAACAGCAATCACAAAGACGATCGCAATGGCAAAGAAGCGTCTGCGCTCGAACCAGCGGGCCAGCAGAAGCGCGCCGACTGTACCGCCAATCTGGATCATGGCGCTGGCGAGCGCGCCCACGTACGGAGGCAGCTTCAGCATCTGCATCAGTGTCGGCGTCCAGGACAGCAGGAAGAAATAGCCCATCAGATTGAGGGCAAAGAGCAACCACAACAGCGGCGTGATCAACCACAGTCCTTGACGGAAAAGGTAGATCGGATTGAAGCCGGGAAACTGCTGCTCATCTTCGATGATAAATGTTGCGTTCGGCGGAACCTTGAAGCTTGGATCGATTGCGCCGATAGTTTTAACCATCTTGGCGCGCTGGCTTTCGTGCAACGCCATGTACTTGATCGATTCCGGCAAAGCGAGCAGCCCGATTATGGCCAGCACGATCGGAACGATGCCGCCGATAGTGAACAAAATCTGCCAGCCATGCGCCGGCACCAGAGTGGCGGCGACGACGCCAGGAAGAGCGCCGCCGAGCGGCACGAAACCGACGGCGATCAGCGCGAGCGTCGCGCGATACTTGCGCGGAGAAGACTCGGTGTTGATCGCAACGAGATTGGGAATGACGCCACCGATGCCGAGGCCGGCAAAGAAGCGTAACCAGGCAAGTTGTTCGAGATTGGTCGAATAAGCTGCCGCGAAGGTAAATACGCCGAACAGCAAATTTGCGGAAATCAGCGCGATCTTGCGGCCGTAGCGGTCGCCGATCCAGCCGAACAAAGCCGAGCCGAACAAAATACCGAAGAGGCTGGCGCTGAAAACGAGACCAAGTTGATCAGGCTTTATTCCCCACCCGCGGATCAGATGCGGCGCGGCGAGAGCAATGGCAGCGATGTCGTAGCCGTCGATCAACGACAGCAGCACGCACCAGAAAATCAGCTTGTAGTGAAACGAGCTCAGTCCGCGTTGATCAAGCAGACCCGATACCTGGACGACTTCCGCCATGATTGCCTCCCCAAGCTGGTTATCGTGCTGACAAACCCCGACCCGTTCCAAATGCTATGCGAGGGGCGGGGCCGAGGAAAGCGGGCTAACCTACGTGTATGTCGCCGGCACCCAAATATGCGCGCTGCACCGCCGGGTCTTCTTTAAGCGCCGTCCCGGTTCCAGATCCCACGATGCGGCCGGATTCGATGACGTAGCCGTGGTCCGCGATTTTCAGGCTCTGCCGGGCGTTTTGTTCGACCAACAGGATGCCAACTCCGGTGGAACGGATGCGCGCCAGCGCCGCGAACAGCTCTGTGCACATAATTGGAGAAAGACCGAGCGACGGCTCGTCGAGCAAAAGAATGCCCGGACCTGTCATCAGCGCGCGCCCGACCGCTACCATTTGCTGCTCGCCACCGCTCATTGTGCGCACAACCTGCGGGAGCCGCTCCTGCAGCCGCGGAAAAATGCCGAGGACCGTTTCCAGCATGAGAGCCTCGCATGGTCTTGCGCGCGCGGGAAAGGCCCCGAGCAGGAGGTTTTCGCGCACGGTCAGCTCTCCGAAGATTCCCCGACCTTCCGGGACGAGTGCGAGACCGGCCTCGACGATTTCGTGCGTTTGGATTCCCGCGAGTTCAACGCCATTCATCGCGATCCGCGCCCCGGCGGTCGCCGGAATCAGGCCGGCGATGACCTTGAGCAGCGTCGTTTTTCCGGCACCGTTGGCACCGAGAAGAACCACGATTTCCCCTTGGCCGACGTCCAGCGATACGCCGTCAAGCGCCTGATGTTTTCCGTAGAAAGCCGAGATATTGCGCACTTCAAGCATCAGGCTCTCCAAGGTAAGCCCGAACCACCTGCTGATCGGCAAGAACGTCGGCCGGCGGTCCATCGGCAATCATGCGGCCGGCATTCATCACAATGCATCGGTCGCACAGCGAGCGGATGGCATCCATCACGTGCTCGACGATGATGATTGTCAGGCCCTCGTCGCGCAGCATCTTCACCAGCGCGATGCCTGTCTGCAGTTCGGTTGGGTTGAGGCCGGCGAGCCACTCATCGAGCAAAAGAAGAACAGGCGATAATGCCAGAGCGCGAGCAAGCTCGAGCCGTTTCTGGTCGATGTATGTCAATTGTGCCGCCGGAACATCGGCTTTGTCAGCCAGGCCGACACGAACGAGAAGCGACCGCGCACGGTTTTGGGCCGGAGCGCCCCACGTCGTTGGCGCATGAAAGGCAACCCCGACGCTCACGTTCTCGAGACAGCTTGAGTCGGGCAGCACCCGCACAAGCTGAAACGTCCGCGCTATGCCGTGCTGCGCAATGCGATGGGCCGGCAGCAATGCGATCGGACGACCCAAGAGCGCAATGGTCCCGCGATCAGCGCGAAGTGCGCCCGAAATTACATTGAGGGCCGTCGTCTTGCCGGAGCCGTTAGGACCGATGAGGCCGAGGATCTCGCCGCGGCGCAAAGTGAAGTCCATCCCCTCGACGGCGACCAGGCCACCAAAGGCTTTGTGCACGTTTGCGATTTGCAGGACAGGAGTGTCACGGACGTGATGCCGCTCCGCGGCGGGTGGCCAGATGAACCAGGTGGCCAGCTCGGCCAATGGCGACATCGCAATGTGGCGCGCAGAACGTCGCAGCCATGGCAGCTTTGCCTGCAGCAGGCCGATAACGCCGTTCGGCAACCCATAGACGATCAGCACAAAGACGGCACCGAGCACGATGCTGAAATAATTCGGAAACGTCGCTATCAGCACCTCGAACAGCAGCACGAGCGGTACTGCTCCGAGCAATGGCCCGAACAGGGTGTTGGCACCGCCGAACAGCGCCATGATGACGACTTCGAAGGAGAGCATCGGGTTGAAGGCGATTGCCGGGTCGATGTAAGTCCAGCGCGGAGCCATCACCGCTCCCGTTACGGTCATGAAGACCGCGCTGACGGCGAAAAGGGCAAGCTTGGCGCGCGTGGTATCGACACCGCAGTGCCGGGCGACCGCTTCGTCCTGACCGAGAACTCTAACTGCGAGTCCGAGCCGCGAATGCCGGATCAGCCAGCCGGCGGCCAGCACCATGACCACAAGCGCAAGGAGGCGCCAGTAGATGCCCTCGGATGTGGTGTCAGCGAATATATAGCGCCCCACCGACCCGTGGATGTTGACCTCATACCAGGCAACGAGCTGACGAATGAGCTCAGCCAGCCCGAAGCTGAAAATCACGAAATAAATTCCCGACAATCGCAACGTCGACAGCCCAACAATCAACGCCACTGCGATGCCGACGAGAGCCGCTGCCAGCAACACCAACGGCCACGGCAGAAAATCCGTGAGGACCGCTGTCGTATAGGCGCCAATGCCGAAGAAGGCGGCGGTCGCAAGCGAGATATAATGGGTGGGCCCGGAAAACAGCGCCCAGGCCGTTGCCAGGATCGTGAAGTAAAGCAGACTGATGCCAAGCGCGAGGTGGTAACCGCTCGCGACAAGTGGAAATGCAGCAAGCGCCGACAGGACGATGGCGGCGAGTATAGCGAACGTAACGTGCCGCACGCTCAACGCGCGGGCCTCCCGAACAGCCCGGTCGGGCGCCATAAAAGGACGCTCAGGAACAGCGCATAGGTAACCGCGATCGTGAGTCCGGGATCGACCAGTCTTGCGACCGCGGTTTCGGAAATTCCGAGAAGCAGGCCGGCGACCAGCGCGCCGAGCATGTTGCCGACACCTCCCATAATGACGACGATCAGAGCCTTCATCGTGAAGACGACGCCCATCGCCGCGCTGAAGGTCAGGAACATGCTGATGAGCACGCCGCCGGCCCCAACGATGGCCCCACCGGCGGCAAAGGCGAGTGCCGACGCCGCGTGGATATCGATTCCGCAAAGACGCGCTGCGTCCGGATTGACAGCGATCGCCCGCAAGGCCGTGCCGTGACGTGTACGCGTCAGGAACAGATAAGCCGCGCCACCTGTGATCAACGCAAACAACAAAGCCAGTATGCGATTGAGCGCGAGGGTCGTGCCGAGAATATGCACGGGTACAGACAGATACGAATAACTCTGCAGCGTGCCACCGAACGTCAGTAGCATGAGCCCTTGAATGACGAAGAGAATGCCGAAAGTGCCGAGGATGCTGTCGACTTCAAGCATGCCTTGATTTTTGGCCCGCCTGACGAGTGGCGTCAGTACGATCTGGTAGAGCAGCCAATTGACGGCGAACGACGCCGGCACGACGGCAATTAGTCCAACGAGCGGACTCACCGCCATGCCGCTGTACAGATAAAGGGCGGCAAACGCCGCGGCAATGAGGCCCTCGCCGTACGACAGATTCATGATGCGCGCGACACCGTATTGAAGCGTAAGCCCCAATGCGATCAACGCGTACATGCCCCCGAGCACGAGTCCCGAGAGAATAATATCGAGCGTAAGAGTCATGTCCCTCGCCGGCAGACATTCCGCTCATTCCCGCCTAAGCGGCAATCCAGAGAGCCTAACAGCTTCACGCTCTGGACGCCCGCTTCGGCGGTCAGCGGAAATGGCAAGCTATTGCCACGCCGGCTTGGCGATGACTGGCTTGGCCCCCTGCTTCGACATCGGCGCCACGCCGTAAAAGTCATTGCCCTGCCATTGGCCGGCCGCCCAGATGTTGCGGTTGAGACCGTTGTCGAGCTTCACCTTGCCGATGATAGTGTCGAAGCTGCCCGTATTGATTTCCTTGATGACGGCCGCGCGATCCAGTTTGCCAACACGTTCGATCGCCTGCTGCAGAACCTGCAAACTGGCATAAGTCACCGGGCTGGCCCACCGGTCTGGTTCGCGTCCGATAATTTCCTTGTGATGCTGGATATACCACTTGATGCCGGGAAGCGACGCATCGGAGCCGCCGATACCCATGATGCCCTCCGCATTCGCGCCGTACTTGCCTTTGTATATTGGGAAAGCGGCGCCAACACCGACGAAGAAGACCTTCGGATTGAAGCCCAGGACCTTCGAGGTGTCCGTAATGGCGAAGGTGTCGGGCGGATAGCTGAAAGCGAGCAGCACGTCCGGATTGGCCGCCTGGGCGTCCTTCAGCACCGGTTGCATGTCCTGAGTGCCAAACGGATAAGACTTGTCGTAGACAAGATCGAAACCGGCCTTTTTCAGTCCTGCGCGCGCGGCTGTCGAAAGCTCGATACCGAACTGGTCTCCGACCGCGATCATCGCGATCTTCTTGTTGATCTTGCCGTCTTTTTCGAGCTTGGCGAAGGTCTCGACGATGCCGTCGACGACTTCCGAAGGCAGCCCGAGCCAAAATGTCAGATTGGGCCAACGCTTGGTAAGTTCGGCCGCCTGGTTCGTGTTGGCGGTCACTGCGATCTGCGGATAGCCGAGCTTGTTGAAGATCGGCGCAGCGGCGAGATTCATTCCGGTGCTCCAGGGCGGCAGAATGAAGTCGACCTTATCCTGTGTGGCAAGACGTTCGACCGCCTTGATCATCTCTTCCGAATTACTGCGATCGTCATACTCGATCACCTGAATTTTGAGCTTCTTTCCGCCGACGTTGACGCCTCCGGCATCGTTCACATCTTTTACCCAGACCTGGTAGTTCGGCAGCGTAGTGACAGCTGCGCCGGCCGCGAAAGGTCCGGTTTTGGAAATTGCCCAGCCGATCTTGATCGAGTCCTGTGCCAGTGCCGAGCCGCCGGCAACCCACATCATCGCGGCTGCGGCAACGAGTGCTCCGATTGCGTCAAACGTGTTCCTTCGAGTCACAGTCGCCCCTCCTATCGTGCATGCTTTTACCAGGATCCGGTCGATACCTGCCCGCGCAACCAAGTCCGGAATGCCGGAGATTGACTTCGCATCTTGGATAGTCCGACCTGCTGCCCGGAGTTGATCCCAGCCTGTTCAGCGCTTACGCCGACCGGCAGAATGCCACCGGCCGGGTGCGCCATATAAGCAGGTTTTTGTAAGAGTCGGCAGAGATGGGAAGTTCGAACGATAGCCTGCGCTCTTTTCTCGCAGGGCTGTTTCGCACTGCGGTAGCTGCGGCACATCCCGCATCGTGCGTCCCGCCGCTCTTGCCGCCCGTCCCTTCCGGACGGCTGATATTGCTCGCCGCGGGCAAAGCCGCCGGATCAATGGCAGAGACGGCGGAAGCGCGTTACCTCGACCAGGCACAAATTGCTTCGGAGCGCCTGACCGGAGTTGCAGTAGCGCGGCACGGCTACGGCCGACATCTTCGCAGAGTGACAATGATCGAAGCCGGACACCCAATTCCGGATGCGGCAGGTCTTGAAGGCGCCGATCAAGCCTTAAGGCTGGCCGATGGCGCGGGAGCAAACGATCTCGTTCTGGTGCTGATGTCTGGCGGCGCGTCCGCCAACTGGATTGCGCCCGCCGGCGGAGTTTCATTCGAGGACAAGCAGGCGATAAACCGCGCATTACTTCGCTCAGGTGCAAACATCGGTGAGATAAACACCGTGCGCAAGCACCTTTCGCGCATCAAAGGCGGCCGTCTGGCGCAACATGCCTATCCTGCAAAGCTATTGACCATCGCCATTTCAGATGTTCCCGGCGATGATCCTTCAGCGATCGGCTCAGGACCGACCGTTGCAGATCCCACGACGCTAGCCGACGCACGGGCCATCATTGCGAAATACAAAATCGTGGCGCCGGAGAACGTCGTACAGGCCCTGAACAACGGGAACAATGAATCGCCGAAGCCCGGCGACCAAATTTTTTCCGGCAGTCAGTTCATTCTTGCCGCAAAGCCGGCGGACGCGATACGCGAGGCCGAAACGGCGGTCCGAGCCGCAGGCTACGAGTGCATCTCTCTCGGCGACAGGGTCGAGGGCGAAGCCCGTGAGGTCGCAGCCGATCACGCGCATCTTGCCCGCAAAGTGCGAGCACAAGGCAAGCGGGCGGTCATTCTTTCCGGCGGAGAACTGACCGTAACGGTGCGCGGCAAAGGACGTGGCGGTCCCAATCAGGAATACGCTCTCGCCCTTGCGATCGACCTGGCCGGGCTCACGGGCATTGCGGCCCTTGCCGGAGACACCGACGGCACCGACGGCGGCACCGGGGCGGCAACCGATCCCGCGGGCGCGATCGTCGACGGCGAATCAGTGGCGCGCGCCAGGGCAAACGGCCTCGATCCCGCCGCCTTTCTCGCCGACAACAATTCAAGCGGATTTTTCGGGGCGCTGGGAGATTTGCTGTTGCCTGGGCCGACTTACACAAACGTAAACGACTTCCGTGCCATCGTCGTTGACACGCCTTGACCGCCCGCGCCACAACCGCGCATATCTGGAACAACGACGATTGTGATTGCATTGCCATTTATCGCCATCCAGCGACGCACATCGCTAATTTTCGCTGTGCTGGCAGTTCCGTTCTTGCTGGCAATTTCGGCCGACGTGGCCAAAGCGGATTTCCGCCTCTGCAACAATACCGGCAGCCGGGTCGGCGTTGCGATCGGATACAAAGACAATGACGGTTGGACCACGGAAGGGTGGTGGAACGTTTCAGCCCGGTCTTGCGAAACGCTGCTGCGGGGCGCATTGGTTGCGCGTTATTATTACATCTATGCAGTCGATTACGACCGCGGCGGCGAATGGTCCGGCAAGGCTTATATGTGCTCCCGCGAGAAGGAGTTCACCATTCGCGGCACCGAGAATTGCTTGGCGCGCGGCTACGACCGCACCGGCTTTTTCGAGGTTGATACTGGCGAGCAACGCTCCTGGACGGTGCAATTGACCGATACTGCAGAACAGGCGCCTGATCGGCCCTTGCCGCCGCGTGCGCCATTGGGCAATTCGCGGTCGCCGCCGACACTGCCGCCGCCTCCAGCGGGAGGCGGACGGCCATGAGACGATTGCGGCGCACGAAAATCGTCGCCACGCTCGGGCCCGCGTCGTCGAGCGCCGACATGATCGCGCAGTTGTTCAGGGCGGGGGCCGACGTCTTCCGCATCAACATGAGCCACACCAGTCAGGAGCGCATGCGCGAACTGGTGGGCATGATCCGCGCAGTCGAACGCGACACCAGCCGCCCGATCGGGGTGCTTATCGACCTGCAAGGTCCCAAGCTCCGCCTTGGCACCTTTACGGGCGGATCGACCACCGTGAAAACCGGCGACACCTTCGTGCTGGACGGCGATGCGGCCGCAGGCGATGCCAAACGCGCCTATCTGCCGCATCCGGAAATTTTTGTAACGATCAAGCCAGGCCACGCTCTTCTGATCGATGACGGCAAGGTCAGGCTCACTGTCACGCAGGCGGATCCGAAGCGAATCACGACCCGCGTCGTGGTCGGAGGAAAATTATCGGACCGTAAAGGCGTCAGCCTGCCCGATACGACCATTCCGTTCTCGGCACTCACTGACAAGGACCGCTCCGATCTCGAAGCCGCGCTCGAAACAGGTATCGACTGGGTGGCGCTGTCGTTCATCCAACGGCCCGAGGATATCGCCGAGGCAAAGAAGATCACGCGCGGGCGGGCCGCGGTGATGGCAAAGATCGAGAAGCCCCAAGCAGTCAATCGGCTTTCCGAGATCCTGGATTTGGCCGATGCCTTGATGGTCGCTCGTGGGGACCTCGGTGTCGAAATGCCGCTGGAAAAGGTGCCGGCCGTGCAGAAACAAATGACGCGAGCGTGCCGCGTCGCCGGCAAACCGGTCGTGGTCGCAACGCAGATGCTCGAGTCGATGATCAACGCACCTGTGCCCACCCGCGCGGAAGTATCGGATGTTGCCACGGCGATATATGAGGGCGCCGACGCGGTCATGTTGTCGGCGGAATCAGCGGCCGGCCAATACCCGGTTCCGGCCGTGGCGACGATGAACCGCATCGCCGAAGAAGTCGAAGGCAATTCACTCTACCGGAATATCATCGCCGCGCAGCATGCCGAGCCCGAAGCAACAGGCGCCGATGCGATCGCGGATGCCGCGCGCCACATCGCCGATACCCTCGATATGGCGGCGGTGATCTGTTGGACGGCATCGGGTGCAACCGGCCTGCGGGTGGCGCGCGAGCGGCCGCGACCGCCGATCGTGGCGCTTTCACCGAATATTGCGACTGGACGACGCCTTGCCGTTGTCTGGGGAGTGCATTGCGTCGTCACCGAGGATGCCCACGACCAGGATGACATGGTCGATCGCGCCTGTCGCATTGCGGTCAAGGAAGGATTTGCCAAGGTCGGCCAACGCGTGATCGTCGTCGCCGGCGTTCCGCTCGGCACGCCGGGCGCGACCAACATGTTGCGCATCGCCTATGTCGGCGCCGACGTTGCGGCGAACTAAAGGAAATCAGATATCCCTGCCCTCGACCTTTTCCTGCAAGGTCTTCACAAGGTCCGGGATGCGCTCCATGCGGGGATAGAGCGAGAGCGCGCGCCGATAGACTTCCAGCGCCTGCTTGTTGTCGCCAATGTCTTGCATGATAAGTCCGAGGCCGGCCAAGGCGCCGAAATGCCGGGGCTCGCGTTTTAGCACCTCGCGAATATCGTTAAGGGCGCGGCCATAGTCCTTCTTCATGTAATAAATCGTCGCTCGCCGGTTCCACGCCTCAACATAGTCCGGCTTGACCTTCACGACTGCGTTCAGAAGCTTGATCGCCAGATCAAGATCCTTCGCTTCGATCGCGGTCTTGACACGGGTCATCAGGAGATTGGTGGTATCGCTCGGCGAAAGCGTCCACAGCGCCCAGATGCGCTCCTCGATGGCTTTGGCGGTCACGTTGTCAGGCGCAGCCTTCAGTGCGCCGAATAGAAAATCCAGATTACGGGTGCGGTCACCGCGTCCGACGCTTGGCAGCTTGTCCGGAGGCTTCACCCAGTTGCCTGACTGCGCTGCCGCCGGCGACGCAAATATCGCGGCCGTTGCTGCAATCAGGAGCGCTGCGAGGAATCGTGGGCGCATGGACGGAGTTTAATCTCTCCGCCGTTCAAGGCCAATATGGGGCGATGGAACAGGCGCAGACGCGCCCGATCGGCCGGTTCAGCCTTGACGGGCCTTAAAGCGGCGATTGGTCTTGTTGATGATGTAGACTCGGCCCTTGCGCCGCACCAGGCGGTTATTGCGGTGGCGGCCGCGAAGAGATTTCAGGGAGTTGCGGACTTTCATGTCAATCTCGGATTGCTATTTTGTCGGGGTACATACGCAGCCCACCCGTTGCTGTCAACGCGACCTGCCCACCGGTGGTTAGCGGCGGCGGCCTGCTTTACAGTCCGGCCGGGAGTTTGAACCGTGCAGCGTAGCCGTGACCGTTTTCTGACCACTCATACGGGCAGTTTGCCGCGTCCGGATGATCTCATTCGCATGATGTATGCCAAGGAAGAGGGGGTGCCCGTCGACGCCCAGGCTCTCGCCGCGCGCGTGCGCGCCGCCGTGGCCGAAGTGGTACGCAAACAGGCAGATGCCGGCGTCGATCTTGTCAATGATGGCGAATTATCGAAGCCGAGTTACGCCACTTACATCAAGGATCGGCTCAACGGCTTCGGCGGCACGGGGAACACCTTTGTCTACCAGGACCTCGCCGACTTTCCGCGTCTCGAAAAACGTGTGTTCGGAGATCCCGGCCGGTCGCGGCGGAAGACCCCTGCCTGCAATGCGCCGATCAGCGTACGGGACAAGCAGGCTCCGCAAACCGACGCCGACAATCTGAAGGCCGCATTGAATGGCGTGAAGGCCGTGGGCGGCTTCATGAGCGCCGCCTCTCCCGGCGTCGTGTCGCTGTTTTTCCGCAACGAGCATTACAAGGACTTCGAGAGTTACATCTACGCGATCGCCGAGGCCATGCGGCACGAATATGAAACCGTTGCCAGAGCCGGGTTCGTGCTACAGATCGACTGCCCCGATCTCGGCATGGGACGTCATATCCAATATGCGGATTTGAGCCTGCCGGAATTCCGCAAGCGTGCGCAGCTCCACATCGAAGCCCTCAATCACGCGGTCGCAAACATTTCTTCCGAGCAACTGCGCATGCATCTGTGCTGGGGTAACTACGAGGGCCCGCATCACCGCGATGTACCGCTCGCGGACATTATCGACCTTGTCTTTGCAGCAAAACCCGCGGCGATCTCGCTCGAGGCCGCCAATCCTCGGCACGCGCACGAATGGACTTTATTTGAGCGCGTGAAGCTCCCAGATGGCAAGGTTTTGATTCCAGGTGTCATTGAGTCCAAATCGAATTTTATCGAACATCCCGAGCTGATCGCGCAGCGCATTTCCCGCTATGCCAATCTCATCGGACGTGAAAATGTCATTGCAGGGAGCGACTGCGGCTTCGGAACCTGGGTCGGGCAAGCAGCGGTGGATCCCGATGTTGTCTTCGCGAAGCTCAAGGCGATGGCGGAGGGCGCAGCCCTGGCATCGCGACAATTCTGGAAATAGGAAGACTCATGAGCTTTGAACTGCCACGGGCAGACAAACCCGAAGACGTTGGCCTCTCCTCCGAACGCTTGCAGCGACTGACGGACACACTGAAATCGGACATCGACAAGAAAATCGCGCCCGGCGCCGTCGCATTGATCAGCAGGCGCGGCAAGATCGCATATGAGACGGCGCTTGGTTATCGTGACCGTGAGGCCGGTACCCCGATGGAAGTCGATACGATCTTTCGGATCGCTTCGATGACCAAGCCGTTCACTTCGCTCGCCGCAATGATGTTGGCTGAGGAAGGCAGAGTTCTGATTGCCGATCCGGTTGCACGTTTCATTCCGGAATTTGCCGAGTTGAAGGTCGCGGTTGATTCCGACAACGCATCAGCAAAGACCCTGGTCACCGAGCCGTGCCGGCGGCAAATGACCGTACAGGATCTGCTGCGTCATACGTCCGGCTTCACTTATGCGCATTTGACGGGTCCGCTGCTGAAACAGGCCTACGAAGCCGCAAACGTCGGCGACGAAAAGCACAGCAACGCGGAGATGGCTGCCAGGCTCGCCACTGTTCCCCTCGCCTACCAGCCCGGCAGCACATTCCAATACGGTATGTCGACCGATGTGCTGGGTCGCGTGGTCGAGGTGGCAAGCGGGATGGATCTTGATCGTTTCATCGTCGATCGCATCTGCAAACCACTCGGCCTCAAGGATACGAGCTTTGGCCCAATTGCCTATGCGCGCGCCGCCCAACCGCAAGCCGATCCAGTATCCGGCAAGCGCCCGCCGATGCGCGACCCGACCATACGGCCAAACTGGATTTCCGGTGGCAGCGCACTTCTGTCAACCGCGCAGGATTATTTGCGCTTCTGCCAAATGCTTCTCAACGGCGGTGATCTTGGCGGGACCAGACTCGTATCGCCGGCAACCATCGCACTGATGACGTCGGATCATTTAACTCCTGAAACGCGACGCAGTCCGTCAACGCCCATTCTGTTCGGCGCGCTGGCACCGTCCCAGGAGCTTGGGCTTGGCTTTGGTCTCGGGTTCGCTGTGAGAACGCACGCCGGACTTAATCCCTTGCCGGGATCGATCGGTGACTTTTTCTGGAGCGGTGTCACAGGAACGTATTTCTGGATCGATCCCCGGCAAGAACTTATTGCCATATTGCTGACGCAGGCGCCGGCGCAACGGCTGCATTATCGCTATCTCATGCGCACGATGGTGTATCAGGCGATCATCAAGTAAGTGAACCAGCCAGAGCAGTGAAAGGGATGAAAGAGATTCAGATCTACACGGCGCGATACTGTCCTTACTGCACTTCGGCAAAATCGTTGCTGAAGCGGAAGAACATTCCCTTTACCGAGATCGATATTGGCGGAAATTGGCAGCGGCGGGACGAAATGATCGAGAGGGCGAACGGACGTGTCACCGTGCCGCAGATATTCATCGGACAACTCCACGTTGGAGGCAGCGATGAATTGCACGCGCTCGAACGGGCCGGCAAGCTGGACGAACTCATAGCCGATGACGGTCCAAATTAAGCGGTCATCCGTGCTTATTGGTCCCGGCAGTTGCCGTCACGGCTTTGTGGTATCCATCTCACTGAGAGCGCGAATATTCAGTTGAAAGCAATGGCCCGGACAACCGGCTTTATCGAAAAACATGGCCTTTGGTCGAGCGAGCAACGTCGCCGCGCGAAAGAAATTACGGCGCGCATCAAGAAGGAGAAGCTGAAGCTTTTTCGCGTGGCGTGGGCCGATCCGCACGGCGCGTCGCGGGCGAAAACCGTCACCGTGCCGGCGTTCGTCGATGCACTGGAGAACGGTTACAACATCAACGTCGCGACCACGACACTCGATGCGTCCGGCGCGCGCACGTTCGCTTCATTCACGCGAGGCGGCGGAATGGGTCTCGACGAGATGACGGGCTCGCCCAACCTCATCATTGTTCCGGACCCGATGACCTTCCGGGTGCTTCCATGGGAGCCGAATGTCGGGTGGATTCTGTGCGACGAGTATTTTGTTTCCGGCAAACCTTTTTATTTTTCGCCGCGGCATCTCCTGCGAAAACAAGTCGATCGCCTGGCAAAACAAGGAATGGAATGTCGCATTGGCCTGGAGGTCGAATGGTATCTGCTGAAGCTCGCCGAACGAGAACTGACTCTTGAGAACATCGGAGCGCCCGGATTCAAGGGCCGCGCGCCAAACGTCTATCCCGTCGAGCCGGGATATTCGCTCCACTCGGAAACCAATCTGGATGCCATGCAGACGCCGCTTTCGGCGGTTGCAGATGCGCTGGAAAAACTGGGGCTTCCGCTTAGATCATTCGAGAATGAATGGGGCCCAGGCCAGGTGGAATGCACGTTCGGGCCTCGCCCAGCGCTCGAAGCTGCGGACAACCTTGTTCTCTTCCGCACGGCGACGCGTCAGATCTGCCGGCGGCTCGGCTATCTGGCAACCTTCATGTGCCGGCCGGCGCTCAAAGGGTTCTACTCGAGCGGTTGGCATCTGCATCAGTCGCTTGCAAGCCGCAAAACCGGCCTCAACCTTTTCACGCCGAAATCCTCGAGCGAGACACTTTCACCTCTCGGCAAGTACTACCTGGGCGGCTTGTTGCACCATGCACTCGCGAGCACGGTTCTGAGCAACCCCACCGTCAACGCCTATCGGCGTTTCCGGACAAATTCGCTCGCGCCCGACCGTGCGGCCTGGGGATTCGACCACCGCGGTGCAATGCTTCGCGTTCTGGGCGGCGCAAATGATCCCGCGACCCGGATCGAAAACCGCGCCGGCGAGCCGTCGGCGAACCCGTATCTCTATATCGCTTCCCAGGTCGTGACTGGCCTGGACGGTATCGAGCACAGGCGCGATCCCGGCTCTCCGCAGACCGATCCCTACACGTCCCAGTGTCCTATGCTTCCAAAAAGGCTTTCCGATGCGCTGACACTGTTCGACCAGGACACGTTGTTCAGGGAACAGTTCGGGAAAACATTTGTCGACTATTACGTCAGAATAAAGAGAACCGAGCTGGAACGCTACGAGAGTTACATCAAAGACAACGGCATCGATCCGGCGGGCGAAATCGCGACCGCATGGGAGCAGGACGAGTATTTGGATTTTTTCTGATGAAAAGCGCGTACGATGCAGGGACCGGAAGGATGCTGCAATGACGACATTGGAACGCATGCGGATTCCGCCGCGCATCGGCAACGCTCCGCTATACGATTGGGACGAGCTCGTTCAGGAAGATCGCGTCCATCGACTGATATATACTGACCAAGCGGTATTTGATGCCGAGATGACGAATATCTTCGGTGGCACCTGGGTCTACCTGGCGCACGAAAGCCAAATTCCAAATGCAAACGATTTTATCACCGGCAAGCTGGGACTGCGGCCGCTTATCATAACGCGCGACTCGGAGGGTGTAGTTCGCGCGCTCTATAACCGCTGCACGCATCGCGGCACCACGCTTTGCCGCTGGAACAAAGGCAATGCCCGGTCTTTTCAATGCCCCTATCACGGGTGGAATTTCCTGAATTCCGGCAAACTCCGCGGCGTGCCGTGGCCGGACGGCTACGCGGAAAAGATGGTGCATGACCCCAAGTACAACCTCGCCCAGGTCCCGCGCGTCGAATCCTACCGCGGATTTATCTTTGGCACGCTTAATGTCGGCGCGCCTTCGCTTACAACACACCTTGGGCCCATTAAAAAACCGATCGACGAGTGGCTGGACCGCAATCCGGGCGGCAAGGTCACAGTGTGTGAGGCCAACAGATTCAAATACAAAGGAAACTGGAAGCTGGCCTACGATAATTCGGGGGACGGTTACCACGTCATCTATTCACATCAGTCGCTGCTTGAAACCGAGAATCGGTTCAAGGACGAAGACACCGCGAAAGGCATGTCTTACTACAAGCGCGAGCCGGACGAGCAACCGATGTACATCCAGTACATGGGCAACGGGCACCACTTCAAAGACAAGCGCCCGAACCTGGAGAAACGTCCCGGCAGCCTGTGGGCGATCGAGTCTTTGCACCCCGGTATGGAACACGTCGCCGAAAAGTTGCGGATGAAATTCGGCGAACGGGCCGAATCGCTTCTTGATCTTGCGGGCTCAGAGCCCGTGAACATCAACGTTTTTCCCAATCTTTCACTGCTTGGCAATCACATCCAGGTTTTTCAACCGGTCTCGCTCGAGGAAACGGACGCAATCTGGTACGGCACGAAGATCGATGATGTCGACGGCACCATCGGAGAAGACGCGCTGAACGATATCAATGCGATCCGCATGCGCACGCAGGAAGGATTCCCTAATTTCGGCGAGGTGGACGACATCACCAATTTTGAGCAGATCCAGCGGGGCCTTCGCTGCATCGAAGACGAATGGATCTACATGCATCGCGGCCTCGGCATTCCTGGACGCATCAAGACCCTCGACGACGGCACCATCAAAGGACCGGCCACCGATGAACTCTTCATGCGTGAGTACATCCGTGAATGGAAACGGCTCATGAAAGCCGAGCCCGACATCGCTATTCGCCGCGAGCCATAAGAGATGACGATGCCCGGCCAGGCCAACGACGATCCCTCGCGCGTCTCGTATTATGTGACCGACGCCTTTTACAGCGAGCTCGTCGACGATTTTTCCGATTGGCAGACCGAGGATCGCGCGATTGAGGACGCCGCCGAGCGCGACATGTTCCGGCGGCTGGTCGAGCAGGAGGCGCGCATCCTGGACAGCCTCCTTTTCGAGGACTGGCTGAAGCTGTTCGTTCCCGAGTGCGCATACTGGGTACCTTCGACGCCGGAACGGGGTGATCCCCGCCGTGAAATTGCGGTGATGTTTGATGATCGGCGGCGCCTCGAAGACCGGGTATTTCGGCTGCGCACCGGTTACGCCTGGTCGCAGGCGCCGTCGTCACGGACATCCCGGCTTGTATCGAACGTCGAAGTTTTCCGCGCGCACCCTAACTCGGCCGAGCAGCGAATGGTTCGGTCAAATTTCATCATCAGCGAATTCTGGGATAACGAAATCCGGACGCTTTGCGGATGGAACGGGTATCGCTTCCGCAAACTCGATGGAAAGTGGATGATTTCAGCGAAGCAGGTGAACTTGCTCAACTGCGATCAATGCATCCGCAATCCGAGTATCATTCTTTAGTGGTGCGATTCTGGACCGCGATGATTCGTCGTCACGAACGGAAAGCTGGTCCCCGTGAAAATATCCGATAGCTCAACGGAGAAAGATTCACGATTTGCCCTACTCCAATCGCTACGTGGTTAGGCGCAAGAACTTCTATGACCCGGTCTGCATCATCGGTCTTCAAAGCAATCTCCGCGCGTCGGCCCGGACCAAGGCCGTAAATACGGGTTACCCTGCCGCGAAATCCACCATCAAAACTATCCGTATGGACCACGATGTCGTAGGGTCGAATACACAGGATAGCCTCGCCATCGCTGTAGCCTTGACCATCAACATCAATAACTTCTTTGCCGAAAACGATACGACCTCGTTCGATCATAACCGGTAACGAAACAGATTCGCCGATAAACTGGTGAACAAAATCGCTGACTGGCTCATCATACACCTGTTGCGGTGTACCGACTTGCGCAATCCGTCCACGGTCAAGCACGACGATCCGATCTGCTACCTCAAGAGCCTCCTCCTGGTCGTGCGTAACGAATAGCGACGTTACCTGAATTTCTTCATGGAGGTGACGCAGCCAACGCCGCAACTCCTTGCGCACCTTCGCATCCAGCGCACCGAACGGCTCATCAAGAAGAAGGACCCTCGGCTCGACCGCAAGCGCTCGCGCCAGCGCAATGCGTTGACGCTGTCCGCCAGATAGTTGATGCGGATAACGGTCCGCGACCCAATGCAATTGTACGAGGTCGAGCAAATCGCCGACCTTTTTGCGAATGACATCCTCGCCTAGCCGACGCTTGCGCGGACGAGCACGCAATCCAAAAGCAACGTTCTCGAAGATCGTCATGTGCCGGAAGAGCGCATAGTGCTGAAATACGAATCCGACGTGCCGCTCTGCGGCGCCATAGGTCAGTGCATCGTGCCCATCAAATCGAAGCGTGCCGCTGTCCGGCCATTCAAGCCCGGCGATGATACGAAGCAGTGTCGTTTTTCCGGATCCGGAAGGTCCGAGCAATGCCACCAATTCACCGGAGCGGATTTCGAGACTGACATTGGCGAGTGCGACGAAATCGCCGAAACGCTTGCTGACATCGTCAATGGCGATCTGCATCATTCAACTCCTTCCGATACGCTTTTCCAGCAACGCCTTCGCTGTCAGCGTCACAAGTGCGAGCAGCGCCAGCAGCGACGCAACCGCGAACGCAGCCATGAATTGGTATTCGTTGTATAAAATCTCAATGTGCAGCGGCATCGTGATGGTTTCGCCGCGTATGTGACCGGAGACCACCGAAACTGCACCGAACTCGCCCATGGCACGGGCATTGCACAACAACACGCCGTAAAGCAGCGCCCATTTGATATTCGGTAAAGTCACACGAAAGAATGTACGAAAGCCCGAAGCGCCGAGAGACAATGCCGCTTCCTCATCCTGAGTCCCCTGCTCTTTCATCAACGGAATCAATTCCCGGGCAACAAAGGGAAATGTGACGAAGACGGTCGCCAACACGAGGCCCGGGACGGCAAAGATTATTTTGATGTCGTGTGCCTGTAACCACGGGCCGAGAAACCCTTGCGCGCCAAATAACAGAACGAAAACAAGCCCCGATATGACCGGTGAGACTGAGAACGGCAGGTCGATCAAACTGATGAAAATGGTCTTGCCGCGAAACTCGTATTTGGTGACCGCCCACGCTGTAATCGTGCCGAATATGAGGTTGAGCGTCACGGCGATCAACGCTGTCACGATGGTCAGCGAGATTGCATCTAGAGCATCCGGCTGACTGATGGCGCTGCCGTAAGCGGCAAGGCCTTTCGAAAAAGCCTGGATGAAAACATTGAAGAGCGGAAGCACAATGAAAACGCTCAAGAATAATAGCGCGACCGCGATCATGCTCCGTCGGAACCATGCCGGATCTGAGCGCACGTCGAGATCGTGTTTCGGCCGCGATGCCACAACGCCCCCATGGGCCTCAGCAACGAAATTCATCGATTCCAGGTCGAGAATAGCAGGTTGAATGGACATCACAGTTTTCCGCTGCGCTTTTCAGACCAGCGCTGTAAGACGTTGATAATAAAGAGCAAGATGAACGATGCGACGAGCATCACCGCCGCAATGGCCGTCGCGTCTGCGTAGCGGAACTCTTCCAACCGGATCACAATCAGAAGCGGAGCGATCTCGGAGACGTTCGGCAAGTTACCTGCAATAAAGATAACTGAGCCGTATTCGCCGACAGCGCGGGCGAAGGCCAGTGCAAAGCCCGTCAATAAAGCCGGAATGATCGTCGGTAGTATGACGCGCTGAATCGTCGTCCAGCGACTCGCCCCCAGCGTCGCTGCGACTTCCTCCAGCTCGGCTTCAAGATCTTCCAGGACCGGCTGAACCGTTCGAACGACAAATGGTAGTCCGATGAAGACCAAAGCCACGAAAATACCGAGTGGCGTAAATGCAATCTTGACCCCTATCAAAGCAAACAAACCGCCTATCCACCCGTTTTCTGCGTAGAGATTAGTGAGGGCAATACCGGCAACCGCAGTGGGCAACGCGAATGGTATGTCGATCACGGCGTCGAATAATCTACGGCCGGGGAAGTCGTATCGAACCAGAACCCAGACGACTGCCAAACCAAACACGAGGTTGGTTGCAGCCGCCGCAAGCGCGAGACCAAAGGAGAGTTCGAGCGCGTGCAAAGTGCGCGGGTTTGTAACGATCGCTACGAATCGCTCAGCTGACAGTTCGCTCGTCTTGAGAAAGAGCCCTGCAAGCGGGATCAAGACAATAAGCGACAGCCAGGTCAGAGAAAGGCCGAGTGTGATCCCGAATCCAGGGATCACGCTCGGCTGACGCCGAAGAATCGCTACCATACCTGCTCTACCAGCCGCTCAGTTGCTGTAGATAGTATCAAACACGCCACCATCGCCGAAATGGGTCTGCTGAGCTTTACGCCAGCCTCCGAACACATCGTCGATCGTGAACAGATTTACCTCCGGAAAATGACTTGCATATTTGGCGGCAATTTCCGGATCGCGCGGTCGGTAGAAATTTTGCGCGGAAATTTCCTGTCCTTCCTTGCTGTAAATGAAATTGAGATAGGCAAGCGCCGCTGCCCGCGTACCCTTTTTGTCGACGACCTTATCGACGACTGCAACCGGCGGCTCGGCCAGAATGGATACAGAAGGCACGACGATATCGAATTTCGGACCGAATTCCTTAAGCGACAAAAATGCTTCGTTTTCCCAAGCGATTAAAACATCGCCAACATTTCTTTCGGCAAACGTCACTGTCGAACCGCGCGCGCCGGTGTCGAGCACCGGGACGTTGGCAAAAATCGCCTTAACAAGATCTTTTGCCTTCTGCGGCGTACCACCGGGTTGCTTGAGCGCATAGCCCCAAGCCGCAAGATAATTCCATCGCGCACCACCGGAGGTTTTCGGGTTTGGCGTAATCACTTTCACGCCCGGTTTTGCCAGATCGTTCCAGTCCTTGATATTCTTTGGGTTGCCCTTGCGGACGAGAAAAACAATCGTGGAGGTGTAGGGCGCGGCGTTCTGCGGCAGTTTTTTCTGCCAGTCCGGCGCGATCAGGCCTCTGTCGGCAATCGCATCGATGTCGTAAGCCAGCGCGAGCGTGACGATATCGGCCTGAAGTCCATCGATAACCGAACGTGCTTGCTTGCCCGATCCCCCGTGCGACGACTTGATTTCGACCGACTTACCGTCGGGCGTCTTGTATTTTGCTGAGAACGCCTTGCTTAGCGCGGCATGCAGTTCGCGTGTCGGATCATAAGAGACGTTGAGCAATGTCAGGTCGGCAGCGTGAGCCGAGGCAGCAATCAATGTCGATGCAAGCAGTCCCAAAAAAAGACGCGTCATCGAAGACCTCCACGTTTGATTCACACAAGTGAGTTGATGTGCGCGTTGCCTAATCTGGGGTTGGGCTGTCGCGCGCCGCGGCCTTGTCGATTCCCCCTTGAATTTCATGCTTTGCATAGCTGCGTTGGCGCCAAGTTTATTTCTCGTTACTTCGTCGGCCGAGAAGAATCTTTTCGATTTCAAAGTAGTGACAATGAGTTGATTGACGAGAGCAAGTTTCCAGCTACAAAAGATTTGTACAACAGATGCGAGAGAAAGTTCTGCCTTTGTTGAATTGCGTTTTAGAAAATCCGATGACACGCCGCGATACACCAGAGACGTTTCTCCTTGTCTCGAACTCACGCGCCGTCGGTCAGGGTGCAGAGTGCGAACGATGGAACGGCTTGACGAATTAGAGGCTCAGAGCATCTTCATTTTCAGAGAGGCGTTTGCGCGACTGAAAAAGATCGCGCTGCTGTGGTCGCTTGGCAAAGATTCCAACGTGATGATCTGGCTTGCACGCAAGGCCTTTTTTGGTCGCGTGCCGTTTCCAGTCATGCACGTCGATACCGGGAAAAAGTTTCCGGAGATGTACGCGTTTCGCGAGCGCTACGCGAAAGACTGGGCGCTCGACCTCTTGGTCGAGCAATGCCCGCCGATCGAGGCTGTCGACCGAACGCTCCCGCCGGCGGCCCGTTCGGCTGCGCGAAAAACTGAAGGATTAAAGCTTGCGCTCGCCAAGCACGGCTTCGACGGTCTGATTACTGGCATCCGCCGCGACGAAGAACCCACCCGGGCAAAGGAACGCGTGTTTTCGCCGCGCGCCGCCGAAGGTGTATGGGACGTCCGCGATCAGCCGCCTGAATTCTGGAATCATTTCAATGCTTCGCCGCCTCCCGGTGCGCACCTGCGTATTCACCCGATCCTGCATTGGACGGAGGCCGACATATGGGCCTACACCCGCCGCGAAAATATTCCCATTATTTCACTCTATCTGAGCCGAAACGGCAGGCGCTATCGATCGCTCGGCGACGCCGACATCACTTTTCCGGTCGCATCAAACGCCCGAACGATCGACGAAATCATTGCTGAACTTCACGCCACAAAAATCCCCGAACGCTCCGGCCGTGCGATGGATCATGAATCAGAGGACGCTTTCGAGCGTTTGCGCACAGCCGGATATCTTTGAGTTGGATTGCCCCGATGAACGTCTTGGTCTCGCCCCATAACAAACTCCTTGCCACCGAATATCCCCAGGTGCGCGTCGTTATCGTCGGCCATGTCGACCACGGGAAGTCAACGTTCATCGGCAGGCTGCTTCACGAGACCGGAAGTCTGCCCGAGGGCAAAGTTGAGACCCTTAAGGCCATTAGTGCCCGGCGCGGCATGCCTTTCGAATGGTCCTTTCTGCTCGACGCGTTGCAGAGCGAACGCGATCAAGGCATCACTATCGATACCAGCCAAATCCGTTTTCGTACTGCGTCGCGTGAGGTTACTCTGATCGATGCCCCCGGCCATGCTGAATTTTTGCGCAATATGATTACGGGGGCGTCGCAGGCCGACGCTGCAATCCTGATCATTGATGCGAGCGAGGGCGTGCGCGAACAAACACGACGGCACGGCTATCTGCTGCATCTTCTCGGCATCCGTCAGGTCGCCATCGTTGTGAACAAGATGGACCGAGTGGATTTCAGCGAGACTCGTTTCCGGGAGATCGCGGAAGAGATCCGCGCCTATCTCATCGGTCTGGGCGTCAACCTCGTCGCCAGTGTTCCGATCTCGGCTAGGAACGGCGACGGCGTTGCGATCCGTACGCCAGCGATCGACTGGCACCAAGGCCCGACCGCACTTGGCGTCTTTGATCAGCTTTTGCCCGCAACCTCGACCCAAGATCTCGCCTTCCGCCTCCCCGTCCAGGCCGTCTACAAGTTCGATGATCGTCGAATTATCGTTGGACGCATTGAAAGCGGGCGAGTCTCGGTCGGCGATGAAATCGTCGTCATGCCTGGTGCAAAGTTCGCGCGCGTGAAATCAATCGAAACTTGGCCCGTTCCTCACGAATCGCATTCATCTCGCTCGGTCGTGGCGGGTCGATCCGTTGGTATCACGCTCGATCGTGAGATTTTCGTCGAACGTGGAAATCTGCTCGCGCTATCATCCACTCCGCCCGCTGTCAGCAATGGTGTTCGCGCCCGCGTATTTTGGTTGCACCAAGCAGCCTTGGTGACTGGGACCGCGGTCGTCCTGCGTTCAGGAACCGCGGAGATTCGAAGCGAAATCACAACTGTCGATAAAGTTATCGATCCGGGGGCGTTGCAGCCGAGTGCAACGAATACAATTTCGCAAAACCATGTCGGTGAAATCGAGATCGCTCTAAAAGCACCACTTGCGGCTGACTCTTACGCAGTCAACCCATCAACAGGTCGTTTTGCGATTGAGGTCGATGGCCGCATTGCCGGCGGCGGCCTGATACTCGACATGCAGACGCAGCGCGCGCAGCGCTCTTTGAGTCGTTCGACGCACTATCTCCGCACCGCCGACGATGCAGCAAAGCGCATCGAAGCACTTGCCCACCATCTCGTTCAATTATCTGCCCCCGATCGCATCTCGTTCCTGCGTCAGGAAATCGAAGGACGGATTGTTTTTACGACAAGCTTCGGCATCGAAGACCAGGCAATCCTTCATATGATCAATGAGGCAGATCTGGACATCGAAGTCGTTACCCTCGACACAGGCCGCCTGTTTGCGGAGACCTACGACCTATGGGCAGAAACAGAACGTCATTTCGGTCGGCGCATCCGGGGGGTCTATCCGAACAATGTCGATCTCGAAAACCTTGTCGACCGGCAAGGAATCAATGGATTTTACGCTGATCCCGAGGCGCGCATCGCGTGCTGCTTCGTGCGCAAGGTCGAACCGCTCAATCGCGCCCTTGCAGGCGCAGCGGCGTGGGTTGTGGGCCTGCGCGCGGATCAGTCTGCTCATCGCCAGGACATGGGACTTGTCACCGCTGATCCCGGAAGGAACCTGGTTAAACTTAGTCCGCTGTTTGATTGGAGTAGGCAGCAGGTGGCTGAGTTCACGTCGAATAACGGCGTCCCAGTCAATTCACTCCATGCCAAAGGCTTTACATCAATCGGATGCGCCCCCTGCACGCGAGCGTTGCGGCCAGGAGAGCCAGAACGCGCAGGCCGTTGGTGGTGGGAAGACGAAATGAAGAGAGAATGCGGTTTACACAACAACCGCTAACGGTCGCGACCGAAGGGCACAAGCATCCGGCGACAAAGGCAGCGGCTTCGCTCCACGCAGAATACAGTCAACTTAAGTGACTGCCTGCTGGAATTGCTCTAGCCGCGAGTGTCGACATGACGTCACTCGTGGAGTGTAGGCGGCAAACTACTGTTCAAGCCACTTAAGATAACTGATGAGGTCGCCAATCTGATCGGGGTCCAGACGGAATTCGGGCATGTTTGGATGACCCGTGACGATGCCCTCGCCAAGTGCTTCTTCAAGTGACTCGACCGGATAGCGGTTATGAAGTTCTCGAAACGGGGGTGCCAGTCTGAGCGGACTTACCGATACCTTATCGATCGAGTGACAGCGCGCGCAATTTGCCTTTGCCAGGGTAAAACCTCTTTGCTGCCGGGGATCCATTTGCGCATTGGTGCTCGCAGCAATCAGGTTGGAAATACCAAATGCCAGCAAACAACCGCCTACGTGAATTGTTTTGAGAAGTTTCCTGCGCATGTACCTAGCTCCATGGCAAACTGACACATCTTTAAGTACGGCGTGACGGCAGGTCTTGATCTCCATCAATACTGTCGTCTTTGTTTGCATCATATTGAATGAATATTCATGGAGAGCAACATGACCGCCACGCTGAAACGCATTGTATTAACTCTCGCCCGATCGAAGGAATTTCCAAATGGGTCAAGTCAGATCGGTTATGATCTCATTGCTCCCCTCGATGGCGACGGCCACATCGACTTAGCGGAGTGGAAGAAACATCGCACAATATGCAGGGTCCGCCACTTTTCGCCGGCCGAGGAAAACAAAAGTGGGTTGTTGGTGCACAAGGCGGGCGGCGCCGAGCATGGACGGTGGGTGTTCGACTATAATGCGGCGCGTGATGATGATGATGAGGGCGGCTTCATGTTTGGTCACCATATATTTGCGCCCGGGGAATATGTTTCAGTGAGCGACGCTGCCGGCACTATGCATACTTTCGTGGTCAAATCCGTCACTTCGGCTGGCCGCTAGCGGTACATTGCAAAAAAGGTCTCGGAGCAAATGCCGAGACCTTTTTTGCAGCCTAACGTGAAAGACTAGCTGTTGAGTAAACCAAGCGCTCGCCGGTTACACAATACAATATGGCGCGCGCTCGCGAGTTTGATCGACGCCGAGGTTTCAAGCTCGCTAAGCGCGCGTGAAACCGTTTCGATCGTTATGCCAAGATAATCGGCAATGTCCTGTCGAGACATTGGAAGAATGACGTCGTTGCTGCCGGGGTGGCGTTGCGCCATTTCCAGCAAAAAACTGACAACCCGCTCCTTTGCCGTCTTGATCAAGACCAGGATGTGATCTTGGACGCGGCGGAGCTCTTGCCCCGTGACATCCCATAGTTGGCGAGCTACCTCGCTATCGCGCGTTGCGAGCGCCTGCAAAGCTTTGCGCTCGACGACCAGAATTTTTGCGTCGGAGATAGCTTCTGCCGAGAACGAATGATCGTCGCTGGTTTCGAGCCCAAAGATGTCGCCAGGCAGGTAAAAGGAGCCGATCTGCCGGCGTCCGTCGGAGAGTAGCTTGTAGGTCCGCACTGCCCCATCGACGACCTTGTAGACGTAACTGGCCGGCTCACCTTCGCCATAGATCTCAGCGTTGCGGCGATAAGGCATTATGGCGCCCATAAGATCGATCGAGGACATGGCAGCACGGGATGAAAGATTGCTTGCGGCTTGGTTGGAACCAGTGCGAGTTGCGGTTTGCATCAACATGGCTTGGCCCTTCGCTGGGATGTACTGAAGGCCTCTGTACGGCCCCCGCTGACCCGCGAAAATTCAGATATAATCCATAAGGGATATTACGGAGCGAAAACGCCAAGTAATTAGTGCATTTTTTTGATGCTCTGGCTTTGAGAGACATTTCCACGGCGGAGAAAACCGAATGGCGGACATGGCGCGGCTGTCGCAGAACGCCTTACGGCAGCTGCCTTGGCTTTGGCGGGTCCTCGGCAAGTCGTGGCGGCCTTATGCATTGACGTTATTGTTGGTTGCCACGACCATCGTCACTTTGCTGCTTCTTGGCCCGCACTTTCACGAACCTTACCTCTTTTTGGTCCCTTCAACATTGATCGCCGGAATTATCGGCGGATGGGGCCCAGGCTTGATGGCAACGGGCTTCGGCTTGGCGCTTCATCTGTACTTCTCGGCCGATTACGCGACCGTCACCGACACGAGGTCCGCAGACTTTGCGGTGGATCTTTCGCGCGCCGTCACGTTTACGGCCGTTGGAATTGCAATGGCCTGGTTCGGCGAGCGGCTTAAGGAAATCTGGTTGCACACAGTGGAAAGCGATCGCGACAATGCGGCCCGAGCAGCTCATCTCGCGTCAATTCTCGATACTGTTCCGGACGCAATGATCGTTATCGATGAACGAGGCATCGTGCAGTCGTTCAGCACGGCGGCCCAACGGCTGTTTGGCTACGAGCGAGCCGAAGTGATCGGCAAGAACATTAAAATGATGATGCCGTCGCCTTACCGCGAAAATCACGATTCTTATCTCGCCAGGTATCTAAAGACGGAGGAACGCCGCATCATTGGCATCGGCCGCGTGGTCGTCGGCGAGCGTAAAGACGGATCGACCTTCCCAATGGAACTCGCTGTGGGAGAAATGAAATCAGGCGATCAGCGCTATTTTACCGGATTTATTCGTGATCTGACGGAACGCCAGAAGACCGAAGCTCGACTGCAGGAACTTCAATCGGAGCTCGTACATATTTCGCGTCTGACCGCAATGGGCGAAATGGCGTCAGCGCTGGCACACGAGCTCAATCAGCCTTTGTCGGCGATTACCAACTACCTGAAGGGTTCCCGCCGTTTGCTCGAACAGACGACAGACGACCGCGCGGGTGTGGTTCGAGAGGCGATGGATAGCGCGGCCGAACAGGCAATGCGCGCGGGACAGATCATCCGGCGCCTGCGCGATTTCGTCGCGCGAGGCGAAAGCGACCGCCGAGTCGAAAGCATGGCGAAGCTCGTTGAAGAAGCCAGTGCTTTGGCGCTTGTCGGCGTAAAGGATCAAGGCGTCCATGTGCGATTCCAGTTGAGCCGATCAAACGATCTCGTTCTCGCCGACAAGGTTCAGATTCAGCAGGTGCTCCTGAATTTGGTGCGCAACGCCATAGAAGCCATGAGTGATTCACCGCAGCGTGAACTGCTAATATCCACCACCCCGGCCGACGACGGCATGTTGATGACCAGCGTCGCCGACACTGGCACAGGGATCAGTCCGGAGGTATCGGATCAACTTTTTCGGCCGTTCGTGACGACGAAGCGGCAAGGCATGGGAGTCGGCCTTTCGATTTCACGCACCATCATCGAGGCTCACGGCGGACGGATTTGGATCGAACCAAATCCAGACGGGGGCACCGTCTTTCGGTTTACAGTGCGCGCGGTGACCGAGGAGGACGCAAGAGATGCCGTCTGATACCGATATTGTTCACGTGGTTGACGACGACGAGGCCATGAGGGACTCGATGGCATTTTTGCTGCGTGCGGAAAATTTTCAGGTCCAAACCTATGCGGCTGCCACGGACTTCCTCAAAGCGTTACCCCAAATCAAAACCGGCTGCGTCGTGACCGACGTGCGAATGCCCGGGATGAGCGGGCTCGAGCTCCTGCAACGCCTGCGTGAGCTGAAAGTATCATTGCCGGTCATCGTGGTTTCCGGCCACGGTGACGTCCCGCTTGCAGTAGAAGCCATGAAAACCGGTGCACTGGACTTCATCGAGAAGCCGTTTAGTGACGAGGTGTTCCTGCGCGCCGTTCGCATGGCCGTCACCGCCCATGCCATCGATAGCCAGCGTCAGGCCCAGAAGGCGACCATCGACAGCCGCCTGAAATCGCTCTCCAATCGCGAACGTGAGGTCCTTGAAGGCCTTGTTGCGGGTCATCCGAACAAGACCATCGCTTATGATCTGGGAATAAGCCCTCGAACAGTGGAAATCTATCGAGCAAACGTCATGGAAAAGATGCAGGCTGAGAGCCTGTCCGACCTGGTTCGAATGGCATTGGTAGGCGGGCTCCTCGATCGCGGCGAATGACCGAGTCTTCAAAACAGTTGCGCTAGATCAAGGCGCAAGGCGACCTGTTCGGGTGTTCTGGCGGCAAGCAAGCCCATGGTGGTCTTGTATCTGCGCCGAACAATGAACCCGCAATCCGCGCAAAGCTCCGGATATCATTCGATTCTCGTCGTTGAGGACGACCGCGCTGTGCGCGAGTCGTTGAAATTCTCTCTCGTGGTTGAGGGGTTTGCGGTTCGTGCCTACGCGGATGCGGAGCAAGTCCTGGCGGAACCGCACCTGCCGGAATTCGATTGCCTGATTATCGATCAGAAACTGCCGGGAATGAACGGTCTGGATCTGGTTTCGGAGCTACGCACTCGAAACGTAATCGCCCCAGCCATTCTCATTACGAGCCACCCCGGCAAATCTCTGCGCGATCGCGCCGAGGCCGCGCACATACCGATTATCGAAAAGCCTTTGCTGAATTCTCTCCTTGAGCAAGTGCGCCAGACCGTATCAACAGCAGCGAACAATCGCGCAACGCCATAACCAATTTATCGAGGAATGGTCATGATAAAAGATGTGCTCGTTAACCTGGATTCCGAAGCAGATCATGATCCAGCACGCGATTACGCGATTTCGGTCGCGCGGGAATTCGGTGCGCATCTGACCGGAATCGCTTTTAATCGTGAAGTGGGCATTCCAGGGTCGGTCTTTGATGGCGGCGTCGCCTCCGCTGTCGCTGCATATCGTGCGCAAAACAAAAAAAGGGCTCAATCCGCCAAGGAGAAATTTGAAAGTGCAGCCGGAGATGCAGGCGTTATGGCGGAAGTCCATATCATCGGGGCCGGGGCCGTGGATGCAGGCAGTGTATTTGGCAAGACCGCACGCAATTATGACCTGTCGATCGTCGGTCAGGTCCGACCAGACAGCGAAGCAATGGAAGAGTTGATCGTTGAGGGCGCCCTGTTCGGATCAGGCAGGCCAGTCCTGATCGTTCCTTATATTCATCGCACCGGATTCAAGGTTGATCGCGTTATGATTTGCTGGAATGGCAGCCGCAACGTCGCCCGTGCAGTTGCGGACGCTATGCCGATCTTAAGGCGCGCTGGAGCAATCGATATTGTCTCCATCCAGCCGCAAAAGCGAACGGGCGATGTCGCCGGCACCGACATTGCGCAACACTTGGCGCGGCATGCCCTCAAGGTGGAAGTCAAGCAAATAGTGGGCGCGGATATCGACGTGACGAATATGATTCTTTCCTACGCCAGCGATGCCTCGACGGATCTGATCGTCATGGGTGGCTATGGCCACTCCCGCTTGCGCGAGTTCATCCTGGGAGGCGCAACTCGTGGCATCCTCGAGAGCATGACCGTGCCAACACTCATGGCACATTGACTGGCCCATTGACTGGGCCATTGACACATTCGAGATAAAAAAGGGGACGAATTTGTCCGCAATCAGCAATCCGGCTGCTGGAGCTGAGCGGGAATCGTCGGCTTTATGTCCAGGCTCACCAGGCAACTACCGGAATCATGGGGATCGCCCATGACCGTAAAGCCAAGCTCCCGACACATCTTCAGCATTGTTGTGTTGTCTTTCAACACCTGACCTTCAATGCGGCGTAGCCCTTCGCTGCGAGCATATTCGAGAAGAGTTTGCATGAGCAGCCACCCGAGGCCCAGGCCTTTCATATCCGATCGAACCAAAATCGCATACTCGACTTTGTCGTAGTCGGCATTGGCGTGCAGCCGCGCAACAGCGAGCAAATCGCCGCTTGCTTGGTCAAGTGCTATAAAAGCCATGGCTCGCGCGTAATCGAGTTGAGTCATACGAGCGATGAAAGTGTGGCTAAATTCCTTGATCAGCGTGAAGAAGCGAAGACGCAGGTCATCCGGCGTGACCCGGGCAAAGAAGGCGGCATACAATCGCTCATCCTCTGGACGAACAGGGCGCACGAGCACCGCAGTACCATTCGGCAAATGGCACGACCGCTCCCATTCCTTTGGATAAGGCCGGATGGCGAAGCGTGGGTGACCGGGGAAACGGCGACCGGCCTGTTCAAGTGGTGCGACCGCAATGCGGGCATCGACGACAATAGCGCCAGAATGGTCGCTCATTAGCGGATTGAGATCGACTTCTCTGATTTCAGGCACATCGGCTGCCAGCTGGGCAAGCTTGACGAGTATAAGCGCAACCGCAACCTCATCCGCCGCCGGCACGTTTCGATACGCTTTCAACACACGCGAAACGCGAGTTTGTGAAATCAGCTCCTGAGCGAGCTTGAGATCGAGCGGCGGAAGCGCCAGCGCCTTGTCATTGATCACCTCGACGGCAGTGCCCCCTCGCCCAAACACGACCACTGGCCCAAAAGTCGGATCGTCGGCGATTCCGGCAATCAGTTCACGCGCCATTGGACGAACGATCATCGGATGCACTGTGACGCCCCAGAGCCGCGCTGCGGGGTTGGCTGCGTGCACACGTTCAAGCATTTCAGCCGCCGCCTGCCGCACGTCGGATGCGCTCGCCAAATTCAATCGCACGCCGCCAACATCCGATTTATGGATAATGTCGGGCGAATAGATCTTCAGAGCGACAAGCTGAGCGTTGTTCAGGAAAGGCATGGCCGCATCGGCAGCTTCCTCCGGATTTGACGCAGGAACGACCGGCGCAATTGGGATGGAATATGCACGAAGCAGCTTCTCTGCCTCGACCGGATCGAGCCAGGATCTGCGGGCACCCAGCACGCCAGCAATAACGCGGCGTGCTGTAGCGACATCAGGCACGAAATTCTCCGGCAGACTTGGCGGCATTTGCATCAGCATCTCGAGCGCTTCTCGGTGGCGCACCAAGTGACCGTAGCCCGCGACTGCATTGGTTTCGGATGGGTAGTGTGGAATTCCCGCAGCTTCGAATTTTTTCGACGCTTCGCCACGGTCTCCCACCCAAACTGCAAAAATGGGTTTGGGCGAAACCGCACTGTTCTTGTAAGAGCGAAACGATTCGGCGACGGCTGCCGCAGCGTCTGTTGGCGAAGCAAGCGCTGTCGCCACGTTCATGACCATGACAGCGTCGTTCGCCTCGTCGGCTAAAAGCGCGTCAAGAGCTGCGGCATAGCGCGTCGCATCCGCATCTCCGGCGATATCAACCGGATTGGCCCTGGACCAGATGGCCGGCAGCGCCGCATTGAGTCTGGCCATGGCCTCCGGTCCTATCGACGCGAGCACATCGCCTGTATTCCCAAGGTCCATGAGGCGGTCGACGGCAAGGACTCCGATCCCGCCCCCGTTCGTTAAAATCGCCAACCTTTTCCCACCCAAGTATTTTACGTGCCCCAGGGTTTCGGTGGCTGCAAATAATTCGTCCAGATCCGAAACGCGCAGCAAGCCCGCCCGCCGAAATGCCGCGTCGTAGACGCTGTCGGCCCCGGCCAACGAGCCGGTATGGGTTTTCGCGGCGACCGCGGCCCGCGCATGGCGGCCAGCCTTGACGACAATGACAGGTTTGGTCCGCGCGGCGGCCCGCGCGGCGGACATGAACTTCCGGGCATCCTTGATCGACTCGATGTAAAGCAAGATGGCCCGCGTGCCGCGATCGAGCGCGAAATAGTCAAGCAGGTCGCCAAAGTCGACGTCCAGCTGATCTCCGATCGATACAACGGCGGAAAATCCGACCGATCGCGATGCAGCCCATTCTATGAGACCCGCAGCAATCGCCCCCGACTGCGAGATCACTGCGAGGTCTCCCGGCCCCGGCGAGCTCGCTGCAAAGCTGGCGTTGAGCTTCTGCCCCGGTACGATGATGCCGAGACAGTTGGGCCCAACGATGCGCAGGCCATTCGCGCGCGCCGCACGTTCGGCCGCCTCCGAGAGCGAACCGGGCCCGTGCCCCAAACCGGCCGAGAGGATGACCGCCGCCGCACAGCCTGCAGATCCCAATCCGGCTATCAATTCGGGCACAATGGGCGGTGGCGTGGCGATGATGGCAAGATCAGGACAAACGGCGAGATCATCAATACTCTTGACCGCGGTGATGCCTTCGATTGTCGTATGGTGCGGATTCACCAGGCCAATCGCACCGCCAAATCCCGCCTGACGGAGATTTCTGAGTACCGCGCCTCCTACTGAATATTTCCGGGTGCTGCCGCCGATAAGGGCAACTGAACGCGGACTGAAAAGACGATCGAGACGATAAGTGCTCATCCGGCTAGGCCGCGGAACTACCGAGGGATGTTGCGCTGCCTACCGGCCGGTTGCGTCTTTCTGATGTTTTGCATGTGCGCACGGCGCTTAGCCCTGCGATGCGACTTTCGTTTGCCGGCCATGCTGGTCTCCTCGGTGAGCATATCTTTTTACATTCTAACGGCAGATGGAAGTTTGATCTGGCTCAACACCATGCGGACGGTTTGACCATATTTAGGTTGGATTGGGAGAACCGTCATGAAAGCCAGAGATGTAATGACCAGCACCGTTATTTCGGTGCAACCGAACGCTACGATCCTTCAGGCGGCGCGGCAAATGCTTCAGCACCACATCAGCGGCCTGCCCGTAATCGATCAGGACGGTCAGCTTGTCGGCATTCTGTCCGAGGGTGATTTTCTGCGTCGGCGGGAGACCAATACGGAACGACGACGCTCGCGCTGGCTCGAATTTCTGATGGGTCCCGGCAAGCTCGCTGGCGAGTATGCCCATTCCCACGGCAGCAAGGTTGGCGAAGTTATGACCGTAGACGTTCACACCGTTACGGAAGACACCAGCCTTGAAGATATCGTTGATTTGATGGAGCGCCGTCGCATCAAGCGCGTGCCCGTCATGCGCGGAAAAACTGTCGTGGGAATGGTCACGCGCTCCAACCTGATGCATGCGATGGTCAGCCTTGCCCGCGCTGAGCCGAGATCGGCGAAGGATGATACGGCGATCCGCGAAAGACTTCTCGCGGAAATGCAAAAAGAGAGTTGGGCCCCGGCGGCGATGGTCAATGTCGTTGTCCGCGACGGAGTGGTGGAACTCTGGGGTGTAATTATCGATGAGCGCCAGCGCGAGGCGCTGAAAGTCGCCGCCGAAAACATCGCCGGCGTCAAAGGCGTGAAAGATCATCTGGTATGGCTTGAACCGACGTCAGGCATGGTCATCGAACCAAAGGACGGCCCGATCACAACTTGATTTCTTTGACATGCCTCAAGGTGCGGAATCGAAACACCCCGTAACAGACCAGTCGCTGCCGAAGCAGCGTATCGCAGAGAGAGAATGATGGAGGCGAATATGAACCTGAAATCACTTATACCTGTCGGTCGTGGCCTGCCGACTGTTGCCAGTCCCTTCATGTCACTGCAACGGGAGATCGACCGGCTCTTCGAGGATTTTAGCCGCGGCCTTCCGGCATTTTCGGGCAACGGCGGCACGGCATTGATGCCGAGCATGGACGTGACCGAAACCGACAAGGAAATTGAAGTCACCGCTGAATTGCCGGGACTCGAGGAGAAAGATGTCCAGATCAATCTGGCTGATAATCTGCTCACGATCCGCGGGGAGAAAAAAGCTGAAAAAGAGCAGAAGGATAAAAACTATCGGCTGGTCGAGCGCAGCTACGGCTCGTTCGAACGAACGCTCGAATTGCCGGAAGGCGTCAACCCCGACGCCATCAAGGCGAGCATATCCAAGGGCGTGCTGAAGGTGACGGTTGCAAAACCGGCGCCGGCACAGGCCAGGAAAATCGAGGTGAAATCTGCAGCCTGACAAAATCGATAGACCACTAAAAAAGGTGCGCTATCCGCGCACCTTTTTTATGAGTCCGCATCGAGCGCGCGCTGTAGCCGGCGAATGATGATGCGCCGCGCGCGGTCGTCCGCGGCCGCCTCAATCCGGTCATTGATATCAAGAACGAGTCTCGACATGTCGTTGTGCCAATCGAGCGCAACAACAGCGTCGGGAGGCAGTCTTCGGCGTTGCGTCACATCAATCGGCATCGGTGCCGGAGTTGAGAGCTCATAGACATCGTCCAACAGCGGCGTAAAAATCTGCTTCGCGGGCACGATCCTTTCCGCAATCCGCTCGGACAACGCGCCAACCGCCGGCTCCTCGCCGTGGACGAGGAACACACCACGGCGGATCGGCCGGCGCGCCGCAACCCAGCGCGCAAGTTCGGGACCATCAGCATGGCCCGAGTAGTCGTCGATCCTGCGAATACGGGCAGCAACCTTGATTTCATCGCCCTGTATTCGCACGGCCTTGGCACCGTCAAGTAGAAAACGTCCAAGCGTTCCCTTCGCCTGAAATCCGGTCAGCAGGACAGTAGCATTGCCACTCCAAAGCCAGCGCTTGAGGTGATGCCGGATGCGGCCCGCTTCGCACATTCCGCTTCCCGCCATGATGATGTGAAAGCCGGATAACTTGGCGATCGCCTTGCTCTCGTCCACGGTCTCGGTGAAGCGCAAATGCGACGAATTCAGAAGTCGACGGACATCAATTTCCGGATCAGAGCTGGAAGCGTGCTGCCGGAACACCTCGGTCGCCCGGATGGCAAGTGGTGAATCGAGAAAGATGGGAGCCGGCGGCACCTTCCTTTGCTCCATCAGCGCAACGAGGTCGACGAGGAGTTCCTGCGTGCGCTCGACGGCAAAGGCCGGAATGAGCAAAGCGCCGTCGGCGTCGTGCGCAGCGCGAACTTCGGCGGCGAGATGCGCACGTCGCAGCGCTGCTGTGGTGGCCGGACGGTCTACTGCACCGTACGTCGATTCTACGACGACATAATCAAGGCCCGCCGGCGCCTCGGCGCCGGATTCCAGCAGCTTCGCATCCGGTCCGAGGTCACCCGACGCGAGGATACGCAACGGTTCTCCGCGATGACCTTCTCCGGAAAATTCGATCTCGATTGATGCCGAGCCAAGAAGGTGCCCGGCATTCCAATAGCGCGCACGCACGCCGGCAATGACGTCCACCCACATCCCGTATCCGACGGGCCGAAAATGGTCGAGCGATGCAACAGCCTCGGCCTGCGTATAGATCGGGGTCACTTCGGCGCGGCCGCGCGCGGCATTACGCCGATTGAGAGCAGCAACTTCAGATTCCTGGATGCTTCCTGCGTCCGGCAGCATGAACGAGCAGAGGTCGATGGTGCCGTGCGTCGCGAAGATCTTGCCGTGGAAGCCCTCACGCACCAGTTTCGGCAGCAAGCCGCTATGGTCGATGTGCGCGTGAGTCAGAAGCACGGCATCGATGTCGCCTGGGCGAAAAGGGAAGGCGCGATAGTTCAGTGCCTTAAGCGTCTTCGAGCCTTGAAAGAGACCGCAGTCGACCAGCACGCGCCCTGCCGGCGCCTGGAACAGGTAACAGGAGCCGGTCACAGTGCGGGCCGCGCCGCAAAATTGGACCGTTACAGTCACAGCCCTCCTCCCGGCGAACTGTCGATTTCAGACCGCAGCGCATCGGCAAGAAGACTATCGAGACGAATGGCGTTTGTCGGATGCGGCACGCTATAGGTTGAAAAAATCGAACGTATCCCGGCGTGGTGAAGCTTTTCGGTCAATTGCGCGGGAAACAGCGCATGCGTGATGACGACATCGATCGGACGAGCGCCTGCCGCCACGAGTGCTTCGGCGCCCGCCAGGACAGTAGCGCCCGACGATACGATGTCGTCCACCAGCAGCACCGGCCGTCCGGAAAACGCGCCTGGATCGCCGAACGTAAGCTGCACCGTACGGTCGTCGCGGCGCGTCTTCTCCGCAACCGCCCAGGGCAGCGCCAATCGATGCGCGAGATCGCTGACCCAACTCAAGGATTCTGAGTCCGGACCAACGACAATGGTACGCGGATCAAGTCGCGCCTTCAGCGCCTCACCGACAGCCGACATCGCCGATAGGTTATCTGCCGTGATGCCGGGGAAAATCTCCTGAATGGTCTTCGTACGATGCAGATGGGCGTCGACTGTGACGATCCGATCGACAGCATCCGCAAGCAACCGACCGACAACCTTCTGACTGATCGCCTCGCCTGCCTGGAAAGCCGTGTCCTGGCGCATGTAACAAAGATACGGCGCCAGCAGGACAAGCCGTCGAGCGCCTCCGCGCCGCAGGGCATCGGCGGCAAACAGAACCGTCAGTAACTTGTCATTCGGCCGGTCAAGCGACGCATAGATGACGGTCGTAGCGGCTGGCGGACCGACGGTCACGCGCAATTCGCCGTCCGGGAACCGATGCACGTCGATCTCGTGCATGGCCACGCCAAGGCGGGCGGCAAGACGCGCAGCTTCGGCGCTCGATGATGGAAGGCTCTGGATAACCAGAGCGCTCATGACGCCGATCTGCCATGGACGGGCAGATGGTCGTCGATGCCGTATCCGGTATTGTCCTTGGCAGCCGCAACCGCCAGGTCGAACTCCGACTGATCAAAAGCGTGGATACGATAGAGCGGCTCGCCTTTGTCAACGCGATCGCCGATCTTCTTGAAGATCCTGATCCCCGCCCCGGTATCGATCGGGGCACCGGCAGTACGCGCAAGGCGATTCAGGCGCAGGCAATCAATGCT
>DATBHE010000030.1:0-14822 GCA_036557605.1 Pseudolabrys sp.
AGGCCGGCCCGCCAGGCTTCGCCGAAGCGCATGTCGGCGCCGGAGAGAAAGCCGCCAAAGCGGCTCTTCAATGAGGCGGCATTGCCGTCGCTGTCAGCATGGCCCCAGCCGCCGAGCCCCTGCGCCCAGAAGGTGAGGTCGCTGCCATGATGATTGCCGTCCGGGGCTTTCACCGCCATCGGATTGCGGCCGCTGATGTCGGCTGCATAGGCTTCGTTCGCACCTGCATTGGCAACCGTGCCGCCATCCGCATAAGCCAGCTCCGGTCCGGCAAAGCCGAGCGTGCCGAGCGCGCCCGGCGCATCAGTGTACGACGCCTGCCGCAGCCGGCCGAGGATCCCGCTGCGTGTGAACGAGGCCTCCTGCCCTTGCGCATTGTGCACGCTGGCGAAGATCTCGCCCGAGAGCGCATCGAAAGCCGCGCGCGCGCCGTCGAGCGTCGTCTGATTGACAACGCGCAGGAAGAGCGGATTGGTGAGCGACCCCCCGATGATTGACGTTACCACCGCGTTCTGATTGCGCGTCTGCGCGGCCGCAACAACGGCCGGAGTCGTCCCGCCGCCTCCACCTCCGGTGCCGCCGCCTGCCGGAACTGTGACGAGATCCATCGTCAGGAAGACGTTGTTCGGATCGTAGGTGAGCGTCGGCTTCAGGAAAATGAGATTGCTGTCGACGCGCTGGAATTTGTTGGTGCCGCCGAGGACGGCGCGCTCCGACGTAAGAATCGTGTACTGCGTCGACGGCTTGTAGGAGGTGCTGTCGTTCTGCGCCAGCACACTCACCCTCCCGCCGCTCAATATCACGTCGCTGCCGACTCCTATGACGCGCAAAAGGTCGGTCTGTCCGGCAGCGTTGATGTGAACCTGATAGATCGAGTTCTGCTGACCCTGCGGCTTCTGCGGATCCTGCAAAAAATTGACGCTGCCGTTCACCGTCAATGTGCTGAACGGAACAATTGCTCCGGGCTCTACCGTGCCGCGTGCAGAAAGCGACCCGTTAATCGTGCCGTGCCCTGCCAGCGTCCCGCCAGAAGCCACAAACACTGTGCCCAAGAGCCCGCCATCGACCGCCAAGGTTCCGGTGTTCACGCTGGTGACCTCGATGCCGGCATTGCCGCTCAGCACCCACGATGTGTCGGCGTTCACGTCGAGCAAGTTGAAGTTCAGAAAATTGTTGGCGGACGTACCGTGGCCTTCAAACACGAGCTTGTTGGTCGCGCCCAGTTGGCTGCCTTGCGCGAGGCCGGTCAGCTGCGAGCCGGTCTTCAAGGTGAGAGTATTGGTGAGGCCGGCACCGCCGCGGAACGCCACAGAGAAGGCGTTGCCCGAAATTATGCCGGAGTTTGTGATCGAGCCTTGGCCCTCAATGGCGGTGTTTCCGCTGCTGATCGTCGCACCTGTCTCGTTCGTTACGTCAAGTCCGGTACCCTCGATCGCAACATTTCCACCAGAAATTTCGCCATTCAGCAAATTGTGAACTTTCGTCGACACCGTGCCGAAGATGGCGGTCCCCAGCGCAGCACTAATCGTATCGGCATTTGTTATATCGAGCTTCTCACCGATAATCGCCGCGCCGACCGGGGCTATGGCTCGAATCGTTCCTGTGTTGTTGTCGATATTGATGACAGTGGCATTGATTCCATTGTTTGAGCCTTGGATGGTTGCTTCATTCTTGAGGATGTGGGCCGTGACGGCACTAATACCAATGTCTGTTCCCAATATCGTGCCGGTCGAGGTGTTCGTCAGCGTCAGCGTGGCGGTGTCGCTGATGCCGACATTGCCTGTGAGCGCCGTTGAATTCTCGCACGTCTGGTTTGTGCCGGTCGGCGTGCATGCGGCCTGCGCCCGCCCGGCTGCGACGAACGGCGCGGCCGACATCATCAGGACGGTCGCGAGACGACGCGCAAGTTTTTTCGATTCGGCTGGATTCATGCCCCAACTTCCTTGCGGTTCAGACCGCTCGTTTCTTCCAGCGTGCTGCTCAGCCGCGCCGGGGGGTGGCGCGCCGCCGCGGCCCTGCGCCAATGCTGGCATGGCGCGATTCAATGCTTAGGGAGACGGGGGCAAGAAAACTTGGGTGTGCGCGACGGCGAATTGGACAGAAACGAAAAAGCAGGATTTGCGGGAACAGAGATGCAAAAAGGTGACAGGCCAGAGCGCATGAATCAGTAATCAGTAATCAGTAATTAGGAATAGCCCGTCATGCCGCTTGTCCGAACGACGGCGGCACGGACTCTCATCCGCTCATTGATAGCCGTTCGAAGAACGGCGTGCTTCGCACACCTATGCATGAAGCCGGGCACGACGTAAGTATGGCAGCGCCTCTAAAAGTGTCATGGCCGGGCTTGACCTGGCTTGGCCCGGCAATCCATGACGTATCACCACCAGCATGGCAGTACTAATGTGCTCGCTGCACTTCATCATGGATGCGCAGATCAAGTCCGCGCATGACGCTGCGGTGTAGGGCGCGACCTCGCCCCAGCCGCGTCATGCGGCACGACCTCTCACCCTGTCATGCCCGCGCACTGTCGTTCGAAGAATGGCGTCCTTTCGCACGCCTATGCCCGCGCATGACAACTGAGAGGTTGTTACGCAGGGATGAGCGGGAATGTTTGGAGCGGCGAACCAACACACTCCGCTCATTCCCGCGAACCAACATAGGGTTTACCCGATGTTGGCATATATACGTGCGCAAGTCGGCTAAAGCCGACTTGCGATGGGAATCCAGAGTCCACAACTCGGATATTGAGCAAGTCGCCCTGGATCCCCGCTTGCGCGGGGATGAGCGGAAGAATGTTAGAAGCGAAGCGGACTCTCATCCGCTCATTCCCCGCGCATAGCCGTCCGGAGGACGGCGCGCTTTCGCACGCCTATGCCCGCGCATGCCAACTGAGAGGTTGTTCGTCGGGCCCGCGGATTCAGCGATAGACCAACACCGGGATTTTTGTGTGCGTCAAGACCTTGTTTGTCACACTTCCGAGCACGACCGCGGAGAGCCCGCCCCGTCCGTGCGATGACATGGCGATGAGATCGCAGCCCTTTTCCGTGGCCGCTGCAATGATGGCTTCGTAGGGGCGCGTGTTCGAAACCTGCATCGTGTCGCAGGGCACGCCGGCCTGCTTGGCTGCATCGGCCGCCCGACCCAGGGCACTCGCGTTGTGTTCCTTGACCTGCTCCTTGTATTTGGCAAGCTCATCAAGTGCCTGCCGCTGCGCCGCTCTCGATTCCGGAACGATGAGCCGCTCGAACGGATCCTCGACAATAATGACGGTGACCTTGGCTCCCAGAGATTTCGCCAATGACAATCCGTTTGTCACCGCATGTTCGGCCAACTCCGACCCATCTGTTGGAATGAGAATATGCCGGTACATAGTCTGCCCCTCCGCGCAATTTCCTGAGCAAAATCAACTTATCCGTCAATCGTGCCGCCGTCCAATGTCTCTTGGTGCGCTACGAAACGGAAGCATCATCGTGCGGGCTGCAGCACCTGCTCGAGCCAGTCCCACATATAGGCCGCGCAGATGCTCTGGTTGTCGATCTGGCAGTGGTGGTAGCCCCCCTCCTCGCGCGTGAAGATCTTCATCGTCTTCTGCTGCGAGCCGACGGCGTCGAAACATTTCTGCGCTTCGCTTAACGGGATCTGCTCGTCGCCGTCGCCGTGCAGCATCAGAAACGGGCAGCTGATCTTCTGCACGACGCCGTCGAGTTTGAACGGCTCGAGCTGCTTGAGCACCTCCTCCTGTGAGTTCACGTTGAGCACCCAGGCGATGTGCTGATGCGCGACCGAGAGCGACGGCGTGTCGGCGCGCGCCAGGCGCTCGAAGCGGTCGCGCCAGATCTTCTGGTAGTCCCACTGCGCGCCCCAGGCGATACAGCAGGCATAGCGCTTCTCGAACGCCGCCGCGCGCGGCGCGTAATAGCCGCCGAGGCTGATCGCCATCACGCCGATGCGCTTGGCGTCGACCTCCGGCCGCGCCGCGAGATAATCGAAGACCGGCGTCGCGTAGTGCTCGGTGTCGGGCCGCAGATGGAGATTGCGGAAGCGGATGCTCTCGCCGTTGCCGGGCCCATCGACAATGAGGCAGGCGATGCCGCGCGCCACCAGATCGGCTACGCCTTTGAAATACTGGATCTCCTTGGTGACATCGAGCCCGTCGAAAAACACCACCGCCGGCACCTTGCCGGACGAATTCGCCGGCTCGGCATGGACATAGACCGCCGGCAGGCTCGTGCCGTCATACGGAATTTCGACATGCTCCATGCGCGGCCGCTTGATGTATCCGGCCGCGTCGCGAAAGCACGCGACACCGCGCATATAGGCGTCGAGTCCCTCCTTGCTTTTCGGCTGCAGGAAGCGCTCGCCGACGTGGTAATAGGCGCTGGCGCGCTGCAAATATTGCGCGCCGCTCGTGGCGAAGCCTTCGGCGATGCGTGCGCGCCCGGCATCTTCCACCTTGCGCGCGTCGCGCGTCCATTCGCGGAACCACGCATCGTCGTCGCCGACGCGTTTTTTCAGGCGCAGGCCGATCCGGTTGACCTCGCCGATCTCGGCGCCGCCCCACGGCGCCATGTTGAGCCCGATCAGCAGCCCATGCGACCAGCGGTAGTTTTCGGGGAAATAGGTGAAGGACAGCTCTTCGAGCTTGGCATCCATGCGAACAGGCTCCAAGACAAACGTTACGGACGTAGCGCCACAGCCGGATAGTGATCCCAAGTGCGCTTTTTGAATAGTCGTCCCGTACGGTTCTTTCGTTTACCGCCCCATTGCTTGAAGAAAAAAGCAACGTCTTGCCGCTCGCAGGCAACATGAAGTTCTTCGACCCATTCTTCCTGCATTGGCCGCGAGCGTGGCCCACTTTCGCCGCCGATAATCGCCCAATGAATATTCCGCAGATCGGGCGAGGGAATTGGACCCAACAGGGGTTCGAACGAGACAAAGCGAATGCGCGCGGGCACGTGGCGTAAGATGCCGATCCGGTCAACATAGTCCCGGCTTTCGACGGACGTGCCAAGCCAGACATTCGGCAGCACCGGAAATTCGGGCTTCGACAAAACCGCTAACATGCGGTCGGGCCTTTTGGTCAAGATCTGGAACGAGTGCCAGTGCGCCAGCTCCATGACGCGCCAAACTTCGCGGACAACGGCTTCATCGGCCTTATCCTGAAACAGATCGGACATTGAATTGACGAAGATGCGCTGCGGCTTTTTCCACGTTAGCGGCGTACCAAGCGCCGTCCTGTCGGTGTTCACACGTCCTGTCCAGACATGGCGCTGGCCCGACTTGCGCGTTGTTCCGGCGTATTTCTTCATTCCCATCGCCTGCAACCGGGCTGCCATGCGCATGGCGTAACAATTGGTACAGCCCGGAGACACAATCGTGCATCCGGCAATCGGATTCCACGTTGCTTCAGTCCATTCGATGTCGGAAGCGGCCACTGATCGATCCCCGTGTCCACAACTACAACAACTCACCCTGACCCGACAAATTTCTAATCTTGTCCCAAAGGCTCTTTGCGAAGTCGCTACGACTTACGAAAACTAACCAATATAGTCGTTGATTTTTCGTTGATCCTGAAACCAATTCGGCACGCTGAGCAAGCGGCAGTCCAAGCCGCTCCATTTTCGATGCCCAATATGCAATGTAGGCAGCACGCGTAGCCGATTGCGTTTGCTTGACGTCAATCGCTTTGCGCCATCCCGGAGCAAAGTGATCCAACGGACCGTCGCCCGATTTTGAATAGACGTCTAAATTTCGTTGCAGGTCTTGAGCGCTTACATGAATTAGCAGATCAATGCGTTTCAACCGACTCAGCGTTTCAATAACGCTGAAGGGCAAGTCATCCAGATTGAAAGGATCGAGAAACGCGAAATGAAGCCCGTAAGGATTTACACGCTCAACGATTTGACTTGCAGTGCGTGCGGCTTCACCAACATAACTTTTCGCCGACCCACCAGCTTTGGCGATCCGTGTTGCCGCCGATGAAGCTCTTTTTTCGTAGAAATCTGCAATGTGAATTTCTGAGAATGGCACTCCACCGTCACGAGCACATTTGAATGCAACCAGCGGGCTGCCATCGATGATTTCATTAGTTTCATGGATGGCCGCTCGACCCGCACCACAAAAAAGATCGATGTAGCTGGCGCCGCCACTTCCCTCGACGAACTTTCTCCGGGCAGCGCGCGAGATATCAATATATTTCAGTAGTCGTTCATGTTTTTCTTTTGCCCAAACGCCTACTTCGTCGAGCGGCAAGCCGTCCTCGTCCGCAAGCTCGTTTGTAGTCATTAGTGCCAATCTCGAAGTGCCGGAAACACGCACGACTTTTAATACACGTTCAGGTTGTAATCAATTGCTATCGATCGCTCGCGCAAATTTGTCAATCCGGCCTCCCGCGACACGCGCGATTACGTCGATCTGCGCGCGGTCTGCCTTGCGATTGTTGGAGCCGGTATTCTTCAGCGCCTGCGAGAGTCACACTTTGCGTTATTCGGCCGCGTGGCGCGCCTTGCGTCTGTCCGCGCGGTCCTCCAGCCAGCCGAGGGAAAAGGCAAATCCCGCGATGAGAGCCGTAGCGAAGACCAACCACAGTAGCGCGTAAATTTCATTCTGGCTCATTCGCGCAACCTCCCAAGGAAAGCACGACCGGGACTAAAGCATTTCCCGCAATATTACGCACCCCGCGCCCGCAGCACTGACTCGATCGACACGCGTGACCAGGGCGCGGTGCGCTCGCGGAACGCCGCATAAGATGCATGCACTTTCCCGGTGATGGCGCTCTTGCCGGCGAGCTCGCCGAGCACATCGTTGGCCTGCTTGCGCGCGGCGTCGATGAGATCCTGCGGGAACGCCGCGAGCTTCACCTTGTGCTCGTTCACCAGCACGCCGAGCGCCTGCGCGTTGAGCCGCTCCATCTCGGCGAGCGCGTAGTTGGCCTCAGCCGCGCAGGCATGCGCAACGATGGCTTTGAGCTCGTCGGAAAGCGCGTTCCACGATTTCAGCGACACGATGCATTCGCCGGTGCCGTTCGGCTTGTTGAAGCCCGGATAATAATAAGAGGAGGCGACACGATAGAGTCCGAGCGCGATGTCGGTGCCGGGCCCGACGAATTCGGCGCCGTCGATCACGCCCGATTGCAGGCTCACGAGGATCTCCGCAGGCGGCGTCGTCTGCGGCGTCACGCCGAGACGGCGGTAGACCTCGCCGCCGAGACCGAGCGTGCGCAGCTTGAGGCCGCGCACATCGGCGAGGCTCTTTATCTCGCGGCGGAACCAACCGCCCATGCAGACGCCAGTATTGCCGCCCATGAAGGGCTTCACGCCGAAGGGCGCGTAGAGTTCGTCCCACAGCGCCTGCCCGCCGCCGGCATCGACCCAGGCGACGTGCTCGTTGGGCGTCAGGCCGAACGGCACCGTCGTGAAGAAGGCCGCCGCCGGCATCTTGCCCTGCCAGTAGAACGACGCCGTGTGGCCGATATCGGCAACGCCATTGCCGACCGCACCCAGCACCTCGAAGGCCGGCACGATTTCACCGGCGGCCTGCACGGTAATATCGAGCCTGCCGCCCGAGAGCGCGCGAATGCGCTCGGCGATGCGCTCGGCCGACATGCCCGGCCCGGGCAACCGTTTCGGCCAGGAGGTGACCATCCGCCATTTCTGCGTCTGCGCGCGCGCCACCGCTGGCGCGGCGAGCGCGCCGGCGGCCAGACCGGCCCCAATGGTGAAATTGCGTCGGGTGGTCATGCGTCTCTCCCTGACTGATAGAAATGATGCAGCGGCCCGTGCCCGTGGCCGATCGCGAGCGTAGCGGCGGCTGCAATGGCGCCGGTGACGTAGACTTTGGCCTGGCGGCTCGCCTCCTTGAGGTCGAGCCCCTTGGCAAGCCCTGCTGCAATGGCCGATGACAGCGTGCACCCGGTGCCGTGCAGATTTTTTGTGTCGATACGCCGGGCCGAAAGCCGAACGACGTCGCCCTGCCCGATCAGAAGATCGACACTCTCGTCACCTGCGCCATGGCCGCCTTTAATCAGAACGTTGCGCGCGCCGAGCGCCAGCAATTCGCGTGCCTGGATCTCCATTTCTTTTTCGTTGCGCGCCGGCGATGTCCCGGCAAGGGCGGCCGCCTCCGGCAGATTGGGCGTGATCACCAGCGCGCGCGGAATAAGCAGCTTGCGCAATGCATCGACCGCGTCCGCTGCGAGCAGGCGGTCGCCCGAGGTCGCGACCATCACCGGGTCAAGCACGATGTTCTTGGCGCGGTGATCGGAAAGGCCTTTCGCCACGGTCTCGATGCTCGCGGCTTGCGACAGCATGCCGATCTTCACCGCCTCGACAGCGAGATCAGAGAAGACCGCGTCTATCTGCGCCTTGATGAAATCGGCCGGCACGTCATGGATGCCGGTCACGCCCTGCGTGTTCTGCGCCGTCAGCGCGACGATGACCGAGGCCCCGTAAACGCCAAGCGCGCCAAACGTCTTCAGATCGGCCTGGATGCCGGCGCCGCCGCTCGAATCCGAGCCTGCAATGGTGACGGCGATCGCAGTCATCACCGTCCCCTTGCCGCCAGCGCGCCATCGACCACGGCGCGCAGATCCTGCGCGGCTTTTGCCGGATCGGGCGCAAGCGACAACGTCGAAATGACAGCAACACCGTCGGCGCCTGCGCCTATCACATCGGCCGCATTTGTGGCGTTGATCCCGGCAATGGCGCAGACGGGAAAGTTCGCTTTGCGCGCTCGGACCGTATCGACGATCATCCGCAGGCCGTCAACGCCGATCGGCGTTTCCGTATTCTCTTTCGACGTGGTGCCGTAGACGCCGCCGATTGCGACATAGTCGAGCAACTCGAGCGGCGCCGCTCTTGCCTGCTCGATCGTCTTGACGCTCAGGCCGATGACTGCTCTGCGACCGAGCAATAGCCGCGCTTCCGGCACCGGCATGTCGTCCTGACCGATGTGGACGCCGTCGGCCTCGGCGGCGAGCGCAACGTCGACGCGATCGTTGATCAGTAAAGGAATGTTCTCGGGCTCCAGCACCGCACGCAGCGCGCGTGCTTGCTCGATCATGGCGCGGGTCGAGCCATGCTTGTCGCGCAGCTGCACCAAAGTCGCACTTCCGGTAAGATGCCGGGCGAGATCGACCAGCGCGCGGCCGCCGGCCACCGCCGGATCGACAAGCGCATAAAGCCTGAGATCGACGGGCATCAGTTCACCTTTGCGCGCGAGATGAGTGCGGGCCCATCGAGATTGTGAAGTGCGTCAATGATCGCAACCGCAAAGCTTCCCGGCCCGGCGGATTGTTCGCCGGCAAGCTCTCCTGCAATTCCCACGATGGCCAGTGCCGCCGCGGCTGCCCGAAATGCATCCGGCTCGACCGCAAGGCACGCCGCGAGGATCGCCGAACCCGCGCATCCCATCGCCGTGACCTTGGCCATCAGCGGATGACCGTTGGCGATCGCGGCGGCCCGATGACCGTCGGTGACGAGATCGGTTTCGCCGGAGAGCGCAATGACAACGCCATTGGCTCGCGCGTAAGCCATGGCCTGCTCGCGCGACGACGCGCAGCCCGCAAGCGCAGCAAACTCCGCGTGATTGAGGCGGACCACCGTCGGCCGCCTGCCGATCAGATCGCGCGCAAAGGCGGCACGCGGGGAAGCGCGCTCGACAAACACAGGATCCAGCACCCAGGGCAGGTTTTTTTGTGTGACAGCCTCAACGGCGATTGTTGTCGCAGCGCGCCGTTCGGCATCGAAGGTGCCGAGATTGACAAGGAGCCCCTGCGCCCCGGCAACAAAAGCCCCGATCTCCTCCGGCGACAAGGTCATCGAGGGAACGCAACCGGCCGCGAGCAGGACGTTGGCTGTAAAATTCTGCGCAACTGCGTTGGTAATGCAGTGAATGCGGGGAGCGCGCGCCCGCAGCCGCGCGAGAATATCAGCCGCGGCCTGCGCCAAGTCGTCACGCGAAAGGTCGTCACGCGAAAGGCCGTTGCACGATGCTGCTTGCGGGTGACGCATCTCTGGTCCCTCCGCCGGCATGACCCGGATCAGGTTCGTTGGGTTGGCGCGATTGCCTCTCAGCCCGGTATTGCCGGACACCCCACGAGATTGCTGTTCAATAGGTAGTCCGCACGCCTGCCCAAGGCAAGCCTACCTGGCAAGCCTGCTATTGCCGCTTAGGCGTGCGGGTGATCTGCGCACTTTCTCCGCTCACCCCCGCGCACCAACATCCAGTGTACCGGATGTTGGCGTATACGTGCGCAAGTCGGCTAAAGCCGACTTGCGATGGGGGCCCAGGGCCACCAATTGCGACGTCCGTCCTTTTTGCTTCTGGATTCCCGCGTTCGCGGGAATGAGCGGAGTGTGTTGGTTCGCCGGTCCAAACATTCCCGCTCACCCCCGCAAAAGCGGGGGTCTAGAGCGACAGCGCACGGCATTTGTTTTTCTGCTGGATTCCCATCGCAAGTCGGCTTTAGCCGACTTGCGCATGTATATGCCAACATCCGGTACACCGGATGTTGGTGCGCGGGAATGAGCGGATGGTAGTCCTTCGGACGGCTATAGGCGTGCGAAAGCACGTCGTCCTTCGGACGGCTATGCGCGGGAATGAACCGTCTGTAAGACTGTAAGACCGTGCTAGAAATACGTGTCCGGAGGCGATCAATGACCCCCTTTTTCGTGCAGATCAAATGCGAGCTTGGAAAGTCCTACCAAGTCGCCAATGCGCTCGCGGAAGCCGAGATCGCATCCGAAATCTATTCGACCGCCGGAGATTATGACTTGCTGGTGAAATTCTATGTCGATGCGGGCACCGATATCGGCCATTTCGTCAACGAAAAGGTGCAGTGCATCCCCGGCATCAAGGACACACACACCATCATCACCTTCAAGGCGTTCCAGGCCTGAGCTGCCGACGACAACGCTCCACTACGTGAATACGGGTCTCAGCACGCTGCGCGGCCGCATCAGGTCCTTCGCGACCGAGCAGAGTCTGGCGACGCCCTCCTCGAGCAAATCGTCTTCCAAATGCCCGAAGCTCACGCGCAATGTGCGTGGGTTTACCTGGAACGCGTAGAAAACCTCCCCCGCCACGAAAGCAACGCCGCGGCGGACAGCCCGGTAGTAAAGCTCGGACACTTCGGTTCCTTCCGGCAATGTCACCCAGAGGCTGAGACCGCCTTCCGGGCGCCCGATGACCGTGCCTTCCGGCATGCCAGCCGACAGGCTCTTGATGAGCTGGCGCTGTCTGGCGGCATAGGTCTTCCTCATCCGGTCAAGAAATCCCGGATAGTTCTTGCGGGTCAGGAACTGCGTCATTGCCTCCTGCATGATGCCGTTCGTATGCAGATCGCCGTGCGCCTTGAGCGCAAGCAAGGGCCGCCGCGCGCGCGCCGGCGCAACGACATAGCCCAGACGCGTGCCGGGCAGGAGCACCTTTCCAAATCCGCGCGCAAGAAAAACATTGTCGCCAGGCTCCGCCATCGCCCGAATGGAAGAAACTGCAGCACCGGAAAAACGCAGCTCCGAACTGTGGTCGTCCTCGAGAATCGCGACCCCGTGCTTGCGCGCGAGCGCGAGAATGGTCCGGCGTTTTTCGATGCTTGTCGTCACGCCGCTTGGGTTTTGAAAGGTCGGATTGGTGTAGATCAAACGCGGCCGATGGCGCGATAAATGAGCTTCGAGCTTTTCGATGTCCATTCCATCATTCTCGAGCGGCACTTCGAGAATGTGGGCGCGGGCGCTTCGCAGCGCATTGATGGCGCCGTAGTACGCCGGACGTTCCACGATGACAGAAGATCCGGGCGGCACGAGAAGCCGGATGACCAGCTCGATCGCCTGTTGCGCGCCCGAGGTCACAACCACGTCTTCCGGCGCGACGCTTATGCCCTGCTGCGCAAGATAGTCCGCGATGCAATGGCGAAAGCCGATGCGTCCGTTCGGCGGAACGTATGCCAGATACGGAGCGAGACCGCCGGCGATGACCGATTGCAGGCAGCTTTCAAATTCGGTGACGCAGTCGGAATCGGGCGTCGGATAGTTGCGTGTAAATCCGATAACACCCGGAGCATGAGAAAGCTCATCCAGGCGTTCGGACAATAGCGGCTCGGCAAATGCAGGCTCCGGCCCGCCCCCCCGCCTTGCGCGCGTTCCAAACGGCGGCCGCACGTGCGTACCGCCTCCCGCGCGCCCCTCGACGAAACCGGCCTTGGCAAGATCCTTGTAGGCCTTGGCGACCGTCATGTGGTTGATGCCGAGCTGCTTGGCGAGATGGCGCACCGGCGGCAGCCGCGCACCGGCCGTGAGCTCGCCCGCCGCGATGCGCTCGACGATCTGCTCGTGCAACTGCATGAAAATCGGCCGGCCATTGCCTTTTGACAGGGAAATCGCGAATGCGGCTGGCTCGGTTGCCTGCCGGGGATACCTTTGGCCGTTCGGCATTTAACACCACTCAATACAAATAATCTTGTATGATTTTTTGTATGATTGCGGACAAACGCAATAGAAAAAATGCATGACATACCGGAAAAAACACGCCTCGCGCCTTTCCGTCATGGCCCTGCTGCTCGCGGCCTCACCGCTGCCGGCGTCCGCCCAGGACATTCGCGGCGTGGAAAAATGCACGGCGGAAGCGCAAATGGAGCGCCGCACCGGCTGCCTGCAGGCCAATGTCGAGTTTCTGCATCAGGCGCTGACGAAACTCGAGCGCGACACCAGAGAGAAGATCAACGCCCTCACCCGCGACCTCACGGCCAGCCGGGCTGAAATCGCCGCACTCAAAGCGGCCGTCGCAAAACTTGACGGTGAACTGGCCCGGTTAAGGCCTAAACCTGATACCGGCCCCAGGAAATAAAAACCGTTCGAAGGACTCCCATCCGTTCATTCCCGCGAAAGCGGGAATCCAGCAGAAAAACAAATGCCCTGGGTCCCCGCTTTCGCGGGGACGAGCGGAAGTTGGTTCGCCCATGCCAAACCCGCTCATTCCGGCGCACGCGGGAATCAGAAGTCCACAACTCGGATATTGAGCAAGCCACCGTGGGGCGTGCAAAGCACGCCGTCCTTCGGACGGGTATGCGCGGGGATGAGCGGATGTGGATGGCTGTTCCATACACTCCGCTCATTCCCGCGAAAGCGGGAATCCAGCAGAAAAACAAATGCTGTGCGTTTCGCCCTGGATCCCCGCATAGGCGTGCAAAGCACGCCGTCCTCCGGCCGGCTATGCGCGGGGATGAGCGGGAGAATGTTAGAAGCCTTCGAAAGCCGCGATGCGCTCACACTTTTTCCGTTTGCTTGTCTTCATTGCGTTCCGCTTCCTTGTCTTCATTGCGGAAGCGCTGAAGGACAAACAGGCGGATCGCCGAGGACAGATTGCCCTGTTCGCGCGTCAGGTCGATCGTGGTAACCAGTTCCGACAGGGTTACCTGCCGGGCATTCGCGATTTTCTTCAGGTCTTCCCAGAAAGCGTCTTCCAGGCTGACGCTGGTCTTGTGCCCGTCAATCACGACGGAACGCTTGATGACCGAGGATTTCATGAGGCCCCCGTAACCCCCTACCCACTGCCCTCATACAGCGGATTTCGAGTCGGACCGGAGTAGTTCCATACCGACGGACCCTAAAAATGTGCTTTTTCGTGATGCCCGACACAGCGCTCTCCATCGGGTTCTGTAACCTCCTCAACAATACGAAGGGGGTAGTCATGAACACCAGAACGGATATCGCTCCACTCATAGAACTGCTGATAATGGCGGCCGAGCGAAGGTCGCATTCCGTAACGGGGGACGCTTCACAGAACGAATTTTTCTGCGAGGACCATTCTCTGCTTGAAATGTGGCCGGAAGCCTGTCGCCGCACCGGCGTCGGAACGCGTGAATTTCCGCCGGGCGTCCTCAAACTATGGAAAGAAAGTTTGGGCCGGTCGAACTGACGGTCCGGGACGCCGCTAATTTGCTCGCGTCGATATGTCGCCGAACGTCACTGGCTCCGGCAGTTGCAGGACGTCCGGCTGTTCGAAGCCCGTGACCCGTAGTACGCCGCTTGCCGGACACATTTCGACGGCGACGCGGGTCTGCGAATTGAGCACTGGTGGAATCACCCAATCGAATTTCGTCCCGAAGGCTCCGGGCCAGGCTGCAAGCTGGTCGCGCCGCATGCGGCTGTTCTCGGCCGCTTCCTCGCCTTTGCGCGTGAGAAACGCTTCGGCGGCGACGCGCGGTTCCCAGCGCGGCAGGCTGAGCAACCAGTCGTTCGCGGCGCAAGTATCGTGAGTTCGGCTGGAGAAGCCGTCTTGCGTTCGCTCAATCACGCAACGCTCGTCGGGATGACAGCCGGCCAATGTGTAGATGACGGGGCGGGCAATCGGAGTCCTCTCCAGCCGATGCTTCGCCTCTGTGAAAGTCGCGCACGTCTCGAACACGTCACGCAGCAGGTGATCGGGTGGAACGTGACTGACACGCCATGTGCGCCCTGCGTTCAAAGCGAAGTCATAAGGCCGGAGCCAGGGAAGCGAAGTCCGCCGCCACATCGGCGCCTGATTGATGCAGGCGGCAAACCGTCCGGGCGCCGACGCTGTCAGCACGCCGACATAGCCGGGCCACGTCACGTTATAGAATTCGCCCGCGGAACCTTGCATCCGCGTTATTTCCACGTAACGGCCGAGCCCCGGAAACGGCCAATCAAGTGTTCGAGCAAGCCACGCCACGCCGTTCTGTTCGCGAGAGAGCGCGGTACAACCCCACTCGTAGCAGCCGTTCAGAAACCAGATGCCTGAAAAGTCGAGTTCGGCTGCTATGGCCTTGACCTCATCCGCGTAGTGCGAGCGCGATTGCAGAAGCC
>DATBHE010000031.1:0-10303 GCA_036557605.1 Pseudolabrys sp.
CGCCGAGCGAACCAAAACACGTCGACGGCCTTTGCGACCGCACCTGGATCCGGCGGCAATACACGCGGCGGCTTGGCTGTCATCCATTCGTCGAGGACGAGTTGGGGCGGTACGTGAGTTCGCAGCACGTCCGTTGGAACCTCAATGTAGACAGGTCCTGGCTCGCCAGCGTCGCCCATGGCCCGCGCTACGGCCTCATCGAATTCGCGAATGACCTGATCGGGCACGCGCGCGGTCCGAGATGCGCGCGTAACGGGGCGGAGAATGTCGACATGGGGAATGTCCTGCAGCGGACCCATATTGGCCTGCGGGCGCGACGTGCAGCCGCCGATGAGAAGCACTGGTATGCGCGCGAGCGACGCATTGGCAATCGCGGTGACAGTGTTCGTCACGCCGGGACCTGCGGTCACCATTGCGACGCCCAACTGGCCCTTAAGCTCGGCATGAGCATGCGCCATATGAACCGCCGCGCCTTCGTCGCGCACGTCGATGATGCGGGTTCCTTGCCGGGCGACGTGATCCCAGATCGGCTGGATGTGTCCGCCCTGTAGTCCGAAAATCCGGTCGATGCCGCGCGCCTTCAGGAACCGTGCAATCCAGGCCGCGCAGGAGTGCTGGTCGGCGTTGAGATCCTGCGATTTGGCTGCAGTGCTCATGAACGCACTCCTGACGCGGGGTGCGCGGACTCGCGTTCCTCTGGCGCCGCAAATTGCGATCGTAAGACGCGATGCAGGATCTTTCCAGTTGCCGTCCGTGGCATCTCTTCCTCTCTTATGAACGATATGGACCGCGGACGCTTGTAGCCGGCGATGCGATTTCTGCACCACTCGAATATCTCATCGGTCGTCAGCGCTTCACCGTCCCGCGGAATAATCACGGCGTGAACCCGTTCGCCCCATTTTGCGTCCCCAATGCCGATAATGGCCACGTCCTTGACCTTGGGATGCCCGCCGATGAGAGATTCAACCTCGGACGGGTAAATGTTCTCGCCGCCCGAAATGATCATGTTGCTCTTGCGGTCGGCGAGATAGATGTAACCGTCCTCGTCACGACGAGCGAGGTCACCGACCGTGCAATAATCGCCACGAAAGGCGTCTTTGGTTTTTTCCGGCAGCTTCCAATAGCCGTCAAAGGTGTACGAATTGCACGAGTAGAGTTCGCCGGGCTCGCCGTCGCGCACATCGTTGCCATCGGGATCGAGCAAGCGGATTGGTCTTGAGCCGACACATTCGCGTCCGACCGAGCCGAGCTTGGAGAATTGCTCGTCGGGATGAAGCATGGTGACCCAGCCGGCTTCTGTTGAGCCGTAAAGCTCGAACAGGCCCGAGTTTTTGAAATAATCCATGATTGCCAGTTTGGTATCCCGACGCGCCGGCGCCGATGAAACCATCAGCTTCGTGACCGCGGATACGTCATATCTGGAACGCACCTGTGAGGGCAGGTCGAGCATCATGATGTAATGGGTAGGCACCAGCGAGGTGAACGTCGCATGTCCGTCGGCGAGCGTGCGTACGAGGTGTTCCGGGTCGAAGCTCTTGCGGCTGTAGACCTTGCAAGCAGCACCGCAATAGGAAAATGCACCGAAGAAAAACAGCGAATTGGCGTGACACATCGGCATGACCAGCAGGCCGGAGTCACGGGAGCTGAAGCCGAGCTCGACGTCGGTCACGAGCGACAGCATCGCGCCGCCGCCATGCGATCGGATGGCGCCTTTCGGCTTGCCGGTCGTACCGGAGGTGTACATCAACGTCCACGGATCGTCGGCTGTCACGGTCACGGACGGCGTGCGGTCGCTGGCTACTTCAATCAGATCTTCGTAAGCCCGATATCCGGCATGGCGCCGCCCACCACCGAAGACGATGAATTGGCCGGGAGGCAGGGAAAGATCGTCACGCAGGGCTTCAATGGCGTCGAGCAATTGGTCCTGCACGATAATTGCGCGCGCATCGCAATTTTCCACGATGTATTGAATTTCGGTCCCGATCAGCCGGAAATTAATCGGTACGGCCACAAGACCTGCGAGGGCCGTCGCCGCATAAATTTCAAGCCATTCAACGCAATTGTAAGCCAGGATGCAGACCCGGTCGCCTTTTGACAGGCCTAGGCCGCACAGGGCATTCGCCAGGCGGCACGCTCGGCTATGCCAGGTCTGAAAGGTCATCGTCCTTTCGAGGTCGCTGGCGGCAACCTTGTCGGGAAAAGCATGAGCATGCATGCCAAGCACGATTCCCATGTGCGGCAGCTGTCTCATGCAACATCACTCCGACCTTTCACGAATACTGTGCCCGCAGCCATCAGTTCTGGCAATCCGCGCGGGCTGCGTGACGCAACCGGCCTGGCATGACAAAATCCGACCTGCTTTCGCAGGGTGTGTAACATGCAACCGCTCTCCGGCCTTTTCGTGCTCGACCTCACCACTCTGCTTCCGGGCCCGCTGGCCACATTGATGCTTGCCGAAGCAGGAGCCGACGTTCTCAAGATTGAACAACCCGGCGGCGAGAATGCGCGGAGATTCCCCCCTTTTGTCGATGGCGAAAGCGCTGCCTTTGCGATGCTCAACCGGGGCAAACGGAGCCTGGTCCTTGATCTGAAGACTGAGGTCGGCAACAAACAGATCATTTCGCTGATTGGACGCGCCGATATTCTGGTCGAGCAGTTTCGCCCGGGCGTGATGGATCGGCTTGGTCTTGGTTATGATGATCTGAAGAAGATCAATCCGAAGCTGATCTACTGCTCGATATCGGGCTACGGCCAGAGCGGCCCACGCGTGAACGAAGCCGGGCATGACATAAATTACATCGGCAACGCGGGTCTTCTCGACCTGCAACCGGGCCCTTCCGATCGGCCCGTGGTGCCGCCGATGCTTGCCGCCGACATTGCAGGCGGCAGCTTTCCGGCAGTGATCAACATCTTGCTGGCGTTACGAGCCCGCGACCAAAGCGGCGAAGGCTGCCGCATCGATATTGCTATGACCGATGCGATGTTCACCTTCGCCTGGGCGGCAATCGCAATCGGCGCAGCGACCGGAAAGTTTCCGAGGCCGGGAGACTTGTGGCTGGTGGGAGGTTCGCCGCGATACCAGATCTATCCGGCCAAGGACGGAAAGCTGATCGCGTGTGGCGCGCTTGAGCAGAAGTTCTGGACCGCATTTGCCGCAGCAATCGGCCTGCCGAAAGAATTTGCCGACGACACGCGCAATCCGATGGCGACGCGGGACGCCGTTGCAAAATTGATTCGAACCAAGACATCGGATGAGTGGAGGCCGATTTTCGCGAAGGCCGACTGTTGCGCGACCGTCATCATTTCTCTTGAGGAGGCGATGCGCGACCCGCATTTCATCGAGCGCGGACTTTTCGCGCATCATGTCGGTACCGAGTCGGCGAAGACGTTCCCCGCACTGCCGCTGCCGATCGCGCCGGATTTTCGTAGCAAGCCCGGAATTAAGAAAGCCCCAAAACTCGGCTAAAGCCCTTTACCGCGCAGCAGACGTGGCTGACCTGCAGCGGGCACGATGCCTTCCCGCATGACCGCGCGGCGGAGTGGCCCGATCCGGTCGAGAAGATAGAGACCGAGACCGCGCGCGCCTTGCACCGGCAGGAAATCGCTCAGCAGCGAGCGGTTGAGCAAGTCGATCGCGAGCGTGCGGCTGCCGACATCGGTACGTCTCATCTGGTCGTAGCGCGACATCACATCGGCGTCGCCAGAGTCACGACCCTCACGTTGCGCGGCGATGACAAGCGCAGCAACGGTCGCGGCGTCGCGCAGACCGAGATTGAGCCCCTGCGCACCAATCGGTGGCAGGACGTGGGCGGCCTCTCCGACAAGGGCAACACGTTTGTCGGCAAACCGCCGCGCGGTAGCGATATGAAGCGCAAACAAGCCACGGCCGGGCTCGATCTTCATTTTGCCCAATATTGAATGGGACGCTTTCTCAACTGCGGCGCCAAGTTCGATGTCGTCGCGTGCCGCAAGTTCGTGCGCTGCGTCAGGATCGAGCACCCAGACCAGGCTCGACCGGTTACCGGGCAGGGGAACGAGTGTAAACGGCCCGCTTGGGGTGTGAAATTCGGTCGACGTGTCATGATGCGGACGCGAATGCGACAGGCAAAGCGTCAGCGCAAGCTGCCGGTAGCTGCGCTCGTCAAGCGCAATGCCCGCGGCAGATCGGCAAACGGATTTGCGGCCGTCCGCACCGATGACAATTTGTCCGCGCAAGTTCCCGCCGCCCTTTAGTTTCGCGATGATGCCATCAGCTTGTGGCAGTATCTCGGAAACTTCATCTTCGACCAACCGCAGTGTCGGGAAATCCCGCGCCCGCTTCTCCAGCGCCGCGATCAAGTGACGGTTTTCGATGTTGTAGCCGAAGGCGTCTCGTTCGATCTCACGCGCGGAGAATTTCACCTCCGGCGCGCGCCACAAACGTCCAGTATCGTCGACGATCCGCATGGTCCGCAGCGGTGCGGCGGTATCCGCGCACGATTCCCAGACGGCGAGGGTTTCAAGCACGGAGATGGAACCGGCCAGGAGGGCCGTGGTGCGATTGTCTGGCTTGGCGGGACGCAGTCCGACAAGCGCCGTATCGACGCCGCCCTCCGCCAGGGAAATCGCTGCGGTCAGCCCGGCGGGTCCGCGACCGATCACGACAGCAACCGGCTTATCGGCGCGATTGTGCGGCATTCGAGGACCTCACCTGGTTCTACATTAACCGCAGTAGCACGGGTGCCCGGGCGCGGAAACCAAGCCGCTTTGTTGCGATTTCACCTTATCGCGCAATGCGCTATGCCAAGATGGAATGACAGAAACGCCTGGCCACCATTTCCTGCACCTCGCGCCCTCCGAAACGGGTCTGGGGCAAGTCTTTGCGCGACCGAAGGCGATCGCCGCCGGCTGCATCATCGTGATCACGGGCCTCGGCTGGCTCTATCTCGCGTTGCTGACGGCTGCCCCGGGCGGAACCGGTTCATGGCCGGTCATGCTGACGGCCCTGTGCCGTGCTGTCCCCGAAGCGTGGAGCTTTCCCGGGATCGCAATCGCAGCCGCCATGTGGAGCGCGATGACGCTGGCGATGATGTTGCCAGGCGCGGCACCCATGATTCTCACTTATGCGGAGATCGCCGAGACTGCTGCGCGCAAAGGCGAGCGGATCGTATCGCCGTTCGTGATCGCCGCAGGATACGCAACCGTGTGGCTTGTGTTTTCGTTCGCGGCATCGGCAATGCAGATTGCTCTCACGCGCGCTGCATTGCTCGATCGAGATCTCGCGTCGGCCGGCGGAATATTAGCGGCAGTAATTCTCATCGGCGCCGGGCTCTATCAGTTCTCACAGCTCAAGCACGCGTGCCTGACGCGTTGTCAGCATCCATTCCCGTTCTTTTTCACCAACTGGGCAACGACGCGAAGCGGCGTGTTTCGTCTCGGACTAAGGCAAGGCCTCTACTGTCTCGGGTGCTGCTGGGCGATGATGACGGTGATGTTTGCGGTTGGAGTGATGAACGTGGCGTGGATGGCGGTTCTTGCCGGCGTGATGGCGGTGGAAAAACTGCAGCGTGGGCACCGTTTCGCGCACGTTGTCGGCTTCAGTTTGATCGTCATCGGTGCCGGTATGGCAGTCAAGACACTTGGCTTGCAGTAAAGTTCAAGACAACAACGGGAGTGGACGTTGCGTGAGAGCTGGAGTTTGAGTGGTGAACTGGCGTTGTCGTGCAGCTGCACGGTATTTTGCCCCTGTGTCCTGTCGCGGGGCGACCATCCGCCGACCGAGAGCCGTTGCCAGACATGGGCAGGCATCCGCATTGACGAGGGACATTTCGATAATGAGGACCTGTCGGGAGTCAAAGTCGGGCTGATGATGGATCTGCCGGGCATCATGTCGCGCGGCAACTGGACGGCCGCGCTGTTCGTCGACGACCATGCTTCGGCTTATGCCGTGAAGGGATTGACGCGGATCTTTACAGGACGCGTCGGCGGGACGACGCATTTGCTGTCGATCCTGGTCGGACAATTTCTGGGCGTGCGGCAGGTACCGATCAGTTACGAGACCCAGGGCGAGACACGTATCGTGCGGATTAAAGATTATGTCGACGGCGCCATCACGCCGGTGCGAGGCAAGGAGCCCGGCCAGAACGTCGTTATCCGGAACAGCGATTACTGGATCGGGCCCGACGTCATCGTTTCACGTGCCGACAAATCTCGCTTTCGCGGCTATGGCCGCAACTGGAATTTGACAGGGAAATCCGCTGAGATCGTGAAATTGAACTGGGGCAACGGTTAAGTGACGGACTTCGCGCGCATCCGCGCTTTCACGGTCCATGTCTTTACCGCAACGGGCGCGGCGCTCGCCTTGCTGGCGCTGATCCTGGCGACCGGCGGTCATTGGTCCGGGATGTTCTTTTGTCTCGGCATGGCCTTGCTGGTCGACGGTGCCGACGGACCAATGGCGCGGGCATTCGAGGTCGAAAGACTGCTTCCGCGCTGGTCCGGCGAAACGCTCGACCTTGTCGTCGACTATACGACCTATGTCTTCGTCCCGGCCTATGCGATCGGAGCAAGCGGACTGCTGCCGCAGGGTTTTGCCATTCCGGCCGCTGTCATCGTCGTGATCTGCGGTGCGCTCTATTTTGCCGATCGCGAGATGAAAACGACAGATAACTATTTTCGCGGCTTTCCCGCGGTCTGGAATCTGGCGGCTTTTTATCTGTATGTGCTCGAGCCGCCGGAATGGGCCGCAGGTCTTTCGATCGTCGCCCTTGCCGTGCTGAGCTTCACGCCGATAAAATTTCTGCATCCTCTCCGGGTGCAGCGGTTCCGCATCGTCAATATTGCGCTCATGGCGGCCTGGGCCGTCCTTGCCCTTATTGCACTCGTCCACGATCTCGCACCCGGCGTTTTCGTGACGCTGCCACTGTCGCTCATCGCCATCTATTTTTTCCTGATCGGGTTGTTGCGAACACCTGCATGATCGTGTTCGATCGCCGCCGAAATTACGGAGCAAACCCATGTCTCGACCCGTTCTGATGATTGCCGGCGGCAGCCGCGGTATCGGCGCCGCGACGGCAAAAATGGCGGGCGCGCGTGGCTACGACGTCGCCGTCAACTACAAAAGCAATTCAAATGCGGCGGCTGGCGTCGTTGAGGCGGTAAAGAAAGCAGGCGGCAAGGCAATCGCGATCCAGGGCGATATGGCGCTCGAAAAGGATATCGAGCGGGTCTTCGACGCCACGACCGAAGGTCTGGGCCCGATCACGCATTTCGTGCACAGCTCCGGGATCATCGGCGACAGCTCCCGGCTCGACGAAGCCAGTTCCACCACCATTCGCGAAGTGCTTGACCTCGATACTTTCGGCGCACTGCTGTGCCTCCGCGCCTGCGTGAAGCGTATGTCGACCCGGCACGGCGGCAAGGGCGGGTCGGTCGTAATGCTGTCATCGATGGCAGCCCCCCTCGGCGGCGCCAACGAGTGCGTGTGGTATGCGGCTGCCAAAGCCGGGGTCGACTCTATGGTGATCGGTGTCTCCCGCGAGGTCGCTAAGGAGGGCATGCGGGTCAATGCGATAACCCCGGGTGTGATCGACACGGACATTCAGCCGCCGGGACGGGTCGAGCGCGTGACGCCGGTGCTTCCGATGGGCAGGGCGGGACAGGCGGACGAAGTTGCCGAAGCAGTGCTCTTCCTGCTTTCGGATGGTGCGTCCTACGTCAACGGTGCAAACTTGCGCGTGTCAGGCGGACGTTGATCCGCCTTGCGCCCGGCGATTGACTGCCTATGATCGCCGCCGGTTTTCCATCCCACAACGACACAATCGTATTCCAAGGAGTGAAACATGGTCGCGGCAGTGCGCGTTCACAAACCCGGTGGTCCTGAGGCTTTGACTTACGAGGACGTTCAGATCGCCGCACCCGGCCAGGGCCAGATCAAGATCAAGCAGCATGCCTGCGGCGTCAATTTCATCGACGCGTATTTCAGAATGGGCATGTATCCGTCCCCGGTCGGCCTGCCATTCATTGCCGGCAATGAGAGCGCCGGCGAGGTCATGGCGGTCGGCCCGGGCGTGACGGACCTGAAAGTCGGCGACCGCGTCGCCTTTGTGGGGCCTCTTGGGGGCTATGCGGGTGAGCGGCTGGTGCCGGCCGATCGCGCGGTCAAGCTGCCTGACAATATTTCGTACGAGCAGGCCGCCGGCATGATGCTCAAAGGCATGACCGTGCAATATTTGCTCAATCGCACCTATAAGGTCGAGAAAGGCACAGTCTGCCTCATTCACGCGGCTGCCGGCGGCGTCGGTCTGATTGCATGCCAGTGGGCCAATCATCTCGGCGCAACGGTCATCGGCACTGTCGGCTCTAAAGAAAAAGCAGAGCTGGCCAAGAAGAATGGCTGCCACCACACCATTCTTTATCGCGACGAGGATTTCGTCGCAAAAGTGAAGGAGATCACCAGCGGGAAGCTCTGCGACGTCGTCTATGACGGCATTGGCAAGACCACATTCCCGGCGTCGCTCGATTGCCTTCGCCCGCTTGGTTATTTCGTGAGCTTCGGCAGCGCATCGGGACAGATCGAGGCTTTCAACATCAACATCCTCCAAACCAAGGGTTCGCTGTTCGCGACCCGCCCGACGCTCAATAACTACGTCGCCAAGAAAGAGGATCTCGTCGCAACTGCTTCCGACCTCTTCAAGGTGGTCGGCTCCGGCGCCGTGAAGATTCCGATCAACCAGAAATATCCACTCAAGGATGCCGCAAAGGCCCACAAGGAAATGGAAGGCCGGGACACGACCGGTTCAACCATTCTGATGCCATAGGCCTGCCGGATGCGTTTGGGTGCGGCCGCGGTGACGATCCTCATCGCTGCCGCGCCCTTTTCACGTGCGAGCGCCGTCGACGATGCCGAAGTGCTGGCGCTTATGCAAAAGCACTGCGTGATGTGCCACGCGGCAAAGCCGACGCATGAAAGTTTCCAGGAAGCGCCAAAAAATATCACCCTGGAAAATATCGCTAACATCAAGAAACACGCTGCAATAATCTTTGCACAGACGATACAAACCAAAGCCATGCCGCTCGGCAATCAGACCGGCATGAGCGACGACGAACGTGCTACGCTCGATCGATGGCTCAGGAATCAGCAGTGAGCGGCGAGGAGAGATCCTGGGGCATTTTCGCCACCTTGATGCTTGGGGCGATCGCGCTTGTCGCCGGCCAGCTCGCGGGAATGGCTGCACTCGTTGGCTGGTACGGCTTCGATCTGCGGAATGTCCCCGTGCTGAGCCAGCATGGCGGCGCCATCATCGTGTTCATTTTTGTTTCAGCGCCCGTACAGGTCGCAATTCTTGCGCTGGCAGCAGCTTACAAGGGAAATATTGCAGAGTATCTCGGCTACAAGCTGCCGCGCCGCGGCGAAGTGGTGCTGTGCCTGGCAATTCTGGCTGCGATGATAGCAGCCGGCGATGTCATGAGCTGGCTGGCGGGCCGAAATCTCGTCGACCGCTTCCAGACGGACATTTATCAGGCCGCCGACGGCGTCGGCCAGGTGCCTTTACTGCTGGTGGCGGTCGTGCTTCTCATTCCCATTGGAGAGGAGACCCTATTCCGCGGTTTCCTTATCCGCGGCTGGTTGCGCTCACCCCGTGCCGCGTGGCCCGTCATCCTGATCACGGCGGCATTGTTCGCGATCATTCACGTTCAATATGACTGGTTCCTGATCGGGCAGGTCTTTGCTTTCGGCGTGCTGTTCGGCTGGGCGCGATGGGCGACGGGATCAACGCTCCTGACCATGATGCTGCATGCCTTGGTTAACCTGGAGGGCATGCTGGAGACGTTTTTGAGTCTCAACGGCTGACGCCGTCACAGCAACGAGGCAATTCTTGCGATGGCGGGATGGTGTTTGATGCCGGCAGGCAGGCGCGGCAAGCCGACCACCCCGGCCGATCCGGCAAAGCGGCCAATGCTGGCGACGGTATCGGCGAGTTCGACAGTGTCGCGCTCGCTTTCAGACACCACGATGGCCGCGACCGACAGTCTGCGCTGGGCGATAACGTCGAGAGCCGTCAAAGTGTGGCTGATCGTTCCGAGATAGCCACCGACGACCAGCACCAGCGGAATATTCAACGCCGTCATCCAGTCGAGCACGGTGCGCCGCCCGTCGAGCGGAACCATGATGCCGCCGACACCTTCGATGAAAAGTGGCCCCTTTGCGTCGTCGATCGCCGCGCGGCTGAATTTGACCAGCTCGTCGAAATCGATGCGGCGTCCCTCGCGCGCGGCGGCCAGATCGGGCGACAATGGCGCGCGGAAACGCCAGGGAGCGATG
>DATBHE010000032.1:0-48026 GCA_036557605.1 Pseudolabrys sp.
AAGAAGCAGCAGCGAGACCGCCGCCAGCAGCCAGGTTTCCCAGCCGTCGCCAAAGTCGCCATGCGGGATCACGACCTGCGCCCTTGCCGGAGCCGCAGTGCCGGCAAGCAAAGCGGTGCAACTACAGGAAACGTTCCTGAAGAGACGCGGAAAGCCATGAAGGAGCTGATGCAAGAACTGATGCAAGAGCGGATGTCGAACCGAAGCGGACATCATGACGTCCACAAGATTGCAGCATACAGGCCCGGATAATATGGCGCGCGCCAGCTCCAACTACAATTCTGGTCGGCCCGTGGGGGCTAAACCCTTGCCCTTCCGAAAAGGTGAAGCCGCTTTGTTAGCGGTCCTAGCGAGGGTCAGAAGGCAGACGGAAATGCTTTTCGGCTCGTCAAACAAAAAAGCCGCCCCAAAGGCGGCTCTGTCAGTTGGCTCAGACGTTTCTTATTATTTGAGCTGGTTTGCGATGCTGTCGAACGTCGAGTTGAGGCTCGAGCCGAGAGAGTTAACGACAGCGATGATCGCGACCGAAATGCCGGCGGCAATCAGCCCGTATTCGATCGCCGTGACGCCTGCCTCGTCCTTGAGAAATGCAATTAACCTGGACATGAGACCCTCTTTGCTGGCGCGGCGCACGCTAAGCTGGATCTGTTAAAAAACGTCCAAATTTCGGTGCAAATTTTAATCAAATGTCAGCGGAGGCTTTCTCGCGCATCAGTTGGAGCAATCGGTCTGGAATCCCGGGAACCTGGTTCACATAGTGTTTTATCGGTGTTTTATCCGTGTAAATCAGGCAGTTCCAACGCGATTTAGATCTGATTTTTCAGGAACGTTCCGCACAGCCGGAGCGTTTCACCTCCGTGCAGCAACCATGGAGGTTCCCAATGAGGAAGCTTGCAATTGGAATCCTGGCTGCGGCGGGCGTCGCACTGTCGGTGCCGGCCAGCGCGCAAGGTCTTTGGATCGGCGCGGGCCCAGTCGGTGTCGGAGTCGGCGTGGGACCAGGCTGGGGTTATTACGACGGCTACTACGAGCCCGGATATCGCAGCTATGCCTACGACAATGACGGGTATTATGTGAACCGGAGCCATTGCCGCGTGATCAAGGAAAGATTCAACGGTCACATCCGCACAATTCGTCGCTGCTGGTAACGAGCGGAAGTGAATCGAGATTGAACCCCGGAGGGCCGCCTCCGGGGTTCTTCATTTGCGCCTTCGCCTCAAGGCTCGATCGGTGAATTCAGTTTCCGTGCCGTTTGGACGATCCAGTCGCGGTAACTCAGAAGGGGTGTGATGCCCGTGAGCCCGCCGCAACCCTCCTCGTCGCCGGGCGCCGTCGACCAGCTGACAACGCCGATCACCAGTGGGCCTTCGCCATCATAGGCAGGCGCGCCGGAATCACCCGTGCAGCCGCCGAGCCCGATGCGCTGGTTACGTGTCGCAACGTCGTAAAGGCGGATCTGCAACGAACCGGGCTTTCCGGTGACCGTGAGCGTCGCCATGCGCGGCTGGCCCAGGCCGCGCGCCGTTCCGGCGATGGTGACGCCGAAGCCTGCAATGGTGAGCGTCTCGCCGGGGACGACACGTCGCGGCGCTGCAAGCGAGGCGGGGATCACGATATCCGGCAGCGGAGCCGTCAGCTTGATCAGTGCAACATCGGCGGTGGCGCGGCTTGCGAGATAGTTCGCATAGTCGAACTGCGGATGCCGCACGATGGTGCGGGCCGGAATGGCGACGCCGGTCTGGTAAGCCTTGATCTCGTAGTCGACAGTACGGGACACGCAATGCGCGGCGGTCAGAACGAGATCGGGCGCAAGCGCGGTGCCTGTGCACAGGTCTTCGCGCTTGTCTACGATCATCACGATGGCGCGCGCGGCCCAGCCAGCCGCCGGTGGTGCATTGCCGGTGACGGCGAAGGCGGGGGAGGCGAGCAGGAGGACGGCCAGGGCGGAGAGCATGCGGGACATTCCTGTGCATCAGCCCCGACGACGGAACTTTGTCAACGACCACCCTGAGCTGCTGTCGTCACTGCCTGACAGGCCGCGGCGCGCCTTCCGGCGCAAAACGCCAGATCGACCCGCCGTCTACGTCATCATGAGATGAAAATATGCCATCGATACTTCTCGCGTCGCCCGCGACCGAACCGCTGTCGCTCGCCGAGGCCAAAACCTTCCTGCGTGTGGAAAACGCAGAGGAGGATCAATTGATCACCTCCCTCATTGCCGGGGCTCGCATGCAAGTCGAGACCCAGACGGGCCTCGCGCTCATCACGCAAAGCTGGCGCATGGTGCTCGATTGCTGGCCCGGCAACGGCCGCATTGCGGCACGGCCCGCGCCGCTCAAGTCGCTGGCGGCCGTGCGCGTATTTGAATTCGACGGCGAGATGCAGGTGCTCGACACGCAGGCCTTCGTGCCGGATGCAAGCACGTCGACACTCTCATTCATTCCCTGGACGCTGCCTATGCCGACGCGCATCGCTGCCGGCATCGAGCTCGATGTCATTGTCGGTTTCGGTGACGCGGCCGCCGACGTACCGGAGCCGCTGCGGCAGGCGATCCGTCTGCTCGTCGCGCATGCTTATGAGAATCGTGGAGCGGTCGGTGGCGTACAGGCCGCGCCACCGTCTTCGACCGCGGCGAGGCTGATCGCGCCCTACCGAATGGTGCACCTGTGACCGTCCAGCCGGCAAATATTGGCGCGCTCAGCCGGCGGCTCACGCTGGAAGCGCCGGTGGAAACGCCGGACGGCGCCGGTGGCGTCGCACGCGAGTTCACGGCCGTTGCAACGATGTGGGCGGAAGTGATGCCGCTGTCCGCGCGTGTTGAGAATGCGGCAGACAGTGTCAGTGCGGCCTTGCGCTATCGCATCGTCGTTCGTAAGCGGGACAAGATCACCACCCGGCATCGTTTCCGCGAGGCCGCGCGTATATATCGCATCATCGCTGTGCGGGAGGGTCTCCCCGGCCGATTTCTCGAAATCGACGCGGAAGCGCGTGAAGATTCCCCACCGTGACCGCTCCGGACCGGATTGGTCGGGACGGCACAACATTCAATTCCCGGAAAAGCTTTCAATGCCAAGCAACGCCTCCACAGCGCTGCGTGCCGCAGTGCACGATGCGCTCACACGTGATGCCGCGCTGATATCCGTGCTGGGCGGCCCGAAGATCTACGACGAGCCGCCGCGCGATGCGGCCTTTCCCTATGTGACGCTCGGAGAAGCGCGCGTGTCCGACTTTTCCGCGGGGAGCGAGCCCGGCCTCGAACACCAATTAACCCTGCACGCGTGGTCGCGGCAGGGCGGACACCGCGAAGCGCATGTCATCGCAGGCGCGCTGCTCCAGGCACTCGACGATGCGCCGCTTGCGCCTGCAGATCATCATCTTGTCAGTTTCCGGTTCGCCGTGGCGGACGTGCGGCGTGAGGCGGACGGGCGTACATATCACGCGCTTGTGCGTTTCCGGGCGGTTACCGAGCCGGCGTAAAAGAATGCTGCCAGTGTTCAGGCAGCGTCAGAGCTGGACCGCTGAGGACCGCCGGCCGGGCCGATGAGGGTCTCCAGCAGTTCACGCAGCTGTTCACGGGTAAAAGGTTTTTGGAGCAATGGAACGTGCGCATGCCGCTCTTCAAGCGCATGTCCGTAGCCCGTCACGAATCCGAATGGGATGTTCTTTTCGGCCAGCAGATCGGCGATGTCGCTGCCGTGCTTCTGCTCATCGATGCCGATATTCACAAGCGCGCCGTCGAAATTCTCTTTCGAAATTTCCCGGAGAGCCGACGGCAGCCGGTGCGCGACCTTGGTGACGGTATATCCAAGGTCGGCCGTCATCTCGTGGATCATCTCGCCGATAAGAAAATCGTTCTCGATGATCAGGACGCGCGGCGCGTGAGTTCGATTGTCAGTCATGTGATTTGGCGACGGCGAGGGCGCGAGACACCCTCGCGCTGCCTTGGGTCGCATCCCCCTTGCGGCCGTTCATCTAGTGGCCGTCTGCGGCAGCTTTGCGACGGACGTGTGTATCGAAAACGGTTCCGCGAATGGAACGCAGCGCTGCGACGGTCGCTTTGTAACGCCCCTGGAAACGTAACGCTCTTGGAAACGGTGACTCCCATACTTACATACCGAAGCACGGCGTGGCGGCTTTTCCGCCTGCCGGTTCCATTCGCGGGCCAGCTTTGTCCGTGCCGCCGCGTGCGGCCGCGCGTTCCGCGATTCATTGGTGCACAAAATGCGGCATCGCCGACGCCGGGTCTTCATCGACACTCAGAAAGGGCGCGTCAGCGCCGGCTTCACCGTGCCCGCGGAGGCGGACGCGGCGGACGTCTCGATACGACTGCGCGAGCGCGGCTGGATCGCCTACCGGTTGCGGCTTGAAGCCGAACACCACGCGTGGGTGGCTACCGTCATCGATTGGACGCAACGGGCGGCGTGAAGTCGCCGCTGTCGTTCGCGCCAGGAGCAGCGAATCGCTCACAAGCGTCGCGTTATAGAAATCAGGGAAGCGGAATAAGCTCGGGCGGGAAGTTTTTCATGTCGACCGGCTGCGCAACATGAATGCCGTAAGTAGGCACGGGATACTTTGTCGATTCGGTCAGATGCATTTTGTCGGGAGTCACAACCGACTTCACGGCGAAAACGCCGAGCACCGCGACGATCAGAAATGCCAAAGTTTTGCGCATAAGAACTTCCTGGATAGCCCGGACAAACTGTGAGGTCGAACGGCCAGACCCTTTAACGTGAGGGGTATTGCCGGGCGGTTAAGACTTGCGCGGAGTAGTTATTGGCCACGCCTGCGATGGACAAGCGCACGCGGCCTTTCTCACGCGCTATTGATGCGGCGTGATTTTCGATGACGCAGCAGCACTCACGAGCCATGCGCTGCACGCGGCCGCACGCTGCGAAATCCGAATGGCGGCAGCAACCATTCTCAAATCTTGTTTGAAAGGATTAAAAGATGGCCGCTCAAAAGGGCAAAGATCTGCTCGTGAAGGTCGCCGACGGCGCAGGATACACGACCGTGGCGGGACTTCGCACACGGCGGCTCGCCTTCAATGCCGAGACCGTCGATGTCACGCATGCAGAGAGCGCCAATCGCTGGCGCGAGCTGCTGGATGGCGCGGGAGTGAAGCGCGCTGCAGTGTCGGGTCGGGGACTTTTCAAGGACGCATCGAGCGACGCTCTGATCAGGCAAACATTTTTCGACGGCAGCATCGCGAGCTATCAGATCGTGATTCCGTCTTTTGGCACTGTGCAGGGGCCCTTCCAGATCACCAGTCTTGAGTTTGCAGGCGAGCACAACGGCGAAGTCACCTACGACATGGCTCTCGACTCTGCCGGCGAGTTGGTGTTCACCAGCGAAGCGTAAAAAAGACGCCGGGCCTTTTCACCAGCGGTCCGAACTATCGCGGGCAAGAGCGGCGACGGCTCGCTGAGACAGCTGATAGCGGTTGCCGCAAATACAGTCGAACGTGATCGTATTATCGTCGTTGCCGGCCGGCTCGATCGTCGTCAGACCCATGCGCGAGCCGCATTTGGGGCAGACGACATTCGGAATTAACGGATCGGATTGCCGCGTGAGCGTTGACGCCACCATGACAAGACTCCGCTCAAGATTCGATTTTTCGGGCTGCGCGCCCGCGGATACATCGCGATGTCCCTGAGCTCGGAACTTGCGCCCCTGGTAAATTGAGCGCGAGTCATTTTTGCGTGAATTTTTTGGCCCCGCACGTTGGGGGGCTCACGGGCCAGGGGCGGGCTCGAAACCCTCTTTTGGTGCATTTTTGCGTGACGATTGGAAAGAGCATGACCAACCGACACCGCGGCGAGATCGAAGCCGACATTGGCGGCGCGCGGCGTCGGCTCGTCCTCACGCTTGGGGCGCTGGCGGAGCTTGAAGATGCTTTCGGCGCCGAAGACCTTGTGGCGCTGACCGAACGCTTCGGATCAGGCCGGCTCAAGGCGCGGGATCTGACACGCATCATAGGCGCCGGCCTGCGCGGTGCGGGCGAGCTGGTTCGCGACGAGGAAGTCGCCGCCATGGCGGCTGAGGGCGGCGCGCAAGGTTACGTGCGCATCGCAACCGAGCTGATCCAGGCGACATTTGGCGCGTATGACTGACTTTTTTCACGCTTTGCCGCAGCGGAGGCCGTCGACGCAACCATTTCCGTGGAAACAGGCAATCGGCTTCGGTCTCGGCGTGCTGCGCCTTTCGCCGCAACAATTCTGGTCGATGACGCCACGCGAACTGGCTTGCGCGATTGAAGTGGTCACCGGCCACGGTTTGCCGATCGAGCGCAGCGCGCTGTCAGAATTGATGCAGAGATATCCCGATGACATTCTTAACCGAGGAAATCACGGAGCATGAGCCGCTGGACGATTTTCCACGAACCACGGAGCGGGTCCGCACGAGCACAAATGCGCTCGGGGTCAGTGCTGCGAGTTTCGCCAGGGAAATGAGCAAGGCTTTCGCCGACGCGACAGGCGGCGGCAGGAAGTTCGACGACGTGCTCCGGCAGCTCGCACTGCGCCTTTCCGGCATGGCGACGGCACAGGCGTTCCAGCCGCTGGCTCGAGGTCTTGCCGACGGGCGCTCGCCGGATGCCATCGGCCTCATAGGGAATCTGAATGGCGTCACACCATTCGCCGACGGCGGTGTTCTTGGAACCCCGGCGTACTTTCCGCTCATGGATGGCGTCGGACTTGCGGGTGAAGCAGGGCCGGAAGCGATTCTGCCGCTCAGACGCGGCACAGACGGCCGGCTCGGCGTCGCGATGAATGGCGCAGGCGCGGTTCCGAATGTCACGGTGCACATTACGACGCCGGATGCGGAAAGCTTTCGCCGATCGGAAACCTATCTCACCGGGCAGATCGCGCGTGCCGTCGCACGCGGCCAGCGGAATTTGTAGTGCTGGAACTTTTTCCTGCCTTGGAGGTGTCCCCGAGGTGGCATCTTTGCAACAGATGCAGGCGAAGTCGAAAGTCGCCGAGTATTACCACCGGCACGTGATTCGCCCCCGTATGCTTCGTTGCAAAGGAGTCCCCATGTTGAAACGAACCGCATTGGCGGCCGTCATCGTGTCGGTTGTAACTCACGCCTCAGCGGCGTCAGCGGCCGACCTTCCGAGGAAAGCACCTGCCTACACTCCGCCCCCGCCACCGGTCCTGATCTGGAACGGTTTCTATGCGGGTCTCAACCTCGGTTATGGCTGGGCCAACGTCGATGCAACCGGCTTCAATGACCAGAATCTCGGCGGCATAATTGGCGGCGGCCAGATCGGCTACAACTGGCAATTCCATCCCAACTGGGTTCTCGGCATCGAGGGCGACTTCCAGGGTTCGGCACAACGCCGCAGCGATGATTTTGTTGCCCTCGGCGTGCCGTTCACCGTGGATCAAAGGATTCCATGGTTCGCAACAGCGCGCGCCCGCCTTGGCTATGCCCAAGGACCTTGGCTTGTGTACGTGACCGGCGGCGCGGCCTGGCTCAACTATGAGCTTGAGGTGAGCACGCCCGGTGCAAGTGTGAGCGACGATGCGTCGAAACTCGCCTGGACGGTGGGCGGTGGCGTCGAATGGATGTTCATGCCGAAGTGGAGCGCGAAGCTCGAGTATCTATTTATCGATACCGACGATAGGACCGTGACGCTGCTCGGAAATACATTCACCGCGCGAGCACGGGACAACGTGGTGCGCGCCGGCGTGAACTACCATTTCTAGGGGGACGCTTCCTCCCTCAAGGGCCGCCCTAACCAGGCGGCCCTTTTTTATTGCCTCTTCGCGAAGTCCCTGATTGACGCCGCCCGGAAGCGGCTAGGGCGGCGAAAATGGCCATAGGCCCCCACAAATCCATGGCTCCTCAAGGGAAAATCAAGGCGGACTCAAGGACTGTATCTGTTGCTGCAGCTATAGAGCGGTCGACTTCGATCATAAAGGCCGGACGAAAACCTCGGCCAGATAAGGAACGACAGATGTCACCACGCTCGCTTCATGCAGAAACACTGCTCCTGCACGCCGGCTGGCGCGCCGATCCGACGACCGGCGCGGTTGCGGTGCCGATTTTCCAGACCACGTCCTATCAATTCCGCGATACCGAGCACGCCACCAATCTTTTCGCGCTGAAGGAGCTCGGCAACGTCTATACGCGCATCATGAACCCCACCAATGACGTGCTGGAAAAGCGTCTTGCCGCGCTCGAGGGTGGTGCCGCGGGCCTCGCGCTTGCATCCGGCCAGGCGGCTTCAGCATTTGCGCTCCAGAATCTCGCCCGCGCCGGCGACAATGTCGTGAGCTCGACCGATCTCTACGGCGGTACCTGGAATCTGTTTGCGCACACGCTCAAGGACCAGGGCATAGAAGTTCGCTTTGTTGATCCGATCGATCCGCAGAATTTCCTGCGCGCCACCGACGACCGGACTCGCGCCTACTACGCCGAATCGCTGCCCAATCCGAAGTTAACGGTGTTTCCGATCGCGGAAGTCGCCGCCCTCGGTCGTCCTCTCGGCATCCCGCTCATTGTCGACAATACGGCGACGCCATACATCCTGCGCCCGCTGGATCATGGCGCGGCCATCGTCGTGTATTCGACGACCAAATATCTCGGCGGCCATGGCAATTCGATCGGCGGTGTGATCGTTGACGGAGGCACCTTCGATTGGGCGGCTCATCCCGAACGGCAGCCCGCCCTTAATACACCGGATCCGAGCTATCACGGCGCAATCTGGGTCGAAGCGGTCAAACCGATCGGGCCCGTCGCTTATGCCATCAAAGCCCGTGTGACGTTGTTGCGTGACATCGGCGCCGCAGCATCGCCATTCAATTCATTCCTGACCATCCAGGGCCTGGAGACGCTCGCGCTGCGGATGAAACAGCACTGTCAGAACGCACAGGCGGTGGTCGATTTTCTCCGCACGCGAAAGGACGTGACGCGCATCATTCATCCATCGCAACAGCAGGGCGTGCATAGACAACGCGCCGACCGGTATCTGAACGGTCAATTCGGCGGCCTTGTGGGATTTGAGCTCAAGGGCGGCAGGGAGGCAGGCCGGAAATTCATCGATGCATTGCAGCTTCATTACCACGTGGCGAATATCGGCGATGCGCGCAGTCTTGCGATCCATCCCGCGACGACGACGCACTCGCAGCTGACGAAGGAAGAGCAGTTGGCCAGCGGTGTGTCCGACGGCTATGTGCGCCTGTCAGTGGGCATCGAGCATATCGACGACATTGTCGCCGACATCAAGCAAGGTCTTGAAGCCGCCTCGAGGTCGTTGCGAGCCGCGTAATGTTCACCGAGGAGCACATCGGCGCCGCGACGATCGATGCCGGGGGCATCAGTGTCAAGTATCTCGCTTCCGGCGCCGGCGAACCGGTCGTGCTTGTGCATTCCACGGCCGGTTCGGGACGGCAATGGGCGGCGATGGCCGAGGCGCTTCGCAGCAACTTCCGAGTGATCGCTCCGGACCTGTGCGGCTACGGCGGCACAGCGCACTGGCCGGGCAACGGTACATTCAATCTGGCTGTCGAGGCCGATCTTATTGCCGCACTCCTGGATATGCTGGGGAAACCGGCGCATATCGTCGGCCATTCTTACGGCGGCGCCGTCGCACTTCAGTTCGCATTCAGGTACCCGGACTATCTGCGTAGCTTGACGCTGATCGAACCCGCGTCGTTCCATTTGCTGCGGGATGGCGATGACATGGACGATCGCGCATTCCGGCAAATATCAGAAGTCGGACTGACCGTCGCCAATGCCGTCAATTGCGGCGATTACCTCGGCGGTATGCATCGCTTTGTGGACTATTGGAACGGGGAGGGTGCGTGGGACGCGCTGCCAGCTGCGCAACGCACTGGCCTGGCCGCGCGGATCAACAAGGTCACCCTTGATTTCTGGGCCACGATCAATGATCCGCTTCGCCTGAGGGATCTCGCAGGGCTGGCAACGCCGACGCTGGTCGTGCGCGGTGGACGATCGCCATTGCCGACGCGGCGGATATGTTTCCATCTCTCGCAAGCCATTCCGGACGCGCAGCTGCGCACGATTCCGGATGCAGGACACATGTTGCCTTTCTCACATTTCAGCCGGCTGCTACCGTTGGTGGAAGCTCACTGTGGCGCCAGCGAGAGACCTGGTTGGCGTGAAACCGATCAGCGCGTTCGGATACCGGCCTGACGCCGGCTTACGTCAAGCGCTTCATCTTCTTCCGCGACACCCACCAGAAAACCATGCCGGCGAGGGATACGAGAATTCCGAGCCCGGCGAGAACCAGTATCACGATGTGGACGGCTATTTCGGGCGTACTCATGCGCGGCCAACGGCGGCGTCCAATCGACAGTTCCATGCCGCCGTCCATTCTCGAAAGACCTTTCCAGAATATAACCCATGACACCTTTTCATGAAGTGCTGTTTCCCCTCGACATTGCGCTGAGGAGTACCGGCGGACCGCAGCGTCGCACCGACGTAGTGACCCTCGCATCCGGCGCCGAAGAGCGTAACGCGAGATGGACGCACTCGCGGCGGCGATACGATGCCGGTTATGGCGTGAAGACCCTCGAAGCATTGTCGCAGGTCGTTGCTTTTTTTGAAGAGCGGCGCGGCCGGCTGCATGGCTTTCGCTGGCGTGATCGGCTTGACCATTCATCTGCCGCGCCGGGCGCTCCGGCCGCAGCGACGGATCAGATAATCGGGACCGGTGACGGTGTGACCCAAACATTCTGGCTCAGCAAAACGTACGGCGCGCTTTATTCACCATACCGCCGGCCGATTGTTAAGCCGGTGCCGGACAGCGTTCATGTCGCGGTCGATGAAACCGGAGCCGAGGAGGGGACCGATTTCACCATCGATGCGGCGACCGGTGCAGTAACATTTCTGCCGGGCCGCATTCCGGCGGTGGGAGCGGCGGTCACCGCAGGCTTCCTCTTTGACGTGCCGGTGCGCTTCGACACGGATTATCTTGAAGTCGATCTGTCGGCATTCGCGGCCGGCGCGATCCCGAAAATCCCGCTGCTGGAGATAAGGCCGTGAGACCGATTTCCACCGCGCTTCAATCAAAGCTTAACTCGGGCGCCACCACCCTCTGCCGTTGCTGGCTGATCACCCGTCGAGATGGCGTGATGCGAGGCTTTACCGATCACGACGATGATGTCGTGGTCGGGAGCGTGAATTGCCGTGCAGGCAGCGGTCTTACCGGCAGCGAAGTGACCCAAAAGCTCGGGCTTGCGGTCGATTCCTCCGAGATTTCCGGTGCGCTCGCCGGTGACACGCTTAATGAACGCGATCTCGCCGCGGGGCTCTACGACGCGGCCACGGTCGAAATCTGGCTGGTTGACTGGACCGAGCCTGCGCTGCGTCTATTGCTCGCAAAAGGCGCATTGGGTGAGGTCCGGCGCGAAGGCCAGGCATTTACGGCGGAGGTGCGCGGTCTCAGCGATCGCCTCGCCCAGGAAAGCGGACGTCTTTACACACCGACTTGTTCGGCGGATCTCGGAGATGCGCATTGCGGGATCGATCTCGTCAATTCCATTTTTCGTGGGACAGGCACGGTCGTTGGGACAAGCGCGACCTCGACATTCACGGCGAGCGGCCTTGATGGCTTTGCAGATGGATGGTTTACGGCGGGAAAGCTGACTTTCATCGGCGGAGCCAATGCCGGTCTTAGTGTTGAAGTCAAAGACCACCGCAAAGGCAGCGACGTCGCGTTTGTTTTATGGCAGCCGATGCCGGAGCCGATCGTTGCGGGCGATACATTCGTTGTGAGCGCCGGCTGCGACAAACGTTTCGAAACCTGCCGCGCCCGCTTCAACAACGCGGTGAATTTTCGCGGCTTCCCGCATATCCCGGGCAATGATTTCATCATTGCACATCCGTTGCCGGGCGAACCCGGACATGACGGCGCAAGCCGGCAGCGCTGAATATGATTATTCATCGGGACGATGTCGTCGCGGAAACGCGGCGCTGGATCGGCACGCCCTATCGCCATCAGGCCTCGGTCAGGGGTGCCGGATGCGATTGCCTCGGGCTGGTACGAGGAATCTGGCGTGCGGTGATTGGAGAGGAGCCCGAGCGCGCACCTCCGTACGCGCCCGACTGGGCAGAAGCGACCGGCCAGGAAACGCTCGCCGCCGCAGCGACACGCCACCTTATCCCGATACAACGCGACGCTTTCGCTCCGGGCGATGTTCTTTTGTTCCGCTGGCGCGCAAACCTGCCTGCCAAACATGCAGCAATTGTCACTGCGCCCAGCCTGATGGTGCACGCGCATGACGGCGCAGCCGTCACAGAAGTCGCCATTGCGCCCTGGTGGCGCCGGCGTCTCGCTTTTGCATTTCAATTTCCAGGGGTGACCGGCTGATGGCCGCACTTGTTCTTTCAGCTGCCGGCGCTGCCGCGGGCAAAGCCGTGTTCGGGCCGGCCGGCGCGATTGCAGGGCGCCTGATCGGCGCAGTTGCCGGCAATGCCATCGATCGCGCACTGTTCGGAGGCCGGCAAGAGATAATGCAGGAAGGCCCTCGGCTCGCCGACCTTGCTGTGATGGCGTCTACCGAAGGTGCCCCGATTCCGCGCGTCTACGGACGGGCGCGACTGCCGGGCCAGATGATCTGGGCAACAAATCTGGAGGAAGTCGTCAGCACTTCGTCCCAGACCGCTGGCGGTAAGGGTATGGGTGGGGGAAGTGGCACCACCACCACGACGACGAGCTATTCCTATTTTGCAAATTTTGCGGTCGGACTTTGCGAAGGGCCGATCGGTGCCGTGCTGCGTGTCTGGGCAGATGGCAAGCCGCTCGATCTTACCGGCCTTGTTACGCGCACTTATGTCGGCGATGAAACACAGACGCCTGATCCGCTGATCGTCGCCAAGGATGGCGACGTGCCGGCTTATCGCGGGCTGGCCTATGTGGTGTTCGAGCGCCTCCCGCTCGCGAGTTTCGGCAACCGCATTCCGCAACTTTCGTTCGAGATCATTCGTCCCGTCGGTCGCCTCGAGCGGATGCTGCGCGCCGTCACACTTATTCCAGGCACGACTGAATTCGGTTACGCGCCACAGACCGTAGGACAGACGCTTGGGCCGGGCCAATCGGCCCCCGAGAATCGTCACGTCACACATGCAGCTTCGGACGTGGTGGCGGCGCTTGATGAGCTGCAGGCCGTGGTGCCGAACATCGAGCGCGTTGCGATCGTTGTCGCATGGTTCGGTACCGACCTGCGATGCGGAGAATGCCGCATCATGCCCGGCGTCGACAACCGGGAGAAGCAGACCTTTGGCGGAATGTGGTCGGTCGCAGGTGTTGACCGTTCGACCGCTCATCTGGTGACAATCGTTGACGGGCGGCCCGCCTTCGGCGGTACGCCGTCCGATGAGAGCGTGCGCGCGCTGATCGCAGAGATCAAAAGCCGGGGACTCAAGGTCACGCTTTATCCATTTTTGATGATGGACATTGCCGCGGGCAACGCGCTGCCTGACCCCTGGACCGGCGCAGCGTCGCAGCCGGCCTATCCCTGGCGCGGCCGCATCACCTGCAATCCGGCGCCCGGGCAGATCGGCTCGCCGGATGCAAATGCAACTGCGGCGGTGCAGGTCGACGACTTTTTCACCGGTGGGCCCGATCAGTGGAACTACCGCAACTTCATTCTGCACTATGCCTCGCTTGCCGCAGACGCAGGTGGCGTCGATGCTTTTCTGATCGGCTCGGAATTGAAATCGCTTACCCGCGTGCGTGCGGGGTCCGGCATATATCCAGCCGTAACCGCGCTGGCCGCGCTTGCGGCCGAAGTAAAGACGGTCGTCGGGGCGGGCACTGTCATAACTTATGGTGCCGACTGGACGGAATACGGCGCGCATGTCGTCGATACGGCCGCAAGTGAAGTGCGCTTTCCTCTCGACACGCTGTGGTCATCACCTTCGATCGATGCCGTCGGCATCGACTATTATGCGCCGCTGTCAGATTGGCGCGACACGGCAGATCAGAGTGATGCTGTCCTGACCACGAGCCCGTACCGGCTCAACTACCTCGCCGGCAACCTTGCGGCAGGCGAAGGCTACGATTGGTTCTACGCCAGCAGTGCCGCGCGTGACGCACAGACGAGAACGCCGATCACCGACGGCCTCGGCAAGCCCTGGATCTTTCGTCAGAAGGATCTGTGGAATTTCTGGTCGCAACCGCACCACGAGCGCGTGGGTGGTGCCGAGCTCGGCACGGCGACCGGCTGGGTGCCGCAGTCGAAGCCAATCTGGTTGACTGAAATCGGCTGCCCGGCGGTCGACAAGGGGGCGAACCAGCCCAGCGTGTTTCCCGATCCGAAGTCCTCGGAAGCCGGGCTGCCTTATTACTCCAGCGGCAACCGTGATGACCTGATCCAGCGGCGCTATCTCGAGGCTGCGCTTGGTGCCTTCGATCCGGCTTTCGGAGAGGTGCCGCTTAACCCGGTGTCCCTGCTCTATGGCGGACGCATGGTGGCGTCTGACAGCATTTATGTGTGGACCTGGGACGCGCGGCCTTTTCCGGCGTTTCCGGCATTGGCGGACGTGTGGAGCGATGCGACGAACTGGCAAACCGGCCATTGGCTGACCGGCCGGCTTGGCTCGACCCCTCTCGACGGACTTGTTTCCGCAGTCTTGACCGATGCCGGCATAGACGAGGCTGATACCAGCGAACTCGGCGACGGGCCCGACGGCTATGTCGTCGACCGACCGATGTCCTCGCGTGCGATCCTCGACCCGCTCGCGCTCGCCTTTGCTTTTGACGCTTTCGAGCAAAATGGCGTGCTGTGCTTTCGCCAGCGAGGCGGCAGGCCGGTCGCAGAACTGAGTGAAGAGGACCTGGTTCTGTCGGACGATGGCGCTCCTGCGCAACTGACGCGCGCGCAGGAAAGCGACCTGCCTCGCGAGGTCTCGATCGGCTTTACCGATATCGGTGCGGATTATCTGCGCGGAGCGGCAACGTCGCGCCGGCTCGTCGGCGGCTCCGCGCGCAGCGCGCATGCGGACCTCGCCATCGTCACGAACGACAGCGAGGCAAAGCGGCGCGCGGAAATCTGGCTGCAGGATCTCTGGACCGGCCGCGAAAGTGCCGGTTTCGTGCTGCCTCCAAGCAAGCTTGCATTGGGGGCAGGTGACATCATCGGCCTGATGGTGAGTGGACGACGGCGGCTTTTCGAGCTGCAGAACGTCAGCGACACCGAGAGTCGCGCGATAAGAGCACGATCGATTGACCCGGAAGTGTTCGACCTCGCGCTATCGCCACCGCGCTTGCGCGCTTCGCCGCCACCGGTCGCAATCGGGCCAGTTCATGCGCTGGTCCTCGATCTTCCAAATCTGAGTGCGGCACAGCCGACGGTGCTGGGACATGTCGCTGTCTTCGCCAATCCCTGGCCGGGCGCTGTTTCCGTGTGGTCGTCCGTCGACGGTCTCAGTTATCGGCGTACTGGCGTGTTGTTAAGTCCATCAACCGTGGGGCAGACGCTTGATGATCTTCCGGCCGGCCCGACGGCGCGATGGCATTTCGTCAATATGCGCGTGCAGATTTACGGGGGACAGCTTGCATCGGTGTCGGACAGCGAATTGTTCGCGGGCGCAAATGCAGCCGCCATCCAGTGGCCGGACGGCGCCTGGGAAGTCATCCAGTTCGCAAAGGCCGAATTGATCTCCGATCGCACTTACGTGTTGTCCCGTTTTCTGCGGGGGCAAGCGGGGAGTGAACGGGCGATAACCGGCACATTGCCAGCGGGCGCACCATTCGTCCTGCTCGACCAGCATATCGTGTCAATTGCGAATGGCATCGATGCGCTCGAGCGGACGCTGCATCTGCGTGTCACCGCGGCAGGCCGCGACCACGGCGATCCCACGGCGCTCGCACTTTCGTTGACTCCACAGGCGACCGCGCTGCGGCCCGTCGCGCCCGTACACCTGAAAGCAATGCGCTCAACCGGCGGCATAACCCTCGGTTGGACGCGGCGAACACGCATTGAGGGGGACAGCTGGACCGGCGAGGTGCCGCTCGGCGAGGAAAGCGAACGCTACGCGGTCGATATCCTTTCCGGCGCGACCATCGCGCGCACGCTTACGACAACGGTGCCGTCCGCGCTCTATACCGCGGCGGATGAGCTGTCCGATTTTGGGTCGCCGCAAAGGAGCCTGAGTGTTCGCGTCGCACAACTTTCCGCCACCGTTGGCCGCGGTTTTGCGGCGACGGCCGTTCTTCAAGTTTAAGGACTTCAATGACAAATACGTCACGTCTCGCGCTGCCGGCGATCGAAGCCGCGCAGGCGCAAAAACACGTCACCCACAACGAGGCGCTCGTGCTGCTCGATGCGCTGACACATCTTGCGATCGAGTCACGCGCCCTGAGTGCGCCACCGGCCTCGCCAAACGAAGGCGCTTGCTACATCGCAGGTGCAGGCGCCGGCGGTGCCTGGACGGGATGGGACGGGCAAATCGCTCTCTATGTCGCAGGCGGCTGGGTAAGGATCGTTCCCGTTTCCGGGATGAAGGCGTGGGTCCTAGCCGAACGCCTGACTGTCACTTACGAGGACAATGCCTGGCGCGACGGCATAGCGCTTACCGCCCACGGCGGACGCGTGACGCTGCGCGCCAAGGAAGAAGAGCTGACACTCACCGGTCCTTTCACCGAGACCGCCAATGCATCCTTCATTCCGGACCGCGCGGTCGTGCTGGGCGTTGCGTCGCGCACGACGCTTCCGATCGCCGGCGCCACCTCTTATGGCGTTGGCGTCAGCGGCAATTCCACTCAGTTCGGAGACCTGCTCGGCATTGCGTCGGGTTCGACCAATAACGGCGTCATCGGTCCGACCGCGTTCTACGCCAACACAAAAGTTCGCGTGACCGCCAATGGCGGGAATTTCACTGCCGGCAAAGTCCGGCTCATTGTCTATTTCGTCGAAATGTCTGTTCCAAGCGAGTGAGGCGGAACATGAAACCAACATATGACATCTGCCTGTCGCATGTGCTCGCACACGAAGGAGGCTATACAAACCATCCGAGCGACCCCGGCGGCCCGACAAATTTCGGCATCACGATTGCCGACTACCGCAAATACATTAAGCCGCATGCCGCCGCCCGTGACGTGCGAACGATGACGCTCGATGAAGCAAAGCTCATCTATCGCAAGCGTTACTGGGATGCGCAGCGTTGCGATGAGTTGCCCGCCGGCATCGACTATGCCGTGTTTGACTATGGCGTGAATTCCGGCATCGGCCACAGCGGCAAGGTTCTCCGGAGAATGCTCAAGCTTCCCGATCGTCAGAGCACGATCTCAGACGAAGTTATTGCGGCAGCGCATGCTGCTGAGTGTGCAGCCCTTATCGCCGGCATTTGCGATGAGCGGCTAAGATTCCTTCGGTCGCTTGGAACGTGGCCTGTTTTTGGAAAGGGCTGGAGTCGCCGCGTGGCAGACGTAAAGGCCGCGGCATTGGCGATGGCCGCAAAAGCTGTCGAGCCGGAATCCGTGCCTGTGGCGAATAACGTGTCGTGGATTTGAGCGGCGCAATCGATTTTTGAAAGGGATGCGGTCATGTGGACAAAAATAAAATCATATTTTCGTAACTCGGCCACCATTTTGTGGGCGCGGATACAGGTCGCGGCCGGCGTGATTGGCGCCTCGCTGCTGGCGCTTGCTTCCGATCCGAACGTAACAGGACCGATTCAGGCGATGCTGCGGCCGAATTTCATTCCTTATTACATCATCGCCATCGGCCTCATTACCGAGATCGCGCGGCGGCGCACCATTGCGCGAGGGTCCTGATGTTGGCGACGTTTCTTGCTTTCCTCGGCAATCTTCTTGGCGGGCCATTCGCAAGAGCGGCTGTCGACGCCTACCGTTTGAAACTCTCGTCGGAGAACACCAGCGAGAAGATAGCCGCGGACCTTGCGGCGCGCGAACTTGCGCTCGAGCAACGCGAGCGTGAGCTTGCCTTGCAGATATTGAAAGTGGAGCAGGGTCGCTGGTACACCGCGTTGCCGCGGCCATTCTTTGCTTTTGCTTTCGTCGTGTACACCTGGAAGGTCGTCGTCTGGGACAAAGTGTTCGGCCTTGGATCAACGGAGCCGCTGGCCGGCGACGTGGCGCAATGGGCAATGATCGTGCTCACCGCCTATTTTGGCGGCCGATCGATTGAAAAGGTCGCACGTATTCTCGCGCGCAAGTAACCGAGATGCCGCTTGGCTTTGGCGGGGACGATCGCCAAAATCGCAGGGAATCGCGCGGAGCCACCCGATGAACGTTCTCGAAGCTGTCGCCTCACGATACTCGTGCCGCGCATTTCTGCCGACGCCGGTTCCTGAGAAGATTGTTCGTGAGATTGTCGAGCGTGCAGCACGTGCGCCATCGGCAGGCAACATGCAGCCATGGCGAGTCTATGCCCTTGCCGGAAAGCGCGTTGAAGCACTCAAAGCGTTGGTGGCACCGCGCATGGCAACTGAACTGCCGAAAGGCGAAGGCGCCGAATACGCGATCTACCCCGAACCGCTGACCGAGCCTTACCGGGCCCGACGATTCGCCGTCGGCGAGCTTCTCTATCGTTCAATCAATGTTTCGCGCGACGACAAGCCGGCGCGCTATCGTCAGTATTCCCGCAACTATGAGTTTTTCGGTGCTCCGGTTGCTTTATTTTTCGCGCGCGAAAAAGTTCATGGGTCGGCGCAATGGGCTGATATAGGTGGCTTTCTCCAAACCGTTGCTCTGCTGGCCCGCGGCTTTGACCTGCATACGTGTCCACAGCAGGCCTGGGTCTCTTTTCACCGCACAGTGCGCGGGTTTTTGCGACTTCCCGAAAATTTGATGATCTATTCGGGTATGGCCCTCGGCTACGAGGACAAGGCCGCGAGTATCAATACCTGGCGTTCTCCGCGCGAACCGTTGGATGTTTATGCGACATTCGACGGCTTCGAAACCTAGAAGAGGGATGCGTATTGTGCCCTCACGTTCAGCCAGCGTTCACCGGCGCGCCGCTAACACCCCGCCTTATGCCGGTATTCCGCCTCATTTCCTTTTGCCTGTTGGCCGCGCTGCTGGTGGCTCCGGTCCAGGCAGCCGACGCACCCCACCGGAACTCGTGCCTGACCAAGGCAGAGCAGCGTGCTGCCGTAGCCGCCAATAAGGCTATTTCGCTTGCTCAGGCCATAAAATTGCTGCGGGAGCACCGGCAATACTCTGAAGTTGTGCGTGCCCGGTTGTGTCAGCATGATCAGAAACTCGTCTACGTGCTGACTCTCCTCAGCCGTAGTGGCAAAGTGGTTACCGCCACTATTGATGCGGTCAATGGCGAGTACCAGCTTGGCCGCGCAGCGGAGAAATAAGCCGTGCGCCTCCTCGTGATCGAGGATGATCCCGATCTCAATCGTCAACTGGCCACCGCGCTGACCGATGCAGGTTACGTCGTCGATCGCGCGTTCGACGGGGAAGAAGGGCATTATCTTGGCGAGTCCGAACCTTACGATGCTGTGATTCTGGACATCGGCCTGCCGAAGATGGACGGGATCTCGGTGCTCGAGGCATGGCGCCGCACGGGCCGTGCAATGCCCGTGCTCATGCTCACCGCACGGGATCGCTGGAGCGACAAGGTTCAGGGCTTCGACGCGGGGGCCGACGATTACGTTGCCAAGCCCTTTCATCTCGAGGAAGTGCTGGCGCGCGTGCGCGCATTGCTGCGCCGTTCGGCTGGGCACGCCAAGAGCGAATTCAATTGCGGGCCGGTGCGTCTCGATACGCGTACCGGCCGCGTTTCAGTGAATGGCAATCCCGTCAAGCTCACCAGCCACGAATACCGATTGCTTGCCTACCTGATGCATCATACCGGGCGCGTCGTGTCGCGGACGGAGCTTGTCGAACATCTCTACGATCAGGACTTCGACCGTGACTCCAACACAATCGAGGTGTTTGTCGGGCGCATTCGCAAAAAGCTCGGAGTCGAAATCATTCAGACGGTGCGTGGCCTCGGATATTTGCTCACGCCGCCTGATGCGCGTTGACATGCGCGCCAACTCGCTTGCGCTTCGCCTTTTTCTTTCGGCCACTGCATGGGCGGTGATCATCCTCCTGATCACAGGCATTGTGCTCTCATCGCTTTACCGGCAGGCAGTCGAGCGCGCATTCGACCGGCGGTTGGGTGTCTATCTGCGCACGCTGGTGGCCGATATTGCGTCGCCGGAGGAGGGCGGTGAGAAATTTCCGCAGTCTCTGGGCGAGCCATTGTTCGAGCTGCCGCTCTCCGGCTGGTACTGGCAAGTCACGCGCATCGATCCCGGAAAAACCGACATACGGTCATCACGATCATTGTGGGACGGCGGACTGCCCCATCTGCAGGACCAAGGTGTCGCCGGCGGCGCGGACGGCTCGCGCGCAGGCTATGCGTCAGGGCCGGAAGACCAGCGTCTGCGTATGGTCGAGCGCAACATCGATCTGGGCGATGAAGGGCACTATCTCGTCGCCGTCGCCGGAGATGCCGCTGAAATTTCCGGGGAAACGCGCTCATTTGACCGGGCTCTGATCGTCACATTCTCCATCCTTGCCGCCGTTCTTCTGCTGACGACGGCATTCCAGGTTCGTTTCGGCCTCGCCCCGCTCAAGCGCATCAGTGACAGTCTGGCTGCGATCCGCTCGGGCAGCGCGGAACGCCTGACCGGTGAATTCCCCGAGGAGATCGCTCCTCTCGCGCGTGAAACGAACGCGTTGATCGAGACCAATCGGGAAATTGTCGAACGCGCACGCACCCATGTGGGAAACCTGGCACACGCCCTGAAGACTCCTCTTTCGGTAATGGTGAACGAGGCAACGGCGCACGGCAGTGAACCATTTGCACAGAAGATCCTTGAACAAGCCGATATCATGCGCGATCAGGTCGCGCGGCATCTGGAACGCGCACGCCTTGCCGCAAGGCTGACTGTTGTGGGGTCGGTCACCCAGGTGGCGCCTGTCGTGACTGCACTTGCACGAACGATGGAAAAAATTCACCGCGAGAAAAAATTAACGATCGACGTGCATGCCGACCAGGAGGCGCAATTTCAAGGCGAGCGCCCCGATCTGGAAGAAATGGTCGGAAATCTGGTCGACAACGCCTGCAAATGGGCGTCATCACGCGTCGCAATCGAGGTCGTTCGGGAGCGGCCGGATCCCGCGAGCGAACGTCAGGTCGTGCGTGTGATCGTCGATGACGACGGACGCGGCCTGTCACCGTCCGAACGCGAACAGGTAGCCAAGCGTGGGCGCAGACTCGATGAAACGAAGCCGGGCTCCGGCCTCGGTCTGTCGATTGTGCTCGAACTCGCGGGACTTTATGGCGGCGGCCTCACATTGGGAACAGCGCCGCTCGGTGGCCTGCGCGCTGAGCTGGTGTTGCCGGCAGCATGATCGACCTAGCACTTTTCGCTGGTCTCGCCGGAGTTTTGCCCCAATCCTGCCGTTCCGATAACGGGCTTTCGCCGTTCGGCAAGGCCGGGGTTCCTTGGGGGTCCAAATGCCAACATCCAGACTCGTTGCCGCTGCGGTTGCCTGCGTCGTCCTGACCGGGTGTGCTGGAAGTCCCGACGGCATGGGGCCGGGCCCTAGGGAAAATACCGGCACTCTGCTTGGCGCCTTGGGCGGTGCCGCGATCGGCTCGCAGTTCGGTGGCGGCACGGGCGGACATGTCGCAGGCGCTCTTATTGGCGCCGGCATTGGTGGCCTTATCGGCAACCGCATCGGTGCCGCGCTCGATGACGACGACAAGCAGCGCGCCTACGCGGCGCAAATGGATGCGCTCGAGCGCGGACAGTCCGGCGCGCCGGTTTCCTGGCGAAACCCCGACTCCGGCCGATACGGCACGGTCGTTCCCGGGCCTGCCTATCAGCAGGCCGGACGCAATTGCCGATCCTATACGCACACGGTCTATATCGGCGGCCAGCCGCAGACGGCCCGCGGCACGGCCTGCCGCAATCCCGATGGCACCTGGACGGCCGTGGGCTAAGGCCCGGTCGTACTTAATAACTTCTTAACGCCCGCCGCCGTATCAAGCCAAAAGGCTTGAATCCGGATCGACCGAGAATGGCGGGCGCCGAGACGACCGTCGAGCGGCTGCGGCATTTTCTTCGCGAGCTGTCGCCTGGAGCGCGTTCGCTGTTGATCGGCGAACTCGAGCGTAGCGTCCTGCGCGGTGAGGATGTTGTCGGCGCCGACCTGGTTCTTCAGGAACTGCGCCGCATCTTTCGCGAGCAGCGCCATACCGTTCCTCGTATCGAAGAATCCGCCCGGCTTCTGTTCAAGCCGCTCGAGCCTTTCCTTGTGGACGATCGCGGGGACCACAAGCACCCAGGCCGCATTGCGCGCTCATCTCTCGACGCTCTTTGGAACTGGATACGGCGCGACCTGATGCCTGATGCCGCCGACGGCCTGGTTGTCGAGGCTACCGAAGCGATGGTCGCCGGCGACCAGGCGAAAACCGAGCGCGTGGCGCGCCTCTTTCAGGACAGAGTTGCCGCCGCGATTGAATCAAATTTGAGCGCCGATGACCAAGATGGCAAAATTCGGCGCCGGATATTGCAGCAGATCGGCACACCGCGTGCGGAGCAAGAACTCGCCGCGCTAAAGGCGGCGCTCAAGGGCCGTGATGTCCTTGCCTCACTCTCCGCGCGCCTGCCGCTGCAGATCGGCAACCTTGCCAACTCCCAACTCGAGGAATGCAAGTCACTCATCGAAAACGCCGCCGCCCGCGACGGCGAATTGTTTCTCTACGCGCTGCTGACGGTCATGAACCGGATGGCTGCGCCGTGGCAGCTCATCCGGCTCGGCGTGAAAGCGGCCGGCAGCGATACGGCGGCGCGCGTTGCGGAAACGCACTACGGCGTCGCCGTCAACATTGTTCTGGCAGAGCTCGAACGCATGGTCGCCGAGCTGCGCGAAGATCTTCGCACCGGCCAGGGCGTTGCGGTAGGGACGCTTCTCAAGACGATCCATGATTCAGCGAGAGGCTTGCGTACGGAGCTTGCACTGCCCGTCGACAGCACATGGGGACGTGCGCTGGCGGCGCAACGTACGCATATTTCCGAAATTCTGCGAGCCGAAATTGAATCCATCCCGGGGCGGGTCCGGCATTTGCTGCGGCCGCGGCCGGCAAAAGAAATTCGTCCGTATTCCGTGCTTGATCCAAACGAGGTTGCCGAGGTCGAAGCGCTGGTCGAATTCGTCGGCATCTGCCGATACTTCGCAGGCGAATTGGCAATCAACGAAATGACGCAGCGTGCGCTGAACGAACTGCGCCAGTATCTCGAAAACGGCACGCGGGCATTGCTCGAAGGCCTGCGTCACGCCGGCGAGGCGGATCGCAGCTTCCGGCAGTCTCAGGTCGATGCAGCCGTGCGTTTCTGTGCCAAAGTGTTCGGGCGCGAATATGCGGCGCTGCTGGGCAAGGCCGCCGAGGTTGCGATCAGCAGCGAAAGCAGGGCGGCGCGCGCATAGCGGCGATTTTTACTGCCATATTGATTGCCTGTGCGATAAAGCACATTGCCGTCACGATCGGACGTAATGTATGCCGTGCGGCGCCGTCGTCCGGTGCAGAGACGAGGCGGAATATAAGGCTCCATGACCCTTTGGTTGGTTTTCGCGCTGATGACGGCGACGGCGATTTTCGCCGTCCTGTGGCCCCTCGGCCAGGCCGCCCAAGGTCAGGCGGGCAGTGATCTTGCAGTCTACAGGGACCAGCTGGAAGAGATCGATCGCGATCGCGCCGCCGGGTTGATCGGAGAAGCTGAAGCCGAAGCGGCGCGGGTTGAGATTTCCCGCCGTCTTATTGCGGCAGCCGATGCGGCGGAATTTGCGCATCGGCTCCCCGTCGGTTCGCCGCTATGGCGCCGCCGGGCCGTGGTGGTGGGTGCGATGATTCTGTTGCCCACCGTGACCGCCGCACTCTATCTGACGCTTGGATCTCCCCAGCTGCCGGGCCAGCCGCTCGAGGCGCGTGTGCGGGAAGCGCACCAGGGCCGCTCGATCGAAAATCTCGTGTCGCAGGCCGAAGCGCATCTTGAACGCAATCCCGAGGACATCCGCGGCTACGAGGTGCTGGCTCCGGTGTACCTTCGCCTGGGGCGGTTTGCGGACGCGGTAAATGCGCGGCGCAAGCTGCTGGCGCTCGCAGGTGAAAACGCCGGACGGCAGTCCGATCTTGGCGAGGCGCTTGTCGCGGCTGCGAATGGTGTTGTCACTGCCGAAGCCAAGTCCTCATTCGAGCGTGCGCTGACGATCGATCCGCAGGATCTCAAGGCCAAATTCTATATGGGTCTCGTAGCCGAACAGGATGGAGATCGGGCTAAAGCGGCCACAATCTGGCGCGACATGACGAAAAATGCTCCGGCCGATGCGCCATGGCTCCCGATGGTGCGGGAGGCTCTGACGCGCGTGGAGGCAGCACCCGCGAGCGGCGAAGCGAGAGGCCCCACCGCCGACGACGTTGCCGCTGCCGGCGGTATGAGCGAAAAGGACCGTGGCGAAATGATCCGCGGCATGGTGGAGCGCCTGGCGGACAAACTGAAAGAAAACGGCAGTGATATTGAAGGATGGCAACGTCTGTTGCGTGCCTATCTGGTTCTTGGTGAGCGGGAGAAGGCGATCTCCGCCGCCGGCGCTGCAAAGCGGGCGCTCACCAACGACGCCGACAAACTTCGGCGCATAGAGGACACAATAAAAAGCCTTGGGCTCGAAGGCTGAAGTAAAATGACACGCAAACAACGACGTTTGATTTTGATCGGGACAAGCCTCGGGGTCCTTGCGATTGCCGCGGGTCTGGTCCTGAGCGCACTAAGGGAATCGATCGTTTTTTTCAATTCACCGACGGATGTCGTTGAAATGCACGTCGCGCCGGGGACGCGGATGCGCATCGGCGGCCTGGTCAAGCCTGGCAGCCTGCAGCGCGGAGACAATCTGACAGTACGTTTTGCGGTGACAGACGGCAAAACGGATATTGCCGTACGTTATCAAGGTATCGTTCCCGACCTGTTTCGCGAAGGGCAGGGCGTGGTTGCCGAAGGCAAGCTGGATACCGGTGGAATATTTTCGGCCGACACGGTGCTCGCCAAACATGATGAGCGCTATATGCCGCGGGAAGTTGTCGACGCGCTGAAAAAATCAGGTCACTGGCAGGAAAGCGGTGGCAAAGATTCGCGGAACGCTACGAAATGACTCCAGAGATCGGACATTTTGCGTTGGTGTTGGCGCTGGCCCTCGGCCTCGTTCAATCAATCGTTCCGATGATTGGAGCGCAGAGGCATGACGACGCATTGATGCGTGTTGCGAACTCGACCGCGTTTGCTCAATTCGCTTTTGTCGCTCTGTCGTTCTCAGCACTTGCCGCCGGTTATGTGACGTCGGACTTCTCGATCGCGACCGTCTACGAAAATTCACATTCGATGATGCCGCTGGTGTACAAATTCACCAGCGCATGGGGGAACCACGAGGGCTCGATGCTCCTGTGGGTCCTCATTCTCTCGCTGTTTGGTGCTTTGGTAGCGTTTTTCGGCAGCAATCTTCCGAAGGTATTGAAATCGCATGTGCTCGCGGTTCAGGCCTGGATTGCCTGCGCCTTCTATCTCTTCATCCTGCTCACTTCGAATCCATTTCTGCGGCTATCGCCGGCACCGTTCGAAGGCCGTGACCTCAATCCGATCTTGCAGGACATCGGGCTCGCCATTCACCCACCGCTTCTTTACCTCGGCTACGTCGGCTTCTCGATTGCATTCTCCTTTGCTGTGGCTGCGTTGATCGAAGGACGCATCGACGCCGCCTGGGCGCGCTGGGTGCGGCCCTGGACGCTGGCCGCCTGGATGTTCCTCACAGTCGGGATCGCGATGGGCTCCTACTGGGCCTACTACGAGCTTGGCTGGGGTGGTTTCTGGTTCTGGGATCCGGTTGAAAATGCCTCGCTGATGCCGTGGCTCGCGGGCACCGCCTTGCTTCATTCGGCGGTCGTGATGGAAAAACGCAACGCCCTGAAAGTGTGGACGATCCTGCTTGCGATCCTCGCTTTTTCGCTTTCCCTCGTCGGGACATTTCTTGTGCGCTCGGGTGTGCTTACCTCGGTACACACATTTGCCAACGACCCCGCGCGCGGTGTTTTCATCCTTGCAATCCTGGTGTTTTTCATAGGCGGGGGACTGTCACTTTTCGCCTGGCGCGCTCCGCTGCTCAAGCAAGGCGGACTTTTCGCGCCGATTTCGCGCGAGGGTGCGCTCGTCTTCAACAACCTTTTTCTGGCAACGGCCTGCCTGACGGTGTTTATCGGCACGCTCTACCCATTGGTACTTGAAGCACTGACGGGAACGAAAATTTCCGTCGGACCGCCATTTTTCAATCTGACGTTCGGACCTCTCTTTTTGCCGCTGGTGTTCGCCATGCCGTTTGGCCCGCTTCTGGCCTGGAAGCGCGGCGATATTGCGGGGGTCGCACAACGTCTCATGGCTCCTTTTGCTGTCGGCCTGACGGCCGGCGCAATCGTCGCGGCGATTGCCGATGGGGTTTCCATTCTGGCGCCGTTTGGGATCGCTCTCGCGCTTTTCGCCATGGCCGGGTCGCTGACCGATGTCGTGGAACGAACGGGACTGTTTCGCTTTCCGATTTCCGTTGTCCGTCAACGCGCCTTAGGTCTTCCGCGCTCCGTATGGGGCACCGCTCTGGCGCATTTCGGGATCGCGGTGACTTTGCTGGGCATTGTCACCGTGACCACCTGGGCGAGCGAGCGCATCGTTGCCATGAAGTCGGCGCAAACCGTTTCGCTTTCAGGCTTCGATCTGACTTTCGACGGACTTGTTCAGCGGTCCGGTCCGAATTATCGCGAGCTCGTGGGCCGGTTTACGGTAAGGCGCGGAGGCGTCCCGGTCGCGACCATGGAGCCTGCGAAGCGAAGTTTCGCCTCGCGCGCTGCCACCACGACGGAAGCGGCGTTGATGACGCGCGGATTCAGCCAGCTCTATCTGTCCCTCGGCGACGTCAACAATGACGGCTCCGTGGCGATCAGGCTCTACTACAAGCCGTTGGTCCTGCTCATCTGGCTCGGTGCAGTCGTGATGATGCTCGGCGGTGCGCTGTCGCTATCAGATCGCAGATTACGGGTCGGCGCTCCCAGGCCGGCGGCGAAGCCGGCCGCGCAACCGGCGGAGTAACCCATGCACCGGCTTGCCGTAATGGGCTTGATCTTTTTAACCCTCGCATCAGGTGTCGCTATCGCTGTCCAGCCTGACGAAATGCTCAAGGATCCGGTCCTGGAGGCCCGAGCTCGTGACCTCTCGCGTGAATTGCGTTGCATGGTTTGCCAAAACCAGTCGATTGACGATTCTGAAGCGCCGCTCGCCCGCGATCTGCGTCTGCTCGTGCGGGAGCGCCTCACCAAAGGCGACACAAACCAGCAGGTGCTGGATTTCCTGGTCGCTCGTTACGGCGAATTCGTTTTGCTCAAGCCGCCCCTGGAAGGCAGAACCCTGGTGCTTTGGATATTGCCGCCGGCGGCTTTGCTTGGCGGCGCCATCGGGCTGTATTTTTTGATGCTGCGACGCCGTCCGCCTGAATCAGAGCATGCGACACTTAGTGCCGAAGAGAAGCGCAAGCTTTCGACTTTGGTCGATCAAGCGCCGCCTGAACGCTGATTATTCAGCCGAAATTTCAGACGCGACGTAATCCAAACCTTACCAAAGTTTAATGCTGCCGACAGGACGCTGTAAGGGTTAGCGCCCCATCTTCAGATTTGAAACAGCGCAGCATGCGCCAAACGAATCGAGATGGAGATGTTGGAATGAACCCGCGCGTTAACAACGCTCAAAAAAATCGACCCGCGCGCACTTTTTCGCTGCGCCGCGCCGCGTTACTGGCAACGACCATAGCCTCTCTCGGAGTTGGAGCATTCGTTGTCGCCCCAGGCTTCGACGTACATGGCAGCTATCCGGCGGCACTTGCACAGAATCTCTCCGAGCAGGCCCACAAGCTGCAGGCACCCGTTGGGTTTGCGGATATCGTGGAAAGGGTCAAACCGGCCGTTATTTCGGTTCGCGTCAAAGTCGACGGTGGCTCGCAGACCAACGGGCTTGGAAGTAACGAAGTTCCCCCGGGATTGCGTGAATTTTTCCGGCGTTTCGGGATGCCCGACGTTCCGGAAGGCATGCCGCGCAGCCGCGGCCGCGGTGTCATAACCGGCCAAGGCTCGGGATTTTTCATCTCGGCTGATGGTTATGCAGTGACGAATAACCACGTCGTTGAGAAGGCAGAAAGTGTTCAGGTCACGACCGATGACGGCAAGACCCATAAAGCCAAGGTGATCGGCACCGATCCGCGCACTGACCTTGCCCTGATCAAGGTCGAAGGCGGATCATTCCCCTATGTCAAACTATCGGAAAAGACGCCGCGGATCGGTGATTGGGTTCTTGCGGTAGGCAACCCCTTTGGTCTGGGTGGCACCGTCACGGCCGGCATTGTTTCGGCGCGCGGACGCGATATCGGCGCCAGCGCCTACGACGACTTCATTCAGATCGACGCCCCGGTCAACAAGGGCAATTCCGGCGGTCCGACCTTCGACACTGAAGGCAATGTGATCGGTGTGAATACCGCAATCTTCTCGCCGTCCGGCGGGTCGGTCGGTATTGCGTTCGCAATTCCCTCCGAAACCGTGAGCAGCGTTGTTACGCAGCTCAAAGAGCACGGGGCGGTCACGCGCGGTTGGATCGGCGTTCAGATCCAGCCGGTGACGCAGGACATTGCCGACAGCCTTGGGCTCAAGAAAGCGGAGGGCGCACTCGTCGCCGAGCCGCAAGCCAATAGCCCTGCTGCAAAAGCGGGAATTTCAGCCGGGGATGTGATCACCGCCGTCGATGGCAAGCCGGTGAAGGATGCGCGCGATCTTGCCAAGAAGATCGGTGCTCTAGCGCCGAAGACCTCGGTCAAGCTCACTGTTCTGCACAACGGATCGGAAAAAACGCTGACACTGACACTCGGCGAAATGCCGAACACCAAAGAAGCGCGCGCGACGTCGGAAAATGATGAAGGCGGTGCCGACCTCGGCAAGCTTGGTCTGACGCTTGCGCCGGCCGCTCGCGTCGCCGGTGCCGGAGCCGAAGGCGTGGTCGTTACCGGAATCGATTCAGGCGGCGTTGCGGCCGATCACGGATTTTCAACCGGTGACGTCATTCTCGAGGTTGCGGGCAAATCCGTCTCGACGCCGACGGACGTGCGAAAAGTTATCGCGGCCGCACAGACAGAAGGCAAACGCACTGTGCTTGTTCGGGTAAAGAAGGGCGACAACACGCGCTTTGTTGCGCTGCCGCTCGGCCGCGGCTGAGACACGAGATTGGGGACGTCCCGCCGGCATCCGTCGCCCCCGCCGGTGGCCGACCTCAACGGGGCGGGCAACGCGCCCGTCCCGGCTAAATTCCGGGAGTGGCCGGCAGGCCGCTTTCGAACGGAACTCTAACCCTGGCATCCGTCGCCCCCGCTGGGGTGGAGTCGAGGGGGTGGCGGCTTCCGCCACCCCCTCGCGTATATAAATGGGACCTTTGGGCGAGGCAGTTGAACTGCCACCGAAATGACTGGAATTGGTGTGACCGATGCGCACTATTGCGGATATTAACGGGCAGCGCCCTTTCGCAAGGGCAGCCGACGCGCAGCCGGATCGGGTCACTATGCGCTTACTTGTTGTCGAGGACGACCGCGATGCCGCGGACTACCTGGTCAAAGCGTTCCGCGAAGTCGGGCACGTCGCCGATGCGGCCATGGATGGCGACGACGGTCTGACCATGGCAATCGACGGCCAGTACGACGTACTGATCGTCGACCGGATGCTTCCCAAGCGCGACGGACTTACCCTGATAGGCACTTTGCGCGGGAAGGGGATTGAGACACCAGCTTTGATCCTTTCCGCACTGGGGCAGGTCGACGATCGGGTTAAAGGCTTGCGGGCCGGCGGTGATGATTATCTGTCCAAGCCCTACTCATTTTCGGAATTGCTGGCACGAGTGGAAGTTCTCGCCCGGCGGCGTGGGGGCCGCAGCGAGGAAACGGTTCTTCGCGTCGGCGATCTCGAACTCGACCGCCTGTCGCATCAGGTGCGCCGCGGGAATGAGGAGATTTCATTACAGCCGCGCGAATTCCGGTTGCTGGAATACCTGATGCAGCATGCAGGGCAGGTTGTTACCCGTACAATGCTGTTGGAAAACGTGTGGGACTACCATTTCGACCCCCAAACCAACGTTATCGATGTGCACATCTCGCGCTTGCGCTCGAAAATCGATAAAGGTTTCTCCCAGCCGCTTCTGCATACAATCCGCGGCGCGGGATACATGATACGTGACGGCGCTCGGTAAGCTATTTCGGACCACCACGTTCAAACTGACGCTGGTCTATTTGACCGTTTTTGGTCTGTTTGCGGCATTTCTGCTCGGCTATTTCGCTCTCAACACACGCCGACTTATCACTGAGCAGATCACCGACACCGTCAACGCCGAAATCACCGGCCTCTCGGAGCAGTATCGCCAAGGTGGCATCAGACGCCTTGTCATCGTCGTCGATGCACGGGCACGACGTCCCAGTTCCAGTCTCTATCTTGTGACGACATATACGGGGGAGGCTCTTGCCGGCAACGTCACGGATTTGGCGCCCGGAACTCTGGATAGCGCAGGTTGGTCCGAGACCGCCTATCGGCGCTTGGACGAAAATGAAGCTGCGGATCATCCCGAACATAATGCGCTCGTTCGTGTCTTCCAGCTTCCGGGTGGCTTCCGACTGCTGGTTGGACGCGATCTCGATGAGCGGGAGCGTCTTTACAATATCGTGCTTTCGGCCGGACGCTGGTCCATTGCGATCGTTATCATACTAGGTCTTGCCGGTGGACTGTTCGTCACGCGCCGCGTCTTGCGTCGGGTCGACGCAATGACGGAAACAACACGCACGATCATGCACGGTGATCTTGGCGGCCGGCTGCCGGTCGCCGGCACCGGCGACGAACTCGATCGGCTGGCTGAAAATCTCAATGTGATGCTTGAACGCATCGAAGCCTTGATGGGTGGACTGAAGGAAGTTTCCGACAATATCGCGCATGACCTCAAGACACCGCTTACCCGACTGCGTAATCGCAGCGAACAGGCACTGCGTATGGCGAAGAACGAATCCGAATATCGTGCCGCGTTGGAAAGCACGATCGAGGAGTCGGACGGGCTAATCGCTACTTTCAACGCGTTGCTGATGATCGCGCGCGCCGAATCCGGCCAGGCCCGCGAGAACATGAGCGAGTTTGATGCGGCGGAGATCGCTCATGATGTCGGAGAATTGTACGAGCCGCTTGCGGAAGAAAAGGGCCTGGTCTTGAAAGTCGATGCCGACAAGGCTGCGCCGGTGGTAGGCAACCGTGAGCTCATCAGCCAAGCCTTGGCAAATCTGGTTGATAATTCGATCAAGTATACGGGAACGACAGGTGCGGCGGTAAACGGCGCGACAGGTGAAATCATCGTTCGCGCGCTTACCGAAGGAGATCGCATTCTCCTGACTGTAAGCGACAGCGGCCCTGGCATTCCGGAAGGCGATCGCACGCGGGTGATTGAGCGTTTCGTGCGCCTCGAGCAAAGCCGCTCGCAGCCCGGCTCGGGGCTCGGCTTAAGTCTTGCCGCGGCGGTGGCGCGCCTTCATGGAGGCGAGTTGGTGTTGGGCGATAACCAGCCAGGGCTCAAAAGCGTCATTGCCCTGCCGCGGGGAGGCCCGGTACAGATTTCTTGATGAGTTCCCCCGCAAAACGCAAGGCGCCGCGTAGACAGGCAGCCCAAAAAACCGACGCCGTCGCGGAAGGCACCTCGCTTGCCGACCTTGTCGTTACCGCGCCACTGCTGATTGAACCAAGCGCAGCCCGCGCGCGCCTGTCCGATTGGCTGAATGGGGTAGCGCCGGCGGATGCCAAGCCCCTGCGTGCGATTTTATCCGCGCGGCCGGTTGTCAGCACGCTGATCGAAAGTCTAGCGGAAAGTTCGCCTTTCCTTTGGGGACTGGTCACGAGCGATTCTTCGCGTCTTGTGCGGTTGCTGCGTGCAAACCCGGATCGACACCTTGCAGCGCTTCTGCGTCAACACGGGGCAAAGGCCATCGCAAGCAAAGACGAGGCCGAGGCAATGCGCGCGCTTCGGATGATGAAGGCCGAGGGGGCGCTGTTGATCGCGATTGCCGATATCGGTGGGGTTTGGCCGGTGATGCGAACGACCCGTGCGCTCACCGATCTCGCCGACACAGCGGTGGACGCAGCGGTGGGTTTTGCGTTGGCGGATGCCGCCCGCGCAGGACGACTCAATCTGAAGGACAAGTCCAGGCCGCAAACCGGTAGCGGTTACGTTGTCCTCGCAATGGGAAAAATGGGGGCATTCGAGCTCAACTATTCGAGCGACATCGATCTGATTGTTCTCTACGACCCGGCGGCGTCGGTATTGCCACAGGAAGCCGAGCCTTCGACGTTTTATGTGCGTCTGACGCAGAAGCTCGTGAAGCTGCTGCAGGAACGCACTGCTGACGGTTATGTTTTCCGCACCGACCTGCGCCTGAGACCCGACCCGGCGTCGACCGCGATAGCCATCTCTACCGCGACAGCTCTTTCTTACTACGAAAGCGTCGGCCAGAACTGGGAACGGGCCGCGATGATAAAAGCCCGCGCCTGCGCCGGCGATATCGCCCTCGGCGAAACGATCCTTCACGAGCTGGCACCATTTGTGTGGCGCAAATATCTGGACTTTGTCGCGGTAGCCGACGTCCATGCCATGAAACGGCAGATCACTGCCTTTCGTGGTCATGGTGAAATTGCTGTCGAAGGCCACAACATCAAGCTCGGCCGTGGCGGCATTCGAGAGATCGAGTTTTTTGCGCAGACGCAGCAACTGATCGCGGGCGGCCGCAACTCGGGTCTTCGCGATCGCGATACGTTGACGACACTCGATAAACTTTGTGCGGACAAATGGATCGACGTTGAAGCGCGCGATGCGATGAAGGACGCCTACGGTTTCCTCCGGGCTGTCGAGCATCGGCTGCAGATGGTGAATGACGAGCAGACGCAAACTCTGCCTGCCGATCGGGCAAATCTGGAGCGCTTCGCCCGTTTTGTTGGATACGAAAGCCGTGATGCCTTTGCCGCGGTGCTACTGCGGCATCTTAACAACGTGCAAAACTACTATGCGCGGTTGTTCGAGAAGGCGTCGGAAATCGAACGTCCGAAATTGATTTTCCCGCCCGAAACGGACGATCATAAAACGCTCGATCGACTGTCCGAGCTTGGGTTCAAAGCACCTCTTGAAGCATCTGCAATCATCAGGGATTGGTTGCGCGGCAGTCACCGTTCATTGAGAGGCGAGGCGGGCCGGGAGCAACTTCATGCACTTTTGCCTGAACTGCTGGAGCAACTGGCCCGCACTGACAATCCGAACGCCACTCTTGTGCTGTTCGACCATTTTCTCGCCAATCTCCAGGGACCGGCGCGTCTGCTCTCTCTGCTCAGCCGGAACCCGGATCTCATCGCACTCATAGTGCTCGTGCTTGGAACGGCCCCGCGTCTGGGTGATACCCTGGCGCAGCACCCACAGGTAATCGACGCGCTCGTCGATCCGAGTTTCTTCGGTCCGCTGCCCGATGACATCGAAATGGGCCGGCGACTCGATGCAGCGCTGGCGCAATCACGCTACGATGAGGATCTGCTCGAGCGCATCCGTATGTTCGGGCTCGAGTACATGTTCCTGATTGGCGTGCGTATCTTGTCCGGAACGGTTACGGCGCGGCAGGCAGGGGAGGCATTCGCCCGGCTTGCCGATGCAGTCATTCGGGCGGTCCATCGTGCGGTGGCTGACAATTTTGCCAACGCACACGGTCATTTGCGAAACGAAGAGTCGGCCGTTATCGCGATGGGCAAGCTTGGCGGATATGAGATGACCGCGACGTCGGATCTGGACTTGATCCTGGTCTACGACTTTGACGGTGAAACTCCGGAATCGGATGGTGGGCGTCCGCTCTATGGCACGCAATATTTTGCGCGCCTGACACAACGGCTGATTAATGCGCTGACGGCGCAGACAAATTACGGCGCGCTCTATCAGGTTGATATGCGGTTGCGGCCGTCTGGCCGCGCAGGGCCGCTTGCGGCACAACTCGAGGGGTTTCTTCAATATCAGGAAAGCGAGGCGTGGACGTGGGAGCACATGGCCCTTACGCGCGCGCGCGTCGTTTCTGCTTCCGGCTCGTTCCGGAAGCGAATCGAAGACGTCATTCAAAGCATCCTGCGGCGTTCCCGTGATCCTGATTTGATTGCAGGCGATGTGGTTGAAATGCGCGCGGCCATCGCCAAGGAAAAAGGGGACGGCGCACGCTGGGATCTTAAATATGTGGCGGGTGGCCTGATCGATATCGAGTTCATTGCACAATATCTACAACTGGTTCATGCCCGGCGTCTGCCCGATATTCTCGACACGTCGACCGCGCGCGTGCTCGAGAAGGCGCGTGCACTGGAGGTTCTATCGGTGGAAGACGCGGAAATTCTTCGGCCCGCGGTGCAACTTTATCAAGACCTGACACAGATCCTGCGCCTGTGCCTGCCCGGCGCATTCGATCCGAAAAAGGCCGGGGCCGGCCTGCTGCGGCTGTTGGCGCGTGCTGCCGACGTGCCGGATTTTGCCGCCCTCGAGGCGACATTGGCCGATACGCAGACGAAGGTGCGCGCAAGCTTTGTTCGGATTTTGGGGCAGGAGCCGGTCGCGAATTAGGCCGCCTCTTCGCGCGGCAGCTGGCATTGCGGTTCTAATGGCAACCGAACCATGACGACGGTGCCTTTACCGAGCGTGGAGCGAATTCGCATATGCCCGCCATGCAGCTCGACGAGCGACTTTGATATTGCCAGACCGAGTCCCGAACCCTGATGAATCTTGGTCAACTGGCTTTCGACCTGCTCGAAAGGCCGTCCGAGACGCGCAAGGGCATCGCGGGCGATGCCAATGCCGGTATCGGCGATGGAAAGGACAATGCATTGATTGGTTACCCGCCCGCGGACCACAATCCGGCCGCCGTTCGGCGTAAATTTGATGGCATTGGAGAGCAGATTAAGGACCACCTGCTTGAGCGCGCGGCGATCGGCGCGCAATCGCAGGTGCGGCGATATGCGGGCCTTCACCTGCAAAGCCTTGTCTTCGGCGCGCGCGGCGACGACACGCATGGCATCATTCAGCAACGTGTCGAGACGGACATCATCAAAATCGAGCCGCAGCCGTCCCGCTTCAATCTTCGACATGTCGAGGATATCGTTGATGACCTCGAGCAGATATTGTCCACTGCCCCGGATGTCGCCGCAGTATTCATGGTATTTTTCGGCACCGAGCGGGCCGAACATGCCCGACTCCATGATCTCGGAGAAACCGATAATCGCATTCAGCGGGGTGCGCAGCTCATGACTCATATTGGCAAGGAATTTTGACTTCGCCTGATTGGCCTCTTCGGCGCGCGTCTTTTCCTCGGCGTATTTTTCCGTGAGTTCTGCCGAACGTTGTTGTGAAGCCCGCAGGTCGGCTATCGTTGCCATCAGGCGCTTTTCGCTGTCGATCAGCTTTTCTTCGTGTGTTTTCAAGGCGGTAATATCCGTACCGACGGAAACGTATCCGCCGTCTTTGGTCCGCTTTTCGCTGATATGCAGCCAACGCCCGTCCTCGAGTTGAGCCTCAAATGTACGCGCGCCCGGAATGGTATTGATGATCTTGTTGCGGACGACCGGTTTTCTGCCTGCCGCCACCACCGATTCGTAAGATGCGCCGACCGTGATCGCCTCGTCCGGCAGGCGGTGAAGGTCCTGAAAATTTGAATTGCACAGCACGAGTCTATTGTCGGCATCCCACAAGACAAAGGCTTCCGGAATTGTTTCTATTGCGTCGCGAAGGCGCATGTCGGCAGCAACCGTCTTTTCCACGAGACTTTTCTGCTCGGTGATGTCGACGGCAATCCCGATGAGGTGCAGGCCGGGCTCGTTGGCCTGGCGGACTAGTTCGCAGCGCGTGCGCAGCCATATCCAGTGGCCGTTCGCGTGACGCATGCGAAAGGCATGATCGATCGTTGTTGCGGTTGCGTCGCTAAGTTCGACGGCAAGATCGTAAAGGCGGATATCGTCGGGATGCACCAGAGCATTCACGTCGCCAAACGACAACAGGTCGTTTTTGTTTTCGAGGCCGAGAATGTCGAACATCGATTGCGACCAGAAGATACGCCCGCGGGCAAGATCCCAATCCCAGAGGCCGCAACGACCACGGTTTAATGCGGTGTCGATGCGGCTGCGAACCGTCTCGTATATGAGGTCAGCCTCCCGCGCGCGCGTCGCTTGCCAATGGAAAGCAAATCCGAGGATGAGGACCACGAAGCCGGTTGTTGAGGAAAGCGTGATGGTCAAGGTCGTCAATGAACGCCATTCGGAAAGAGCAGCCCTTCGAGACTGAACCACAGCAAGCTGACCGAACGGGACGTTGAGCATGCGCACGGTCGCCAGTGCGCGCGAGTTGTCCGGCAAAACAATTTCCATGACCCCCGCGCCCGCACCAAATGTTGTCAAAGGCTGCGTGGGCCCAAGAAGGTCGATGAGCCGGCGGCCGATGGTCGAATCGGTGGAGGGGGTCGCGGCGGCAATCACTCCGTCGGAATTTGTCAGGATGAAACGGCGTCCATCGGCCATGGCCCAGGACGGTACGACCTGTGCAAGCACCTTTTGCGCCTGCTCGAATGCCGCCCCGGGCTTCTTGAGCTGTTGCAAGCGTTCGGCGGCGAGATCAGCGACGGCTTGAAGCGATGTGGCTTCATTCGTGAGCGTCTGCCGGCGGTGGTCGAGCACCTGCACAAGCGCTCCCACGCAAATGGTCGCCAGAAATGCAATGATGAGGACAGGAACGGCCCGGCGAAGGATTGGCTCGGCGTTCAGCAGCCGTCGATACGCCGGGTTGGCGATGGATTGCGCGAGGCCTTTGATGGAATCGGGATGTGCAGACGCACTCGCCACCTCGGCGCGCGCCATAATCGGCCTCCGTTGGAAGTTCCCCTGTCACCCACGAGACGGAAGGATGTGCGGCATCGCTTTCCGAATCACTTGTCGATTGGAATCGATGGGCGCTGATTTGTCGAGAGTCGGAGGAGTCAAATATTTAAAAAAAGTTACCCACGAATAGTTTTTGCAGCGCAACTCGTGGGGATACGGCTTAAGCGGTTGCCAGGGCCCGCTCGACAATATCCGACAGGTCACGCGACAGGTTGGAAACGGCGCTGATCCGGCGCAGAGCGGCCTCCGCCATGGCTCGCCGTTTCTCCTCCAGCATGCGCCAGTTGCGAAATGCGGTCGCCAGCCGCGCTGAGACCTGCGGGTTTTTCTGGTCGAGGGCGAGCACGGTATCAGCAATGAAGTCATATCCGGCGCCGTCGGGTCGGTTGAACTGCGTCGGATTTCCTTGCGCGAAAGCGCCGATGAGTGCGCGCACCCGATTAGGATTGGCAAGCGAAAATGCTGGATGTCCGGTCAGGGCACGGACGTGGTCGAGTGTGTCCCGGTGCGGGATGGCGGCCTGAAGCGAGAACCACTTGTCCGTTACAAGCGCGTCATCCGCATACCGGCCATAGAAATCCGCCAATGCCTCTTTTCGCTCCGGGACATCGTGCAACGACAGGGTAGCGAGCGCAGCCATTCGATCGGTCATATTGTCGGCATTGCGATATTGTGCGGCAGCGCGTGCAATTGCTGCAGGTTCACCATTTGCTGCCAGGAGATCGAGTGCGACGTTCCGCAAACTCCGCCGTCCCGCACTTTTGGCGTCGGGACTATAGCTGCCGCCTGTCGTCATTCGCTCATAGACTGCAGTAAGCGCTGCCCGGAGCCGTATGCCGATTTCAGAGCGCAAGGCCCTTCGTGCGCGAAAAATCGCATCAGGGTCGATATCCATTCCGATTTCACGGGCAATATCGCCTTCGGCAGGCGGTATGAGTGCCAACGCTACGAACGCGGGTTCGAGCGTGTCATCCGTGAGCGTTGCGGCGAATGCACGCAAAAGTTTGTCGTCGTTGCGCAGCGTTTTGCCGTTGCGGGAAGCGGCTACGTTTTCGACCAGCAGGCGCATCGAAATGGTCTGGAGGGCCTGCCAGCGATTGAACGGATCGTCGTCATGCGCCGCCAGAAAAGTGAGATCGTCGGTGTCAAGGTCGGTATGAAGATTAATGGGTGCCGAGAAGCCACGGTTGATCGACAGGACAGCGCGCTCGGAGATGTCCGCAAATTCAAATTCGGCAGCCGGCTCGGCAAGCACGATCGTTTTGCCCTCGATCGCCCTTCCATTGGCCGTCTTGAGCGGGAGGTCACGGCCATCTTTGCCGACAAGACCAACTGAGAGGGGTACGACCAGTGGCTCTTTGGATGGCTGCCCCGGAGTCGGGGGAACAGTCTGGCGGCATTCCAGAGTGAAAGTTTTGCGCACCTTGTCGAAGCGGCCGCTCACGGTCACTTCCGGCGTGCCAGCCTGGCTGTACCAACGCATAAACTGCGTCATGTCGCGGCCGCTGGCATCGGCAAAACACTGGATGAATTGCTCAACTGTGGCGGCCTCACCGTCGTGCCTGTCAAAATACAGGTCCATGCCGGTGCGGAATTTGTCGGGGCCGATAAGGGTTTGCACCATCCGCACCAGTTCGGCGCCTTTTTCATAGACAGTCGCTGTATAGAAGTTGTTGATTTCCTTGTAGGTCGCAGGCCGAACCGGATGAGCCAAGGGTCCGGCATCCTCGACGAATTGCGCCGCGCGGAGTGCACGCACATCCGCAATACGCTTGACGGCCCGGGACCGCATATCGGCGGAAAACTCCTGATCGCGAAATACGGTCAGGCCTTCCTTCAGGCAAAGCTGAAACCAGTCGCGGCAGGTGATGCGGTTGCCTGTCCAGTTATGAAAATACTCGTGAGCGATCACAGCCTCGATATGCGCATAGTCTGCGTCGGTTGCGGTGTCTGCGCTGGCTAGGACGTATTTGTCGTTAAAAACATTGAGACCTTTGTTCTCCATCGCGCCCATATTGAAGTCGGAAACGGCCACGATCATGAAAATGTCCAGGTCGTACTCGCGGCCAAAGACGTCCTCGTCCCAACGCATTGCGCGCTTGAGCGAATCCATCGCGTAGCCGCAACGGTTTTGCTTGCCGTGCTCGACGTAAATACGCAACGCGACGTTCCGCCCAGACATTGTGACGAACCGGTCTTCAACAACCGCAAGATCGCCGCCCACAAGGGCGAACAGATAAGATGGTTTGGGATACGGATCGTGCCACACAGCAAAATGCCGTCCGCCCGGCACATCGCCTGACCTGATCAGATTGCCGTTGGCCAGAAGGACAGGCGCCTCCGTTTTGTCAGCCTCGATACGCGTCGTGTAGACAGCCATCACGTCAGGCCGGTCCGGAAAGTACGTGATGCGCCGGAAACCCTCGGCTTCGCACTGGGTGCAATACGTGCCGCTCGATCGATAAAGTCCCGACAATTGCGTATTGGCCGACGGATCGATGGCGGTTTCGACCTCGAGCGTGAACGGTTTGTTCGGTGGCTGGGAGATTGTCAGTGCGTCGGGCGTTGCAACATAGCTCGATACTGGTAACGCATCGCCATCCAGCTTGAGTGAGACGAGTCTCAACCCGTCGCCATCCAGCACCAGGGGAGCGGCAGGTCTTTGTGGATTTGGCTTGAGCGCGAGCGTAGCCCGCACTCTTGTTTCCGTTGCGTGCAGCGAAACATCCAACGCAACCGTGTCCACGAGCCAGTCGGGCGGGCGATAATCTTCGAGGCGGATTGGGCCGGCGGAGTCGGTACGCATGTCTGGTCTATGGTCTCGATCAAGAAATTGGAAGAAATAAGGACAACGTCAACAAACAGCCTCCCAGTCGTCCCTTCTAACGCATGGGTTCAGCGTGCCCGATGACGCGCTTTATCGGAGGCGATTGCTGCTTCAACGCGCGTTCAAGAGCGTCGACGTTCTCGTGAACGCTTTGTACGCTCAGTTGAGGATCCACGCGGCAGTGAAAATTTACGATTTCGCCATCGCCGGTCTCGCGCACCCGCACATTGTGCACATCGCGGACGTGGCGCCCTTTGGCCGCGAGCTCGGATAGCGCAGCTGCGACCGCGCTGACCCGCTGCGGGGGCGCCTCGCGCCCTGAAGCATCCGGCGGCTGCAGGGGTTCGATGTGGGTTTCCACTTCGACATCCGAGCCGAGCTCGGCCGCGATCGCAGCCTCGAGTCCGTCGGCCATTTCGTGCGCGGCCTGCAGTGAAAGGTTGCCGTCGACTTCGAGGTCGAGAGACACTGCCAGTTTGTCCTTGAGCTCGTGAACGGTGACATGGTGTACCGCAAGCGCACGGTTGCGGGCGATCACCATGATGCGGTCAAGCACCGTTTCAGTATTGAGCGCAACCGGATCTGTCGTGATCGCTGGCTGCGCTCCCGGTATGCGCTCACACAGCGCCTTGACGATCGCCTCCTTGATCGCGCTGACGCGATCGAGCGGCAATGTGCGGCTGACCGCCACGGTCAGGTCTACGAATGTCTGTTCGCCAACCGCGCGCGCACGCACCTGCTCAACCGCGACAACGCCCGGAATTCTCCCTGCGATGGCAGTTATTTTTTCGGCGGCGCCGGGTGGCGCTGCGTCGGTCAGCGTATCGATGGTCCGCCTGCCGAGACGCCAACCGGCCACGCAGACGAGAAGAGCGACTATGATCGCTGCAGCGGCATCGGCCCACGGCAATCCGAAGCGGACGCCAACGAGGCCCACAAGCACTGCAAGCGATGACCACAGGTCGGACGAAAAATGAAGCGCATCGGCCCTCAATGCCTGGCTGGCTGTCTTTTCCGCGGTCTGCGTCAGTGCGCGCGCCCGGAAAAAATCCACGATGATCGACAGGGCGATGACGGCGAACGCCCAAACCGTGGCCTCGACAACATGTGCTTCATGCTCAACAAGCCTTTTGATCGCTTCCCAGATCACCACACCGGAGAGTAAAAACAGCAGGGCGGTTTCGGCGAGCGCTGAAACCGCTTCGACCTTGCCGTGGCCGTAATGATGTTCGGCATCAGCCGGCTTGCCCGAAATGCGCACAGCGACGTAGGTCATGACCGTGGCGCCAAGATCGATAAGGGAATGACCGGCTTCTGAAAGGATCGCAAGCGACCCGCTGGAAAATCCGACAATCGCCTTGGCAATTGTCAAACCGGCCGAGGCAAAAATCGAAGACAGCGCAACTTGTTCTTTTTCACTCTGCATAACGCGCCGGTGTAGCGCAATCGCAGAAAAAATTCGAGGACCAAAGCGCGCTACAGCGCAATAGGGCTTCGGTCCGCCGCCGCCGATCGCGTTACTGCGTCGAGAATATGGATATTTGCGAGAAGTTGTTCGTTCGTAAAGCGGTAGGCGCAGCTCTTAATTGCATCGGCCCAGGCTTCGAAATTCATCCGCACAGTGTTGATGTGCTCATAGTTCGGGGTTTCTTTTCCACCATTCGGATCGCAATGGCCAAAACTCGACGGAATGTCTTTGTCGACATTGCCTCCTTCCTGAGTCTCGACATCCGCGCCCTCAGGCTTCGGCGCGTTGGCCCATAGTCCAACTCACGCGCAATTTGACGCCTTGTTACCCTGCAAGCGCCACTAGCACGCCCGCGGAGGGCAGCATGGGCGCGGAAAAATTGGCGTTCGCTGCAGTCTCAACTCGGTTGTTGTGGGGTGTGGTCAGCTGTGTTTTTGCGTGTGCCGCTCCTGCGGCCACGCCAAGAGGCGAGCCCCTTCCGCGCTCAGTACTTTTTTTGGACCACAACGGCCCAAGCGAGGCGTTTGGTCAGGGCATGTCGGCCGCCTTCCATACCGCCATAAGCACCGGCAGCCGCGAACACGTCGCGGTTTACGCCGAAACCCTCGATCTGATCCGCTCGAGCAGCCCGCAATATAAAGAGATCTTAACGACCTATTTGCGGGAAAAGTACCGCGGCATTCCTATCGGCGTCATTGTTGCCCCGGGAACAGCCGCCCTTCGATTCATGGTGCCTGTACGCGCCGAGATATGGCCCGAAGTATCTGCGATCTTCGTTGCCAACCCTGCGACCGCAGCGGAATTGGGACGTCTTCCCGGTCTTACGGGACTGGTTCGGGAGCAGCCTCTTGAAGCCTCCGCACGCACTGCGCGAGCGCTCATGCCGGGTTTGACGTCCCTTGCACTCGTTGGCGACGTGCCCAGGCAGGATTACCAACGTGCTCGCTTCAAGGAGCAAATAGCCGCTTTCGACGGCCTGAAGATTATCGACCTTACCGGCTTGCCGATGGCAGAACTGCTGCAACGAGTCGCCACGCTGCCTGAGGGGACGGTCATATATTTTACGACGTTGACATTCGACGGCGATCGACCGGCCTATGTATCACGCGATGCACTCGTAGCGCTTGCTCAGATCGCCAAGAGGCCGATCATTGTCGACCTGGAAACCCATGTCGGCTACGGGAGTGTGGGCGGGGTCGTCGCCGATCCCGCCGCAATCGGCCGCGACCTGGCGCGCCTGGCCCTTCGTATTTTAGACGGAGAAAGCCCATCGGAAATTCCAGTCATCACAGGCGACTTCGTGAGACCCATTTTTGACGCGCGTCAATTGCAGCGATGGGGCATCAGCGAGAGCAATCTGCCGAAGGGGAGCGAAATTCGCTTTCGGCAGCCGACCGCCTGGGAGCAATATCGCTGGCAGATCATGCTAATCGCGGCGGCGCTTTTGCTGCAAACCGCGTTGATTGTCGGTTTAGTGTACGAGCACCGCCGCCGCCAAATTGCCGAGGCGGATTCTCTACAGCGGGTAAATGATCTCGCCAGAATGAACCGGTTCGCCACCGCGGGCGAGTTGTCGGCTTCCATCGCCCACGAAATTCGTCAGCCGTTGACGACAATTTCACTAAACGGACAGGCGGCGCTTAGTTTTCTTAAACGCCGGATTCGCAATATTGACGAATTGCGCCGCGCGGTAGAGACAGTCATCGCAGAGAGTCATCACGCCGACGAAATCATCAAAAGCGTCCGCGCGATGTTCAAGCACGAGTCGACCGCGCGAAGCGAGGTCAATCTCAATCAACTCATTCAACAGGTCATTGCGCTCACGGCGAGATCGATAAACTCGAACAAAATCGTATTAAAAACGCATTTGGCTGACGATGTGCCGCCGGTCGTCACGGCCGATCCGATTCAGTTGCAGCAGGTTATTCTCAATCTTGTCATGAACGCCGTGGAAGCGATGAGCCACAGCCGGCGCCGGATACGCAGTCTGACACTGCGGACGGAGGTGGATCCCGCGGGAACGGCTTCGGTAAGAGTTACGGATTCTGGCCCCCCGGTCGATCCGGAGGTAGTCAAAAAGATGTTTCAACCGTTTTTCACTACCAAAGCGGGCGGCATGGGAATGGGACTTTCGATCTGCCAAACAATTGTCGAAGCGCATGGGGGCCGATTGATTGCGGCTGCGAACAATCCCCACGGAATGGAGTTTCAGATCACCTTACCGCTTCACCAGCGACAATCGTCGGAACGTTAGAGCAACGCTAGATCGCTTCCGATCCTTCTTTCATGCAGTGCGCTAACGCCCTCTCGATGGACGATCTTTGCGGGTTTTTCTTGATGACGATTTGGGTGGTGAACGCTCTTGAACTCGGATTCGCACAGCAATAGCTCATGGAACTTCAATCATTGGCCGGTCGTCGGGACCCGTCGCGTCCAGATTTTCCTCGGCGATGCAATTCCTGAAACACATCCTGGCGCGCGACGTAGACTTCCTGACCGGCAAGGCCACCAGATTGCCAGCCGGCTAGGCCCGGTTGCCGAGCCAACCCTGTCACATGATCCTGTGAAGGCTCTCAATCGCCGGGATTGAAATAATTCTCTCTAGATGACACATCAGCAGACGCGAGGGCGGCAGAGCATTGCCGCTCGTGAGAGATATTTTATGCACGTTCAAGCGAATGGGATCACTTTCAACTGCGAGATCGACGGGCCGCGCGGCGCCCCCTGGCTGATCTTCAGCAACTCGCTCGCGACCAATCTCTCGATGTGGGAGGAGCAGGCGCGTGTCCTGAGCGCGCGGTTCCAGACCCTGCGCTACGACCAGCGCGGTCACGGCAAGACAGACGTTCCCGAAGGCCGCTATGCGTTCGCAACGCTGCTGGCGGACGTGATTGCGCTCATGGATGCGCTCGACATCGGTCGCGCGCATTTCTGCGGCTTGTCGCTTGGCGGTGCGACGGCGCTTGGGCTTGCCGAGCAACATCCCGGCCGCATCGATCGGGCGATCGTTTGCGATTCACCTTGCGCGTCGACCCCAGCCAGCGCGAAACAATGGGAAGAGCGAATTGCGGTTGCCAAGGCCAGCGGCATGGGCGCGCTGGTCGAGCCCACGCTGCAACGGTGGTTTCCGCCGGACGTCTATGGTGCCAATTCGCCGGCTGTCGCCAAAGTCCGCGAGATGGTGAAATCAACGCCGGTGAACGGGTTTATCGGTTGCTGTGCCGCCTTGGGCGACCACAATTTCCGTTCGGCGGTTGCAAGCGTGTCGCGACCGGTCCTCTTCATTGCCGGGGAAAAAGACCCGCCGAATGCCGCTATGCGCGAGATGAACAAGGAACTGGTCGGGTCGCGCTTCGTCGAAATCGCCGGGGCCGGTCATATCTCCAATATGGAGCAACCCGTTGCGTTTACGGGCGCACTGGAAAAATTCCTGAACACATAAACACAAAAGCACGGGGGGAACGCATGACGACGCAGAAATCCAGGACCCGGTTTGCAGTCCGGCGAAAGATTGTATTGCTTGCGGCAGGCCTCGCGGTGTTCGGGGCCTCCATGACCGTTGCCCAGTCCCAAAACAAAATTCCGCTACGAGTCGCCTATACCGGCGTCATCACCTGGCTGCCCGCGATGATATTTTTTGGACTGCGGACCCTGAAATAGGGCAAAACGAACCGGAAATGGTATCTATCGGCGGTAGATACAAGAAGCCCACGTGAATGAAAAAATGAACAAATCGGCCCAGAGTTTGTCCCGCCGATTCTGCATCGCTCCGATGATGGAGTGGACCGACCGGCATTGCCGATTCTTCCATCGTCTCCTGACTCGGCATGCACTGATCTACACCGAAATGTTGACGACCGGTGCGGTGCTGCACGGCGATCGTACGCGCCTGCTTGGGTTCGATTCCTTCGAGCATCCGGTGGCGCTGCAACTGGGTGGATGCGATCCACACACGCTCGCCCAATCGGCACGTATCGGCGCCGACTTCGGTTACGACGAGATCAATCTCAACGTCGGGTGTCCTTCAGACCGCGTGCAGGAGGGCCGTTTTGGGGCCTGCCTGATGGCGGAGCCGCAGCTCGTCGGGGATTGCGTGGCGGCGATGAAGGCTGTCGTCACGATTCCGGTGACTGTCAAATGCCGTATCGGCATTGATGAGCAGGACCCGGAAAATACGCTCTTTGATTTTGCCGAAATAGTAAAGCACGCGGGGACGGACGCCCTGATCGTGCACGCGCGCAAGGCGTGGCTCAAGGGATTGTCGCCGCGCGAAAACCGCGAGGTGCCCCCGCTCGACCATGCGCTCGTCCACCGATTAAAGGCAGCGCATCCGAATCAAGAAATCATCCTCAACGGTGGAATTGCCAGCCTGGAACAAGCTCAAACCCATCTTGGCTTTGTCGACGGCGTGATGATGGGCCGGGCAGCTTACCAGGAGCCTTGGCGGCTGCTCGGCGTCGATCCTTTGTTCTACGGATCTTCCGCGCCGTTCGCGTCTCCGAGAGAGGCTGCACAAGCTTTGGTGCCTTACATTGAGCGACAGCTTGGCAATGGGTTGCGCTTGCACGCGATCACGCGCCATCTTGCGGGACTTTTTCGATCGGTGCCGGGGGCGCGCGCGTTCCGTCGGCACCTGGCGACTGCCGCGACAAAGCCGGGGGCCGACGCGCGGATCATAACGGAGGCACTTGCGCTGGTGCTGGACAGAGACGTCGATTTAGCGCACATCGCCGCATAACCTGCGGGATCGTCAGTTCCTCGGAGAAACATGCTGCTGGGATATCCGATAAGCGAGATCGCCTGGCTCGCGCTTTGGATCATTGCAGCGGGTGTTCTGGTCGGAATCCTCGCTGGCCTGTTCGGTATAGGCGGCGGGGCGATCATCGTGCCGGTGCTGTATGAAGTGTTCCGCATACTCGGAGTGCCCGAAGACGTTCGTATTCAGGCGTGTATCGGAACATCTCTCGCAATCATTGTGCCGACGACGGTCCGGTCCTATCTCGGCCACAAAAAGAAAGGTTCGGTAATCCCGGAAGTGGTTCGCATCTGGGCATTGCCGGCAATAGCAGGAGTGGCCGTCGGATCGTTGACCGCTTCATTTGCGCCTGCTTTCGTTTTCAAGACTGCCTTTCTTTTCTTTGTGACCTTCATCGCCATACGGATGCTGTTTGGCGGTGAGAGGTGGAAACTCGGCAACGAACTCCCTGACCGCCGAACGCTTGCAGTTTACGGCTTTATAACGGGACTGTTTTCGTCTCTGGTCGGCGTGAGCGGAGGTGCCATTTCCAACGCCGTTCTCACACTCTACGGGCGACCAATGCACCAGGCGGTTGGCACATCCGCCGGCGTTGGCGTACCGATCACCATCGCCGGCACAATTGGCTATATTTTTGCGGGTTGGCCCCACATGGCGCAACTGCCCCCGCTGTCCATCGGGTATGTTTCGCTGGCCGGGTTGGTGTTGATGGCGCCAGTCTCCAGTTTCACGACAACCTACGGAGTGCGACTGGCGCACTGGCTTCCGCGCCGCAAGTTGGAAATCGCTTTTGGAATTTTTCTCGTTCTTGTGGCGCTTCGCTTTGCCGCCAGCATGATCTAGCGGTTACGGCGTTCCACGCATGCGCAGTCTGTCGCCGCGGACTTCCCAACTTTCCAACCGGTTGAGGAAACTCATCCCCAAGAGGTTGTTCTTGAGATGGCCGGGTTGGACGACCAGTGCAGGAACGGCTCGTTCGGTAAGACCACCAACCGCGATACGATCGAGCGTCACAGCAGCGGCACGCGTCCTGCCGTTCGCAGTGTCGATATTCACCGTATAGTTGAGCACCTCGATCGGCAGGCCAGCAGTCTTGGCTGCTTCCTGTGTCAGCACAACCGAGGTCGCGCCGGTGTCCAGCACCATTGGAATTTTTTTGCCATTGATCTGCGCAGCGACCGAGAAATCGCCGCCTTGGCCGCGCACGACTTCGACATTGCGACCATGACCTGCCACGTGGCCGGGCACCAGTTCGGCAATCACGCGGTCGGCAGCATCGCGCAATTCGAAACGGTAGCTGTAGCCGACCACGAGCAACATAGCGATAACGGCCCAAAAAAGCCCGGCCTCGATCGCTTTCGACAGGCGCTCGCGGAACAGCGCCAGCAGCGCAGCACCGACGAAGACCACGAGCACAATTTTGATGGCGAGCGATCCGACATCATGGCGAAGGAGATTGGTAATTGCGTCCTGATCGCTGCTCGCAATCAATGCAGCGAGCGACAGTGCAACACCCAGTAAAAGAGACCAGACGAGGCGGCGGCTCACGGGGTCATCTCGTTGCCACCGGGGTATTTAAAGCGTCTTGCCAGCCACTCCGATCAGGTAATTCACTCATGATCCGCTCACGTTCCGCGGTGCTCATACTGCTCCAGCGGGCGATTTCATCGATGGTTCGACCGCACCCAAGGCAAAAGCCTTTGCGAACATCGAGAGTGCAGATCTTGACGCAGGGTGTTTCGATCATCGGATTGTCTCAGGGCGTGACCATAAGCACTGAATGCAGGAAGGCAATCGCGCCATTGTCGCAAGGCGGGAACCTAGGCGCCGGCCCGGAAAATTGGCCGCCGCTTGAGCTGTCTTTTTTCTTCCGCCGTAGTGTCGGCGTCCGCCCGGGGTGCAATCGGCGGTGCCTGTTCGGCCGTCGCCGGCACGGCAGCAACGACCCGTTCT
>DATBHE010000033.1:0-60064 GCA_036557605.1 Pseudolabrys sp.
GCAATGGCAACCGCTCGGCCTACGCCGGTTCCAGCCCCTGTCACCAGCGCAATTTTCGCAGACGCAGCCATCGGATGTCCTTTCCTGTCAGCAGATCAGGACGCCCGCCATATCATAAAAGCGTCGCGCCGCCATCACCCCCGAGCGGCAGCGCGAATGTTGGGTCAGCTCGCCAGCGCGGTGGGAATTTCGTGAGGTCGGAGCGTATTGGACGATTGCAAACGGGCCGATATCTCGGCAACTGTCACCGGTCGCCCGAAGCGGTAACCTTGCATTGAATGGACACCGGCCGCGCGCAGGAACAGTTGCTGGTCGGCGGTTTCGACTCCTTCCGCGGTGACTTTCATGCCGAGACCACGGCCCAGGCTGACGATCGCATGCACGATTGCAGCCGCGTCCGCCGCCTTTTCGATCGAACGTACAAAACTACGATCGATCTTTAGCTTGTCGAATGGAAACCGGCGAAGATAGAGCAAGCTCGAATACCCAGTGCCGAAATCGTCCAGTGCCAGCCGCACGCCCAGCGTTTGGAGCCGGATCATTGCCGTTTCAGCCGTATCGACATTGCCGAGCAGTACGCTTTCGGTCAGTTCGAGCTCCAGGCGGGCAGGGTTGAAATTTGTGTCGCGGATGATGCGTTCGACCACGTCGACAAAATCGGTACGGCGAAACTGCAACGACGATACGTTGACGGCGATCGACAGGTCCGGCCACGCCCTGCCGTCAAGGCAAGCGCGGCGCAGAACCCAGTTGCCGAGATCTATGATTAATCCGCTATGCTCGGCGATTGCGATGAACTCAGTCGGCGGGATATCTCCGCGAAACGGATGCTTCCATCGGCAGAGAGCCTCGACGCCGACGATGGATTCGCCGCTCTTGTTGACGACCGGTTGATACAAAAGCTGAAGCTGATCGTTTTCGATGGCGTCGCGCAAATCGGCCTCAAGCAGCTTGCGCGTGGAAAGGTCGGCGTCCATCGCGGCGTCGTAAATACAGGAGCGATTGCGCCCTTCGTTCTTGGCGCGGTAGAGCGCCATATCGGCATAGCGCATGATGTCGGTTGCCCCACCGCAGTTAGCTTCGATGACGGCGATGCCGACCGAGGCGCCGATGATGATGTTCTGCCCGCCGATGGAGTATGGAGAGCAGATCGACGAGATGATACGTTGCGCAAAGCCGACCATCTTTTCTCTGTCTGCCGCGACTGTAGAGATGATCGCGAATTCGTCGCCACCGAGGCGAGCGACTAGGTCGCCGCCACGGAGCGTGTGAGACAGCCGCAGCGTAACGCTGCGGATCAATTCGTCGCCGACGTGATGTCCGAGCGTGTCGTTGACGTCCTTGAAATGGTCGAGGTCGATGTAGAACACAGCTGCCGGCGCACTACCGTTGCGGACTTCTTCGATCACCGCCTCGAGGCGCTCGCCGAAGAAAATCCGATTTGGCAGGCCGCAAAGCGGATCGTGCATGGCAAGATGGCGCAGCCGGGATTCGCCTGCGGCGATCGCCGCTGCGGTGCGGCGCATGTAGCGCAGCACGAACGCCGCGAGCAGTGCAAAGCCCGTCAATGCGACCGCGATGAAGGGCACTACATTCTGCACGATCTCGGCCCCCGGCTGCTTCGGGGACCAGGCGAAACGCGCGATGAGGCTCCTGTCCGGGCCGGTCAGGTCATAGACGAGATCGCCTTGCGGAACGGGCACCTGGTCGATCTTGCGCAGGTTCACCAGACGCAGTTGGGTCGCGATGCTTGCGATCGCCGCATCGTCGATGAATTTTACCGACATGACGATTGGCGCATCGCCGTCAACCGACTGGGGAATCCCGTCGACTGGACCGACGGCTACGGCGGCGATGACCGCCGGCTTGCCCATCACGCGCCGGATCACCGCGGACTGAGGATGCGCGCCGCCTTCTGTCAGGTTGGGTTGGTTAAGCCGGATGGCCCCGTGCAAAGTAGGATCGCGGCCTCGCATATATTCGATGACGGACACAAAACTTGGGCGCGCGCTTTCCATCCATTTGGCATCGGCAGCGCGGTTGCCGAGGAGTGAAAAGATGACTTCATCGTTGCGGTCAAAAATGAAAACGTAGTCGTGGTCGAAATAGGTCTCCAGCCAGTTGCCGATCCGATCTTTCGCCCAGGCAGGATCAAAAGAACGCCGGATATTCTGGATGGTCGCCGCAGAGGTGGCCACGCTTTCAACTTCACGCAGCACGCGTTCGCCGTAATTGGTGATGGCCCGCGAGAACAGTTGCTTCTCGTGGTCGATTGCAACTACGTCCGCGCGTTGAGCCGATGACAGAACGGCGACGACGATACAAACGATCGCAACTGCGACGATCACGCCAATTGGCAGCACGACGCTGAGGCGAGCGCGATCCCAATTGGTATATGGCCGCGGCTCGGGAGCACGCGGACGAGCGACAGCCGGCACGATGGAAGTCCCTTAAGGCATCCTGCCCATTGATTTTTCTGGCCGGAAATTAGCGAAAAAAGCTTGCTATTCGCTTTCGCTTTGCGGGACTTGTTTGTTTGGCTGGCCGCACAAGCCGCAATTCGCCCGGTTCTGTTAACCGACGGTAAAAGTAAAGATTACTTCACCTAGTTTTCAGGCCCCGCCAGGGCCGCGGTAGGGTGGACGAGGAATTGAGATGTGGGCTGCGCGCAACGCCGCCGACCAGCGTTGGCGCAGGTCCTGAAAATAGGGTTCGCCTGGTTCGATTCGGTAGTTGACTTCGGCGTTGCATACATCAGGGCGCACCACCAGCAGATCAATCGGCAGCCCAACACCGATATTGGAGCGCATCGTTGAATCCATTGAGATCAGACCGATCTTAAGCGCGTCATAAAGGTCGGTATCGTAGGCGATCGCACGATCAAGCACCGGCTTGCCATATTTGTGCTCGCCAATCTGAAGATAGGGCGTATCGATCGTGCACTCGATAAAATTGCCGGCCGAGTAGATCATGAACAACTGCAGGCGCCCGCCCCGGATCTGGCCGCCGAACAGAAAGGAGACGTCGTGCTCGATGTGCGCGGCCGCCAGCGCCTTGCCTTCGACATGCTGCACTTTTGTTATTGCCCGTCCAATCAGTTGCGCAGCCTGAAACATTGTGGGCGAATTCATCAGGGTTTCTGTCTCGCCGGTTTCAGCGTTCGCAATACCCTCAGTCAAGGTCGAGCGAACCGACTGGCTGAGTGACAGATTGCCGGCCGACGCGAGTGCCAGGATGCGTTCGCCTGGTTGCGTGTAAACGTGCAGCTTGCGGAAGGTGGAAATATTGTCGAGGCCTGCGTTAGTACGCGTATCGGCGACCATGACGAGGCCGGCGCGAACAAGAATTCCGCAGCAGTAGGTCATGGGTCAGATTTTCCGGCTAAGGCGGTTGGTACGATCATTTTGGATGGCGGAGCGACCGGTTGTTGCAACGCGCAGCAGGGACATCTGTTTCATCGCTTCGGGCCGGTTTAGGACCGTCAAAAGCATCGCCAAAACCGCATGTTAGCAGTTCGCGGAATATAGCGGAGCCCTGCCTCAGCCTCCGAGGGCAAGGTGGCTTGAGCATGTGCCGGGGTCACGCTAGGTCTTTCGGGTCGCCCCGAGGGATAGTGTCATGACTGCCAAGCCGGACATCGTCACCGCTGCCGTGCTTGTGATTGGCGACGAGATTCTTTCCGGGCGCACCAAGGACAAGAACATCGGCTTTATCGCGGACTACCTCACCGCAATCGGAATCGATCTCAAGGAAGTGAGGGTGGTCGCCGACGAGGCGGCCGCAATAGTCGAAGCACTCAATACATTGCGCGCGAGATACACCTATGTTTTCACGACCGGCGGTATTGGGCCTACGCACGACGACATCACGGCCGACTGCGTGGCCGAGGCTTTCGGGGTCGCTCTCGAGTTTCATCCTGACGCTGTCGCTATCCTGAAGGAGCGCCTGGCAAAGACCGGCGGCGAGCTCAATGAGGCGCGCCTGCGTATGGCGCGAATCCCGCAGGGCGCGGCTCTGATTGCGAACAAGGTATCGGGAGCGCCCGGCTTCTGGATCGGCAACGTCATCACCATGGCGGGAATTCCGGCGGTGATGCAAGGGATGCTTGACGAGGTCGCGCCGAAACTGAAGACCGGCACCAAATTGCTCTCGGCGACGATCCGTGCCGATGCCAAGGAGGGCGACGTCGGCACCGAACTCGGCGTTATCGCCAAAGCTCACCCCGCGGCAATCATCGGCAGTTATCCGTTTATCGACGAAATGAATGGACCCAACACCAATATCGTCGTGCGCTCACGTGACGCCGGCGAACTTGCCGAGGTGAAAGCGGAGGTGGAAGGCATGCTCAAGAAGGTCAAAGCGCAACTTTCGCCGCGCTAACCCCGCCATGAGGAAACCTCCCGCCGAGATTTCACGTCCCGAAAAAATCTTTCCGGTGTCGTGGGACCAGTTCCATCGCGACTCGCGTGCGCTCGCATGGCGGCTGCACGAAGCCGGTCCGTTCGAGGCGATCGTCTGCATCACACGCGGTGGGTTGGTGCCGGCGGCCATCGTTGCGCGGGAACTTAACGTGCGCATGATTGAGACGGTATGCGTTGTGAGCTATCGCGATTACAAGAACCAGGGCGAACTGTCGGTTCTCAAAAGCATTACACCCGAGGTCGCCGCACTGCACTCGCAAGGCAAACGCGTCCTCATCGTCGACGACCTCGTCGACACCGGCAATACTGCGCGGGTCGTGCGCGAGCTTCTGCCGGATGCGCATTTTGCAACCGTTTACGCCAAGCCGATGGGGCGGCCGCTTGTCGATACGTTCATCACCGAGGTATCGCAGGACACGTGGATCTATTTTCCGTGGGACACGGGCCTCGCATTTCAGCCGCCGATTCGCGAAGGTGGCGACTGACAAGACACACGCCGGAGGAAAACCATGCTGACACGACGTAACCTTCTGGCCACCGCGGGCGCGGCGGCGGTAACGACAGTTGCTCCGCGAGCCGGGGCGCAATCGAATTATGCGAGCCAGCCGGTCCACGTCTTGGTGGGCTACGCCGCGGGCGGGGGCGTCGATATCGTCGCGCGTCTGCTGCAGGATCCGCTGAAGACGGCACTCGGCCAACCGATCATTGTCGAAAATCGAACCGGCGCGAGCGCAATGCTGGCGACCGGCGCGGTCGCCAAGGCTGCACCCGACGGATACACGCTCCTCGCCTGCGCGTCGGGCGAGGTCGCGATCAATCATTTCCTCTTCAAGGAAAAAATGGCCTACGACCCCGCAAAGGAGCTGGTGCCGATTGCGCTCATCGGCATTGTGCCGTGCGTTGTTGTCGTTGCCAGCGCGACGCCGGTGCACAATCCGAAAGAGCTGATTGCCTACATCAAGGAAAACCCGGGCAAACTCTCGTTTTCGTCCTCAGGCGTCGGCAATCCGCAGCAACTCGCCGGCGAATTGATGAACACGATGGCGGGCACGAAAGTTCTGCACGTGCCCTACAGGGGCTCGGCACCGGCGGTGACCGACGTCGCAACGGGCGCAGTTACCATGAGCTTTTCCAGTCTTGCTGCCGCATTGCCGCTGATTCAGGCCGGCAAAATTCGCGCGGTTGCCGTCACCTCGCGCGAGCGTATGCCGCAACTGCCCGACGTCGCGCCGTTAAACGAAGGCTCGCCCGGGCTTGCAGGCTACGAATTGCTTAACTGGTTCGCTATTTTTGGAACGGGCGGAACGCCTCCCGCAATCGTCGAGCGTCTCAACGCCATCATTAATGCCGCTCTGAGCGATCCCGCGATTTCCGGCAAATTGTTGCCGCAGGGCATTGTGCCGAAGCTCATGAAGGTGGCCGAATTCAAGGCGTTTGTGGATGCCGAACGCACGAAATTTGGCAAGATCGTCGATCAGGCCAATATCAAATTGAGCAACTAAGCCAAATTCCGTGTATCATTGGTAAAACGCTCCGCCGGGGAGACAGCTGATGAACGTAAACGCGAAGGCGGATAACGCCGCGCCGGTCGACGACAAGCGCTCGCATCATGTGCGCCCGCAGGATCTTCCATGGGAGAAAATGCGCTTCCCTGGCTGCCAGACGAAAACCTTGCTCTTTGATCCGAAGAGCGGACTGGCGACCGTGCTGATCAGGATGGAGCCGGGGGCAACCTTGCCGGATCACGAGCATGTATTGATCGAACAGACTTACGTCATTGAAGGCTCGCTCGTGGACAAAGAAGGTCCCGATGCCGGCCTCGAAGTCGGACCTGGCGAATTCGTCTGGCGTCCAGCAGGCAGCCGACACGTCGCCTGGTGTCCCAAGGGCGGGACCATGATTGCGATCTTCCAGGTGCCGAACAAATTCTTCGAAAAAGACGGCAAGGTAACGGATGCTGGCGGCAAAGACTGGCAGTCGTCCTGGGGCCACGTCTTATCGAACTAGCATGACCCGCCGCCGCGTGAGCTCATCCGCCGCGCGCCGGCGGGCGAGTTCAGACTTGCCACGCGGACGTGGCGGAATGGTAGACGCAAGGGACTTAAAATCCCTTGGGAGGTTTCCCGTGAGGGTTCGAGTCCCTCCGTCCGCACCACTTTCTGGGTATCGCGTGAAATCAATGCGATGTGCGCGACTATTAATTCAGATTCGATTCTTTGCTTCGGAGAAATCGATGAAAATCGCGGGAAAACATCCGGCGAGTCCGCCATGAGACTCACCATCAATTGCGACATGGGCGAGGGCTTCGGCTTGTATCGCATCGGTGACGATGCGGCGATGATGCCGCATATCGATCTCGCAAACGTCGCCTGCGGCTTTCATGCGTCCGATCCCCCAACGATGCGCGCAACGGTGCGCCTCGCGAAGCAGCACTCGGTCAAAGTCGGCGCACATCCATCGCTGCCCGACCTTCAGGGCTTTGGCCGCAGGGCCATGGTAATTTCGCCGGGCGAAGTCACCGATCTCGTGACCTATCAGGTTGGGGCGTTGAAGGCTTTTCTCGATGCCGAAGGCTTGCCGCTCAATCACGTGAAGCCGCATGGAGCGCTATACGGCATGGCCGCACGCGATGAAAACATCGCGGCCGCCATTGCCGATGCGGTCTTGCCCTTCGGTGTACCCATCCTCGGGATGGCGTTTACGGCGCACGAAAAGGCGTACAAGTCCAAGGGGATCGAGTTCGTTCCTGAATTTTATGCTGATCTTGAATACGACGGTGAAGGCAATCTGATCCTCAGCCGTGTTCACGATGCCGTCGATCCGGCCAAGGCGACCACCCGCGTTCTTCGCGTTATCAGCGATCGTGTTGTGACGACAACGGCGGGCACGGACATTCCGGTGAAGGCGACAACCGTCTGCGTGCATTCGGATACGCCGGCGGCTGTATCGATCGCTGCCGAAATTTCGCGAGTTCTGCGCCAGGCCTAGGGACCCCCACGGGCCAGAAATGCCAGAATCGTGCCATAGGATTTCGGCGATGAGTGCCCGAACTTCATTGATCACTGCCGTGTCGGCGATCGCTCTGCTTTCCGGCTGCGCAGCGTCGGACGACACTGCCGGACGGTTCTTTGTTCAGCCCGACAAATACGTGCTCTACAGTTGCAAGGAGCTTGCCGAGGCAACCCAGAACGTTGCTGCCCGTCAACTCGAGCTGGAAAAGCTGATGGCCAGGGCCGAGACGGATTCGAGCGGCCGTCTCATGAGCGATCTTGCATACCGGCCTGAATACTCGCAATTGCGCGGCCAAATGAACGAGTTGCGCAGGACTTCCGCCGAGAAGAACTGCAAATTTACCCCCACCGGCGCCGGCGGAGCAGGTGTGAGCGATCACGTCATACGCTGAATAATCCGATGCTCGGGGCGATGGAACTTTTGTAGCCTAAGGAACTTGTAGCCGTGGAACCCGCCACGGCGTGGCATCATCAGGGGGCAGGGCATGGGAATTCTGATTGGCATTCTTATTACGTTTCTTGTCGTTATCCTGGTTCTCTATCTCATCAACATGCTGCCGATCGATGGACGCGCAAAACAGATCGCCCGCGTCATCGTCATCATCATCGGTATCCTCTCGTTGCTGAAATATCTCGCCGTCTTCTGACGCCTAGATGTCAAGGCCGCGCAGTCGCAAGGCGTTGCCAACAACGCTGACCGACGACAATGCCATCGCGGCTGCGGCAATCACGGGCGAGAGCAACAAGCCGAAAACGGGGTAGAGCACCCCGGCTGCCACCGGCACCCCGAGTGCGTTGTAGAGGAAGGCAAAGAACAGGTTCTGCCTGATGTTCCGCATCACGGCAGCTGAGAGTTTGCGCGCCCTTACTATTCCGGTGAGGTCCCCTCTAAGGAGGGTGATGCCGGCACTTTCAATCGCCACATCTGTGCCCGTTCCCATAGCGATGCCGACATCGGCTGCCGCAAGTGCAGGGGCGTCGTTAACCCCGTCGCCCGCCATTGCAACGATGCGCCCGTCCCGTTGCAGCTTTTCGACAACATCCTTCTTCTGATCCGGAAGCACCTCTGCCTCGATTTCCGCAATACCCAGCCTCCGGGCGACAGCCTGCGCCGTTGTGCGATTGTCGCCGGTGAGCATGACAATGCGGATTTGTTTACCGGCGAGCGCCTTCAGCGCCTCGAGTGTGGTGGCCTTTACCGGATCGGCAACCGCCACAACGCCGGCGAGCTTCCCTCCGACCGCAAGGAATATCGCAGTGGCGCCGTCCTCGCGCAGGTGCTCCGCTTGAGAAACGAGCGCGGAAATGTCGATTCCGATCTCGCCGAGAAATTTTGCATTGCCAAGCGCGATCTTCCTGCCGTTGACCACGCCGACCACGCCTTTTCCGGCAGGTGCGTCGAAACCGTGTACCTCAGACAATTCAATCCGGCGTTCGGTAGCCGCAGCAACAATTGCAGCTGCAAGCGGATGCTCACTGCCGCGCTCGACGCTTGCGGCAAGCTGGAGAACTTCTGCTTCCCGAAAGCCGGCAGCCGGTGTAATTGCCACGACCTTCGGTCTGCCTTCGGTAAGAGTGCCGGTTTTGTCAATCACGAGCGTGTCGACCTTTTCCATGCGCTCCAGCGCCTCAGCGTTCTTGATCAGGACACCGGCCTGGGCGCCGCGGCCGACGCCAACCATGATCGACATCGGAGTCGCCAGGCCAAGCGCGCAAGGGCAGGCGATGATCAGGACACTGACAGCAGCGACCAGGCCGTAGGCGAAGCGCGGCTCAGGCCCAAATGCCGCCCAGGCCGCGAAGGCAATGATCGCCACCGCGATCACCGCCGGCACGAACCAGGCGGAGACCTGATCGGCGAGACGCTGGATTGGCGCCCGGCTGCGCTGAGCGCTCGCGACCATCTGCACGATCTGCGACAGGAGGGTATCGCGACCGACTTTCTCGGCCCGCATCACGAAGCTGCCGGACTTGTTGAGCGTACCGCCGATGAGGTGTGAGTCCTTTTCCTTGGTCACCGGCATGGATTCACCGGTGACCATCGACTCATCGAGAGCGGAACGACCCTCCAGCACAACTCCGTCAACCGGCACCTTGTCGCCCGGGCGTACGCGCAAACGATCACCGGGATGCACGATATCGAGCGGGACTTCTTCATCGCTGTCGTCGTCTTTCACGCGGCGTGCAGTCTTCGGCGCAAGATCAAGCAGCGCGCGGATCGCGCCCGAAGTCGCCTCGCGCGCGCGTAACTCCAGCACCTGGCCCATCAGCACCAACAGGGTGATGACGGCAGCCGCTTCAAAATAAACGGCGGGCGCGCCACCATGGCCGCGGAAGACCTCCGGGAAAATTTCCGGCGTGAAAGTAGCCGCCAGGCTGTAGAGGTAGGCGACGCCGGTCCCCATCGCGATCAGCGTGAACATGTTGAGGTTACGCGTGACGAGCGATTGCCAGCCGCGCACGAAAAACGGCCAGCCCGCCCACAGCACCACGGGTGTCGCGAACGCAAACTGAATGTAGTTTGATAATTTCGGATCGACCCAGTTGTGCGCCCCGACGACGTGTGCACCCATCTCCAGCACGAACACCGGGAGAGTGAGGACAAGGCCGATCCAGAATCGCCGGGTCATGTCGGCGAGTTCTGGATTGGGGCCGGCGTCAGCGCTAGCGATCTCGGGCTCGAGCGCCATTCCGCAAATCGGGCACGCGCCGGGCCCAACCTGCCTGATCTCGGGGTGCATGGGGCAGGTGTAAATCGTGCCGTCCGGCGCTATCTGTGGCTCGCGGTCACCGAGATATTTCTGCGGATCGCCGGCGAATTTCGTGCGGCAGCCTGCAGAGCAGAAATAATACGTATGGCCCCGGTGCTCCGCGCGGTGCCTGGCCGTGTGCGGGTCGACGGTCATACCGCAGACGGGATCGAGAACGCCGTCCAAAGTCTTGTTGTGATGGTGGTGTTCGGCCGCCACGATTGAATACCTTGCCTGTAATACCCCTAGGGGGTATATAGACGGCATGACGAAGGACAACAAGGCTGCAACCCTCAAGCGGCTGAACCGAATCGAAGGGCAGGTGCGGGGCCTTGCCCGTATGGTGGAGGATCAGCGCTATTGTATCGACATCGTGACGCAGATCGGCGCTGTCCGAGCCGCATTGCGTCGCGTCGAAGAAGAAATTCTCCGTGATCACGTCGCGCATTGCGTCGATCACGCGATCAAAAGCGGCAACAGAGCCGATCAGCGGCGCAAGGTCGCCGAACTCATGGATGTGATGGCGCGCGCCGGGCGGTAGGCTCGCGGCCACGAATCGACTACCGAAATCGCTGCCCGATTTGCGGCGCGTTCACCCGAATCTTTGCCGCGCTAAGACGGCGCCGTCGCCTAGCGCTTTGAGCTTGGCCTCAGCGAGGTCGCGCCGCATCGGCGCCATGCCGCAATTGGTGCAGGCAACGACCTTCTGTTTGGGCACGACCTTTATCACCTCGCCAATGACATCGGCGACCTGTTCGGGCGTTTCGATCTTATCGGTTGCCACATCGATCACGCCGACCAGCAGATCCTTGCCTTCCAGCAGAGACAGTAATTTGATCGGAACGCGCGAGTTGATGCATTCAAGCGACACTTGGCCGATGCGGCTCCTGGCCAGCGCCGGGAAAAACTTCTCGTACTGCCGCCACTCGTCGCCGAGCGAATTCTTCCAGTCGATATTGGCCTTGATGCCGTAACCGTAACAGATATGCACCGCCGTCGTGCACTTGAGGCCGTCAATTGCGCGGTGCATCGCTTCGACACCCCAACCGCCGACATCATCCATGAATACATTGAAGGCGGGTTCATCGAGTTGGATGACGTCAACGCCGTCTTTTTCCAGCGCGCGCGCTTCCTGATTCAGCAAACCGGCGAAAGCCATCGCCATCTTTATTTTGTCGCCGTAGTAAGAGTCCGCGATCGTGTCTGCAATCGTCATTGGTCCCGGCAACGTCATTTTGAGTTTGCGTCCCGTATGTGCGCGCGCGTGACGTGCTTCGGTCTGATGGACACGGCCCTTTAGCGTCAGCTCGCCGCGTACGACGGGCACCATCGCTTTGTAACGGTCGGCACGGATGCCCATTTCGACCTTGTGCGCGAAGTCGATTCCATCGACAAATTCGAGGAAGCCGTGAACAAAATGCTGCCGCGACATCTCGCCGTCACAGACGATGTCGATGCCCGCATCTTCCTGCAGCTTGATTGCGAGCAGGGTGGCGTCGAGCTTGGCGGCTGCAAGTTCGTTGCCTTGCAACCGCCATTGCGGCCAAAGCTTGTTCGGCTCGGCGAGCCAGGACGGTTTCGGCAGGCTGCCGGCGACAGTCGAAGGAAATAACATGTCTACGTGGTCTCGAAACGTTGCGGAGGGCGCCAACTATAAAGCCAATCGTAACGCGCGCGCAGCTTTTCTCCGCCCATGCCGCGCATCGCCAGATTGCGCACGAAAGCTTCAGGGCCGGTCAGCCCATAGATGCGTGCCTGCCGCCGCGCGGCCTGTTGGGCGCGCATGGTACGGTGCCAACGTGCCCCTTCGTACGCCCGTAGTGCGTCCGAGGGATCATCAAGATACTTTCCGAGCATGTCGGCGAGCACGGCCGCATCTTCGATAGCCATGGCGGCACCTTGGGCAAGGAATGGCAACATCGGGTGGGCGGCATCCCCGATCAGTGTCACCGGGAGACCGCCGCCCCGGAATGGGGCCTTGCGGTCGAACAGGGCCCACTTCAACCAGCGATCCGGAATTGCAACAAGCGCGCGCGCTTTGTCCGACCATGTCCAGCGTACGAAATGGCGCAGAATTTCCGCACGGTCGCCGGATGCTGACCAGCCCGGATTCTTCCATTCGTCGTGGACGATACCGACAATATTGATCAGGCGTCCGGACTTCACAGGGTAGTGCACGAGGTGGGCTTCATGGCCGAGCCAGAGATGAACGAGCGGCTCCCGGAATTCGGCCGGCACCGCGTCGGCGGGCACGAGGGCTCGCCAGGCTGTGCGGTGGCGGAAGACCGGTGGCTGCCCGGCGCGCAGATGCGCGGCGACGGTCGACCAGATGCCGTCGGCGCCGACCAGTGCGATACCCCGTTCGTCGAGCACGCGTGATCCGCGCCTGCCGAGAACGCTCACACCTCTTACATGAGCGGCAAATTCCTCGATGCGCACGCCCAGCTCGAGCGTCACGTCGAGCGCATCGTTCGCCGCATCGACGAGGGCCGCCTGCAGGTCACCGCGGTGTATCGCCCAATAAGGCGCCCCGTAGAGCCGGTCCACCTCGTCGCCCAGCGGGATGCGTACGATCTCGCGGCCGGAGCCTCCCGCCAACACTCGGATGGCCTGTGGTTTGACCGCCGTCGATTCAAGGCGTTCGCGCAGACCAAGAGCAATAAGCACGCGGCTGGCGTTGGGTGAAAGTTGCAGCCCGGCGCCGGTCTCCTCAAGTTTGGGTGCTTGTTCGAAAACCGTCGCGCGAATTCCGGCGCGCGCGAGGAGTAGCGCCGCAGTGAGCCCGGCAATTCCGCCGCCGGCAACGATAACATGACGCGGCGGCGCCATAGGCTATCCGACCGGGGATCAGGCGGCAGCGGACTGCCGCAACGCACATTCAGGCGGGCGCGCCGAATGCGAGTCGAGCGCGGGATCGTGGCGATAAAGCGTGGAGCAGTAGGGACAGATAATCTCTCTGTCGTCGCCCATATCGAGAAACACATGTGGATGGTCGAAAGGCGGTGTCGCCCCAACGCACATGAATTCCCTGGCGCCGATCTCGATCACAGGCACCCCAGGGTCATTGTGGAAATGAGGGACGACGTGTTCCGCCATGACGAATCCTCTCGCTGCCTTGGAATTACGCGGCGACGCTTCGCGGCACCATAGCGGGGAGGTCGGACGATGCCTAGCTCCATTGCAAATGTTTGGATACCGCCGCTGAAACGCCTTGGTTGTCCGGCAGAGCGGAATCGGGAGAGTGCGTTTGGAACCATTGACGCAAACTGTCATACGCAAGTCGCGCATCTGGATCGCCTTGATGGCGGCGGGTTTGCTTGCGGGAGCAGCAACCTACACTGTTCCGCGTGCGGCTGACGCCATATCGGTGCTCGATGATCCTGCGCGTATTGCAGGCCGGGCACTTGACGGCACGTTCGATGCCGTGACAGCTCGACGCGAAATTGAGGCTGCATTGGCCTCGGGGGACGTCGAACTCGCACAAAGCGTCGTAGATCTCGCGCGCGCACGGCATGTCAGGATCGACGCTGCGCTGGTGGAAAAAGTCGCAGCGGCGGACGTGGAAGCTGGGACTCTGTGGCACCGTGCGAAAAGCTTCGCGAACGGCCTTGTGACCGGCGAGCCGCAGGACATGACGTCTCTCGCGGGAACGGCACTTGGCGACCTGTTCGTGTTGGGCGACATTCGTGACGCGTTGCGCGAAGGCACTCGGTATGTTCGCGGCGAACAAACGGACCAATTGATCTTCGGTCTTGCGGCGACCGGTATTGCGATTACAGCAGGAACCTATGCGACGTTCGGGGCCGCTGCTCCCGCGCGCGCCGGGCTTACGCTTGTGAAGGCCGCGCGCAAAACCGGGCAGCTGGGTGTCGAGTTTACCGAGAGTCTCGGCCGCATGGTCCGGCAAACCAGTTTCCCGGGAGCCGCGCGCGCGGCGCGTCAAACGGCAAAAGTCGAACGGACTGGTGCCTTGGTGCATCTGGTCCGCGATGTCGGTCGTGTCGAAAAAGCTGCCGGCGGGCGCGCGGCGCTCGACGCCTTGAAGATTGCCAGGGACCCCAGCGATATCACACGTCTCGCCAAGCTCGCCGAAAAGGAAGGCAGTCGCACGCGTGCCATTCTTAAAATCGCAGGGCGCAGCGCCATCATGGTCGCTGCGCTCGCCTTCGACGCAAGCATCTGGATCCTGGGCGCGCTGTTTGCCGTATTCGGTTTTGTGTCTGCACTCAAAGGCGCGGTTGAACGGATGGCGCTGCGAATTTTTCGTGGACGGCGAGAGCGACGCATGCACAGGGCGATGCAACAGATTGTCGCCGTGCCTGCTCACTGCTAGTAAAATCTCATGCCAAGTTTCAGGAATGGTGACGTCGAGATTGCCTATCTCGACGAGGGGGAAGGCGAGCCGATCGTCCTCGTGCACGGCTTCGCATCGACAAAAGAAGTGAATTGGGTACAGCCGGGCTGGATAACCGTGCTTACTCGCGCGGGCCGCCGCGTCATTGCGCTCGATAATCGCGGGCACGGCAAATCAAGCAAACTGTATGAGCCATCTGCCTATCACAGCGCGACGATGGCGGGAGACGTCCGCGCACTCCTGGACCAACTGCACATAGAGCGTGCGGATGTGATGGGATATTCGATGGGGGCTCGCATCGCGGCGTTCCTGACAGTGGGCAATCCGGACCGGGTGCGCTCTGTGATATTCGGCGGGCTCGGGATCAGACTGGTGGAAGGCGTGGGTCTGCCGGAAAGTATTGCGGATGCGCTTGAAGCACCGTCCCTTGCCGATGTGGAAGATCCTACCGGCTACGTGTTTCGTACATTTGCTGAGCAGACAAGATCGGACTTGCGGGCGCTGGCTGCCTGCATCCGCGGATCACGGCAGACGTTGAGTCCGACGCAAGTCGGTAAAATTCGAGTGCCGGTTCTGATCGCGGTTGGGACAAAAGATATAGTTGCCGGATCGGCACAAGCGCTGGCGGCGCTCATTCCTGGGGCGAAGGCGCTCGACATTCCCGATCGCGACCACATGCTCGCAGTTGGCGACAAGACCTACAAAACCGGCGTCGCCGACTTCCTTAACCAACGCGCATAAGGCATGCGCGGCGCGCGTGCCACCGACCCCTTGCGTCCAGGATTTTGTGCTAAAAGTCCATATAAGAGATCGAGCGACATCGGGAGAATCTGGTCTCATGGCTCAGTATCAGATGCGGCCTGCAAGAGGCCTCGATAAAGTCGATCCGGTTTGGGCGCGGATCCGCAACGAAGCGGAAGATATCGCGCGCCGCGAACCTGAACTCGCCACCTTCATCTACGAAAATATTCTTCATCATGACGCGCTCGAGGCTGCGATTGCCCATCGAGTCAGTCAGCGCCTGGCCCACGCTGATGTGTCCGCCGACATGATCCGCCAGGCCTATGATGATGCTCTTGAGGATCAACCGGCTTTTGGCGAGTCGTTTCGAGCTGACATCGTCGCCACCGTCGACCGCGATCCGGCGACCAGCCGTTTCATCGAGCCGGTTCTCTACTACAAGGGCTTTCATGCCATTCAGACCCATCGGCTCGCACACTGGCTCTATGGCAAAGGTCGCAAGGATTTCGCTCTGTATCTCCAGAGCCGCGCATCATCGGTTTTCCAGTGCGACATTAATCCGGCGGCGAAAATCGGGCGCGGTATCTTCCTTGATCATGCGACCGGACTTGTAGTCGGCGAGACCGCGGTCATCGAAGATGACGTCTCGATCCTTCACGACGTGACACTCGGCGGCACGGGCAAGGAGCATGAGGACCGTCATCCGAAAATTCGCCGTGGGGTGATGATCGGGGCTGGAGCAAAGATTCTCGGCAACATCGAAGTCGGACATTGTGCACGTATCGCCGCCGGCTCCGTTGTCATCAAACCTGTACCCAACAATGTCACAGTTGCCGGCGTCCCTGCCAAAGTCGTTGGAGAGGCCGGTTGCCCCGAACCGTCACGCGTAATGGATCAGATGCTGTACGGCATCATGCTGGATGGCTGAGCGTTGTCGCATTGCGCTTGCGCCGCGCCCTTCGATCGGGCATGCATGCCGCATAAAAGGAGTGTCTCTTGGACGTCCAGGAAGTCAGAAAACTCGACGGTTATTTGAAGAAACTTTTCGGCAATGCGCATATGCGCGTGGTGCCGAAAGGACCGGATAACGCCGAGGTTTTCGTTGGCGGTGATGATCTGGGCGAGCTCACCGTTGACGACGAAGATGGCGAGCGCTCTTACAATTTCCGCATGGTGATCCAGGTCGGCAACGATCCGAGCATTCAGCCGGTACCGACTCTCAACGCTTATTTGCGAAGCAAGTTCGACAACGAGAATATTCGTGTCGTTACGCGGCCGAAAAAAACAGATTCTCTCGAAGTCTATATCGGTGACGAATTCATCGCCGTGCTTTTCCTGGAAATTGAGAAGGGCAGACGATCGTATATTCTTGAATTGCCAATTCTCGACGTCGATTTGGTGGATTGATTGCTCCCGCGACCAGCCGGTCGCACGCCCGATAGCCGTCCTCGAATGGCTACTGAGGATGCAGTCTCGCAATCAACTCATCGATGCTTTTCGCAACATTCTCCCAGTCCGGCAGCCAATCGCGCGGAAACCTGAAGGTAATATCCGCATTGCCAATGCGGCGTTCGAGTAGGCAGACGCCGGAATTGGTCACGCCTTTCCGCGAACAGCGTGCAAGGAAATGCTCAGGCGCATTGGATTCAAAAACAAGATCCTCGCCCTGATAGGGCGAGTCGTCGCGAAAACCGCGATACGTCAGCCCGGTAAAACCGGAGACGGGTTGTGGCACAAGATAGCGCGGGTAGATGGTCTGGATGCGCTCCATAAGCGGCAGCGTTGCTTCGCCGGATGAAAGCGTCACGAAAAGTCGCCCGTTCGGGTCAGGCGGTGGTCCGGCCGTCGGTTGCATGTTCGAGTCGGGCGGCGCCAGCGACGGCCAAAGGTAGCTGAGGTCGACGCGCTGCTGCACTCCCGGCCGGCGCTGAACGCTCATGCGGACCGCGGCCGGTTCGACGTTAAAGGTCACGCCGGAAACCATGATTGGAAGCAACGGTGCATTGAGCGCAACCGGTCCCTGCGGCCAGCGCGGCCAAAGCACATATCCGACATAAACCGCAGCCAGGAAAAGGACGCCGCCAAATACGACCACCGGCGCCATGAGCGGATTGTGACCGACGCGCCGCCCTCGTGGGGCGGTCTGTCGGCCCGGTCTGCCAGGTTCCTGCGCGAGAATGGCCAAGCCAACTCCCTACGGCGAATCGCGGGGATTATGCCATGTCGCCGGCCGTCGGCCCGGTCGCGCTGTTTACCATTCGTTAAGGATTGGGTGGCGTCCGCCGAACCGGTTTGCAACAGATGACGTCCCGTACCGCGTTGAGGTGAGCGATGACTCCTCAGTCGGCCCAGATGTTGTTCGCGCTGCTGTTCGGCTTCGCCGTCGCTGGCATGTGCAGCTCCGGGTATCGGCTCGTCACTGATCGCCTCCCGAGCTTCAACCAACTGAGCAACGGTCCCGGTGTGGCGGCGTTCGCTGCAATTCCGTTGCTCGTGGTGGCGGCGCCGTTCCTCATCATGCGCAACACGATCCTCGGTCGGCGCCGGGAAGGCCGCCGTTTCGAGTTTGTTTTTCTTGCGACGCTGATCGCCGGGTTCTGGAGCCTGATGTCCGGTCTCGTCCTGGTGACCACCTTGCAGGCACTGCTGATCGTCTAGGACGCTTCCCCCGAAGGCACTGTTCGGGCAAGTTCTCGCCGTCCTTGAGGGAGCGCAGAATGCCCATATACGAACTTGACGGGCAAGCGCCCGAATTTCCGGGTGACGGCAAATTCTACGTAGCGGAAACGGCCGTTTTGATCGGCCGGGTACGGCTGAAGATCGAGAGCAGCGTATGGTTCGGTGCAGTCCTGCGCGGCGACAACGAATGGATCGAGCTCGGCGAGCGCTCGCAGATTCAGGACAATGCCACGCTGCATACCGATCCGGGCTTTCCGCTGACGATCGGCCGCAACTGTGTGATAGGACACAACGTCATCCTGCATGGCTGCTTGGTCGGCGACAATTCGCTGATCGGCATGGGCGCGATCCTGCTCAACGGAGCCAGGATCGGAAACAACTCGCTGGTCGGCGCCGGAAGCGTTGTCACCGAAGGGAAGAGCTTTCCTGACAACTCGCTGATTGTCGGCGCTCCGGCGCGCGCCATCCGCACGCTCGATGAAAAAGCCGTCGTGATGATCCGCGCCGGAGCCGACATCTATGTGGAGCGGGCCAAGCGCTACGCGAAAGGTCTCAAACGGATCGGCTGATCAGGCCGCCGCCTTCGTGAAGTCCACCTGAGGCGGAACGCGGAATGCGATCGCAAGCCTGTTCCAGCCGTTGATGGCGACCGCCGCTGCCGTGAGGTCGACGAGCTCTTTTTCCGAAAACTGTTTGCGAACCCTTTCGAAGACCTCATCAGGAACGTGGCCTTCACTGATCAGAGTGGTCGCCTCGGCCCATTCGAGGGCAGCGCGCTCCTTGGGTGTGTAGATCGGCGCCTCCCGCCAGGCGTTGAGCAGGTGCATGCGCTCGTCAGTTTCGCCTTGTTTACGCGCGTCACGGGTATGCATGGCGAGGCAGTATGCGCAACCGTTGATTTGGGAAGCGCGGATCTTGATGAGCTCGCGCAGTTTTTCATCCAGCCCTGACTGATCCACATAGGACTGCAAGGCAGCCACGGCCTTATACACGGCGGGACTCACTTTGGTGACGTCAATACGTTGCATGAGGGCACTCGCGATAGTTGGCATCGCCCCGCCGGTTAGATTGCGCAGCAAAATGCCGCCAATCTGACGCCTTCGTGACTATCACGTGAAGATGGAACGCAAGGCTCTTTTCGAAATGTTGCGGCCGGGCCTTGGGGGAGGCCCGGCCGCTCGCGAACCCGATCTTGGGGACGGGGAGGGGTGGGGACGTGACCGGGGACGCGAATTCCTTTCCTGTTCAGCGCGCGGAAACGATCGCTGGTGCGACGCGCGGCTCGCCGAGCAGAACCCACGTGTTCGGATCGGACTGTGATTGACGTTTCACGAAACGGTAGCCGGTCCTGTCCCAGGACAGGATCTGCGGCTCCTGATTATCGAGAATGAATTCGCCGCGATCGGTCTTCACCGTGAGGACGGCGTGACCATCGCCTTTCTTGTCGCGAACGACGGTGATCAGCAGCGCCTCGCGCGGCCATCCTGCTTGCATCAGCATGCGCCGCTTTAGGAGGACGTAGTCCTCGCAATCGCCGTAACCATCGTCAGGATAGCTCCACCGCTCGATGACACCCCAATGTTCCACGTCGGTGATCGGCTTGATCGTCTCGTTCACCCAGGCGTTCACTTTGACCATGTCGGTCCACGCCTTGGGCGAAAGCACGACATCGCGCGGTGTGGAGGGCTTGGTGCTGCACTCGGGCTGATATTCGATGCAAAAGTCCACCCAGCCGATCGGTGGCCGTGTCGGCTCGCCGACAGCGACATAAAGCGGCTGTTCAGGGAGTGGCATACCAAGGGAGCCTGTGCGCTCCGCGGCCGCCGCCATTTGGCTTATCGAAGCCGCAAAAATAGTTGCGGCGGCAGCCAACACGACTCCGGTCTGGAGCACCCGTTTGAAACGCCTAGCCATTTGTGGCCCTTCCCCGTCTTGTTGGGGCCACATTTCTCACAAACCGTTTGTATCCGGGCTAAGTCGTGACAGTCATTTTAAGTAGAATGAAAGTAAAACATTCCTCGAATACTTTTAAAGATCGAACAGAATTTGCTTAAAATATTACAGGCTGCAATTCGAATAAAGTTGTTCGTATTAACGGATGGCGCAGGGAAACATACGATCGCACGGCGGATTGCCCGCGACTGTTTACTTTTGATGGTGGTTGAATTTGAGGGCTGATGTCAGCCCGAAGCCGTGCGAAGCTAGCAGGCTGTTACCATTCGCAGGCAATTCCACGTAACGCGTTTACGGCGCGCTGACGTTATTCGCCGGTTACGTTTTCTTCAACAAAGTCGGGGTGCTGCAGACGCATGAACTCGATGGCGAAACCGTCGTCGATGTGACGTACGACGCGGCCTTGCGTCTTGCCGAGCGTTACGACCACGCCGATCGGCGGTCTCAAGTCTGCTGCAACTCCGATCGCGGCGCCGGATTGCGACAGATCGATGACGCGGCAGGCGACATTTGTCCCGTTTGGCAGCACCAGGCGCGCCATCGGATTGCGGGGGGCAAAACGGCCGTGGCGGCGGTCTTCCGGAAGGTTGAGGATTTGGCGGTTTGCAAGCCACGTGAGCTGGGCGGCGAGTTTGTCGCGCTTGCGCAGCGTTGCCGAGATGCTCATCGCAAAGCCGTTTTCAAAGGTGCGTGCGATCTTGCCTTCGAGACGTCCAAGATGGTCCACATAGGCGATGACACGTTCTCCGGGGTGACCGGCGATCGGCGCGTGAAGCGCCATGCCGCCCGGCGACATATCGACGACCTGGCACGGAAATTCGCGGCGGTCCGCAAGCATATAGCGGCCGAGCAAATTGACCTTAACACGCTGGTGGCGTCGCCGCTCCTCGGCCAGAGGCAGAATAACCGGTTTGCTCAGAGGCAGTGCCATGGCTGTCGGGATCGGAAAGCGTTTATTTTCCGCAGATCTGAAGCCTATGAGCCTATCGTTAACGTTGCGTTAGCTTGTCCGGTCGTCTCGGTGTTTCACGGCCGCGGCTGTAGACCCGAAATCCGTGCCTTACGCGCTCGGGCGCCCTTAGGCGGGAGCACCGGCGGCACGAGAATACCGAATGTGTGAATCGCGAATGGCCGCAAACCTGCGGGGATTTGGCGGTTAGTGTTAAAACGAGAGGCGCATTGGCAAGCGGGGTCGCGTGTGGTCCTTATGATCTTTAGAACGCAGCCGTGAATCTGGCGCACCAACAGTTCAGAGCCCGGGGAGGCGAGGGGATGTGACCACGCCGCAAAGGCGAGGCAATGACCCCGCAAACGTGGCTCAAGGGAGGACGAAAGCCCTCCCTTTTTCGTTTGATGCAGGATGCGGCCTTGCAGCCGGGTGGTCAGCAAGCGTAACTCAGGGGCCAATCGGAACCTTTTGAGTGAATCGCGAACCGCTCTTCAACATCCCCCCGGTGATTGTCGCTGTGATTGCCGTGCTGGCGCTCGTGCATCTCGTGTGCACGCTCGTTCTTAGCGAGCAACAGTATGTCGAATTTCTGCTGAACTTCGCGTTCATCCCGGCGCGCTACGACAGTTCAGTTGTCCTCGGCGGTGCCTTGCCGGGAGGTGGTGCCGAGATCTGGACCTTCGTTACCTACGCATTCATCCATGCCGACTGGACCCATTTCGGCGTCAATGCGGTATGGCTTCTGCCGTTTGGCAGCGCGGTGGCGCGCCGTTTCGGCGCCACACGATTTCTTGCTTTTTTTGCCGTTACCGCGGCGGCTGGAGCGGCATTACATCTCGCCACCCATCCAGGAGAGCAATACCCGATGATCGGTGCTTCGGCGGCGATCTCCGGCACCATGGCTGCGGCAATGCGCTTTGCATTTCAGCGGGGCGGGCCGCTCGGGCTGGTCCGCAATCCCGATGAGCTCGCCTATCGCGTGCCGGCAATTCCTCTGACAGGTGTTTTGCGTGATCCCCGCGTATTGCTGTTCCTGGCCGTCTGGTTTGGTATCAATATCCTGTTCGGCCTTGGTTCGTTTCCTGTCACCGGCAATGAGCAGCCGGTGGCCTGGGAGGCCCATATCGGCGGTTTCCTTGCCGGGCTGTTTTTGTTTTCCTGGTTTGATCGCAAGCCGGATTTGCCCCCATTTGAGGACAGCGCTGATACGCCGCATTAGCCACGCGTCCGGTGCAAAACTGACCTCGCGCAAATGCGACTTGACGGAACTGACGGAGCGGCGGGATCGTTGCATAAGGCCGGAACCCACGGGTCATCCCGTGAGCGTCGGCACGCATATGCGCGGTCGAAAGCGATCGTGCTCTAGGGAGGCTGCCATGAACGTGAAGACGATCCTGGCCGCCAAGCAGAGAAACTTGGGCGGCGACATTGTTTCCATTGAACCGACGGCCGATCTTGCGACGGCGGCAAAACTGTTGTCCGCGCACCGCATCGGTGCGGTCGTCATTCTGGGCGCCGGAGAGCGCCTGGCCGGCATATTATCGGAGCGCGACATCGTGCGTTCTCTCGCCGAACTCGGCGGGGCCGCGCTTGACCTGCCGGTTGGTCAGGTGATGACACGCAACGTCGCGACCTGCACGGAAGACGAGTCGGTCGCGAGCATCATGGAACGCATGACAGCTGGAAAATTCCGGCACGTCCCTGTCGTTGCTGACGGGAGGCTTATCGGAGTTGTTTCGATCGGCGACGTGGTCAAGCACCGCGTCGAGGAGATTGAAAGCGAATCCGAGGCGATGCGCGACTACATCCGCACCGCGTAAGCAGCTCAAGTCGCTGCGGCATCGCCCGGATGCGAAAGCGCGGCTGCTGCCTCATTGACGGCATCGAGCGCTTTGGTGGCGGCCTCGGTGCCGATTTCTATGGCCTCGCCGGCGCGATGGAAATCGAACCAGCCGATCGCACCGAGTCGCGGGCTTATCAGAACGTCGGGAGGATCGCCCGCAAGGCGCGCGCGCGTGATGCGGTCCTGCATGACATTGAAGGCTTCCACCATCACCGTCGGCAGGCCAGGTCTGCCGCGTCGACCGAAAAACTGCCGGCGCAGCGACCGCTCGCCGCCGAACATTCGCCGGAAGCCGTTCGTCTTCGGCTGTTCGGGGACGGCCTCGTTTTCGTCTGGTCCGTGACTTGCGATAATGGTGCCCCGGCCGAACAGGTCGGAATTCAGATTTACCGCGATCACCATGCGCGCGCCGAGGGCGCGTGCGGCGGACACAGGAACCGGATTGACCAACGCGCCGTCGACCAACCATCGCCCGCCGATCAGCACGGGCGGGAAAATACCCGGAAGAGAATAGGATGCTCGCAACGCATCACTGAGCCGGCCGCGCGTCAGCCAGATCTCGTGCCCGGTGTTGAACTCGGTTGCAATCGCCGCGAAGCGGATTGGAAGATCCTCGATGCGGCTTTCCTTTAGCCCAGCTTCAAGCCGTGTCGCGAGATGACCGCCGCTGATCAAGCCTGAGCCTGAAAGGCTGATGTCGAGATAGCCAAGAACGCCGCGCACGGTGAGCGTGCGTGCCCAGCTTTCCAGATTGTTCATTTCCTTGGCGGCGTAGCAGCCACCGACGACCGCACCGATGGATGTGCCGACGATGACGTCGGGCACGATACCGTGGGCTTCCAACATTCGGATCACGCCAATATGAGCGAAGCCGCGTGCGGCGCCGCCGCCCAGGGCCAATCCAATCGTCGGACGCACCATCGCCGGTTGCGGATGCGTCGAGGCTTCCGCCGCACGGTCGCTGTTGCGCGCTCGCGCGAATAAGCCCTCGAAAACCACGCGCCGTTTCTCCTAGTTAACCCCCGGATGGAAAGGCCCGCGAGAAGCGGTCAATCCAGCAGGGTAATATTGCTGGCGGAGTGTTGTGACCGAAACGTGACGGGAATCTGCGCCTTCACCATTACGCAATCGTTAAATGTCGCGTGCGCTCGATTTGTTCCTCAAGCACCGAAGCGCGTGACGATGGCATCGAGTTTCGGGCGGTCGCGGTCATCAGGTGGCTTTGCCGGACGGCCGATATGAACAAATCCCGCAACACGTTCGTGCGGAGCGATGCCAAGCGCATCGAGAACGCGCCGATCGTAAGCATACCATTCGGTGATCCAGCTTGCGGCATAACCGATTGCATGTGCTGCAAAGACGAGACTCATTGCAGCCGCGCCGGCGGAAAGTTGCTGTTCCCATTCCGGAATTTTCACGTGTGGAGCGGCCCGACTGACGACGGCGATGACGAGTGGGGCGCGGGCCAGGCGTTTGCGCTCGAAATCGATCTGGTCAGGCTGTGCTTGCGGATGTTCGATACGATAGGCGGCCGCTATCGCCTCGCCGGCGGTGAGGCGCGCATTTCCCTCGAACACGATGAATCGCCAAGGCGCAAGCTTGCCGTGATCGGGCACGCGCGATGCGATCCTCAAAAGAGTCTCGATCTCTGCTGCGGTCGGTGGCGGGCCCGCCAGCTCCATCGGTTTGACCGAGCGGCGGGTTTTCAGGAGCTCAAGAGCATCGGGCATCGTTGGCCTTTCAGAAATTGCGTGGGTGCGACTAGCACAGCGTTAACGAGGTCACAAACAAGCGGCCAATCGGCTTGAAATCGCCGCGATTTGAGCCGAAAACATCGTCGTCATGGAGAGGGCATCTACAACCGCCGCCGTGGGGGGTCGGCTAGAGCCGGCGCTTGGACTTATTCTGCTCGCGATGCTTCCGTTGTCCGCGTACGCACAAGCACCCACACAGAATTCGCTGTTCTCGGCCGTGCCTTCGACCGGGCTGATATCGCCGTTGCCGTCGACACGTTTGGACATCTTCGGCCCGAGCAACCTGCCAGCGATACCCCCTGCAGCAGTACCCAACCCGAGCCCGGCGACTACCGCATCGATTCCAATGGTGCCGGCAGGGCAGGTCGCACTCGCGCTCAGCGCGCGCTTCGGCAAGGACGCACAGCCGATCGGGGGAGGCCTCACCTGGCGCATTTACAATGCAAAGGCCGACACCAACGGTAACTTCAAGTTGGTGAAGGAAGACAAATCTCCGGCGCCCACTCTAGTGCTTCCTGCCGGACCTTACATCATTCATGTCGGCTTCGGGCTTACCACCGCCGTCAAGCCGGTCGATCTGCGCAGCTCGACCGTGCATGAAGAGTTCGATCTGCCGGCCGGCGGGCTGCGTATCGAGGGCAAAGTGGGTGACGTGCGCATCCCTGCCGGACAGATTTCGTTCGACGTCTACCGGGGCAGCCAGTTCGAAGCCGGTGACCGGCGGCCGATTGCCGAGCACATCATGACCAACGACGTGATCGTCGTACCGGAGGGCACGTACTACATCGTGTCGAACTATGGTGACGCCAATTCAGTTGTCCGATCAGACATTCGCGTGCAAGCGGGCAAGCTCACCGACATCACCGTTACCCATCGCGCAGCCGCCATCACGCTCAAACTGGTCAGCGACCGCGGCGGCGAAGCGCTTGCCAACACGGCCTGGTCGGTTCTCACCCCGGGCGGCGACGTGATCAAGGAATCGATCGGCGCATTTCCGCGCGTGATTCTGGCCGAGGGCGAATATCGCGCCATAGCGAGAAACGAAGGAAAGGTCTACGAGCGCGAATTCAAGGTCGTGACGGGTGTCGATGGCGACGTCGAGGTGCTCGCGCGCTGAGCGGGTTTCGCCGTCGAACTTTTCCGTACCGGACGGAATTATGATTGTGCAGACGATTGCCAACAACCCTGTCATGGACATTTTTACTGCGCTGGATTTGAAAAAGATTGCTCTTCTGCTCGATGTGGACGGCACAATTGTTGACATCGGCCCGTCGCCGTCCGAGGTGCACGTTTCCGCAACGTTGCTGCAGTCGCTGGGGAAGCTTTATGACTTGTCGGGCGGCGCTGTGGCATTGGTGAGCGGACGGCGCATCGATGATCTCGATCGTCTTTTTTCTCCGTTGGAATTGCCTTCGATCGGCGGTCACGGCGCGGAGATGCGCCTGCATGATGGAAAAACATTCTATTGGGCCGCGCCATTGCCGATCGAGCTGCGTGGCAGGCTCGCAAACGCTTCCAGCATGGGACAAGGCGTCGTGGTCGAAGACAAGGAATATTCGGTTGCGTTGCACTATCGCAAGGCGCCGGAATATGCGGAACAGCTACGTCATTATATTGCGGCTGCGCGCGCCGCGTTTCCCGCCGAGCCAACCGAACTCCTTCTGGGCAAGGCGATGCTCGAGATCAAGCGTCCGGCCATCAATAAGGGCGAAAGCATCCGCAGGCTGATGGCATACCCGCCGTTCAATGGGCGCGCACCCGTGTTTATCGGCGACGACGTCACGGATGAATCGGTCTTCAAAGTCTTGCCCGAAATCGGCGGGCAGGGCTTCGGCGTTTCCCGCAATTTCCCCGGACTCACCGGCACCTTTAGTAGCCCGGCGCAGGTTCGCACCGCGCTGGATGTGCTGGCCTCCAACGGGCAGGCGCATCTATGACCGACTATGGGCTCGATCTGGCGGTCATCGGCAATGGCCGCACTGCCGCGTTGCTCGAGCCGTCCTCGCGGATTGTATGGTGGTGCCTGCCTCGATATGACGGCGATCCTGTTTTCTGTCGTCTGTTGTCTGGCAATGAGGAAAAGGGTTTCACCGACGTCGTTCTCGAAGGCCAAGCCGAGGTTCGCTCGGCTTACGTCCGCAACACTGCCATCGTAGTCACCGAACTGACCGATGATAAAGGCGGAGCGGTGCGCGTCACTGACTTCGCGCCGCGATTCCAGATCTATGGCCGCACATTCCGTCCGCCGCAGCTCATGCGCATCATCGAGCCGATCGGTGGCATGCCGCGTGTCACAATCCGCTTTCGCGCCACGCACCGCTACGGCGAACCGGTCGAGTTTCGTTCGGCGGGCAGCAATCACATACGCTTCTGGCGCGACGATGTGGCGGTTCGGCTGACCACTGATGCCCCGCTTTCCTATGTCGAGAACGAAGCCTCGTTCATACTGACACGTCCTTTGCACATGGTCTTTGGCACGGACGAGCCCTTCGAAGGCTCATTGGAAACGACCTGCCGGGATTTCTGCGAGCGGACACGCGACTATTGGCTGGAGTGGGTGAGGCGGCTTGCCTTCTCGATCGATTGGCAGGACGAGATCATCCGCGCCGGCATCACACTGAAGCTGTGCAGCTACGAAGAGACGGGGGCGGTCGTCGCCGCGCTGACCACGTCGATCCCTGAGATACCGAAATCGGGACGCAACTGGGACTACCGCTTTTGCTGGATGCGGGACGCTTTTTTCGTGGTGCGTGCATTGAACCGTATCGGTGCGACGCGCACCATGGAAGACTTCATCTCTTATATTCTCAGTGTCGCAGCGGGTCGGCTCGGCGAGGTGCGGCCGCTTTACGGCGTTGTCCATACCGACTCGCTCGAAGAGCGCACCGCGCCCGCGCTTTCCGGGTACGGGAGCGATGGCCCTGTGCGTATCGGCAATGCGGCGGTTCATCAGAACCAGCATGATGTCTACGGCAGTATCATCATGGCGGCGACCCCGATGTTCTTCGATAGGAGGCTGCCTCGTCCGGGGGACGCATCGCTCTTTCATACGATCGAGCCCTTGGGTGAGCAGGCGGCAAAACTCGCGCTCGAACCCGATGCCGGCATCTGGGAGTATCGCGGGCGCAAGCGGGTGCACACGCATTCGGTTGCCATGTGCTGGGCGGGTTGCCAGCGGCTGGCGGCAATTGCGAACCATCTCAATCTGCCGGAGCGTTCGCAGTATTGGGGCAGCATTGCCAATCGGATCGGCGAGGAGGTGCTCAAGCAGGCATGGAATCCGAAACGCAATGCCTTTTCAGCGGCATTTGGAAGCGAAGATCTCGATGCTAGCGCGCTTCTACTGGCAGAACTTGGCCTAGTCTCGGCCGATGACCCGCGGTTTGTGGCAACCGTTGAGGCCATTCGCGTTGAACTTCGGCGTGGGTTTCACGTTATGAGATATGTCGCTGCTGATGATTTCGGCCTGCCCGAGTCGGCTTTTTTGATTTGCCGGTTTTGGCTGGTCGATGCATTGTGGGACATCGGGCGACGGGACGAGGCGCGCGACATGTTCGTCGATGCGCTCCGAATGCGAAATCGATACGGCCTTTTGTCAGAGGACGTGCATCCGGTGACCGGAAAGTTGTGGGGGAATTTTCCGCAGACCTATTCGATGTCAGGATTGACCTTGACGGCAATCAAGCTGTCGCGAAGCTGGGGAGACCGGTATTGGCGCGGCTCGTCGTAGTCTCAAACAGGGTCGGCGTCCCTGATCGTGGTGCGCGCGCCGGTGGGCTCGAAGTCGCCATTCGGCCGCCACTCAAGCGGCACGGCGGTCTCTGGTTTGGCTGGAGCGGTCGGGTAGCGGAGACCTTGCCGCGTGCCGTCAAATCCGTCACGCATGAAAACATCACGTACGCAACTATCGATTTAAACAAGGATGACTATCAGGAATTCTACAACGGCTTCGCCAATCGCGTGCTGTGGCCGATCCTGCACTATCGTCTCGACCTAGCCGAGTTCACGCGACGCGATCTTGGCGGTTATTTCCGGGTCAATCAGTACTTTGCCACGCAACTTGAATCCTTGTTGCAACCCGACGACGTAATCTGGGTTCACGACTATCATTTGATTCCTCTGGCCAAAGCTCTGCGTGATCGCGGGCGCAACAACAAGATCGGCTTCTTCATTCATATTCCTTTCCCGCCGCCGGAAATCCTGACTGCCTTGCCCAACCATGATCAGCTGATTCCTGCGCTGTGCCATTACGATCTGGTCGGATTTCAAACCGAGGTCGATGCCGCCAACTTCTCGCGGTACATCGCCAATGAGTGCGGACTGCCGTGGGCAAGCGGCAACAGCTTCCACTACGGCAATCGTATCGTGCAGATCGGCACGTTTCCGGTCGGCGTGGAGACGGAGCCTTTCGCGCGGCTGGCGCGGCGAGCCGTCGAGACGCAGTTTGTCCGCGAAGTGCTGGAGAGCCTGTCCGGTCGCGCCATGATTATCGGCGTCGATCGTCTGGACTACAGCAAAGGCATCCCCGAGCGTATGAATGCATTCGAACGCTTTCTCGCGAACTTTCCCGATTGGCGTGGCAAGGTCACATATCTCCAGATTACGCCGCGCAGCCGGACCGGCATTCCTGAATATGCCGACATGGGCCGCGCGGTCGGGGAGGCTGTCGGCCGTATCAATGGTGCGTACGGCGAAGCCTCCTGGACGCCGGTCCGCTACATCAACAAGGCGCACAGCCGTACAGCGCTCGCAGGTCTGTATCGCGCCGCCCGCGCCGGATTGGTCACGCCGTTGCGCGACGGCATGAATCTTGTCGCCAAGGAGTTTGTCGCCGCTCAGAATGCCGATGATCCGGGCGTGCTGATCCTTTCACGGTTCGCCGGTGCTGCTCACGAATGCGCGGCTGCGCTGCTCGTTAATCCGTATGATCCGGAAGGAGTCGGCAACGCCATCAACCGCGCCCTCTCGATGCCACTGGAAGAGCGCCGGCAACGGCATGCGGACAATTTCAAGATGTTGGTCCGCAACGACCTCAGCCATTGGGCCGAACGGTTTCTTCGCATGCTCGACCATCCGACCGGTAGTTTCGATGCGTTGCCGCTCGCGCGGGCTGCCGGTCGGCGCTGACTATGCCGCCGATTTCATTCGCTTCACGTCAGGCGGAGTCGCCTCATCGGCAAGAGCCCTGAGCGCGGCGTCGAGCGGCATGACTTCCTGGGTATCGCTACCGAGACGGCGAATGGAAACTGTGCGCTCGCTGGCTTCCTTTTTGCCGACGACAAGCAGGGCCGGGATTTTTGCCAAAGAATGCTCGCGTACCTTGTAATTGATCTTTTCATTTCTAAGGTCTGCATCGACGCGCAATCCGAGCTTGCGTGCCGCAACTGTCGCCTCGCGCGCGTAACCGTCAGCATCCGATGTGATCGTCGCAATCACCGCCTGCTTCGATGAGAGCCATAACGGCAGGTGTCCGGCGTAGTGCTCAAGCAGAACACCGAGAAAGCGCTCCATCGACCCGCAAATTGCGCGGTGAATCATTACCGGCGTTTTCTTTGAGCCGTCGGTGGCGATGTAAAAGGCTTCAAAGCGCTCAGGAAGATTGAAGTCCACCTGCGTGGTGCCGCATTGCCAATCGCGTCCGATGGCGTCGCGCAGCACGTATTCGAATTTTGGGCCGTAGAAGGCGCCTTCGCCGGGGTTGATGGCAGTCTTAATCCGTTGATTGTGGCCTTGAGCTTCGATGCGCTTGAGCACATCCCGCATAATGTTTTCTGCGTGATCCCAGGCTTCGTCAGAACCCACGCGCTTTTCGGGTCGGGTGGAAAGCTTGACGGTGAGGTCACCGGTAAAGCCGAAATCAGCGTATGTGGACAAGATGAGGTCGTTGATCTTCAGGCACTCGTCGGCCATCTGCTCCTCGGTGCAGAAGACATGCGCGTCATCCTGGGTGAAACCTCGCACGCGCAAAAGGCCATGCAGCGCGCCCGAAGGCTCATAGCGATGGACGACACCAAATTCCGCCAATCGCAGAGGTAAATCTCGGTAGGACTTCAAGCCATGCTTGAAGATCTGGATGTGCCCCGGACAGTTCATTGGCTTGATCGCAAAGACCCGCTCGTCGTCCGTCTCTTCGCCGGCCGAGGTCGCTTGAAACATGTTTTCGCGGAACCAGCCCCAGTGACCGGAAGTCTCCCACAGTGACTTGTCGAGAAGCTGTGGCGCGTTGACCTCCTGATAGTCGCCTTTCAGGCGGCGACGCATATAGCCGACGATTTCCTGAAAGATCGTCCAGCCATTTGCGTGCCAGAAAACCGTGCCCGGACCTTCCTCCTGAAAGTGAAAGAGGTCCATCTCGCGGCCAAGCTTGCGGTGATCGCGCTTTTCGGCTTCCTCCAGCTGCGTGAGATAGGCGTCGAGTTCATCCTGTTTCGCAAAGGCGGTGCCGTAAATCCGCGTGAGCATCGGATTGTTTGAGTCTCCGCGCCAATAGGCACCGGCCACTTTCATCAGCTTGAAGGCATTACCCACCTTGCCGACAGAGGTCATGTGCGGCCCCCGGCAGAGGTCAAACCAATCGCCCTGCTTGTAAATCTTGATCTGCTGATCAGCGGGGATGGCGTCGATAAGTTCGACCTTGAAGGCCTCACCCATGTCGCGGAATGTCTTTTTCGCCTTCTCTCGCGACCACACTTCTTTGGTGAAGGGTCGGTCACGCGCGATGATCTCCCGCATCTTCTTTTCGATTACCGGCAGATCTTCCGGCGTGAATGGCTGATTTCGGAAAAAATCGTAGTAAAAGCCGTTCTCGATCACCGGACCGATGGTGACCTGGGTACCGGGCCAAAGTGCCTGCACTGCCTCCGCCAGCACATGCGCCGCATCATGTCGGATAAGTTCGAGCGCGCCTGGGTCCTCGCGTGAAATGAATTCGATTTTGGAATCGCGTTCGATCGGGTCAGTGAGGTCGGCGACGGTGCCATCAAGCGTCATGGCCACCGTGCGCTTGGCCAAAGAGGGCGAAATGCCTTTGGCGACGTCGAGACCGGTTGTGCCTGAGGGGTATTCGCGGCGGGCGCCGTCGGGAAAGGTCAGCGCGACCATGGGGTCTCCTGGGCTCACTCGCTGCCTACGAATGCAGGTAAGCGTGGAACTCGATATAGCAGCCGCATCACACGGCGCAACTAGGTGGGCCGTATTTCGTTGCTGCGCCGCCAGCGTCCATATCGCCAGGGCAGAAACCAGCGCGAACGCGCCGGCAATTCCGTTGGCACGAAATCGAGGCCCGATGTGCCCCAGGGGTGACATCGGAGAACACGCGCAATCGCCATCCAGCTGCCCGCCCACAGGCCAAAACGGTCGATGGCCTCGTCGGCATATTCCGAACAGGTCGGCAAATGCCGGCAGCGCGGGCCAAGCAGCGGTGACAAAGTGAACCGGTAGAAAGCGACCAAGCCGCGCCCGGCAAGGCGCGGGAGCTGCGCAAGCGCTTGGGTGGTCGTATGGAAAAGCATTCAAGTTTCAGTGAAAGTTTAGGTCTATTCGTTCGAAGTCGGAAGTTCCATCAATGGCGGGAACTTCTCGTTTTTTGAATGGGATAGCGACTTTTTTACACTAGACCCGAATCTCGCAACTGCACTAAGAGGAGGAGGTATTGCCGGGGGACGAAAGCCGCCCACGCCCACAGAACGTGGAAACCACCACGCCAGAAGACGGGCTCGGCGGCCACAGACAGGGGTAGAATGAACCGATCCATTGTGATCGCTGCGCTCGCGTTGGCAGCGCCGACATTTTTGATGTCGGGTGCGCTTGGCGCGTCCGATCGGGCACTTCCTATGCGCTTCGAGTTACGGCTACAGGGGCCTGCGCAAGCGTGTGGTAACGACTGCAGGACTTTTGTCGCCGCGTCCGGTGCGATCACCGCCGATACACCGCGTAATTTTATACTTTTCGCGCAGAATCACGATCTCAGCGGCGCCACCGTCGTGCTGAATTCGGACGGCGGCTCTGTCCATGGCGCCATCGCTCTCGGTCGTGAATTTCGCAAGCTCAAGCTCGCGACAACCGTCGGCACCCTAGTTGACCTTCCTGTTGAAGGGTCGGACCTCCCCCGCGCGACATTGTCGTCTCAAGCCGACTGTGAATCGATGTGCGCCTTCGTGCTTCTTGGCGGCGTGCGCCGCACGGTGCCGGCGGAAGCGCGGGTCATGGTTCACCAGATATGGCTCGGTGATCGCCGCGAAGATCCGACTGCTGCCGGATATTCGGCGGAGGATTTGGTCCTTGTTCAACGCGACATCGGAAAACTTGCGCGTTACACCGCCGACATGGGCGGGTCTGCCGACCTGCTCGAAGTCGCGCTGCGTATTCCGCCTTGGGAACCGATGCATGCGCTGACGCGGGATGAGTTGCGTTTTACAAAGCTCACCACTGAGGATGCCGGCGTCCCACCCAGTGCTGCTGCGACCGTCGCGGCGTCCGCGCCTCCACCGGTGTCGCAGCCTGTCCCACGAGCGACCAATGGCGTGCAGGCGACGCCCATCAGCGAGCAGAAGTGGTCCTTGGTGGATCGTGCAGGCGTGGCAACGCTTGCACGCCGCCATCCGCTCACTGTCGAGGGTGAGGAAATCGGCAGCTTTGATCTTGTCGTCGCCTGCGCCCCGGGCGGTGACTCGTATAATGTAAGCTACATCGAGCGCCGGCATCGCGGTGAGCAGACCTCGCTGCCGGCTGCGCTCGATTCAATCAGTCTACGCGTGGGCGGCACTTCGGCGACACTGAAGGTCGTTTCAACCGAACGCCGCAATGGTCCGGATGAGCTTGTCACCTATGCCAACGGACGGGTGCCGGCATCTTTGATCGGCGCGTTCGCGGCGATGGGTAGCCATTCGATGGTCATCAGGACCCAGAGCGCAAAGACCGTCACCGGGATTCGTCTCGGTAATACGGGGGCCTCGCAGAATCTTCCGCGACTGTCGGCAGCGTGTAGCAAATCGTTGGGCGACCGGGCGGATCTGCCGCGAACGAAGACCGGCGGATTGGCTGCGGCGAAGTAATTATTCAGCGGCCTGCGGACGTTTACCGGCTGACTTGGCATCGATCTGGTCCAGCGCGGATACCACGGCATCGAAAGTGAGCAGGGTCGAAGCGTGACGCGCCTTGTAGTCGCGCACCGGCTCAAGCACCGCAATGTCGGCCCATTTTCCTGTCGGCGGGGGACCGTTTTCTTTCAGCATTTTGCGAACCGTTTCCCGCAATTCACGCAGTTCCGTCGGTTTTGCACCGATCACATTCCGCGCCATGATCGAAGATGATGCCTGCCCAAGCGCACAGGCCTTTACGTCATGCGCGAAATCGCTCACGGCACCGTCGCTGACCTTAAGGTCCACCGTCACCGTCGACCCGCACAGTTTTGAATGTGCGGTTGCTGTGGCGTCAGGCGCCGGCAGGCGGCCCAAGCGGGGGATGTTGCCCGCCAGGTCGAGGATTCGGGCGTTATAAACCTCGTTAAGCATGAGTGATCTACCGAATATCCAGGGCCGTGGATTTGCCTCGGCTGCGCAAAAGAATATATAGGGGCTGACCCGACGGCGCGAGAAGGGGTTCTTGGCGTCGCATGGCGTCAAGTCGTGTGGAATGGGAATGCAGCGTCCACTTGCCACGGCCGTACAGAAAGCGGTCGAGCAACACCCGACGCGGCCACCCCGGTGACACTCCCGGTGCTTCCTATATTGGCAAGCGGCGGTCGAACGGAGAGACCCGTCATGGATGCAAAGAGCACTAACGTAAAACCGTGGCCGAAGCAGGCCCTTTCAGATCATGTGCGGGCTGCACCTGCGCCGGTTGAGCCGCGCCCGTCGCGCGAGCAGGCAGAGGCCGCCGTGCGCACGTTGATCGCATACGCGGGCGATGATCCTGCACGCGAAGGCCTGCTTGAAACACCAAAGCGCGTCGTTGGCGCGTATGATGAAATCTACCAGGGGTATCGCGAGTGTCCGGTCGAGGTACTCGACCGTACCTTCAGCGAAACCGGCGGCTACGACGATTTCGTACTGGTGCGAGATATTGGCTTCAATTCGCACTGCGAGCACCACATGATGCCGTTCTACGGCAAGGCGCATGTCGCCTATATGCCGGTCGAGCGTGTCGTAGGGTTGTCGAAGCTTGCGCGGTTAGTCGACGTTTACGCGCGCCGCTTGCAAACACAGGAGCATCTGACTTCGCAGATCGCGACCGCGATCGACGAGATTTTGAAGCCACGCGGCGTGGCGGTCATGATCGAAGCTGAGCACATGTGCATGTCACTCCGCGGCGTGGAAAAGCCGGGTGCGCTCACCGTGACGACGCATTTCGTCGGGGCATTCCGAGACGATCCGACTGAGCAGGTACGCTTCATCACGATGTTGCGGGCCGGCCAGCGATAGGCCGTTCGCGTCGGGTATTGATGCGGAAGTTGTTGTCGCGTCCGATCCCCAAATCGATGGGCGCCTTTGCTACCGGCAGTACTCCATGGCTGACAAAAAAACAGATATCGAAGAAGGCCTGATCTTCAGGCCGAACTTCGACGCCAATGGGCTTGTCACTGCCGTCGCAACCGATGTCAAAACGGGCGATGTGCTTATGGTCGCCTACATGAATGAGGAGGCGCTTCGAAAAACCATAGCGAGCGGCGAAGCCTGGTACTACAGCCGGTCACGCAAGGCACTCTGGAAAAAAGGGGCGACGTCCGGCCATACCCAACGCGTCATCGAGTTACGGGTCGATTGCGATCAGGACGCCCTATGGCTCAAAGTCGAACAGACAGGTGAGGGCGCGTGCCACACCGGGCGACGCTCGTGCTTCTATCGCGCAGTACAGCTCGGCAAGACCGGCGCAGTGACGCTGGAATTCCGCGACGCGGAAAAGCGTTTCGATCCGAACAAAGTCTACAAGTAGTTGTCGTCACCGACGATACCTCAGCTCTTTACGTTCGCCAGCAACGCTTGTGCGCGCATAAGGTGAGGGCGATCATACATTTTGCCGTCGATGCCGACCGCCCCTGCGCTGGGCTGGGCTGCGAACGCCGCGACGACCGCCTTCGCCTTCTCGATCTGCGCTATGGTCGGGGTAAACACCTCGTTGATCACCGGCACCTGGGCCGGATGAATGGCAAGGCGTCCCGTGAATCCATCGCGTCTTGCCGCTTCGGTATCGCGGCGCAAACCGTCTGAATTGCGGTAGTCGACATACACGGTCTCGATGGCAGGGACCTTCGCGGCCGCCGCTGCATAAAGACACACCGATCGCGCTAAACGATACGGTTCGGTCAATTCGCCCTGGCTGTTGCGGTTCGTTTCGGCACCCAACTCGGCTGAAAGATCTTCGGGGCCCCAGGTCAGTCCGACCATGCGCGGGCTTGAGTTCCGAAAATTGCCCGCAGCGAAGAGTCCTGCCGCGGATTCCACGGCCTGGGCCAAAATCTTGATCTGCCCTTCGGGCACGCCTGCAATGGCTTCGCGCGCGGTCAGCTTCGCGTCGAGATGGATGACGCTGGCACCACCTTCGGCCTTGGGAAAAACGACTGCATCTGGTCTGCCGGCAACGATTGCATCGAGATCGTCATCTGTCATCCCCGTCTCGAGACCGTTGATCCGTACGAGCAGGCGGGTGCGCTGCTTGGCAGCGCCGGCCCGTTTGAGAAATTCCAATGCGGCCTTGCGGGCGGCCGGTTTGCGTTCCGGGGTGATTGAATCCTCCAGATCCACGATCACCGCGTCCGCGCCGCTCGCCAGTGCCTTGTCGAGTTTGGGTCCGCCGTCAGCGGGAACGAACAGAAGGGAGCGCATATTCTGGTCCTAGTTTAATTATTGAATTTACCCGAAATACCCTCTGAGGGTGCGGGAATTACAGCCGGTCCGTGGTTGAGCATCGGAAGGTACCGGTCATGCAAGTCAAAAGGCTCGCAGTGCAACAGCACTGGCGCAGACACCGGCGTTACAGCCTCGGTGCGACCACTAAGTTGACGGAACTGTCCACATATTCCGTACCCAGCTCAAAAGCTTGGATGCCGTCACTCGCGAGGTTATGTATTCAGGCCGCTCGGCCGTTTTGCCGGACCATTTTTTACTTCGCCCGCATGCGCATGAAGGCCTGGCGGTGACACTCAGCAACTAGTGTGTCGTCCTGCTTGAAGGCCTTGTGGTGGAATTCGACGATTCCAGCGCCAGGCCGCGACTTCGACTCGCGCTTGCTCACCACCTGCGTTGTGCAGTGAATGGTATCGCCTTCAAAGAGCGGATTGGGAAAGTTCACGTCGGTCATGCCCAGATTGGCGATCGTCGTGCCGACTGTCATATCAGAGACTTGGATACCGATCATGAGACCAAGCGTGAACAGGGAGTTCATGAGTGGTTGGCCCCATTCGGTTTCGGTCTCGCAGAAGTGCCGATCGATATGGAGCGGTTGCGGGTTAAGTGTCATGTTCGAGAACAGCATGTTGTCCATCTGCGTCACGGTGCGCGTATAGCGGTGCTCGTAGGTCTTTCCGACCTCGAAGTCCTCAAAATAGAGCCCGCCGCGCTTGTGTCGCTCGATCGTTCCAACCATTGCTGTCTCCAAACGTGGTTGCCTTTTCCCGCTGCAAGCCGTGTTTACTATTCGTTTACCATAATTCCCCCATGGTCAGCAGGTCCGCGAGAGCCGGCGTGCCGCGTCCGCCCATCCAACCGAGATTCAATCAGGCGCAATCCGATGGCCGTCAATCCGGCTCATGCCAGTGCGACGCCCCAAATCACCGGGGCAATCCGCCAGGCCGCTCAGTCGACAGGGATCGGCTTCGACTATCTGCTGACGACCGCGAAGATCGAGTCGAATCTTAATCCATCGGCACAAGCCTCGACGTCCTCAGCGAAAGGTCTCTATCAATTCATCGACCAGACTTGGCTGGGCACGATGAAGCAGGACGGGGCTGCGCTCGGACTCGGACGCTATGCGGACGCCATCACGCGCTCATCGGACGGACACTATGAGGTTTCCGATCCCACCATGCGTGCGGCAATCCTGCGGCTGCGAACCGATCCGCAAGCAAGTGCGATGCTGGCGGGCGCGCTGACGCGCAACAATGCCGCTTTGGTGAAGGCAAGCATTGGCCGCAAGCCGACCAACGGAGAACTCTATATCGCACATTTTTTGGGAGCCGACGGCGCCGGCAAACTGATCAATGGGGCCGCCAACAAGCCCCAGGCGGGCGCCGCGGCAATGTTCCCTCACGCCGCCGCCGCCAATCACAATATTTTTTACGATAATCATGGCCGGGCCCGCAGTGTCGGCGAGGTATACAGCAAGCTGACGCGCCTTTTTGATTCTGCCCGCACAGTGACCTTGGCAAATTACGGAGCCGAAACTCCCGATGTGGTGCCGCAGGCTCTTGCGGCGCCGCCTTTGCCGGCACCGATCAACGTGACGGCTGCGAAGGTCAAAGCGATCCCGGCAAACTCAATGCACGTTGCATCTGGCACACACCCGATTCCGCCGGCACTAGTCCCCACGCCGGATACTGCCGGCACGACACAGGCGCTCGCACGCGCCAGCGAGCAATTGCCACCGGTGCCGGCGGCTCGGCCGACTTTCCAATCGATGTTCACCGATCGGGTCAATCAGCCGCTCGCGGCGACCGTCAACACCTTGTGGGGTGTACCTGCAAACGGTGCACCACAAACCGCGCAAACGGTGCAGGTGCTTGACCTTTTCACCGACCCCCGGCCCAACGAACGCAAGCTGTTCGGCAACAAGGCCTGAGCAGCGTGAGCCCGCATGCTTAACGGGTCTTCAATTTCTATGGTGAACACTTTGTTAAGGCTCATTCGTTAGGCTGAAAGCTGTCGTTTGAGAGGCATGCTCGGTAGCGTCGAAAGCATGATTGTTCGTCAGTTTTTGCATTGGGTCCGTCAGGCGTCCGCCGGGGAACGAGCGGAGGCAACATCCGCTCTTGCGCGCGCCTACCTTTACTCCGATTTGTCGCCCGATGATCGCGCCGCCGCCGAAGGCGCGATGATCATGCTGCTTGACGACCCATCGCCTTTGGTGCGCCGCGCCCTCGCTGAGGTTTTTGCATCCGATGAAAGCGCACCGCGGGTTGTCGTCCATGCCTTGGCCGGCGATCAGCCGGACGTGGCGCTCCCAGTCCTTACGCATTCCCCGTTGCTGTTCGAAGACGATCTCGTCGACCTGATAGCGACCGGCCGTTCCGATGTACAGGTTGCGATTGCCTCTCGTGTGCCTTTGCTGCGCTCGCTTGCAGCAGCCATTGCCGAAGTGGCGGAAGCGGATGCCTGCCTTTCGCTCCTTGAGAATCCGGACGCGGACATCGCGCCGTTCTCGATGGAGCGCATTATCGATCGGTTCGGACATCACGCCCCGATCCGCGAGGCCATGTTTGCCCGCGATGATTTGTCTACGGCCATGCGTCAGTCCTTGCTCGCCAAGCTGTCACAGACGCTGGCTGGCTTTGTCACGGCGCGGCAATGGATGGGATCGGAGCACGCAGAATATGCCGCGCGAGAGGCCTGCGAAAAGGCGACCGTCGCACTTGCCGCCGATACGCCATACGAAGAGGTGGGCGCATTGGTTCGGCACCTGCGTCAGAGCGGGCAACTGACGGCGGGGATGCTTCTGCGCGCGCTCCTCTCCGGGAATGTCGTGTTGTTCGAAGAGGCGCTTGCAGAATTGTCCGACATGCCGATTGACCGCGTGACCGGTTACATCCACGACAAGAACATCTCCGGGTTCCGCGCGCTCTACCGTAAGGCCGGCCTGCCCGATGCCGCCTATCCGGCGTTCCGTGAAGCGCTTGCCGCCATCCGCGCCGGATTGCTGCTCGGCGAGCAGGGCGGAACGGCACGATTAAAGCGTCGTGTGGTCGAACGAGTTCTCAATGCGTCCGCGGAGGAACGTGGCGCGAATTGTATCTCGCTATTGGCGCTGCTCCGGCGCTTCGCAGTCGAGGCCGCGCGCGAGGAGGCCCGCCTGTTCTGTGACGATCTGGTCGCGGATACCTGCATCATGCAGGCAGACTATGCCGAGCCTGCGCAGCTCGCAGCTGCTTGAACTTATCGCGGAACGATTGACGGGCTCCGCAGCTGCTTGAGCACGTCGGGACGATCCTGATTTTCCTTCATCAAGAAGTCCTCGGTGACCGCCCGCAACTGCGTCGTCAGCGCGGTGGCAAGCTTCTGGGCGTCGGAGTGACCGTATTCGCGATGGATCGCACGCACGGCGTCGACATGTTGCTCGATCAGGGCAGCCGGAATCCGGTACGGAACCGGCGCATGCTCAATGAGCCGGCAAAGACTCTCGGCCGCCGATGCCACGGCAGGATAGCCAAAGGTCGCCGCTTGGCCCTTGATGTCATGGGCAGCGCGAAACAGCGCCTCTTTGTTTGCATCGGTAAACCCGCTGCTCATGATATCGCGCCGGGCATCGTCCAGTCGCCCGCACTCTGAGTTCATCCAGGTGGCGAATTCAGAAGACAGTGCGGCAAGTGCCTTTTCGGCGCGTGCGATAGGGTCCTCGCCGTCGTCAATGGATGCCTTTGAGACCGCGGCGCGCAGCTTGTTTTGCGGCACAATGACCTCGTGATCGCCGTGGTTGACGACCGAAGCCTTGTCTTTTGAACGAGACATTGCTGCCGCCTTTTGTCAGACCGGTGCGCGTGCCTTCTCGAGCAGCGGTGTCTGCCGTATGATGTCGGCCTTGCCACCCTTACGACGCTCAGGACCGATGTAATTCGAGTTCGTGTTGCGGCGGCGGTCGGGGCCGAAATAGGTCTTGGTCTTGATGAACGGTCGCGGGTTGGCGACCACGTTGATGATGCGCTGATAGAGGGCCTTGGCCGAAATCGGCTTGGCGAGAAATTCGGTCACACCGGCATCGCGCGCGGCCATCACGCGTTTCTTCTCCGAATGGCCGGTTAGCATGATAATCGCGACGTAAGGGTTCGCGTTGGCGCCCGGCTGGCGGATCATCTGCATCAACTCGAGGCCGTCGAAGATCGGCATGGCCCAGTCGGTGATGACAATGTCGGGGATGTAGTGCGTGAAAGCCTCGAGGCCGGCGGCGCCGTCTTCCGCCTCGTAGACTTCGCGTGCGCCGAATCCATGCAGCAACGTGCGCAGGATGCGGCGCATGTGCGCATTGTCGTCGATGACGAGGAAACGCAGGCGATTGAAATCGATACGAACCATGGTGCCCCAGCCCGGGCACGACGCGGGAGCCCGGTACCATAGGGTCAAGCTACCGGGGCGCCGTTAACGAATGGTTTAGCATGCCGACCAACGTCAAACGGCTGTCTTCAGGCGCCCGATGGCGGTCGCAATCACCTCATCCATCGGCACCGACCACCACCGGTTCGAGAAGATCTCGATCTCGACAAAACCGTCGAAGCCTTGCGCTTCGACCGCGGCACGGATGCGCGGGATGTCGATAATGCCGTCACCCATCATTCCGCGGTCGTTGACGGTGTCGGTGGTCGGGACCAGCCAGTCGCAAACGTGAAACGCCAGCAGCCGGCGAGGGCCTGCGCGTTCGATCTGGGCCATCAATTCGAAATCCCACCAGACGTGATAGACGTCGACCGCCACGCCGAGCATACCGCTGCGCGCCGGATCAATACGGTCGCACAGGTCGAGCGCCTGCCGCATCGTATTCACACAGGCGCGATCGGCGGCCGTCATCGGATGCAGCGGCTCGATCGCCAACGGCATTCCGGCCGTGCGCGCGTATGCGAAAAGCTCAGCAATGCCATCTTCGATCTGTGCATGCGCGGCGGCGAGATTCTTGCTCGGTGCGCTGCCGGGACGGGAATACTGGGGAAGGCCCCCGGCAACCAGCACAAGGCAGGGCGCGCCCAGCGTTTTCGCTTCGTCTACCGCGCGGCGGTTGTCGTCGCGCACCTCGTCACGGCGGCTTGCGTCCGCTGTGAACATCCCGCCGCGGCAATATCCGGAGAGCTGAAGCCCGGCGTCGCGGATGGCCTTGCTCGCGCGATCGATGCCGATCGACGCAACTTGATCGCGCCATGGGTCGATTGCGCGGATCCCATACCGCGCGCAGGCCTCGATGATGTCGAGCAGCGAACCCTGCTTGCGTATGGTCGCGGTGTTGAGCGATAGCCAGCGATGATCGCCGCTCAGGTCGCGCATCAGGCTTCAATTCCGCGCGCGGCCAGAACCGTCTGCATCCGCGCAACCGCGAGATCAGGATCGCGCAGGAGTCCGGCCTTGTCGGCAAGGCGGAAAATATCCGCGAGATGTACGGTCGAGCGCGCACTTTCCTGGCCGCCCACCAACGTAAAATGGTCTTGATGGCCATTGAGATAGGCCATGAATACCACGCCGGTTTTATAGAAGCGGGTCGGGCTGCGGAAGATGTGACGCGACAGCGGCACGGTCGGCGCGAGGATTTCGTGGAAGCGGTCGTTGTCGTTGGCCGCCAGTCTGACCAGCGCGGCCGAGGCGGCCGGCGCTATCACGTCGAATATGCCCAAGAGCGCGTGCGAATAACCTTGGCTGTCTCCGGCGATCAGTTCCGCGTAGTTGAAGTCGTCGCCGGTATACATCAGCACGCCTTGCCGCAGCCGCCGGCGCATTGCGATTTCCTTGTCCTTGTCGAGCAGGGAAATCTTCACGCCATCGACCTTGGCGGCGTGCTCGTTGATGATCTCGACTGCGGTCGTCATGGCGCTATTGGCGTCGGCCGAACCCCAGTAGCCGGCAAGCGCGGGATCGAACATGTCGCCGAGCCAATGGATGATCACCGGCTCGCGCACGCTTTGCAGAATCCGCCCGTAAACCTTGGCGTAGTCGTCCGGCGAGCGCGCCACTCTTGCCAGCGCGCGGGAGGCCATGAGCACGATCCGTCCGCCGGCCGCCTCGATAGCCTCGATCTGCTCTTCGTAGGCACCGATGACGTCATCGAGGCCACGCGCATCGGCCGGATCGAGCTGGTCCGTGCCGCAACCGGAGAATACCAGGCCGTTGCAGACTTTCGCCGCAGCCACGGAACGCTTGATCAGCTCCAGCGAGGTCGGCCAGTCGACGCCCATGCCACGTTGCGCGGTGTCCATCGCTTCGGCGACGCCGAGGCCGAGGCCCCAGAGATGCTCGCGGAACGCGATGGTTCTGTCCCAGTCGATCGCGCAGTCGAGCCAGGGATCATTGTCTGCATTTGGGTCGGCGACGACGTGGGCCGCGGCGAACGCAACACGGTTGAGCTTTGAGTTCTGCCGATCGGGGAAATGTTTCGGATCGGACAGCTGAAACGTTTCCAGCGAGCGATCTGCGCGGGGCAACTTGATTGCGCGCATGCGCGAGGGCTTGTCCATGCGGTTCATTGGCCTTCTCCTTACAGCGCGGGAACGTCGACCCAGCGCCGCTCTTTCCAGCTCTTGGTTGCGCACTCCACCAGCTGCAGACCCTTCGCGCCCTCGCGCAGCGTATACTTGTAGGGCGCGTTTTCGGCCACGTGGCGAATGAACATTTCCCACTGCACCTTGAAGCCGTTGTCGAAGGTCGTGAAATCGGGCACCGGCTGCCATGACGCATAAAGATCCAGCGTTTGCTTTTGATCGGGATTCCACACCGGCCGTGGTGTCCCCTGACGCGACTGCATCATGCAGTCATGCAGGCCGGCAATCGCAGAGCCGTGCGTCCCGTCGACCTGGAAGGTCACAAGGTCGTCGCGGTAGGGACGCACGCACCACGACGAATTGATGTGGGCGATGATGCCGCCGTCGAGCTGAAAGGTCGCGTAGGCGGCGTCATCGGCGTCGGCCTTGTAGGACTTGCCATCTTCGTCCCAACGTTGCGGAATGTGCGTCGTGCCGATGCAGGACACGGCCTTTACTTCGGCAAACGTATTGTCGAGCACGTAACGCCAGTGACAGAGCATATCGAGGATGATGCCGCCGCCTTCGGCCAGCTTGTAATTCCACGATGGACGCTGGATCGGCTGCAGGTCGCCCTCGAACACCCAGTAACCGAACTCGCCGCGCACCGACAGCATACGGCCGAAAAATCCGCTTTCGCGCAGGAATTTGAGCTTCATCAGCCCTGGCAGGAAAATCTTGTCCTGCACGACACCGTGCTTGAGCCCCGATTTCTCGGCGAGCTCGCACGCCTTCATCGCCTCGGCAAGCGTGGTTGCGATCGGTTTCTCGCAGTAGATGTGCTTGCGGGCGGCGATCGCCTTTGCGAGCAATCCGGGCCGCATCTGCGTGGTCGCGGCGTCGAAAAAAACCTCATCGTCCTTGTTGGCCAACGCCTTGTCGAGATCGGTCGACCAGCGCTCGACGCTGTGCTGCTTCGCGAGCGCCGCCGTCTTGTCCGCGTTGCGGCCGATCAAAATCGGATCGGGCATGACGCGGTCGCCGTTCGCAAGCCGCACGCCGCCCTGGGCGCGGATCGCGAGAATGGAGCGGATCAGGTGCTGATTGGTCCCCATCCGGCCTGTGACTCCATTCATGATGATGCCGAGACGTCTCGTCGTCACGATGCAAGCTCCTTGAATTCATTTTTTTGGTTGCTGGTTGATCCGATTTGCTCGGGCGGCACCGCGCAGGCAAAACCGGGCACGCCGAGCGAGCCTGTGGCGATTGCACCCGCACGGACAGAAAGTCTGACCGTGCCGTCCGATCCTTCGTAAAGGTCGGGATGCGCTGCGAGGAAGGCGCCGGCTTCCTGAGCGGGCGTATTGGCGAACCCGTCGACGTAATGATGGCCGTTGCGCTCGGCATGAGTGAGGCCGTGAAACGCGACGAGCGCCGTGTCCTGCTGGATCGCCAGACCCGGCTGACAGGTGAGGTCTTCGGCGCTGACGAAAAAATCGCCGGCCGTTTTAGTCCATTGGGCCGCGCGCGCACCGTTGAGAATCGACTTGTAGAGTCCCTTGCAAGATTTTGTGGATACTCCGGAATAGCCAAGCGCTCTGGCTCGCGGAAAGGCGTCATAGCTGTCGTCGGCTTCGTCGATGATGAAGGCGGCAGCGCCGGCGAGCGGCGCAAGGTCGAAACTCCAGGTATTTTCCCGCGCAAAGGGCTGCTCGATATAGAGCAGCCGCTTGGCAAGGGGTGCGAGCGCTGGATCTGTGCGGATGGCATCGACCAGCGCGTGCAGATCGTCGAGACTTTGATACTGCTCGTTTGCATCTGCGGTCGCGCGGTAGTCGGCTTTGCCGAGCGCATCGACGATGCCGGCAAGACGCGCTTTGTCCTTTGCCGGGTCACCGCAGAGCTTGAGCTTGAAGTAGCGATAGCTGCGCGCCGCCTCGCGGATGCTGTCGATCGTGTCGAGCATTCCGACGGTGTAACGCACGGCGATGCGCGGGGAGGGCACGCGGCTCGCCAGGAAGTCAACGATGGCGCCGCCAGTCAAATCCGGAGTCAGTCGCGCGTCGAGACCCGCGATATTGCCCCGCATGCCACTGAAGAAGTCTGTTCCCACGGCCCTCAGCAAGGCGTCCAGCACAGCCTTGTCGATTTCGGCGGCGCCGAAGGCCGCCGCCAGCGGCGGAATGCCAACTTTTGCGCATGCGTCGACCTGCGCGCCGAGGCATGCAGCGTGCAATCCGAACGCCGTGTCGGGCCGAGCCTCGAGATAGATGTCGCGCGCGATTGCGGCGGACCGGCGCAGCTGATCGACGGTTTGATCGGCGGACAGCGCCGGGTCCTTGTTGAACCACTTCGGCACCATCAGCTCGGCGGCGACGCCGATGCTGGATTTTCCGTCGACCTCGGCGATCACGTGCACGAAAAGCTGCGCCGCCTCGTTCACGGTCACCGCGCCGAAGCGGAACGGGTGCCGGAACGGCACCCGCCGCTCGGAAAATTCGATGCTCTTCACCGCGATGTTAGGCGCCATGATAACTAGTCGAGATGCGCATCTGAAAAATGTGCGCGAATGGTCTGCGTGAGCTCGACGAACGTCGGATCGGACAAGACGTCGAGCGAGCGCGGCCGGCGCAACGGAACCTCATAAACGGCGGCGATATTGCCGGGGCGGGCCGACATCACCATCACGCGATCGGCGAGGAAGACGGCTTCCGGAATGGAATGCGTGATCAGCAGGACAGTCTTCCTAGTCTCGCGCTGGATGCGCTGCAGCTCGACATTCATGCGCTCGCGCGTCATGGCATCGAGCGCGCCGAACGGCTCGTCCATCAGAACGATTTTCGGATCATGCACGAGCGCCCGGCAGATCGAGGCGCGCTGCTGCATGCCGCCCGACAGCTGCCAGGGGAACTTGTTCTCGAAGCCTTGCAGGCCGACCATCTTCAGCAATGCACGGGCGCGCTCCGCGTATTCCTCGCGCGGCAGGCCCTTCACCTCGACCGGCATCATCACGTTGCGGAAAACGCTGCGCCACGGTAGCAGCATCGCGGTCTGAAACACGATGCCGACGCCACCGTGCGGCTTCACGATCGGCGTGCCTTCGACGCGGATTTCGCCCTGGCTCGGCGGCAGAAGGCCGGCAATCATCTTGAGCAGGGTCGTCTTGCCGCAGCCGGAGGGACCGACCACGACCACGAACTCGCCTTCGCCGATCGTGAAATCGATCGGGCGTAGCGACGGCACTTCGCCGTCGGCCGTCTGATAGGTTTTCGAGACGCCCTGCAGTTCAATGACAGGGCGTCTCGATTGCGCGTCAGCCACGATCTTCAGGCTCGCAGCCATCCCGGCCGTCTTCAGCTGCTGCCGCCGGGCAGATAGGCGTTGGTGTAGTAGTTCTTGAACTCGTCCTTCGCCTTGGCTTCAAGGCCGCCGTACTCGACCATGACGTTCACGGTGTCCTGCATATTTGCATCCGTGACGTTGAACGGCCGGTTCGCCTTGCCCGACGGATCCTTGTAAAGCGGAATGGTCAGCTCGAATCCCTTGGTGAGGGTGTCGATCTTGCCGCCCTTCGGATTGGCATTGAGGATGGCCTGGGCTGCCTCTTTCGGGTGCTTGGAGGCTTCCTCAAGCGACTTGGTCGCCGCCGCCATGAAGCGCTTGACGAGATCCTTGTTCTCGTTCAGCCAGTCCTTGTTCACGATCACGCCCGAGCTGACCAGATTGACGCCGTAATCGGCGAACTTGATCGGGAACACGTCCTTTCCGGTGGCGTCCTTGATCTTCATGCTCTGGTCCATGACGTAGCCGAGCAGCAGATCGGCCTGGCCGTTGATGACTGCATTGAGCTTGGTGGTGGCGTCGCCCGACACTGTTTTAAAGTCGCTTTCCTTCAGGCCGGTCTTCTTCAAAAACAGCGGCCAGATCTGCGACATCGAATCGCCCGGTGTCGTGGCGACGGTCTTGCCCTTGATGTCTTCGGGCCTGCGGATGTTCTTCTCGACGAAGCCCATCGCCGACATCGGATTGGTCTGCAGTGCGACGCCGACCGCCTGCACGGGCGCTCCTTTGACGGCGGCGCGCATCATGGTCGGCACGTCGACATAACCGAACTGCACGGTCTTTGCCGCGACGACCTGCGTCACGGTGCCGGAGCCGCGGCCTTCCTGGATTTCAAGATCGATGCCGGTGTCCTTGAAGTAACCTTTTTCCTTGCCGTAGTAGAACGGCGCATGCTCGCCGTAGACGTACCAGTTCAGCATCAGCGTCACCTTGTCGGCCGCGAATGCCGGTCCGGCCAGCAGCACCGCGAACAGTGCCGCGAAAACCGATTTCATCATGGGATCCTCCCTTTTGTTGTTTCGATTACGCCGTGGCGACGAATTCCTGGCGCTGGCTCGCATGCCACGGAATGGCGATCCGCTCGATGACGTCGAGCACCCAGAAGAGCAGGACGCCGATCAGCGAAAGCAGAACGAGGGCTGCGAACATCGTCGGCAATTCAAAATTGCCGATCGAGCGCTGCAGCACGAATCCAAGACCGTTGTTTGATCCGACGAACTCGCCGACCACTGCGCCGACCACCGCAAGCGTGATTGACACCTTTAGCCCGGCGAAGATCGCGGGCATCGCGTGCGGGAAGCGCACCATCCGGAAAATCTGCAGTCGCTTGGCTTCCATGGCGCGGACAAGGTCGACCATTTCAGGCTCGACTGATTTCAGCCCCTGGACGGCGGATACGACGACCGGAAAGAATCCGAGCATGAACGCCGACAGCACTTTCGGAAACATTCCGAATCCGAACCAAACGACGAACAGCGGGGCGATTGCGATCTTCGGAATCGACTGCGAGAAGACGAGCAGGGGATAGACATAGGCCTCAACGGTGCGAGAGCCGACTATGAGTACGCCGATGCCGATACCGAAGACCGCGGACAACAGAAAACCTTGCACCGTTGCAACGGTGGTCGGTACTGCCTGCTGCAACAGCTGCGGGCCGTCAGTCCACAGGGTCGCCAGCACGTCCTCGGGCTTGGGGATCTGATAGGGCGGGATGCGGAAGACGCGGATCGCGAGATCCCAGAGGACGACCAGCAGCACGAGGAACAGGACCGGCCTGACCCATGCCGACTGCACGACACGCTGTAACAAGCCCGCCTTTAATTCGGCCATCGCGAACCACCTCCGAACCCGCGCATTCGCGCCGGCTCGTCAGATTTTAACCCGTTGGTTAAATTCTATTGGTGTGAGCAATTCGGGGTCAAGTGTATCAGTCGCCGCAGGGCGGAGCGCCGCCAGTACCAGGTCGGTCATGTGGGCCAGTCGCTCGGCCTTGGCGTCTTCGGATAACAGGTCGCGGCCGAAAATCACGCTCAGCGTCGCGCTGTTGGACTGGTAGAAATATGAGAGCGCCGCGAGCGAAATATAGAACTGCACCGGATCGATGCCCTTGCGCAGTTCCCCGCTGGCCTCGCCACGGCGCAGGATATCGGCAATCAATTCGACGAAAGGCGAGTGCAGGCCTTTCACCTTGCGCGAGTGCCGCAGGTGACGGGCGCGATGCTGGTTCTCCTCGTTGAGGAGCGCGAGAAATTCCGGGTTCTCCAGAAAATATTGCCAGGTGAAGGTCAGCAGCTTGACGATCGCCTGCCCGGCACCAAGCGCTTCAAGATTCAGGTGTCGCTCGGCGGTGCGGATGTGGTCGTAGGCGCCCTCGAGGACGGCAAGGTAAAGCGCTTCCTTGTCGCCGACGTGGTAGTAAATCATGCGCTTGTTTGCGCCCGCGGTCTTCGCAATCCGGTTGAGCCTCGCGCCGCCAAAACCGTAACGGGCGAATTCCCTGGTGGCGGCACCCAGAATGCGTGTCCGCATCCCTTCCGGATCGCGCTGCCAGCTCGCACCCTTTTGGCGACGACGTGCACGTGGCCGTTTCATGACGTCACTTCAGCCATATTCCGCCGGCAGCGCAAGAGCCGCCTCAATCCACCGTATTCGGCGGGTGTGTCAACGTGCTTTCAGAACAACTTGAAGCAGAATCTAATTCATTGAGGTCCAATACCGCTCGTTCCCACGACCTAGCCTAGTCCTTTAACAGCGCAGCCATAATGCGCTCGCGCGTGAGCGGCAGGTCGCGGACGCGCGCGCCCAGCGCGTGCGACACGGCATTTCCGATCGCTGCCGCGGTTGGTCCCGCCGTTACCTCGCCGACGCCGAGCGGGACCTCGTCCTTGGTGTTGATCAGCGCGATGTCGATCTCCGGCACCTCTTTGAACTTGAGCACCGGGTAGGTCTCCCAGTCGAACGACGCGACGCCGTTGTCGAAACGAACCTGCTCCTTCAGCACCCAGCTCGCCGACTGAATAATGCCGCCTTCAAGCTGGTTGATGACGCCATCGGGGTTGACCACGAGCCCGGCATCGGTTGCGCACCATACATGCTGCAGCTTGATCTCTTCGTCGACAGAAAGTTCAACGACCACAGCGGAATAGGCGGCCTTGTTCTTGTAGCGGGCGAAGGCGATGCCGCGGCCAGCCGGCCCAGCCGGCCCAGCCGGCCGAGCCGGCCAGGCCGGCCAATTGGCCATGGCGGCCACCTTCTCGATCACGGCCCGCGCGCGCGGGTCTGCGGTGATGGAAAGCCGGTACGCCACCGGGTCCTGGCCGGCGCGCGCGGCAAGCTCGTCGATGCAGCATTCCATCGCGAAAATGTTCGGCATGGCGCCAAGCCCGCGCAGCGCCGAGGTGCGCACCGGCGATTCCGTCACCAGGTGATGCAGCATGCGCTTGGCCGGAATGTCGTAGAGCGGCTCGCCGTTGCGTGTGCCGCCGCCGCCATTCGCCTCAGGCACATCGTTCGGCGGCGGTTCGGGCGGTGGATCGGGCAGGGCGAGCGCGCCGAGCAGGTTGCCGCCCGCGCCGGGACGCAGGTTGTGCGTCGGGCTCCAGATTTCCTGCGTCCAGTCGACGGGCTTGCCGGCGTCGTCGAGCAGCGCACGCACCTTCACCACCATCGCCGGCGTCTTCGGCTCATAGATGAACTCTTCCTCGCGGCGCCAGCGCACCCGGATCGGCTGACCGGGCTTCTGCATGGCGATGATCGCCGCGTCCGCCGCGGCATCATCGGCACCGTTGTGGCCGTAGCAGCCGGAACCCTGCACGTGATGCACGATGATCGAGGAGGGCTCGAGCTTCAGGATCTTCGCAAGCGCCGCGCGCAGCGGATAGACGCCCTGGCAGTGCGTCCACACCGTCAGCTTGCCATCTTTGTAGAGCGCGAGACCGCACGACGGCGAGATCGAGGCGTGCGCGAGATAACCGCGCGAAAAGGTCGCTTCGTAGCGCTCGCGCCCCTGCGGATTGCCCTGATCCGGCGCGCCGAACACGCGCTCGACCACCGGCCGCTGCAGCAGCCAGTTCGCCTCCTGCTGTGTCGGCGTCGGCGCCTCGACGTTCTGCCAAGTCACGTGGTTGACCGCCGCCGCACCTGCGGCTTCGACCGCGGTTTCGTCGTCGCCGATGATGGCGAGAAAGTTGCCGATGCGGACGAATTCGACCGGTCCTTTGGCGGCGCGGCGGATTGCGTTTTCATCGATCGTGCCGATCGTTGCGCCGCGGTTGGGCTGGCGCACGACGCGTGCATGCACCATGCCGTCGAGCCGCATGTCGTGAATGAAGGCGGCCTCGCCGAACACTTTCGCCGGCAGATCGATGCGCGCGCTGCTTTCGCCGATGCTTTTGAGATCGGAAACACGCTTGCGCGCGCCTGCGCCGGTCGCCTTGGCGGTCAGGTCGACCGCACCGGCCAGCGTCCAGTAATCCTGCCCGGTCGAGGCGCCGTTGCGCAGGATGCCGCCGTCGCGGATCGACAGCTCGGCCTCTTTGCAGCCGAGCACCTTGGCCGCCTGGGTGAGGAACAGCGCGCGCACGTCGGCGCAGGCCTGCCGCATGGCCACGCCGCCGAACTGGATCGACTGGCTGCCGGCGGTATAGCCCTCGTTCGGCGCTTTGATCGTATCGCCCGAGCGGATCGTGATGCGCTCCATCGACACGTCGAGCTCGTCGGCCGCGATCTGACGCATGGCCGTGAGAACGCCCTGGCCGAGCTCAACACGGCCGGTAAGCACGGTGACCTTGCCTGGCGCCGGAAAGGCGACCCAGCGATCGAGCTGGGGGTTGGCCTCGAGCTGGGCGGGAAGCGGCGCGGTCATCGCGACGTGCCCGCGCGCATTGCGGCCGCCGCTTTTTCCACGGCGCGCATGATGCGGTTATGCGAGCCGCAGCGGCAGATATTGCCGTCGAGCGCCTGCGCGATCTCGCCGCGCGTCGGCTTCGGATTTTTGTCGAGCAGGGCTTTGGCCGAGATCAGGATGCCCGACAGGCAGTAGCCGCACTGGCCGGCCTGCTCGTCGATGAAAGCCTGCTGCAGCGGGTGGGGGCGCTCGGCATTGCCCAGCCCCTCGACGGTTGTGACGGATTTTCCGGCGATGCTCCACACCGGCTTGGTGCAGCATTTCTCCGGCGCGCCGTCGATCAGCACCATGCAGCAGCCGCACTGCTCAAGTCCGCAGCCGAAACGCGTACCCATCAGTCCGAGGTTGTTGCGCAACACATCGAGCAGCGGGGTTTCCTCATTGTCGAGCAACACGCTGACCGGTTTGCCGTTGACCGAAAAATCGAAACTTTTTGGCACGCACGCTCCTAAAAGCCGAATTGCTCGCGCAGAATCCGTTCGTCGAGATTGTGACCCGGATCGAACAGCATGTTGATCGAAATGTCATGATCCATGCGGATGTCGACCCTGTGGACGGAGCGCACCTCGTCGTGATCGGCCACCGCCGCCACCGGGCGCTTCTGCGCCTCCAGCACCTCAATCGTCACTCTCGCTTTGTCAGGCAGCAAGGCACCGTGCCATCGTCGCGGCCGGAACGGGCTGATCGGCGTCAGGGCCATCAGCGTGGCGTTGATCGGAATGATCGGCCCCTGCGCCGAGAGATTGTAGGCCGTCGAACCTGCCGGTGTTGCGACCATCACGCCGTCCGAGATGAGCTCGGCGAGTCGCTCCTGCCCGTCGATAAGAATGCGCAAATGCGAGGCCTGCGCGCTCTGCCGGAACAGCGACACTTCGTTGATGGCGCGGTGCTCGTGCGTGCGCCCCTGCGCGTCGCGCGCCTGCATCAGCAGCGGGTGGATGATGGTGATGTGCGCCTTCGCCAGCCGCTCGGAGAGATTTTCCTCGGCGAATTCGTTCATCAGAAAACCGACGGTGCCGCGGTGCATGCCGTAGATCGGCTTGCCGGATTTCATGAACTTGTGCAGGGTCTGCAGCATCAGGCCGTCGCCGCCGAGCGCGACGATCACGTCGGCTTTGGCGGGGTCGGCATTGCCGTAACGCTTCTCCAGCCGCACGCAGGCCTCGCGCGCCTCCGGCGTCTGGCCGGCGACGAAAGCAATGGTCTTGAACTGGTTCATGCGGGGACCCGACGATGGAACGCGCGGTGCTCGTCTATACGACTTGGCCCTCGATTGTCGAGGCGGAGCGGGCGGGGCGCACCATTGTCGAGCAGCGGCTTGCGGCCTGCGTGAACATCCTGCCGGGAATGATTTCGCATTATTGGTGGCAGGGCAAGATCGAGCGGGCCGAGGAAGTCGTCATGCTCGTGAAGACTCGCGTAGGCCTCGCCGACGCCGTAGGCAAGGCGGTCAAGGCGGCGCACAGCTACACGACACCGTCGATCATGGTCGTGGCGGTCGAGCAGGTCGACCCGGACTATCACCGCTGGATCGTCGAGGAGACGGAAGACGACACAGCCGGATAATTTCTCCGCTCATTCCCGCGAACGCGGGAATCCAGGGCAACATGCAGCGTTTTTCATTTTTGTCTGGGTCCCCGCTTCCGCGGGGACGAGCGGGTGATAGTCTCCTGTCCACTGTCATTCCCGCGCATAGCCGTCCGAAGGACGGCGTGCTTTCGCACGCCTATGCTGGAATCCAGGGCCACTATCTCAAGCTTCGCGATTAACCGCCCCTGGATCCCCATCGCAAGCCGGCTTTAGCCGACTTGCGCACGTATACGCCAACATCGGGTAAACCCGATGTTGGTGCGCGGGGATGAGCGGAATATTTGGACGGGCGAACCAATACACTCCGCTCATTCCCGCGAATGCGGGAATCCAGCGCACAATCTCGAATTTCACGATTAAGCGCCCTGGGTCCCCGCTTTCGCGGGGACGAGCGGGAGAGTATTCCGTCCTCCGGACGGCTAAGCGCTGCGATGACGCACTGTGGCAATGTCCTCGCCTAGTAGCTCGCCGTGCCGTCGATGACGGCCTTGAGCTGGCGATACTCCTCGCAGTCGGTGGTGCCGCAGATGAGCTTCACCTTCTGCAGGTAATCCTCAGCTTTAAGTCGGTTGCCTTGCTCCGCCTGCCACATGCCGTAATAGGACCACGTGCGCACGTGGTTGGGATCAGCAGCGAGCGCCTTTTCGTACCAGAACTTCGAATCGTCGTAGTCGCCGAGCTTGCGATGCGCGTAGCCGATGTAGTTCGCGACATCCGGATGCTCATCGTGCTTGAGCGCATGCATCGCGGCGATGCCGTCCTCGTAATGGCCACTGAGGATCAGAAGCCGCGCGGCGCGATAGCCGTTCAGAAATTGCTCCTGTGCGATCTGCCGCCGCTGCTCTTCGATCACGTTGTTCTGCTTCTTTTTCTTTTTCTTGCTGCTGCTGTCGTCGGAGGGCGGAGGCGGGTTGTCGCTGCCCATTGCGCTGGCTGACTTCAGGGCGACGCCGGAAATGAGAAGCGCGGCAGCCGCGAAAATGCCGATCCCGCGCAGCACGAATTTCAGGTTCATAAAAACCCCCTGTTGGAGCAGGCGAGGACGATACGATGAAGGCCACGCATGTTGGAAAAACACTTCGTGATCGGCACATAGTCCTCGGTGCATTCAGAAATTTGCGTGCATCGGTGAACCCGCGCGTCCGCGCCTTGACTTGGCTCCTTGACTGGCGCCGTGACTTGGCGCCTTGACTTGGCGAGCGCTTCTGGGGAACATTTTACCCGTGCTGGTTCCCCGAGTCAGATCGGGGACGAAAGAGGGAACACGGACACTTCTCCAACGAAGCAATCCGTGGCTGCCCCCGCAACTGTGAGCGGCGAGCCTGAGGTCCAGATTCGGCCACTGGGAAACTGGGAAGGCCGGACCAGCAAGGCAACGACCCGCGAGCCAGGAGACCTGCCAGCGCAGTCACCCAACCGGTGGACGGGGCGTCCATACGGAGCGGTCTTTCGCAGCGGTGACGGCAATGCCGGTGCGAAGGCCGTGAGGGCGAAATCTCCCACGACATTCGGCATCTGAAGCAGGCGTCGTCTGCACGCTTCATTTGCCTCCTTCGCAACGGGCCTCGTCTTCACCCGATGCGTCCGCGCCAACCGCGGAGCGCAAACGAAGGAACGTTGTGTCATGGGGTCGATACGAAAGTGCGGCGCAATCGCCGCTCTCGCCTTCCTGGTGCCCGCAACAGCCGGCGCGCAGGACTCAACGACATTTTTGCCGCCGATCGACGTCTGGGCGTCGCGCACCGGTGCCGGCATCATCGGTGCATCGAACAGCGTTATTACGGCAGAAGAGATTTCGCGATCGCCGGGAACGACGCTTCAGGACGTGCTGTCGCGCGAAGCCGGCATCCAGACCTGGAGCACGACCGGCGGCAACAACGGTGCCACAACGGTTGTCGACCTGCGTGGCTTCGGCTCAACGGCGTCATCCAACACGCTGTTTCTGCTCAACGGCCGCCGATTGAACGATATCGATATTCTGGGCGTCGATCTGAGCACCATCCCGAAGGAGAGTATTGAACGCATCGAAATTACGCGCGGCAATAGCGGCGCCGTCCTCTACGGCGCCGGCGCCGTCGGCGGTGTTATCAACATTATTACCAAGACCGGCGTCGGATTGCCGCCGACCGCGCGTATCGAAACGGGATTTGGCTCGTTCAACCAGGCCGAGGTCAACGGCTCGGCCGCGGTCTCGCATGGGCCGTTTTCAGCGTCGATCTTCGCGAATGGCGTGAATTCCGACGGCTATCGCGTTAACAGCGCCCTGCAACAGCGCAACGCTGTCGGCGATCTTCGCTATAACGGCAGCGATGGCTCGGCCTGGGTGAATATCGTCGCGGACGATCAGCACCTCGGTCTCCCGGGCGCGCGGCTCGTCGATCAGGCGGCCGGCATCAATGAGCTGGTGACCGATCGCCGCGGCGCCACCACGCCGAACGCTTTTGCGGACAAGACGGGCGCGGGCGTCACGCTCGGCGTCTCCCGCAAGATCGGCGACAGCGTCGAAGTGATCGTGGATGGCAACCTGCGCCGCAAGGAGCAGAAGGCGTTTTCGTCGCTGTTTGGGTTCGACACCTCGGACGCGCGCGAGCTGACGACTGCGGCAATCACGCCGCGCGCGATTATCGACACTCAAATTGCCGGCATGCCGACAAAAGTGATTGCCGGTTTCGATTATTACGACTCGCAGCTGGAAGCCAAACGCAGTGTTACGCTCAACGATCCCCCGATACACACTTACAATCTCCAGCAACAGTCCACGGCGGCCTATGCGCAGCAGACGCTCGCTGTTTTGCCGACCACCGATCTCTCCTGGGGCGGGCGTCTGGAGCAGACACGGCTCAGCGCCCACGACACATTCGACCCGACGGCGCCGGGCGCGTTTCCCCTCTTCGATGCGCAGGCCATTCCGCTCGACCAGACCGAAACCAACTACGCGGCACATTTCGGTTTTGAGCATCGTTTCTCGCCGATGCTTGCGGTCTTTGGCCGCGTCGCGCACAGCTTTCGCACGCCGAATGTCGACGAGCGCGTCGGCGTCAGCGCCTTTCCGGTCGATTTCGACCTGAAGACCCAGACCTCGCGCGACATCGAGGGCGGGCTGCGCGGGCGCTTCGGCCGGCTCGCCTGGCAGGCGAGCGTCTATGATATGCGGCTCACCAACGAGATCCTGTTCATCCCGTTTCCGCCGATCGGCGCCAACATCAATCTCGACCCGACCCGGCGCTACGGTGTCGAGACGGCGGCATCCCTCGATCTGACCGACACGGTGCGGCTGAAAGGCGCGCTCAGTTATACGCGCGCGAAATTCCGCGAGGGCATCTATGCCGGCAATGACGTCCCGCTGGTTTCGCGCTGGTTCGGGAATATCGGCGTGTCGGCCGATTTGTACCAGAAGTATGTCGTGTTCGATGCCGTGCTGCGCTACGTCGGCGAACGGCGCATGGATAACGATCAGGCGAATTTTCAGCCGCTCATTCCGGCCCACACGACGCTCGACATACGCCTTGGCGGCCAAATCCAGAAACTGATCTGGTCGGTCTCGGTGCAGAATCTGTTCAACGTGCTGTACTTCGACTACGCGGTTGCCAGCTCGGCCACGTTCGGGCGCTATAACGCCTATCCGCTGCCGGGACGCACGTTCCTGCTCAAGGCCGGCGTGACGTTCTGACAAAACGGGCGCACGATTTCCTTTCACCGCTCATACGCGCGCATAGCCGTCCGAAGGACGGCGTGCTTTGCACGCCTAAGGGCATCCAGGGTTAATACCGGCTGGATTCCCGCTTTCGCGGGAATGAGCGGAGGATGGCGCGCACGATTTCCTTTCACCGCTCATCCGCGCGCCATAGCCGTTCGAAGAACGGCGTGCTTCGCACGCCTATAGCCGTCCGAAGGACGGCGTGCTTTGCACGCCTATGCGGGGATCCAGACTTGTGTCACTGGATTCCCGCTTTCGCGGGAATGAGCGGAGTGTGTTGGTTTCGCCGTTCCAAATATTCCCGCTCATCCAATCACAGCGGCTTCCATTCGGCCGGGATGAACTCATATCCGCTCGCGGTCTTGGCAATGTGGCCGCAGGCGGGGAAGGGAAAGTGGTAGGCCTCGATCAGCATGCGGTCGGCCGCGACGCGGTCGAGCATCTTCCGCCGCGCTTGCACTGCCATCGGTCCGTCCATGTCGAACGCCGGCTGCCAGTCGGGATGGCGCGCGAACAGGTAAGGATTTCGCACGGTATCGCTCATCGCCAGCATCGACTGATTGCCGGAATGGATCGCGAAAGCCGTATGGCCGGGCGTGTGCCCAAACGCGGCGACGCTTTCGATGCCGGGCGCAACTTCGCTGCCGGACTCAAATCGCCGCACATCGTTGGCGATGTCCTTGAAGATGCGGCGCGCGTTGAGGAAATAACGCTTCACCGCACCTTCCGCTTTCGCCAGGTTTGCGTCGTCCATCCAGAAATTCCATTCAGGCTCCGGCACCGCGACCTCGGCATTCGGAAAGATCTTTGCGCCGTCCTTGGTCTTGATGCCGTCGATATGGTCCGGATGGAAATGGGAGATCAGAATCGTGTCGACCGCCCTTGGGTCGATTCCCGCGGCCTTGACGTTGTCGAGCAGGCTGCCGGCGGTGTCGGCAATCTGGCCCGCCGTGCCGGTGTCGATCAGCACGAGCTTTGTGCCGGTGTTCACCAGCAGCACGGTGAACGAGACGGGCAGGATTTTCGGCGGCAGGAATGCGGCGGCGAGCGCGTCATTGACCTCGGCACCGGTTGCGTTGCGCACGAATTTTTCGTCGATCGGCACATACCAGACTCCGTCGTAGAGTGCCGTAAGTTGGCAGCTTCCCAGCCTGTAGCGGTAGACACCTGCGCCCTGCGTGGTCGCGGCAGGCGCGCGAGCGACGGAGCGCTGCGGCAGCATTGCCGCGCCGGCACACAGCGCCGATCCGGCCACGAATGTGCGGCGGTCGAGAACGGTCATCGCGCTTGCCCCATGATTGTTGCGCGGAGTCTAACACCGCGTCGGCCGGCAAGCGTCCCTGTTCCTGCACCCGCAGAACGGTATGATTGCCGCCGCAGGGCGGATAAGAAGGACGGTGTTGAGGGTGTTGAGAATGCAAAGGCAATTGGCGTTACTTCTCGTTCTCGCGGCGCTCGGAGGCTGCACCACCGACATCGGGCCAAGCCCGGCCGAACTGAAGGCAAGCTGGGAGGCGCAGAACATTTTTCCGCAGAATTATCGGCAAGACCTTTTGGCGTTCATGCGCACTTATCTGAACGATCCAGGTCACGTGCGCGGCGCCGCGGTGTCGCAGCCTCGGCTTCGTTACATCGGGCCGGGCGAACGCTATGTGAGCTGCGTGCGGTTCAACGCGCGCAACACCGACGGAAAATATCAGGGCTCGAAAGAGGGCGCGGCGACCTTCGTGTCGGGCAAGCTCGAGCGCTTTTTCGACACCCCGAAAGAGCTGCGCGAGCGCGAGCTGTGCAAGGATGCCGCCTTCGAGCCGTTCCCGGAACTCGAACGGCTCACGCGTTAGGGCGTGCAACAACCGCCGGGCTGATCAGCTCGGCGGCAAATTTCGACAAACAGGCGGGTAAGTCAGCTCGGAGATAAGGTCACTTGACCTTGAGGTTCTCCGCGGATGTCTTTCCGCGATTCTCGACGAGTTCGTACTGAACAGTCTGACCTTCGTTCAGTGTGCTAAGTCCGGCACGTTCGACCGCCGAAATATGCACGAACACATCCTTCCCGCCTTCTTGCGGTTGGATGAAGCCATAGCCTTTCGTCGGATTGAACCACTTTACGGTGCCCTGAGGCATGCTAGATCTCCGAAGTATTACCAACGCCGTAGTGTGCCACACTCCTCAAGGCGTGAACAAGGTCCTGCGGGGCGGGACTCGCCTGATATTTCGACGATTTGACGCGACTTGTTTGCTCTCGTCGGGCCGCCCGATCAGTGACCAAGGATCAGTCCAAGGATCAGCGACCAAGGATCAGAGACTATGGGCAGGGGCCACCCGTAGGCTTGAGCGGTTGCGCAACCCGGCCTGCACGGCAACGACGAACAGCGGCACGATGAACAGCGGGCCGAACGCGAGTCCGGTAGCCTTGGCGAACGGCGCCGCGACGAGCGGCAAGACCAGCACCAGGCCCGCGCTTGTCTGGAACAGCGGTGTCGAGCGGGCCGCGGCCGGCATTTCCTGCCACAGCCAGACGATGGCCAGAGTCGTGAAGACCAGGTCGTAATCCTGGAGGTAAGGCGTCGCGAGGCAGGTGGCGAGCAGGAGCATCGCATTCTTGATGCCGGCCGGCCGGTCGCGGTACCAGACGGCAGCGACCACGGCGGCCACGATGACCGCGCTGACCATCTGCAGCAGGTAAGCAGCCTCGACCGGAACGCCGAGGCGGCGCGCTGCAACGAAGACCGACACAAAGCGATGCCAGACGCCTTCGCCGTCCTCGAGGATCGTTCCCCGCAGCACCGAGACGTTGCGGAGGTATTCGTGCCAGAGCTCGACGCCGAAGACGATGATGCTCGCGCCCACAAGCACGCATACCGTCGCCGCGGCGGCGGCGGTGGCGCGCCAGTGACGGCCGGCGAGCAGCGCGACCGGAACGAGAATCCCGAGCTGCGGCTTGTAGGCCATCAGCCCGAACAGGATGCCGGCGAGAACAGGCCGCCGCTCGAGCGCGATCAATCCGCCGCCGAGCAGCGCCGCGGTCCAGGTGCCGTTCTGCCCGCCGATCGCGTTGATGAACACGGCCGGCGCGGCCAGCGCGAGCAGCAGAGCGCCGCCCTCGCGCATCGCCGCGCGCAGCACGCGATAGAACGCATACCATCCGCCGATCAGCCAAAGAGGTAATCCGGGAACGTAGGGAACGAACGCGAGCGGCAAAGTGAGCAGCAGCAGCACCGGCGGATAGCTGTAGTGGTAGCCGTCGAGCGCGGCGCCCGCGACCGACAGTTCGAAATTGTGGAATGCGACGATGTTGTAGATTTCGGAGGCGCGGCCGTGCCAGGCCAGGAACGCACCCGACCAGAAGTTGATGAAGTCGTCGCCGAACGGGCGGCCGCCGCCATTGGTGAGGTGGTCGCGCGTCTGCTGGAACAGATCGAAGAAATAGAAGACGGCCGCGACGGCGATGAAGCTTCGCGCGGCAGGAAGAGCCAGCTTCGGAATATCGGGCGCTGCCATCGGCGCGATGGAATGCCGCAAGAGTTACGATCGGGTTAAGCAGGATGTCGAGCAAGCTGCCCTGGGTCCCCATCGCAAGTCGGCTTATCCCTCCTCCGCTCATTCCCGCGGAAGCGGGAATCCAGGGCCACTATCTCAAGCTTCGCGATTAACCGCCCCTGGATCCCCGCTTGCGCGGGGATGAGCGGAATATTTGGACCGGCGAACCACACACT
>DATBHE010000034.1:0-6844 GCA_036557605.1 Pseudolabrys sp.
TCGCCGACCAGTTGGCATTTGTTACCGATCAGTGAGGTCAGATTCTTCCAGCCTTCCCAATCGTCCTCCGCCATGCCGTCCTCGATGGAGATGATCGGATATTTCGCGGCAAGATTGGCGAGATATTTGGCCTGATCCTGCCTCGAACGTTTCTTGCCTTCACCCTCGTAGACATACGCGCCGTCCTTGTAAAATTCAGTGGCCGCGCAATCGAGGGCAAGCATCACATCGCCGCCGGGCTTGTATCCGGCTTTGGTGACCGCCTGCATGACGAAATCCAGTGCCGCTTCCGCCGATTTCAAGTTTGGCGCGAACCCGCCCTCGTCGCCGACATTGGTATTCAATCCGGCCGATTTGAGCGCTTGACGCAGCGTATGGAAGATTTCCGCGCCCGCACGCAGAGCTTCACCAAAAGTCGACGCTCCGACCGGCATGATCATGAATTCCTGGAAATCGATCGGATTGTCCGCGTGCACGCCACCGTTGACGATATTCATCATCGGCACAGGCAAAACGCGCGCAGCGGTGCCGCCGACGTAGCGATAAAGCGGGGCCTTCTTTGCGGCCGCGGCAGCTTTAGCTGTCGCCAAGGACACGCCGAGGATGGCGTTTGCTCCAAGCCGACTTTTGTTCGACGTCCCGTCGAGCGCGATTAGTGTTTCGTCGATCTTGGTTTGCGCCTCGGCATCCATACCGCCGAGCGCATCGAAAATTTCGCCATTGACGGCATCGATCGCCTTGCGCACCCCTTTTCCGCCATAGCGAGCCTTGTCGCCATCGCGCAGCTCAACCGCTTCGTGGGCGCCCGTCGAGGCGCCTGAAGGAACGGCAGCGCGCCCGCGTGAGCCGTCCTCCAGAATGACGTCGACCTCCACAGTCGGATTGCCGCGGCTGTCGAGAATTTCGCGTCCGATAATGTCTGTAATAGCGGTCATGGGGTGTCCGGATTTGGTACGGGGCTTCTACATGATCGACAAGCCTCTTGTCATGCCCTGCCCTGACCGGGCATCCACTGGCCGTCCAAACCATGCGATAAATGCCAATGCCCCGAAAACACTTGCAACTCGGCCGACCAAGCCCGATCCCTGCCTCGCCGGAGAAGGCGGTTCTCGATCGCGTGCCAAATCCCCATGCCGGGACAAACTACGTGGCACGCTTTACCGCGCCTGAATTCACAACGCTCTGCCCCATCACCGGCCAGCCGGACTTTGCGCATCTGGTGATCGACTACGTACCTGCGCGCTACCTGGTGGAGTCAAAATCGCTCAAGCTTTACCTCAACAGCTTCCGCAATCAGGGCACCTTTCACGAAGATTGCACGGTCGCGATCGGGAAGAAACTTGTCGCCTTGCTGAAGCCAAAATGGCTGCGCATCGGCGGCTATTGGTATCCGCGGGGCGGTATGCCGATTGACGTCTTCTGGCAGGCGGGAAAATTGCCAAAGGATGTGTGGGTGCCCGACCAGGGCGTCGTCCCATATCGTGGCCGCGGCTAGTTTTTCGGACCGGACCGCCGAAGACATAGTGCGCAAGTCCAGCCGGTCGCAGTCAACGCAATCGCTCCAATCACAAGCACCGGCGTGATCCCGATACTGACCAGACCGGCGCCATAGACGACCGGGCCCGCTGCCTGCCCAAGAAAGAAAAACATCGAGTGCGCCGCGGTGGCGGACCCACGCGCAGACGGAGCCAATTCAGTAACGTATACCTGGACACAGCCGTGCAGGAGATAAAATCCGAAACCCATCACTATGAAATTCATGAATTCGACGGGCCACGGCATGCGAAGCGCTATCACCAGGAGGCATGCTCCCATCACCATGCCGCCTGCCGCCATCAACTTTCGCTCGCGTATGTGCGCAACAAGCCATGCGACCATCATCGTGTAGATCACGCCGCCGATGCCGAAACCTGCGATCACGACACCCGCGATCGACGCACGGGTTTCGCCGGCTTCACGCAGTAGAACTGCCATGTATGGAAAAACCCCGAACAGGAACAGGGCCTCGATAAACACGGCACCAAAACAATACTTCGCCAATGGATTGCTGAAGACGGCGCGGTAATTCGGAATGAATGTCGATAAGTCGAAACGTCCCGGCGATTCATTCATGCTGCGGAAGCCCGGTATAGCCACGGCAAGCGCGATCAAGTCGATTGCTCCCGTCACGAAGAACACACCCCGCCAGCCCACCACGTCGCCAATCACGCCGGCCCCGGAAGCGCCCAGCAGATTACCTGCCATTGCCGCGAACAGCAGGCGGCCGATCGCGACCTGCCGCTGCTGCACGGGTACGCGGTCGCCGGCGACCGCCAGCGCAATCGGGAAAACACCGCCCGCGGCGATACCCGCGATTACACGCAGGACCATCAGCATTTCGAAATTCGTCGCAAGGCCGCACGCAATCGTGGCTATGCCGACGATGAGCATGCATACGGCAATGAGCCGTGCTTTGCTGAACATGTCGGCCAGCGCGCCAAGGACGGGCTGGACGAGCGCATAAGGCAGCGTGAACCCGGTCGAAAGAAGCGCTGCCGTGGTCGCCGTGACGTTCAACCCGCTGGCAATTTGTGGGATGACCGGATCAACGGAACGCATGAAAAGCGTCGTCGCAAAGATGACGAACGCCATGAGATTGAGGACGCGGCCCATAAAATCCGATTTCCCACCGCGTCAGCGCTTTGCCAGCCGGTCGAATTCGACGAGACTGCGCAATAGCGGCTCCATCTCCTTCAGGGGTAGCATGTTGGGCCCGTCGGATGGCGCCTTGTCCGGATTCTGATGGGTTTCGATGAAAACTCCGGCGACGCCGACCGCCACGGCTGCGCGCGCGAGGACTGGCACAAACTCCCGCTCGCCACCGGACTTGTCACCTTGTCCGCCCGGCTGCTGTACCGAATGGGTGGCGTCGAAGATCACCGGCGCCGAAGTCGTGCGCTTGAGAATAGGAAGCGCACGCATATCGGATACAAGCGTATTGTAGCCAAACGAAACGCCGCGTTCGGTCACCAGAACGTTGCGATTGCCCGCGCCGGTTATCTTCGCGACAACGTTCGACATATCCCACGGCGCCAGGAATTGGCCTTTCTTGACGTTGACGGCCTTGCCCGTCTTCGCTGCCGCTATCAGGAGATCTGTTTGCCGGCAAAGGAAGGCGGGAATCTGCAGCACATCTACGGTCGGCGCGACCCGCGCGCACTGATCCGCCTCATGCACATCGGTGAGAACGGGGACTTTCAGCTTTTCGCGAATTTCGGAAAAAATCGGCAAAGCCTGATCAAGACCGAGCCCACGCCCCGAACTGGCCGACGTGCGGTTGGCTTTGTCGAATGATGTCTTGTAGACGAATCCGACGCCGGATCGCGCCGCGATCTCTTTCAGGGCGGCCGCCATCTCCAGCGCATGCGCTTTGCTTTCGAGCGCACAGGGGCCGGCGATCAGCGATAGCGGCAGTTCATTGCCGAAGCGGACGGTGCCGATCGTTACGGTTGCGTTAGGCTTTTGATCCACGGGTGCAAGTCCTTGCGGCGGACCATGAAGGGACGCGACGCACGGGTCAACGGGCGTCGTGGATGGCCGCTTCGAAGATCAGGACTGCACCCATGGCGTCCCCCGATGCGACCACTGTCGGATTCCCCGCAAAAATTCCCGCAATTCCGGTCTGCTGCGGCGTCCCCTCACTCAAACTATCCATCGCAAAACGAAGCGCGGCCAGGCGCGGACCGTCCGAAACATCGGGCGTCTTCACACCGAACCGGCGAGTGAAAGCTATCGGTGTCAGCATATCGATCGCCCCACGCGGGGTCGCAATCATGAAGCCATCATCGCTCACGATTGGCCGCCCGCCGGTGAAGGTTCCGAAGAAACGCGCGTGATGCTCCGGCCGTTCGGCCACGGCAACAATGCCATTGATGCCGGTCACGCCATTCGCGTGACGCTGAAAGGCCGGGTTCCAGAAATTCTCGGGGTAATGATGCTGACAGGTCACAAACCGGATGTCGTGTGATGCTTTGTCGTCGGCAAATGTCAGCGAAAAAGCGACCTTGACCACCGCGCCGTCGGGACGCTTGCCTTCACGCTCGAAACGCATCGTAGGTGCGGTCAGAATGCCCGCCGCGCGAAATTCGCTCTCGTCCGCATGAGCATCCTTTGATTCCAGAATCAGAACAGACAGGCCTTCGTTGCGCTGAATAAAATCGCGGTTGTAGGCGCCGAACAAAATCGAAAATCCATCGCTGCCGAGCTTGTCCGGCTCGGAGAGGGTCAGCAACTCGATAAAGAAACCCGGAAACTGAACAATATGATTGTGCGTGCCCCAGGGATGACGATTGCGCGCACCAACGGTGAAGCCGAGCCGGCGGTACAGATCGGCTGCCGCATCCAAGTCCCTTACGGCGTGGACGATATGATCAAGGCCCCGCGACATCGCGTGGTTATACCAACCTGCTCTGCTCGACCGCGGCACCGATGAAAGATGAGAAGAGCGGATGCGGCTCGAAGGGCCGAGACTTGAGCTCGGGATGGAACTGGACCCCGATGAACCAGGGATGATCCTCGTACTCGATGATTTCGGGCAGGATGCCGTCAGGCGACATGCCGGAGAAGCGCATGCCCCGCTGCTCGAGCCGCCCCTTATAGCCGGTATTGACTTCGTAGCGGTGACGATGACGCTCTGAAATTTCTGTTGTGCCGTAAATTTCCGATACGCGGCTGCCGCGCGTGAGCACGGCATCATACGCCCCAAGACGCATGGTGCCGCCGAGATCACCGCTCGCATTGCGTCTCTGCAACTCGTTGCCCTTGAGCCATTCCGTCATCAAGCCGACGACCGGCTCGGTCGTTGGACCAAATTCCGTTGAATTTGCATTCTCGATTCCACACAGATTGCGCGCAGCTTCCAGCACGGCCATCTGCATGCCAAAGCAAATGCCAAAATAGGGTACGTGGCGTTCGCGGGCGAATTGCGCGGCCTTGATCTTGCCTTCGGCACCGCGTTGTCCGAAACCTCCCGGCACCAGAATGCCGTTCACGTGCTCCAGAAGCGGAGTCGGATCTTCACTTTCGAAGACCTCGGATTCGATCCAGTCGAGATTGACCTTTACCTTGTTGGCAATTCCGCCGTGCGACAATGCCTCGATCAGCGATTTGTAGGCGTCTTTCATTCCGGTGTATTTGCCCACGATGGCGATCGTGACGTCGCCTTCGGGATTGCGGATGCGCTCATTGATGAGACGCCAGCGATCAAGATCGGGGCCCCGCCTCGGCTCGATACCGAATGCCGCCAGCACTTCAGCATCAAGGCCTTCGGCAGAATAGGCCTCGGGCACCGCGTAGATATTGTCCACGTCGCGCGCCTCGATCACGGCGCTTTCGCGGACATTGCAGAAGAGCGCGAGTTTGCGCCGCTCACTTTCGGGAATTGGCCGATCGGTTCTGCACAGAAGGATGTCCGGCTGGATACCGATCGAGCGTAGTTCCTTGACGGAGTGCTGCGTGGGCTTGGTCTTCAGTTCACCCGCACTGGGTATAAACGGCATCAACGTGAGGTGGATATAGATCGCATGGTTGCGCGGCAAATCATTGCCAAGCTGGCGGATCGCCTCGAAATACGGCAAGCCCTCAATGTCGCCGACAGTTCCGCCGATCTCGCAGAGCACAAAGTCAAAGCCTTCATTCCCGTCGCGGATGAAATCCTTGATGGCATTGGTGACGTGCGGGATCACCTGGATGGTTGCACCGAGGTAATCGCCGCGGCGTTCGCGTGCGAGGATGTCCTGGTAGATGCGCCCGGTCGTGATGTTGTCATGACGCGTGGCCGGCCGGCCGGTAAAGCGCTCATAGTGGCCGAGATCGAGATCAGTCTCCGCACCGTCGTCGGTCACGAAGACCTCGCCGTGTTGGTAGGGCGACATCGTGCCCGGATCGACGTTCAAATACGGATCGAGCTTGCGCAGGCGAACCTTGTAGCCGCGAGCCTGCAAAAGCGCGCCAAGGGCGGCCGAGGCAAGACCCTTACCGAGTGAGGAGACCACGCCGCCGGTGATGAAAATGTACCGCGCCATGGGACCTAACCTTTAACCCCGACGAATCGATTCGACGAGCGCGAATTGCTCGGACCCGCCCTGCGTCCGTGCGTCGTTTGATAACTAGTCAGCTTTGCCGGGACTTGCGACGCGATTTGCATGCTTTTCTCGAACTTATCCAACTTTTCCCAACTCACTTTTTGATCCAAAAGATGAAGGGGCCGGATTTCCCGGCCCCTCCATAGTGATGTCACTTCGACTGTGGCACCTGCGGCCCCGTCGGGGTGGCCGGTGCCGGTGCCGGCGGCGGTGGCGGACTGCCTTGCAATTGATTGAGCAGCCCTCCTCCACCGCCGAGTGGGGGCGGTGCTCCGGGCGCCGTTGGCGCGCCTTGGCCACCTTCGAGAATCGGATTGGACTGGCGACCCACCCCCGCCAATATCGACAGCAGCAGGCTCGTCGCAAAGAACAGAGCGGCCAAGACCGCTGTGGCGCGCGTAAGAACGTTTGCCGTGCCGCGGCTGGTCATGAACCCGCCGGTCGACCCGATCCCCAGCCCGCCGCCTTCCGATCGCTGCAACAACACCACCCCGATCAGCGCAAGAACCAGCATCAGGTGAATGACAATGACAACGTGCTGCATCAGTTCAAACCGTTCAAACCATACCGATCCGGGCCCCAGCCCGGCGACGCCACATGGCTATATAGGAATTCGCCGCGGTCTCTACACGATCGTTCCGTGTTTTTCCACCCCGAGTTCTGCTAGCGGTAAATCGCGGCAATACCGAGGAAATCCGCCGCTTTCAGGCTCGCGCCGCCGA
>DATBHE010000035.1:0-3328 GCA_036557605.1 Pseudolabrys sp.
CAGTCCGAAATACGTGTCATTTGCGCGCGATACTGCGTGATCGAGATCCCGATAAGTCGTGATCGGAATGGCAGGACAAAACTGCTCCTCTTTCATCAAAGGGGCATCGTCTTCGATTTCAGTGACTACGGTAGGACGGACGAAATAGCCACGATCGAATGTCGCCTTGTTATGAATGCTGCCGAATCGATTGACTTTCGCGCCCCGCTTTTCGCAGTCCTCTATGGGCGCGAGGGCGTCGTCGCGTCCTTTGCGCGTGTGCATCGGTCCCATGGTGACGGCCGGCTCGAGGCCGTCGCCCACGATGTAGCGGTCCACCATCCTAGTGAATGCGTCAACAAACTGTTTGGATTTGGACTCCGGAACGTAAATCCTCTTAATGGCCATGCACACCTGCCCCGTGGCGGCGAAAACGCCATGCGCCATACGCTTCATGGTGTCGTCGCCAAGTTCGATATCATCGAGCACAACCGCCGGATCGTTGCCGCCAAGCTCCAGCGTCACCCCTTTGATTGACTGCGCGGCGTTGGCCATGATCCGGCGGGCGGCCGCAATCCCGCCGGTGAAGCCGATTTTGGCGACGTCCGGATGTGTCGTCAGGACCTCGCCAAGATCAGACGACCGCCCCGTCACGACGTTCAAAACGCCTGCCGGCAATAGATCGGCGATCACGCCGAGCGAATCGAGCAGCGCAAGCGGACAGCTTTCCGGCGGCTTCACGACTACGCTATTTCCCCCGAGAAGCGCTGGAATTACGTGAAGAAAAGCCAATGTCACCGGCGCATTCCACGGCACGATCGAAACGACGACGCCGTACGGCAGATAATTGACGAAGGTCCTGCCTGTTGGAGCCCTCAGTTGTCGCCCGGCATCGAGCTCAGGCGCGAGCTCCAAGGTGAGCTTTTGCGCGACCAGCACTCCCCGCAGCTCGCCAACCGCCTCTGCAAGCACGCGTCCGTTTTCGCGTGCATAGAGCCGTGCTCTGGTCTCGGTGCCCGCCGCAAAGCGATCGAGCGCCTCACCGAGGAGTTTGGCACGCGCAACAAAGCTCCGCTTGGCCCACGCCGGCTGAGCAGCTTTGGCCGCGGCGATGGCACGCTCTGCATCTTGGGCCGTGCCACGCGGCGCGGTTCCGACGATTTCGTCCGGATTGGCCGGATTGCGGACCTCGATCTGGTCGTGACCGCTTACCCGTTGGCCCGCAATCAGCATGTTCACGTGGATCGCTTGCTCAGACATCGCAATCCTCATCGAGCTCGCGCACAGCTATCAATGGGCCTGAGGGGCGCGCAATTGAAGCGTCAGGCATTTCAGTTCGTTCAGAAGCTGGCGCAGGGATTCCAGCGTCGGCTGATCGGTGAGAATGCTCTGGGCATCGAACTTGCCCTTCGCGCTGTTGATGTCCACATGGGGTACGTTGACCACCATCATGTTCAGCGAAACGCAAACGTGGCGGAAGTGGAACTGCCCTCTTGCTGTGCCGAGCGGGCTCACGGAAGCGCCAAATACGGCGCATGCCTTGCCGTCGGCGGGCGGGTTCGGCGAGCGCGATAGCCACTCCATCGCGTTCTTCAAGACGCCTGGAAGAGAAAAATTGTATTCTGGAACGGCAAAGATCAGCGCGTCCGCCGCCGCGACTTCAGCCCGGAATTTTCGGACGGTGTCAGGCAGGCCGACCTGCTCGACATCCGCGCTATAGAACGGAAGTGGCGACAGGTCCGCCATGCTGAAGCTCATGCCCTCTGGCAGGATTGCTGCAATCGCGCGCAGCGCACCGGAGTTATAGGATTGCTTGCGCAGGCTCCCAGAGATGCCCAGCAGCTTGATGGATGATGGAGCGCTCATGCGGTTCTCCCGCGTGGCAAGCCGCGGCGTCAGATTTTCGAGATTTCGAACACGGAGGGATGGAAGATCTCTTCCGCACTCAGCTTGCGCGTCGCCAAGCCCTGCTCGAACGAATAGCGCGCCAGAGCTTCGATGTCCTTTGCATTTTCGGCGACCCCGTAACGCCAGAAATCCTCGCCCATCAGCCGGACGGCGTCCTGGACGTACGCCTCGGGCCACGGAAGCGTGATCTTGGTTGCCGACATCTCCTTCATTTCGTTGATGGCGATCTTCTTCGCCTGACAGAAGGCCTTGTAAACCGAGGCCGGCAACCACGGATATTGCTCGACAAGCGTCTTCCTGATCCCGACAAGGTGCATGATCGGGAACATGCCCGAGCGCTTGTAGTACTCCATCTCAACGTCCCGATAATTCGGGAACATCAGGCCTACATTGGGCGCGCGATTGACGAACGAGGAGATTTCACGGGCGCTGAACACGGCGTCGAGCTCGCCGTCGACGAGCATTTTGTTGAGCGTCTTGCCGGGGCTAATCGGCTGCAAATCGATATTGCCGCCGAGCTTCAAGGGCGTCCGCTCGTCACGGCCCGGCTCCTCTTGGCCGCCGGTGCGCCAGTGAATATCGGATGGATCCACGCCGTACTCTTCCTTAAAGATGCCGCGCATCCAGACGTTCGCGGTCTGCTGGTATTCCGGGAGACCGACCAGCTTGCCCTTCAGATCGGCGGGGCCGCGAATGTTGCGATCGGTCCTGATGTAGATTGCCGAATGCCGAAAATGCCGCGACACGAATGCCGGGATCGCGACGTAGGGGCACAGACCGCGCGACGTCGTCATCAGGTAGCTGTTGAACGACAGTTCCGCTACGTCAAAATCGTGATAGCGAAACGCGCGGAAAAACAGCTCTTCGGGATCGAGCGGGAGGTACGTGACCTCACAGCCGTCGACCCGAACGCGCCCATCCTTGATCGCTCTGGTGCGGTCGTATTCGGCGCAGGCGATCGTGATGGGAACCAGCTTTGACATGTGCAGGAATCTCGCGGCGCGGAAGGACCGAACTAGTGTTACAGTGACATTTCAGCGTAACGTCACGCTTTTCGGCCGTCAATCCGCGCTGCCTCCGCTTTTGGCGCTCCAAGCCGGAGACGCCGGCCGAGCCGCGAGGGGATCGCGTCAGGACACCAGCACCTCGCGCCTCGCGTCGGATGATTGGAGCACGGCCAGGACGATCGCGATGGTCTCACGCCCCCATCGTGCGTCATGGATGCCGGGCCGCCCTTCCCTGATGGCCTGCCACAGAGCGTCAAGGGCGTCACCTTGCCCGGGCCGTCCGAGGCCGCGCCGCACAGCGACCTCGCGGGTGCCGGTCAGGCCATGGAGGAGAATGCCATTCGGCGATAACCGCATGTCGCCGCGCTCGCAGGTCACGATGATGAGCCCGAAATGGGGCAGGTAAGGCTGCTCGTTCGGCAGGATGCGGCCGC
>DATBHE010000036.1:0-8663 GCA_036557605.1 Pseudolabrys sp.
CGAAGGCGGGGTGCTGATCATTGACGATTACGGACACTATCAGGGTCAACGTCAGGCCGTAGACGAGTACTTCGCCTCCATCGGCGAAAAACCATTGTTCCATCGCATCGACTACGGCTGCCGGGTCATGACAAAAGCAAAGGCTCTTCAGCCGCAACGGGCTTAATCGAGTTGAAGCAACGTGCTTCACCGGAGTCGGCTTCGGGGTCAAAAGCGACATTGACGGCAGGACCGCCGTCGGTCCGTTCGCTCCCAATACCTGCATGAGACTCTGCCAAGAGACTCTGCCAAGAGACTGGCGATGGCTGGTCCGCGCTCCACCGGAGTCCCGTCTCAGCCCCGAGAGTCTGATATTCTGATATAACGACGCGCCAGGCTCCCGGCTGGCGGATTTAAACCGGGGTGAGGCCGGATCGTGCGATTGCTGATACGCTTAATGCGCCCGGCAGCGGTCCTGGGATTGGGCATCCTCACCATATGGCTGATCGTCTTTGTCTTCAGAGTCACGGATCGCCGGCTACCGACCGTGCTGGCTCTGGCCGTCACTTACGGGATCGCGGCCTATCTTGTCCTGCCCCATATCGTCCGCATGAGCCTTAAAGCGCTTCAGCGTAAGCGCGTACCGCGTTTCACAATTACCGGAGATGGACTGCCCGCGGCGGTGCATGTTTCGGAAGTCGCCTCGCTTTGCCGGAATGACGCAAGTGGCGCGACCAACGCCACTGATCTGCCCGCCCCCTCGTTGCTGTGTCTGCGCGTACTCCGCCGCGCTGGTCGGCGATGTCGCGATGGGTGTCGGCTCGCTTCTACTGCTTTATGAACGCGGCGATCTGCTCCAACAGCGGAACCGGCTGCTCTTCGTGGGCGATGTGGCCGCAATCGTCGACGACGATGACCTTTGAACCTTTGATGCTTTCGTGCAGCGCATCGCAGCTTGGATTCAAGGGTACGAGAGGGTCTTGCCGGCCCCAGACGATCAGCGTCGGCACATCGATCGTGGCCAAGCTCGCTTTGACCCTAGTGTAATGGGCCCCGGTCATGTTTCTTCCGGTCTGGATCAGCGCGCTTGCGCGTGCCGGCTGCGCCAGATTGCCGGTATAAGCCTGGACGGCGGGCTGCGTGATGTTTTCCGGATGCCGACAGAGAATGCGAAGCCCCAATCTGACGGCGCACATCGCCACCGTCCGCGACAGCGCAAACAGCGGGACCACGCCATAGGCCAGGGGCCACACCAACCGTAGCAACCGCGACCAGCCGGATAATCCTTCCGGCAGCGCCAGACTGTCGATCAAGATCAGGGACGCCAGACGGCCCGCGCCTTCGCGGATCAGCGCGGCTGCGACGAGCAGTGCAACGCCGCCGCCGAACGAATGACCGACCAGCGTCACCGCCCGCAAATCTGCTTCGAAGATCCGCGCCAGGACCAGATCGGCATGATCTTGCACCGTATATCTTCCGTCGGCGGGGCAGGGCGAAGCGCCATGGCCTTTCAGGTCAAACAACCAGACTTCACGGTCGGTCAATTGTTGCGCCAGACCCCGCCACGATTCCAGCGTGGCCAGAAAGCCGTGCAGCGCTACGACCGGTCGACCTTTGTCTCTGCCGTGAACCTCCACGTTTAAAGGCAGGTTCGCCGCATCGTTCGCCATCGAGTTCCCCGCATTGCGAGCGCAGGCAGTCCGTTGCCGGCAGCAATCGGACGTTTTTACGACCTTCGCCCTTTACATCGGCTCGGCCTAATGCGGATCGGCTCGCTCAAACGCAGCGGTGAGATAAAGGCGCGTGGCCAGATATCCTGCAAAAAACCCTTCTAGCGTCCCGTAAATGATCGTCGCGATGGCAAAGGCCTGGCCACCGATGCCGGGACCAAAGCTGGGACCGAGATACACAGCCAACTTGCCGGCACCGCTCACGATTTGGGTTGCCTGGGCGAGACCGGCTCCGAGCAGCACCTTCGTTATTCCATCGGATATGTCTTCCAAATTCGTGTTGATCCGCAGCTGTGGAGGCCTTTCCGCCGTCGCGTGGTTCATCGGCGCTGGACTTGCAGGGGCTGCAGCACCTCCGGAAGCGGCAGCATCCGGCGGCGTGCCGGAGCCGCGGCCGAGGCGCGTACGACTGACAGTCGCTTCCGTCGAGCGTGGGATTCCAAACAAGAAGCCGATCAAGCCGCCAATGAGGCTGGCTGCGCCGGAACAGATCGTCGCTACGCCGAAGACGGCAAAGCCCGATAACGTTCCTGAATCCGTCTTGGTGCCGTGAACGACCACGGCAGCATGAATTTGGCTTCGAAGACCGCGCCGCTGTCCTGAACTCTGCCGTCGAGGGTGGCGCCCATCCAACGCAGCACCGGGTGGCGAATGCGGTGCTGCACGTCCGTGATCAGGTTACCGGTCTGGGCCTCGTACCAGCGTCGGTTCAGGTCTTCGGTAGCCTTGCCAAGCTGGACTGGGAGGTTGCGCGATAGGTCCCTGGGTTGGGCTTCACCTCGTTTCTCGCGCCAAAGCCTGACCAGCGCCTCCTCATCTTGGCCCATGATGATTCGGGCGTCGGAGCCGCCGATAAAGTACCGGCGGTCGGACTTGTGAGCATTGTTCTTTGTCACGGTATTCGACATGGCGACCTCATAGCTTTTGTGCTAACGCTCCTATGCAAACGGCACATGTGACAATAGCACAATGAAATGGCTGTGACAAGTGCACAAGTAAGAATGGCGCGTGCAGCCCTCGAATGGACGGTTCGGGATCTTGCCGAAGCGGCCCGCGTCCACAGAAACACTGTTTCGAACATCGAAACGGGGAAATATGCGGGCGACTCTGCCACGCTCACTTCCATAGAGTTGGCGCTAAAGCGTGCTGGGGTCGAGTTCATCAACGAGAACGGCGGTGGACCGGGTGTCAGGCTCCGCAAACGACAGGAACGTAGGTCCTAGCGCCGACTGGTGAACAACTCGGTCCGGAACTGCAGCGCGTGAGTTCAGGAAATCCGCTCCCCCCGTGGAGCAGGGGTATTTTGGCCATCAAACCTGTGACCATGATGTCGTACAGCAGCAGACGCCGGGCGGCCACACGTCTTGACAGCAATCAGAACTGCGCACTCCTGGAGAGCGCGCCGAATCGAGAAGGCCAGCAGCAACTCGATAGGCGACCGCAAATCGAAGCGTCACGAGCTTATGTTTATGCCATCCTAGTGAATGGGATCATTCGCTACATCGGCAAGGGCAGCGGCTCGCGTCTGTTTACGCATACGCGGAACGCGAAGCGTTCGGCGCAAAAACGCGGAGTTCGACCGAGCAACCTGTCTCCGCGATTCCACCGTAAACTGGTGGAAGCAACCCGGGCGGAAGCGACCGTCGTCGAACGTGTCATTAAATCTGGATTGTCTGACAGAGAGGCTTACCGCTTGGAAGCGCTGATAGTCGCGTGCTTTCACAAGCTGCGGCCCAGTCAGCTCTGGAATACAATCGACGAAAGGTTCATAGACGCGCGATGGCTGCCTGGGCACTGGGACGATCCGGAGCACCCACTGTACAGGTTGCCTCGTCCTCGCTGCGAGACGATGAACAAGACCGCACGGCTACGTGACAGCGGGAAGTGTCTTCGACATTTTCGGAGGTAGGCTCGCCATCGATCTGCTGGAGCGCTGCATATGGTGACTCCTCAGCAAAAAAGATCGAGGCTGAATGGCTTCACCGCTTGGCCCGTAGCCGTGGCCAAAGCCTCAAATGACCTCCTCCGGCACGAGCTTCTTCAGCTCGACCTTAGAGTGCTCATGTCTGTCCGCGTGGGCAAAGATCGCGGCAAAGTTCGCCCACGCTTTTCAGCTGCTCAAGCCACAACCCGAACAATCTCGATGCGCGGCCTAGGTGGCTCGATGCCAAAGCGGTGAGGGGCCTCACCGCTCCTTCCGGCCATGGGCCGACACGTATGAGATCGAAATGAGCTCTCATTCGTGCTGACGTGTGGAGATCGGAATAACTCTTCCACCTAGAAGTCAAAATGACCTTCTCATTCCATCTTCACACGTAGCAGATGGAATACTGCAGGAGATGAAATACAATAATCTCGTGCATGTTCACACGTAGGAAATGAAATCGCGAGGCGAGATAACGACGTTAATAGCCTATGGTTCCGAATTTTAAATTCGATTCTACAAAAATTGGACGATGGCCTTGATCTTTCTTAAACTTTAGGTCTTGTCTAGACAACATAAGTTGCTACCTCGCGAATGTGATCGATTTGCGAGATGATTAGAAGGCAGATCGCTGGAGGTCGGAGCGGATTTTCGATGGTTGAGACGTATGCGCAAATAAACTTGTTTATGGTGCAATGCTTCATTCAGTAATTTGTATTTTTCGAAACAATATATAAGAAGCAAAGCTGCGAGGAGGTTCTATTGGTCAGACGATTGACTTCGTCGTGGAACGCCTTAAAACATGGAGCATTCTCGCGACACTCCGTGCTTCCCGGCGAGTGCGCGGCCGATTTCGAAAAACTGCGCCGAGCTGTCACCGTCGAATTCAAACCAGCGGGTCCGCTTGAGGAGGACGTCGTAGATTCGGTGGTGCGTTTGATCTGGCGCAAACAAAACATGGGCACTTATCGCCGCGCCAAATCCGCTAAAGCTTTGATTTCAGCGATTAGAAGCAGATATCATTCCTACGAACAATGCGCAGCCGGAAGTTTTGTTACGCCTACAGCATCTGAGCGTGCCGAAGAAAATGCCCTGCGAGAGGACCTCGGCACGGCAGCTGAGTTGGCCGACATGGAGGCTGTCACAACCGATTATTTGCTCGATGAGCTGGCTGTTTTGGATCGCCTAGATGCGTCAATCGATAGATGTCTGAAGCGGCTCCTGATGGTGAGGGGCGTCAAGTCGATGTCTATCAAGTCGCCATGAGCTTCTGCGCGAGACGATAAAGCGCTGTACGTAGAAGTAGTATATCAGTTTTAGATAAATTTTCGGTTGCAATTCTGCAAAACGAACCCAGATAGCCCAATAATTTCAATGGTCCACTCAGCTAAGTCGCCGGCCAGAGTGGGCGTCTCAGCCAGTACAAATCCAAATCAGACGGGCCTGCTCCGGGCGAGCCGCGCCCACTGCGCCGACGGCCACCGCCATGACCGTCAGATCGCGAGTGTGCTCGTTTCACAGCGCAATTGTTTGCTCCATAGCCACTCGTGCCGGTGCGAATTTTTCGCTCAGGAGCGCGAGCTGAGCACGGTCGCAAAACGCCGGGATCACGGTCCGCGGCTTGACCGACTGTAGCAACGTCATGACGTCGGAGAGGCGCGGGTGCACGTTCCAGCGCACGAATTTGCCGCGGCCGCTTTTGACCAGGCGCTCGGCCGGCGTCTCCGGCGTCACGTAGCCGGTGAAGACGATGGCGGGCGCGGCGGCCTTCTCCCAGTCGGCGAGGAGCCGCGCGGTCGCGCCTGACGAGCCGTCGGCCGCGGCGGCCAGCATGACGCCACGGGGCCGCGCAGCGTCGATCGGCTGAGCCGCGGCGGCGAGGCGCGCAATCTCCTCCGCGACGCCCGCGCGCAGAGAGACGCGGTCGCGGGTCGCGAGCTGCTGCAGCGCATTGCGCATGGCCTCATCGACAAAGATCGGCGCCAAGCCGCGGCGGAAAATCTCGAGCGCGATTTCCGGGCCGCGGCCGTTGTCCGGAACCGGCAGCAGCAGCGGAGCCTGCGCGACGAACGGTTCGAGGTCGCTCCAGCACGCCGCGATCGGCTTGTCGTAGCCTGCGTAGGAGCAGTCGAGCAGGGCGGTTGCCACCGGCCTGGCGGGCGGATCGTAGGCGTAAAGGATCGACTCGGCCGACCAGTCGCCGGTGTAGAGAAAACCGCCGCCAATTGCGAAGTGCAGCCAGACGCCGCCCGGCGCATGGCCGTTGCGGCCGGTCGTGACCTCGATGCCGAGCACATCGGTGCTGCCGCCCACCGGCAGCGGCCGCACGTCGACGTCCTTGCCCAATGCGGCCGCCACGCTCGCCGTGGCGTAGACCGGCGGGTTTCCAAGCTTGCCGAGAAGCGACAGGCCGCCGATATGGTCCTTGTGGCCGTGGCTGAGGACCAGCGCATCGACTGGCCCGATATCGTCCACTCCGGGCAGGGTGCCCGGCGGCGGGCCCTCGCCGAGGTCAAGCATGAGCCGCTTGCCGGCGGCTTGCAGCACGAAGCAGGCCGGCCCCTTGGCGCCGACGCCGGAAATCAGCCGCAAATGGTCGGGTCGGTCGCTCATCCGGTCAGGTTCCCTGTGCCGACGCAAGGCCGCCGACATTGACAAGCGCAGCGCGCCTGCCTAATCAACCGCGACCCCGGGAAAAATGCCATGAAAGTCCGTAACTCGTTGAAATCATTGCGTGGCCGTCACCGCGACAACCGCATCGTGCGGCGCAAGGGCCGCGTCTACGTCATCAACAAGACGCAGCGCCGCTTCAAGGCCCGCCAGGGCTGATCTGTCCGTCATTGCGAGGAGTCCCGAAGGGGCGACGAAGCAATCCAGGGGCCGCATGTGCCGCCCCTGGATTGCTTCGCTTTCGCTCGCAATGACGCTCTGGCCATTGGGGCACCGCCGTTCACGGCCCTGTGAAACGCTTTTGTGCTTGTTGCGGTCCGGTCGCGGGTTAGACTCCGAGCCATGAAGCGACGATTCCCCCGCCTGCACTGGACGGCGCTCGCGTTCGGCGGCGCGGCCGCGATTGCGTTGGCGATGCCGGCTGCGGCGCAGCAGCCGCACGACAAGGGCTGGGTGCAGCCGCCCAAGGACCTGCCGCGCGCCGAGCGAGGCGAGCCGACCTATAACCTCGACACGCTGTTCGCCGCGCTCAAGATTGCGCCGGACGAATCCAGCGCCCGGGCGATCGAGCAACGCATCTGGGTGTTATGGATGAATTCCGGCAGCGACACCTGCGCGCTCCTGATGACGCGCGTGAAGGTCGCGACCGAGGCCAAGGATTACGATCTGGCGCTCAAGCTTCTCAGCGCCATCGTCGAGATCAAGCCGGATTACGTCGAGGCCTGGAATCGGCGCGCCACGCTCCATTATCAGAATCACGATATCGGCCGCGCCATCGCCGACATCCGCGAGGTGTTGGCGCGCGAGCCGCGCCATTTCAGCGCGCTGTCCGGGCTCGGCATGATGTTGCAGGAGATCGGCGACGATAAGGACGCGCTCGAGGCCTACCGCAAGGCGCTCGCCATCGATCCGCACCTCGAGCACATCCCCGACGTGGTCAAGACTTTGACCGAGAAGGTCGAGGGTCGCGAGATCTGAGTTTCGGAAGCGGGAAGCCGACGATCGCTTGCGGCAAACTGTGACTCGTCATGCCCGGCCTCGTGCCGGGCATCTACGTCTTTGGCGCATGACGAAGGCGACGTCTGAATGACGCTTGCGCTCATGATTGTTGCGGCGCTGCTCGGCGCGAGCGCGCTCGTCACGCTGGTCGGTTCGTGGTCGATCGCGCGCGCGCATCCGCCGCGCGGGCGGCGCATCGAGATAGGCGGTTTGCGCCAGCATGTCTTCGACCTCGAGCCGGCCGATGGCGGCGGCGGACTGCCCCTTGTGCTTTTGCACGGCGCCGGCTGCAATCTCGAGGACATGCGGCTGGCGCTGGGCGAGCGGCTCGCCGCGCGCCATCGCGTGTTGCTGGTCGACCGGCCGGGCGCGGGCTGGAGCGAGAGCGGCGGCCGCGCCTTCAGTTCGCCGACGGTGCAAGCCGCCGTGCTGCGCGATATTTTGGATCGTCTCGGCGTTGCGCGTGCCGTGCTGGTCGGCCATTCATGGGGCGGCGCGCTGGCGCTCGCGTTTGCGCTCGATCATCCGCAGCGCGCGGCAGGCATTGTGCTGCTGGCGCCGCCGACGCATGCGCACCTGAGATGGATGACGCGGCTCTATCGCCCGCTTGCCGCGCCGGTGTTCGGTCGGCTGTTCGCCCATACACTGGCGCTGCCACTTGCCGCGGCCGCGTTCGATACCGGCATCCGCGCCGCGTTTGCCCCGCAAGCCATGCCGCGGCGCTATCTCAAAGACAGCGCCGTGTTCTTGCTGCTGCTGCCGCCGGCTTTTCTGGCGAATGCCCGCGACATGGCCGACCTGCACGGATTTCTCACAGGTCAGGCGCCGCGCTACCCTGAGCTTGCGGTGCCGACGGTCGTCGTTCAAGGCGATTGCGACGGCATCGTGCCGATCGAAAAACATGCGCAGGCGCTCGCGGCCGTGGCCCCGCACGCCAAGCTCGTCGTGCTGACGGGCGTCGGTCACATGCCGCATCATGCGGCGCCGGAGCGGGTGGTGGCGGAAATTGAGGAGTTGGTGGCGAAAGCAAACAATAAATAACGGAGTGTTGGTTAAAGTTGACTCTTGGTCGGTCGCGGTCCGCCGTCGATCGCAATGGCAGAAAAAGTTTCGAAAGGATTGTTTTGTCAAGGGCGCGAAGCGCCGCCTCCGGCGGTCAAGGACCCTTGACAAAACAATCCTTTCGAAACACACGGCCGCCATTGCGATCGACGGCTTTCTCTGATCGCTGTTGACCGTTGTTCGTTGTCAGTCGCTAAGCGACGCTCACTTCTGACACGTCGGACAAAAAAACGTCGACCTCCCGTTCTGCACGATGCGCTTGACGGTGCCGCCGCATCCCGGCGTGCGGCACGGCTGGC
>DATBHE010000037.1:0-2634 GCA_036557605.1 Pseudolabrys sp.
GCTCGAGCACATGCTGCGCATCGGCCGCCGCGCCATCATATCGTTTCCGAATTTCGGCCACTGGAATATCCGGCTGCAGATCCTGCTCGGCGGCCAGATGCCGCGCACCCGCAATCTGCCGTACGCCTGGTACGAGACGCCCAACATTCATTTCTGCAGCATCAAGGATTTCCGCGAGCTCTGCTTTGCGGTCGGCGCCAAGATGGACCAGGCCGTGGCTCTCAACGCCTGGGGCCGGCAGATGCGGCTGAAAATGCCGTGGTGGTTCTGGAATCTGTTCGGCGAGCAGGCGGTGTTTTTGCTGAGCCGGAAAGGCTGACGCGCCGGGCGGCCAGCCTCGGCGTCAGGTTGGAAAAAACAGTTCACCAGCCGCGGTGCGACTGATGCCTTGGGCTCAGTCGTATATGCATTTTCCGTTGACCCATATGGCGTCACAATAAACGCATTCGCCGGTGTCGGCCGCTCTGAAGAAATGGTCGGGGCACGCAGGCTTGCCCTGAGAGGTCCGATCCGTGATGGTGCTTTTGTTCGAAGGCAGCGGCGAACCCGATCCTTGGGCATTCTTTTGGCACTCGGCTGGCTTGCCCGCACCATGGAAGATCAGGTGTTCGCCGACTTTGCAATGCACTTCGGTGCGTCCCGGCGGCAGCCCGTATTTGCAGGTGTCTGAAATGGAACAGCCGGCAATGATCGCGCCGCGACAATAGACGTTGTAGCAATTTCTGAATGCCTCGGCCTGAGACGAATGTCCGCCACCCTCACCCGATTCTTCAGCGCTATCGATGGTGATGGCCCTCGACATGCACTGGTTCACCTTGATGTTGAACTCTTTGCACAGGGCAGCGTTGGCGCCGCTTTGCGCGTAAGCCGCACCCGACAGCAACAGGGATGCTGCGTAAAGCACAGCCGGTACGCTCCATTGGCTGGATTTCTTGGGCATTTTCGACGTCATTTGCAGCGCACCTTCAACAGGAGTTTTTTGCGTACGCTCCCGGCGAAACGCCGGTCGTGCGCCAATGTGTGGCGGCGGCGACTGCGGCGTCGTGGTCTGTCGGACCGCTGACGACGCAAAAGTAGCCTTTGGCGAAGTTCGGAAAATCGGGGCTGCTGGTATTGATGACGTAGCCGGTGCCGTGCTGATCCGCGAAGGCTCGCGCTTCATCGAAAGTCGGCTTGCAATTTGTGACCACATACCAGCCGCAAGACTGGGAAACCTTCAACACCGGGGGATATGTGGTCTCGCCAGCAAGCGCAGTCGAAATCAAACCGGTCGCACACGCAATCGCGACACCAATTGGCAGTCTCATCCTTGCCCGACCCTTTCCCTACGTTGCCGATCAGCGTAGTGGAGAGAATGCGAGCGGACAAGGAGTCGATCAATCTATCAGACTCCGGCTCATGCGAGTGCATCGGGAACGGACATCGTACGACAGCGATTCGCGAAGACATGCCGTGGGGCCCGCGCTGCTGACGTGGAACTTTCGCGCGCGCTCGGCGGTTTTCTTTCGACAGATCCGGTGCTCGCCAATTCGCATGGATGCAGTTACTTCGGAGCTAGTGCCGCAAGGGGATGTGAAAATCCCCGATGCCGCCGTATCGCCTGCGCAAGATTGCGATGCGGCCGATGCCGCGCTTGTTCGTCTCGGCAAAGTCTTGCAGGAACTCGGTTATCGTTTCACCACGATTACCCCGGCGAGCCATGCGAGGATCACGGCTCGGCCGACGCCTGATCCGGCGTCGCTCACCGACATCTTCGGCTGGAATCGTCCGTTTCGCCTGCGCGACATCGATCCCCGGATCGCTCGCCATGCAAGCGTGGCAGGGATCCTCGAGACGGAAGGCGCATGGACGCGAAGCTGTGTACGGTTTTCGACATTGGCCGATCAGCTCTATGTGCACTCGGCCTATCCGACCCAGCAAGCCGATGCGGTCTTTTTCGGTCCGGACTCGTACCGCTTCTGCAGGGTGATCGAGACCGCCATCGCGGACATGACACGCGGCCGAGACCTCAACCGGCCGTTCAGAGTACTCGATGTCGGCGCCGGCAGCGGCGTCGGCGGCCTGCATGCGGCCTCGTGTGCGGCGCAGCTGCATCCGATTGTCACGCTGAGCGACATCAATCGGCGTGCGCTTCGCTACTGCCGCGTCAATGCCGCGCTCAACCGCACTGCGGACGTGCGCGTCATCGCGAGCGATCTGTTTCAAGACATAACGTATTGCCACGATCTGATTATCGCCAACCCGCCGTATCTCGTCGACGCGCTGGCCCGCACCTATCGGCATGGTGGCGGAAGCCTCGGTTCGGCGCTTTCATTGCGCATCGTCAAGGAGGGCGTGCCCCACTTGGCGCCCGGCGGCCGGCTCGTTCTCTACACCGGCTCTGCCATCGTGAAGGGGCGGGATTATTTCCACGAAGCCGTTTCATCGTGGGCGTGCGCATCCACGCTGCCCATGACCTATGAGGAATTGGACCCGGATGTTTTCGGCGACGAACTGGACCAGCCGCCGTACGACTGTGCCGATCGTATCGCCGTTGTGAGTGTCACCATCGACGTGCCAAGGAGATAATCGTGCGCCAGCGAGTAACCGATTGGACAAAATGGGCGCGGGAATTGACCGGATCGCGGTTCGCGC
>DATBHE010000038.1:0-4296 GCA_036557605.1 Pseudolabrys sp.
TCGCTGACATGGATGACCTGTTGGGCGCGGATCACATAGTCGAGCGGACCCCCGCGGACCGGTTGAAAAGCCCCGCGTCCTTCGTCGAATTGCGCAAGCGCAGCTGGAACGCCGATATGCGACACCAACCGAACGCCATCATGCTCGCACAGGAACATCTGGCCGAACTTTGCCTCGCAAATCCGGAGTGTGTTTTCAAGCATTGCCTTGAACACGGGCCCCAGCTCGCCGGGCGAGCTTGAGATTATCTGCAAGACCTCCGAGGTTGCGGTTTGCCGTTCGAGCGACTCGCGCAATTCGTTGAGCAGCCGCGCATTCTCGATCGCGATGACGGCCTGCGCGGCGAAGTTCTGCAGCAGCTCGATCTGCTTGTCCGTAAAGGGCAAAATTTCCTGGCGATAAATCGCAAGCACGCCGACCACCTGCTGATCTCTCAGCATGGGCACGACCAGAAGCGTGCGGATCTTGCCAAGCTGGACGCCGTCCAGAGCGACCGGCTCGCCGGCAAGATAGGAGGGATCAGCCCGGAGATCGGGAATGTGGACCGCCTGGCGCGTGCTTGCAGCCCTGGCAATGGGAAGCTCTGGTCCGGGATGAACCAGATCGTTCGGTTGTAACCGTTCGCGGTATGCGGCCGGAATTCCGTGGCTCGCCGCCACCTGAAAGCCGTCCTGGTTGCAAAGCCAGAGGTTGCCGAAATTTGCGCTGCAGATGTGCGTGGCATTCTCGAGGATCGCCTGAAATACGGGCTCGAGCTCGCCTGGTGTGCTCGAAATGACTTTCAGCACTTCCGACGTCGCCGTCTGCTGTTCGAGCGACTCGGAAAGCTCGGCCGCGCGATTCTGCTCTGCTTCGAACAGTCGCGTGTTTTCGATTGCGATCACCGCCTGGTCGGCAAAGGTCTTCAAAAGCTCGACTTGCCGGTCCGGGAGCAACCCTGCCTGGGCGCGTGTCACCGCAATCACCCCGACGGGCTCGCCGCCGCGCAATATCGGGACAGCAGCGGCACTGCGATAGCCGGCAAGAGCCGCCATTTCGCTGATCCTATATTCAGGATCCGCCGCGATCTCGGGGATTTGCACGACCCGCCGCTCGAGGATCGCGCGCGACGCGACGGTGCCGCGGCTGGGCGGTGCCGGATAGTTGCGCCGGTTGATGTCGAGCACCTTCTGAGCAACTCCCCGGTGTGCCATGAAATGGAGAAGCTCGCCGTCGAACCGGTAGACAAAGCAGTACTGCGCCTCGCAGAGCTTTGCGGCGCTTTCTGCGATCATGTCGAACACTGGCTGGGCGTCGGTCACTGAACTCGAAATGACGCCGAGCACCTCCGAGGTTGCGGTCTGCTGTTCGAGCGATTCGCGCAGCTCGTTGAGCAGCCGCGCATTCTCGATGGCGATGACGGCCTGGGCGGCAAAATTTTCAAGCAACGCCATTTGCTTGTCGCTGAATGACCGGACGTCCTGCCGGTAAATATTGATGGCGCCGATGAGTTCACCTTCCTTGAGCATCGGCACCGCCAGCATCGACCGCGCACCGGCCGCCGTCACCAACGGCGACTTTGCATAGGCTTTTTCAGACGCCAGATCGATGATGTGAAGCTTTTGTCTGGTTCGCACGAGAGTGCCGAGCGTCGTGCCCTCGGCTGCAATGACCGGATTCTTTCGCCGAATCTTCTCGAATTCGGGCGGAGCATTGTGCATGGCTACCACCCGCATATTCGTGCCGTCGAACAGCGTTAGATTGCCGAAACGGGCGCTACAGATGCGGACCGCGTTATCCAATATCGAATTGAATACAGCTTCGACTTCGCCCGGAGAGCTCGAGATGACCTGCAGCACCTCCGACGTCGCTGTCTGCTGCTCGAGCGACTCCGATAGATCGTCCGTGCGCTGCCGCAGCTCGCCGAGCACTCGCGTGTTCTCGATGGCGATGACGGCCTGATTGGCGAAAGTTTTGAACAGCGAAAATTGGCTCCCGGTGAGTCGACCCGGCGCCAGCCGCGCGACGCTGAGCGTGCCGATAGCGCTCCGGCCGCGCATCAGCGGAACGATTGTCAGTGCCCGGTAGCCGGTGGGCAGGAGGTTTTTTGCTCCAACCGCGATTTCAGGTGGCGGCTCCCGCGCATCGGGGACATCCACAATCTTCCGATCGAGAAACGCGAGGCTGTGCATGTATGCACGGGTGAGCGGAATCGGCCACTGCTTCCGCCACATCTTCGCGCGAACGGGATCCGTCGCCGCAAAGGCGGCAGTCCGCAGCTTGTCTCCATCCGGAAGCGCAATAGCAATGGCAGCGTCGGGAAAGATCTTGAGCCCGCTTTGCACGATGGCATCGAACACGGGCTGCGCGTCGGTCGGCGAAGCGCTGATCAGCCGGAGAATTTCGGCGGTCGCGGCCTGCTGGTGCAGCGCCTCGTCGCGCTCGCGCGCGGTCCGCGCGATCGCCGTTTTCTTGGCGGTTTTCTTGGCGGCATCCTTGGCGGCATCGGCGCCCCGACGCGCGGCCCAGCGCGCGATCCTCGGCGCATTGCGCCTCGATGTCTTGACGCGTTTGCGACCTGTGTTGCGCCGCTTCATCAGTTTACGCCCCTGCTCAATCATCGTACGCAGCAAACATGCGCGCAAAAAGGGGCTCGCGCCGACGCCTGCCTCTGAATGGGCAATCTGCCTAAATATTAGCGTTTGCACCGCTCACGGGATGGGCAGCCTGCGCGCGAATTCAGCGGACGCGCCAAATAACCCAGTCAAATCCGTCAGATGACCTGCTTGGCACGCACCTTGCGAATACGTGTTTTGCGGCGCCGGGACCGGGCCCGATTGCGCGTGCGTCAAACAGGAGAGAGACAATGCTGGAAATGGATTGCGCGGCCGCCAGGGGGTCGCAGGCACGCAGCTGGCTGTCAGCCGCCGCGGGCATCGCTTTGGGAGTTGCAGCCACGTCCTCGGCGATGGCTCAGGACACCATCAAGATCGGCATTCTGCATTCGCTCTCGGGAACGATGGCGATCAGCGAGACCACGCTGAAAGACACGATGCTCTTTCTGATCGACGAGCAGAACAAGAAAGGCGGCGTGCTCGGCAAGAAACTGGAGGCGGTGGTCGTGGACCCCGCGTCCAACTGGCCGCTCTTCGCCGAAAAAGCGCGCGAGCTGATTTCGAAGGACAAGGTCTCGGTCGTGTTCGGCTGCTGGACCTCGGTCTCGCGCAAGTCCGTGCTCCCGGTATTCAAGGAGCTCAACTCGATCCTCTTCTACCCGGTGCAATATGAAGGTGAAGAGTCCGAGCGCAACGTCTTCTACACCGGCGCCGCGCCGAACCAGCAGGCGATCCCGGCCGTCGACTACCTCATGAGCAAGGACGGCGGATCGGTGAAGCGCTGGGTGCTCGCGGGCACGGACTATGTCTATCCGCGCACCACCAACAAGATCCTCGAAGCCTATCTGAAAGCGAAAGGCGTCAAGGACGAAGACATCATGATCAACTACACGCCGTTCGGACATTCCGACTGGCAGACCATCGTCGCCGACATCAAGAAGTTCGGCTCGGCGGGCAAGAAGACCGCCGTGGTCTCGACCATCAACGGCGACGCCAACGTGCCGTTCTACAAAGAGCTCGGCAACCAGGGCGTCAAGGCCACCGATATTCCGGTCGTGGCCTTCTCGGTCGGCGAAGAAGAGCTCGCCGGTCTCGACACCAAGCCGCTGCTCGGCCATCTCGCGGCGTGGAATTACTTCGAGTCGATCAAGAACCCCGCCAACGCCGAGTTCATCAAGAAGTGGCAGGCGTTCACGAAGAACCCGAAGCGCGTCACCAATGACCCGATGGAAGCACACGTCATCGGCTTCCAGATGTGGGTGAAGGCGGTCGAGAAGGTCAAATCCACCGATCCGGACAAGGTCATCGACGCGCTGCCCGGCATCGAGGCCGAAAACCTCACCGGCGGCACATCGAAGATGCTGGCGAACCATCACATCACCAAGCCGGTCTTCATCGGCGAAGTCCGCGGCGACGGCCAGTTCGACGTCGTCTGGAAGACCAAGGGTCTCGTGCCAGGCGATGCCTGGTCCGATTTCCTGCCCGGCTCGAAGGATCTCGAAGCCGATTGGGTGACCCTGAAGTGCGGCAACTACAACAAGGTGACCAAGAAGTGCGGAGGTCAGGCCTCCTGAGATTGACGGCGGAGGCGTGATGATGCGCGCGGCAGAGAACAGTCCTCATCCTGAGGAGCGAGCAAAGCTCGCGTCTCGAAGGATGAGGGCGTGCGGAGGCGTGGGCAACAAGTTCCGCTCATTCCCGC
>DATBHE010000039.1:0-11230 GCA_036557605.1 Pseudolabrys sp.
ACGCCTTTAAGCTGAGTCGGCGTGCCCTGTCCAAGCATTCCGATCACCGGCCGCTTCTTCGCAACCTGAGCTACTGAGACACAGGGACAAGCGACCGACGCGCCAAAAAGTATCAGGAAATTTCGACGATGCATGTGCTTGTTCCAAGGTGCTCGTCGGACTGAACAATGAACGTGCGACTCTTCACTCGATCACCTCGTCGGCGCGGGCGAGCAGGGTCGGCGGCACGGTCAGGCCGAGCGTCTTCGCGGTCTTGAGATTGATCACTAGCTCAAGTTTTCTCGGCCCTTGGACCGGCAGGTCGGCAGGGGGCGTGCCGCGCAGGATGCGATCGGCGTATGTCGCGGCTTGCTGAAAGACATCTGCGACGTCGATTCCGTACGACATCAAGCCGCCTTCAATGGCAAAAAACCTGAACGTATACAACGCCGGTATACGATAGCGCGCTGCTGCGGCAATGATCTGATTGCGATTTATGGTCGTGGAGATGTCCGGCAGCACTAACAAGCCGCCATTTGGCTCCGACGCAAATCTTTGGACGGTAGGTTCGATCTCGGAAACGGCTTGAAACGCCGCCGAACTCGACGACAGCGAGAGAAGAGGCGCGGCTGCCTTGACTGTCTCCTCATACAGAGCAGGTGTGGTATTCGGATTGAACAAGTATGCGACCCGCGTAATGCTAGGTGTCAACGTTTTAAGTAATTCAAGCCATTTACCTGACATCGACGGCTCGAAATTTGTAAACCCGGTCAGGTTCCCGCTGGGCTTTGCCCAGCTTTGAACCAGTCGCGCGCCCACGGGCTCGGTTACTTGAACAAAGACTACGGGTATCGCTCGGGTAGCGTCTCTGACGGCCGTTGTGACCGGAGTGGAAAGGCAAAAGATCATGTCCGGTCCTACCTCAACCAATTCATCTGCGAACACGCGGGCCTGCCTTGCATCGCGGGGCGCCCAGCGATAATCGAACTAAAGGTCGCGGCCTTCGATCCATCCCAGACTCGCCAACGTCCTCCTGAAGACAGCCATACGCTCCTGCCCTTCGGAATCGTTCGCGATTCCCATGAGCACGCCGATGCGCCGCATCTTCTGCGCCTGCTCCCCCCGCGCCGCCAGCGGCCACGCCGCCGCGCCGCCGAGCAGCGTTGCGAAATCCCGCCTTGTCACGTCGACCATGGGCTCCCCTCCGGAACCGGCTCGGGCCAGCTTACCGCGGGTTCAGCGTGCCACAAAGCGGTCGGCAGGTCCTTTTCGGGTCCCTGAATTGTTCTGAATCCGTCCAGCGGTTTCAGCCCGCATCTCTCAGCGCCGGTCGAGCTTGATGCCGGCGAACGCAGCGATGGCTCGTGACTCGCGATCCACGCGCGCCCAAAACTCGCGGTCGCGCTCGGCTTTTAGAGCAGGAGGCCGGGGTTCTCAGTCATCGATTACGCTTCCTTCTTGGTGGTCGTGCGGACCTCCCCATCAGCATCAACGTGGAAAACTTCATTAGCTGCGCGCGGACTGGACTCAGATTTGGTCGGCAGGTCGTCAATCTCGGCCTGGAAAACGTCGCCAACTTCTTTCGCCCACTCGATCTGCTCGCGCGACCACGGCAACATCGCGTCGCGCCGGCCGTCTACAGGCTCCAGGCCATCGCTGAATGCCGCCTCGATGACGCCCGCTAGCTGCCGCATGATCGTGCAGTCGCGGGCGGCAATGAGAGACGACGCGCGCGCACACGAACCTCCGTCTTTGGCGTTGAGCCAGCCATTGCCGATGAACAAGCCAGTAGTTGCGTGTGGCGAGTGTCGTTGGAAAACCCACCACAAATGGGCGATCGTCGTCTCAATGAGCTTTAGCCGGCGCTCTTCCTCGGTGCCGCCGCGCATGCGCTCAAGCTCAAGCTCGGCGCGATCGGCGCGGGCTTTGAGAAGGCGAGCCGCGGAGTGTTCTTTGGAATCGACATCCGCGTCGTTGTCATCATCGTCGGCAAGCACCCGGCCGCCGAGGCCGCGCATGCCGGTCTGCGCGCGCACGTTGGCCTTGATCCAGGCGCGGCACTTGCCTTCGTCGAGACACCCATCCGGTTCCTGCGGCATGCCTCGCCGGCAGTAGGAGGAGACCGTTGGCCGGGATACGCCGAGCGCCTTTGCAAACTCCGCTTTTGTGAGGATTTTGGACATTCATAAACCCTTGTAAATCAAAGTAAAACTCGAAAAAACGGCCGGAAATATGTAATAACGTTACATTCCTTGCCGTTGTGGGTGTTTATAAGTCATTGTTTACTAATCGCTTTTTGCAATAGGCGAGCGACCCATCGCGCTGCGACGCGACCCTACCGGCACCCCCTCGGAGGAGAACCTAGGATTTCTTTTCTGCTTCGCTTCGCAGCGTTCAAGTCTTGCGGCGCCTCGCTCGCGCTAGACTGGCAAGTTCAATGAGGCGCGGCAGGGGCTGCTTCATCAAGTGAATCACTAAGGCGTCAACCGCGCACCACAGCTTCGAACTTCGGCGCGCCTCTCACACTCGCGAACGGATCGGCCGGAATGCTCACCAAGCTAAGCTCGTAAGGAGTCCATCTTGTCGCGCGGAGCAACGGCACATCGCCGGCACGTTGAATGCGCTCTGCAGTATCAATCCGGTCGCCCACAGAAACTGAGTGCAGAATCTTATCGCGAACGTCTTGAGCGATTCCTTTCACGTCATCGCGATTTGACAAGCGAATGCGTGCTAGCCCTAAGCCATTCTCGATTCTGGCGCTGGTAACGACACCGATGACGCTCGAAAGATTAGAGCTATCGTGGCCAGCCAAGAATGGGGCCCTACCCGACGCCAACCGTGACAGGTCAACGGCGGCTGGCGTCATCACAAGTTCTTCATCATACGGTTGATAGTTATCGTCTCGCCTGCGCACCGTCGCGCCGCTAGAGAACACGACATCATACTCATCGCCGCCAGCCGCTTGCAGGGTTGCGCTTCGAATCATTATTGGAAGCATTTCTTTGCGCACTTGCGTTACGGGAGCAGTCTTACCGATACACTGATAGAACTCGCTGGCGTTTAGGCTGCGAACGACATTGAGCACCGCCGCAACACGCTCAACATCCGCCCACCGCTTAGCAACGATGTCTGCCGCGCGAGCCCGCGTCTCAGCGAGAAATGCTTCGGCCTCCGCACCTTCTAGCTCAAGCAGCGTGGTGCAGAGACGCAGATTGTCCATATCTGGCTCGCTCACAATATGATTGCCATAACGTTGCCGCTGCGCGGCCATGCCGGCCCACAGCGTGATCGCCTTGCGATGCACCTTGCCGACAACCGGCAAGGTGATGTCTGCAGCGTGCTCTGCCCAGGCCGCGCCGCTCCCATCCTTGCGAACGCACAGCGAAGTAACGTGCACGCCAAGCTCGTCATCGGCAACCGCGTGACCCGCTTCTTCATAGGCGGTGCGCTCAAGATCTGGCGTCGCGCGCTCGTTTGAAACTGGTGCAACTTGCACCGGTTTAGGCTGTTCCGCCGCCCGCACCGGCACAACTCGCGCCGGTCGATCACCGTTCGCCGGCACGTAGACCAGGCGGCACGGTTCTTCCCGCCGGTGCCGCATCATCTCGGCGTATTCATCGGCGCGCTGCTTGCGCATGTCGACGTCGGAGATTGTCGTCCGCCGCGACGGCTGTGCAGGCACCGGCGGCACGTCGGTGTAGTGGATCGAATATTCGTCATATTCGCGCTGATTGCGCGGCGGCATCCAGCCTCGTTCCGGCCATTTGCGGCGGCCGTGTTCGTTGTATGTGGACATCTAAAAAACCTCGTTATCGAAATAGGGGGTGGCGGCTCCCGACTTGTGTCTGGGAAGCCAGAAGCCGCCAACGCGCCGGCAGATCGGCGGCGCTATGTGAGAATCCGGCTTAGGCGATCGTCTGCGACCCCGGCCGGAATTGATTTCGCCAGCCCGCGCACGGTGCCCGATTCCCTGCGCAAGATATCGGTCACGGCAAACCACGGGCCGCTGCTGACCAGCTGCTGCGAGAAGGTGGTGCCGTTGGCTTGGTCGACTTCCTGCATAAGCGCCCTGAACTTGCCCTGGACCCAGGCGGTATAGGCAGAAATCTCCGCGTCTAGACGATCGGCCAGATCATCAAGCTTCGCGATGGCGCGTTTGCGATCGGCTTCAATCTTCGCCTTCGCGGCTGCGGCCTCTGCGGCGGCGACTTCCTGATCCAGGGCGGCCAGGGCGTCGCGCAATGTGCCGACGCGCGCCGTGAGCTTCCACGACTTTTCTTCGGCTGCCTCCGTGGGCTCACCAGCCAGCGCAAGCTTAAGACGCTCATCTTGCGCGGCCTTGGCCTGTTGCTCGGCTTCAGCTAGTTGGGCCGCAACAGCATCGCGGCGCTCTTGTGGTGATTTACGCGAAAATGGATTCTTCATCGATGTTTCCTGTTTCAAAAACTATGATAGTTATGCGTTATCAGGCGAAATAGGGTGAGCTAGTTCCTCGTCGAACCAGCAGGCGCCATTCGCTGTCCGCTTCAGGTTGCGTGCCTCCTTGGCGCAGAACTTCTGCAGCGGCGTCATCTGCGCATGCGATTGCAGCGAGGACGATTTCCTTGGTCATGTGGCATTCTCCTTTAGATTTAGACGTTCACTCACGCGAATATTAAGCTCGTGCATGTCCACTATCGCTGCGCCAATGGGCAGATTGAACTCTGCCAGTGGCAGCACACGCGCGGAGTACGCGTCGACAACGAGCAGGCCGGTTGGGCGATGGCACTCGTCGGCAGTCCTGGCTGCGTCGTTCGGCGTCAAGCCGATTTCCATGAGCGTGTATGCAAGCGCGATTCGCTGCGCGCTCAGTTCTGTGAACACGCGCGGATTCCCCTGGCCGCCGGGGGTCTGGTCCTGTTCCGACGGTCGAATGACGTTCCGGTCGAGTAGCCGGAGGAGCTTCTTGACCGGCATCCCAGATGCGCGTGCAAGGTCGGCCGTTCCGAAGCGTGCGAAGTCTTTGGCCATAGGGCGGCCCTCCCAAAAATCTAAACGGTGATTGCAGTTTTATTGCACCCCGCGAAAAAGCCCCCGGCGCCGGAACAGCGCCGGAGGTTGAAAGGTGGTCAAGTCAATGGATGGATGGCCGAGGCCCTTCCAATATAGCCCCCTGGCAATACATCGATGGGGTACCTAGCTGCTCGTCTAGGTATTCGGCAATGATTTCAAGAGCTTTTAGTACAGCCTCTTTAGCCTTGCCCTCAGCGCTTTCCTTGTAGCCCATCTCGCCGCCAATCTTCTTGAGAGTTTCGCCATGCACTATCGCCGCGAGAGCATGCTCTTTCAGTTCGCCGAGCCGAGCGTTTACTTCGTAGAGTGCCTTCCCGGCATCTACGCGGGCGAGCATCAGGTTTTCGCTGTGGTCCCATCTGGTGCGGGCGGGCATCTCGGGGAGAGCCCCGGCAAGCTGGCGGGTGCCCTTATCGCGCTCGTTCCCCTTGTTCGTGAATACAAGCCGATGGCCGATGAATAGCCCGTCAGCATCCAGCCCGATGCTCGTGCCCATTTTTCCCACGCGGCCTGCGCTCGCTTGCAAATGCAGAGTGTTCCCCCACAGCGCCGCGGCGTGCGCGTGGCACCAGCCGTCGTAGGCCTGGGTAGCCGATAACCATCGGGAACATTGCGCCGCCGTGCCGGTGGATGGCTTCTCGAGCATCCGCTCCAGCGGCGACGCGAAGTCTTTCGACGGGCGCAGCGGCCTCTTTGGCTCGCTCGGCGGCAGGGGTGGAGCGGTGCGCATGCTCACCAGGGGCGGGGGAGGCGCTGCGAGTCGTATGCGTTCAAGATGTTTACACTTATGGTTGGGGTTGTCTTTGTGCTTGCCGCGGCAGATGGCCCAAGAACGGTGCCCGCTCTTCCATGTGCGCCCCGCGAAATGCGCTTCTCTATGCGCTTGATAGAGTGGGCGGAGGTGCGCTCCCAGAACGCGCAGAGGCTCGGCATCGCATTCGTACTGATGTAAATGGCCGGTACAGACTAGCTCCTCGGGTGGACCGTCATCGAACAGCGGAACGGTTGAGCCGCATCCATCTGCTTTGCTGTGCGGGCGCCCGGATGGGAATCCCTGCGGCATATGGCGCTCCGGCGCCATCCTCTTGCCGCTGTAGTCCTGGACCGGGAGCTTTGGTGTCGGTGTGGCTGCCCGATACTGAAATGGGGCGACTTGCTTCATCAGTGCCCCATCGGGGCGCACGTATTCTGACATTTTTTACAATCCATTGTTTGACCTAGCGTTTTCCCGGCCGCTTTTTTGCGACTCGGCGTTAAAAATGCGCGCCGCTCCCGTAGCCACCTTGCGGCGGCGCGGGCACGGCAATCAGATTTTCCGGTGACACCCGTCGGGCCGGCGTCTGGCGCCTTGCCCCTCACTTCACGTAGCGCACGCCTGAGTGTCAGAGGCGGCGACTAGGAGGTACAACCCAAAAGGGTTGTATACAACTTTCGGGATTACACTTTAAAAGTTATTATACCCGATTTCGTCTGCCCTGTGTGCAAAAATACCCAAGTCATTGATTTTCCAAACCAAATATGTAAGCCATGCTTACCTAAAATTTACTATGATACCTAAAAGCGCTTGAACTTTTTGATACGAATCGAGAACAAAATAGGAAAATAGGTAGTATCATAGTAAAGTTTCCGCAAAAAGCGGCTACTTGCTGCGCACAAAGCTGGCTACTGGATGACTACGCGCGCGCCTAGCGTCCCCACAGCCGGCGCCACCACCGACGCAATCGCTCGATCCAACCGGGGCGCGATCGTGCTCGGACTCCGTAAGGCGCCGCTGCCTCGCGCAGGATGCGCTCCTGTAACCGGTATAGGCTAAGTTCTGGCAGCGGCGGCTCGCCGGCGCCGCGCCAGGGCTTAGGTGTGGGGTTGGGCGTCATGCGGCAGCGCTCCTTGTCCTGTACCAACGTGAGCCCTCGCGATAAGCCGGGCACTCGGCCCGCGGCATCGTCCTTATCTCCCACCTGCCAGCGCCGCGGTTCCACACCTCGCCCCGGATAAACTCGTCGTCCATCCACGTTGGATTGCGAAAGGTGCGGCCGTCGGCCCAATATGCGGACACGCACCAATCCGGCACGTTGTCGATATCATCGAAAAGATTGGCGTATTCGGACTTAAGCCAGTCGTTTGCAGTCATGCTTTCCTCCTACAAGGGGATGGGGGCGTGACACATGTCACTTCGTGACACATTTTTTCCTATAAGCGCTCTAACGCGCGCGCGCGCCTGATGGCGGATAATGGAAAAAGTGACATGAAGTGTCATGTGTCACGGCTAGGTCGCCGGCTAGGCTTTGGGCTCCATGCCATGCTTGACGCGAAGCCCTGAGAAACCGCGCCCGCTGTGTGTACGCTTGCGCGTAAACCCGCGCTTCTGCAGCTCTCCGGCGAACGCCCTCGCGCTTCCGGGTTCTTCGCCGGCCGCTTTGACATATTCCTTCCAAGACGCGAACAGCGTTGCTGCGGTATCCCACATGCTCTGGTTCTCCGGCTCCATGTCGCAGTAGTCCTCCAGCCACTGGCCGAATAGGTCCTGTTCGCTGAAGTACGCCTCGGTTGCCGCCTCGATGCTGGCAGGGCGAACCAAGCCGTTCTTTTGCCAATCCAGGCAACCCTCGATCATCCAGCGTAGAATGCCGGGCCACTCGAAACTCAGCTTATCGTCTAGTTGCTTGTCCACCCTGGGCGGCTTACGCGTGAACGGGACGATATTGAAACGCCGGCGCATAGCATCATCGACGTTGCGCAATACCGGCCGATGATTGCCGATGATCGTGAGTTTGAACTGCGGCATGTAGGTGAAAAAGTTCTGCCGCATGAAGCGAGCGGTGATTGGATCGCCTCCGGTGATCTGCTTGATCCGTGATTCGGCCCAAGCCTTGCCCTGTTCAGTCTCAGATGCCGTCACAAGCCGCGCACCGCGGAGCATGGCCAGATCGGTCGGGTGCTTGTCATTCTTGGACGCCGTAAATGTCTCCATCGCGGCGCTGCAGGCATAGCCGGCCAGAATCTTCAGGACCGTGTTTAAGAACACAGACTTCCCGTTGCCGCCGGGGCCGTACATGAACACAAGAGCATGCTCCCGCGTCACGCCGGTCAGGCAGTAGCCGCACCATTGTTGCAGAAAGCGAGTCATTTCCGCGTCGCCGCCCGTCGCTTCGGCTAGAAACTGAAGCCAGAGTGGGCACGATACGGCATCGGCGGGGGCAACGGCTGTGGTCTTAGTAATCATGTCGTCTGGTGTTGCCGACATGAGCTTGCCGGTGCGCAGGTCTATGGTGCCGTTAGGCGTGCCTAGTTTCCACAAATCCTTGTCCCAGTCGGATGCCGCACGCGCAAAGACAGGGTTGGCTTGCACGAACTTTTCGACCCCAGTTGCAAAGCCTGAGCTTTGAATCGTCTTCTTGTCCTTCGACGACTGTCCGTTAGACAGATCGCAGGAGAGCACGCGCACCAGATTGAATGCCTTCCTCGTTTCATTCTGTTGCCAGATGGCGTCATCCCACTCGAACCATGCGCCTTGCGAGTGGCAGAATAAAAGCTTGCCCTTGTTAAGATCAGTGAACTGCTCTGCCACAGTGTTTTGAGTGACGGTTAACAAATTGACGCCACGTCCGCGCTTGGGGTTTTTTGCGGCCTGAATGATGTAATCGCGTGTTTGCTCCTGTTGCTGGTCTTTGAGTCCTTCTTCAAAGGCTATGAGGCACTCCGGCGCATCATCGGGCGTATAATGCGCAGCCATGCTCATTCTTTTTTCGACGTATTCCCCTTGGGCATGGTCTCTTTTGAGGAACCCTGTCTTCGCGAGTTGCCCGATATAGTATGCCGTTTCATAAGCGGACAACTTTTGCTTTTTCCATTCGTCAATAATGATGTTTGCGGCAATCGCGCCGGTGCTGCGGTCTTCTTTGAAGCGCCGTGGCGCATTATCGTTTGCCGGCTTAGCATCAACCGGCTCGGCAGGCTTCGCCTGCTTCACGAACGCCGCCATATCGAAACCATCCTTCGGCTCCTCAATGCCCAGCCGCTCGCGCAGCCAGTTCGTCGCGCCGCTAACGTCGACACCAAGGGCCGCCATAACCACATCGATCGGCGTATAGGATTTGTCGGTGCCCCAGTCCTTGATGCCGTCGCGGTGGAACGACAGATTGGCATTCTCAACGCCACGCCACGCCGCCACGGCGCGATAACCGTTGTGATTGCGTTTAGTATCGGGCAATCCCAGCGCCGGAACCCAAGCGTCCAGGTTCAATAGCGCCGTGTCGTTGATATCGCGCCACAAGCTATCGCCGTCGCCGCCGACGATGGTGCGTACCGGCTCCGGCACGAAGCCGAACGGCTTGAGAACTTCCGCGAGCCTTGCCGCGACGTCGTCGGGCAGCTCCGGGAGCTTGTCGACCAGCGTGTTTTCCAACGTATCGTCGGTCAGCCACCGATACGGCTCGCCAGTGTCGGGATGGATCGTCGGCGGCAACACGGTCTGGCGACCGTGACAGAGCAGATCGACGACACGAACCGGCTTGTCGGCCGTTGTGATAGAGAACGGCGCCGACATGACAGTGTCGCTGCCGCGATAGAAGGCGCTGAAGCCCTTGCGCCCGCGTTTCTTGACGGGGCTGTCGGGTAGGACTGCCCGCACCGCGGCCATGAGCGCCGGATCGTCAGTGTCGATATCGATGACCTTCAGCTTGTGGTCGAGCGCGACGCAGACCCCGGCGTCAGGCCACTTAGCCCAAATTGCAGTTTCGATTTCGGACGGCAGGCGATCGCAGTAGCGCGTCCAATCGGACATTGCGTGCCATTTTTCGAACGAAACAGCCCCTGGCTTCTTTGTGCCGGGCTCGATGGGTATCGCGGCATAACCGTTGTCGACGAGCGTCGCACCAATAAGCGCGTAGGGCGACAGCGGCAAGGTGAGTTTCTTGGAGGCCGCACTCATTGGCGCACCCCCGCAGCCAGCGCTACCGCTGCGAAGCGCGGATCATCTATACGTGGCGCCGGTGCCGGCTCCATGAGTTTGACGACTCGCCGTGCGACGTCGTCCAAGCTGTGCGGCGTGTATCGGAAAGCCACGTCCTTTGTGGCAAGCCGGATTGCTTCCGCAAACGCGGGGCCTGAAAATGCCGAAAGTCGCTGCTTGGTTTCGTAGCTGACGTCACTCTCTGGTCTTGCCGCCAGAGTCAGCAGAAGATCGCGCGCGATTGCATTACGCGGATCGTCAACATAGCGTTTAGCAAGTTCAGCGCGCCACAGTCCTGTCGACGCGCACCTGCTTTTGAGCACTTCAATGTGTAACATTGCAGAAAATATCCTTTAGTGTTCAGCGTTAAAATCCCCGCCGCCACATGCGGCCGGGGTAGTTCAAGCTGCCGACACGTGTCGGCGGCGGTAGTGCCCGCCAGCAAGCTGGCGAGGATCGTTCACGCGCACCGCGATCAAGCGGTGGGGGGTTGTTCATTTCGGTTCTGCGGCGCGCGATTCTCGACGCACGGCAACTGTGAAGTTCGATGCGCGTGCTGTCCACCGCGGGAGCGGATTGCGAAAAGGAAGTGCCTTTTCCCCAGCCGACCGGCGTGGCGCTTTGGAGTGATTGCGTTTTTTCGGACGATTTGCCGTTCCGGAACGGCAGCTTGTCGGCGGCGCGTCGCGCTACCCGGAACGGCGCAAGAACGTTGTTCTAGGTGTGTTCCTAAGCCCCTAATGGGTGCTGGCTTCCTTCCATGCCCAGTGGCCCGTTTTGAATCTCGGAGTCGCCCCCTTTCAGAGTTCCACGCATCGGATTACGGTAGGGAACCGTAACCGCGGAAGGACATAACATGAAGACCTATCTTACGGTTTCATTTGCGATGCTCACCGGCATGGCCATTGGCGGCTTTGCTGTGCAGGGACTTCAAGCGCAAGGCAAAGCGCCCGTCTATCTTGTGACCGAGATCGACGTGACGAATCCAGAAGCGTATGGAAAAGAGTTTGCGCCGAAAGCCCAAGCCACGATCAGAGCGGCGGGCGCTAAGTTTGTCTTCATCGGAGGAGCCGGAGGGGCCGGTTCGAAACCAATCACCGCAATCGAAGGCACGCCGCCGAAACGGGCCGTCGTACAGCAATGGGAAAGCATGGAAGCGCTGAATAAATGGTACAAGAGCGCCGACTATCAGGAGGCGCTCAAGATCGGCCAAAAATATGCTACCTTCCGCCGATACGCGGTTGAGGG
>DATBHE010000040.1:0-75004 GCA_036557605.1 Pseudolabrys sp.
TGGAATCAAAGGACGATATCAAGCGCCGCATCGAGCAGGCCGCCAAATTCATTTCGCTGGAGCAGCTTTGCCTGTCGCCGCAATGCGGCTTTGCCTCGACGGAAGAAGGTAACATCTTGGCCGAGGACGAACAGTGGGCGAAACTGCGGATGATTGTTGAACTATCCGAGGAGGTCTGGGGTCACTCATGAGCAAAAGAACAAAGCCGCCATTTCGTGCCGATCATGTTGGCAGCCTGCTGCGCCCCGCCGCGCTGAAGAAGGCGCGCGAGCAACGTTCGAAGGGCGAAATCACGCCCGCGCAACTGAGGGAGATTGAGGACCGCGAAATCGAGCGCGTTATCAAGAAACAGGAGGACGTCGGTCTGCAGTCGATCACTGACGGTGAGTTCCGCCGCTCCTGGTGGCATCTCGACTTCCTTTGGGGACTCGACGGCATAGAAAAACACGTCATGGATACCGGCATTGCCTTTGCCGCCGTGACGACGCGCAACGAAGGTCTGAAGGTGACCGGCAAAATCGGTTTTTCCAACCACCCGATGATCGAGCATTTCAAGTTCGTTGCGGCCCACACTAGGCACACGCCGAAAATCACGATTCCCGCGCCATCCGCCGCCTATGGGCGGCCGCTGCGGACGCCGATCGACCAGACAGTCTATCCAAAGCTCGACGCCTTCTTCGACGACCTGGGTAAAGCCTATAAAAAGACCGTGCGTGCTTTTGCCGATGCCGGCTGCCGCTACCTGCAGCTCGACGAAGTCTTCATCGCGATGCTGTGTGACCCGAAATACCGGCAGGCCATGAAGGACCGCGGCGACGATCCCGAGCAACTCGGCGAGCTTTATGGCGACCTGATCAACATCGCGATGTCGGATATTCCGTCCGACATGACCATCACCATGCACATGTGCCGGGGCAATTATAAATCGACCTTCATGGGCGCAGGCGGCTACGAGGCCGAGCAGGAGATCCTGTTCAACCGCGTCAAGGTCCACGGCTATTTCATGGAATACGACACCGAACGCGCCGGCGGCTTCGAGCCGCTCAGGCTTGTCCCGAAAGACCGTCATGTCGTGCTCGGGCTTGTCACCACCAAGACCGGCCGTCTTGAAACGAAGGACGAGATCAAGCGTCGGATCGAGGCTGCCTCCAAATATATTTCGCTCGATCAGTTGTGCTTGTCGCCGCAATGCGGCTTCGCCTCGACGGAAGAAGGCAACGTTCTTGCGGAAGACGAGCAATGGGCGAAATTGCGGATGATCGTTGAGCTTGCCGACGAAGTGTGGGGCTAGGTCTCGCTTCCCCGGGGACGAAGGGACGGAAACCTAAATCGGAAATTCGTATGTCGGGCGTTGTTAAAGGAAAAACCGCCATCGTAACCGGGGCGGGACGCGGTATTGGGCGAGGAATCGCCATGCTGCTCGCGAAAGAAGGCGCGCGTGTTGTGGTTTGCGACATCGGCGCGAGCCTGCAAGGCGAAGGCACCGACGCAGGCCCGGCGCAAGACACGGTCAGCGCCATAAAAAAAGACGGCGGGGAGGCAATCGCGTCGACACTGTCCATCACCGAGCCAAAAAACGCCGAGACAATCGTCGAGGCGGCGCTCGATGCATTCGGCCGCATCGACATCCTCGTCAACAACGCCGGCGTCCTCCGCGACGTGATTTTTCACAAGATGAGCTGGTCGGACTGGTCCGATGTGATCGCCGTCCATCTCAACGGTTCGTTCAACATGAGCCGCGCGGTTGCACCGCTGTTCCGTGAACAGAATTCAGGCGCTTTCGTGCACATGACCTCGACGTCCGGACTGGTCGGAAATTTCGGTCAGGCGAATTATATGGCGGCCAAGCTCGGCGTCATGGGGCTCTCTCGGGGCATCGCGCTCGATATGGCGCGGTTTAACGTGCGGTCGAACTGTATTGCGCCGTTCGCGTTCACGCGCATGATCGAGTCGATCCCTGTGCAGTCGGAACAGGACAAGCATCGCCTCGAGGCATTCCAGCGAATGACGCCGGAAAAGATCGCGCCGCTTGCCGTATTTCTCTGCTCCGATGCGGCCTCCGGCATTACCGGACAAATATTCTCGGTCCGCAACAACGAAATCTACCTGTTCAATCAGCCACGGCCGGTGAAGACCATCCATCGCGCCGGCGGGTGGACGCCGCAGCAGATTGCAGCCGAGCTAAATCAGGCTTTTGCATCATTGTTAACGCCGTTGGAGCGCTCGGAAGACGTGTTCAATTGGGACCCGGTCTAGCCGCACTTGTCAGGCGTTTCTGGCTGCATAGAGTGGGATCATGAAAAAACGCGCGGTCGAGCATGACGAGTTTGCCGACATCCGCAGCGGCGTGCGCGCGCTCTGCGCAACGTTTCCAGGCGAATACTGGCGTGGACTTGATCGTGAAAGGGCCTATCCCACAGAATTCGTCACTGCACTCACCAAAGCCGGTTACCTGGCGGCACTGATCCCCGAGCAATACGGCGGCAGCGGTCTTAACCTGGGTGCGGCAGCGGCGATTCTTGAGGAAGTGCACGCCTCGGGCGGCAACGGTGCCGCCTGTCACGCGCAGATGTATACGATGGGCACGATCCTGCGCCACGGCAGCGACGCACAGAAACAGCGCTATCTGCCGTTGATTGCGAGCGGTGAGTTGCGCCTGCAGGCATTCGGCGTCACCGAGCCGACATCCGGCACCGACACGCTATCCTTACGCACGACTGCAAAGCGCGAAGGCAACGATCACTACGTTATCAATGGGCAGAAGATCTGGACCTCACGCGCCGAGCATTCCGATCTGATGCTGCTGCTCGCGCGCACCACGCCGAAAGAACAGGCAAAGAAGCGTACGGATGGTTTGTCTGTGTTTCTGGTCGACATGCGGCTGGCGCAAGGTGCGAGCATCGCCATCAATCCAATCCGCACCATGATGAACCATGCCACCACGCAGATCTTTTTTGACGATCTGCGGGTACCGGCGGAAAACCTGATCGGTGAGGAAGGGCAGGGATTTCGTTACATTCTCTCGGGCATGAATGCCGAGCGTATATTAATCGCTGCGGAATGCATCGGCGATGCCAAATGGTTCATCGGCAAGGCGACGCAGTATGCGAAGGATCGCGAGCTGTTCGGCCGGCCGATCGGCCAGAATCAGGGCGTGCAGTTTCCGATCGCGCGCGCTTACGCGCAGATGCGCGCGGCCGAATTGATGGTGCATCAGGCAGCGCGCAAATACGACGCCGGCGAAGATATCGGCGCGGAAGCCAACATGGCGAAGTTGCTCGCCGCCGATGCGTCATGGGCAGCCGGCGATATGTGCGTGCAGACGCATGGAGGCTTCGGCTTCGCCGAGGAATACGATATCGAGCGCAAGTTCCGTGAAACGCGGCTCTACCAGGTGGCTCCGATTTCTACCAACATGATCCTGTCTTATCTGGCCGAGCACGTGCTCGGCCTGCCACGGTCATATTGAGATGGCGCTATTTCCGAAGGTCTTTCCCCTTTACCTCTCCCCGCAAGCGGGGTGAGGTGAACGTGTTGCCGCTCTCGGGTCTCCTTGTTGTTTCGGTCGAGCAGGCAGTCGCAGCGCCGCAATGCACGTGCCGACTTGCCGACGCCGGCGCACGCGTCATCAAAGTCGAACGACCGGAGGGCGATTTCGCGCGCGAGTATGATCACGTGGTCCATGGCGAGAGTGCCAACTTCGTCTGGCTCAATCGCGGCAAGCAATCCGTAGTCCTTGATCTCGGCAAACCTGACGACAAGGCGCTGCTCGAGGCGATGCTCGCGCGCGCCGATGTGTTCGTACAAAACCTGAAACCCGGTGCGCTCGCCAAGCTCGGCTTCTCCATGTCCCGCCTGCGTCAGCAATATTCTCGGCTGATCTGCTGCTCGATTTCCGGGTATGGCGAGAAGGGTCCTTATGCGCAGCGCAAAGCGTACGATCTCCTGATCCAGGCGGAATCCGGAGTTTCCTCGGTAACCGGCGGTCCGGAAGGTCCCGCACGCGTTGGTGTTTCCATCGTCGACGTGGCTGCGGGCCTCAACGCCTACGAAGCGATTCTCGAAGCTTTGATTGCCCGTTCCAGGACCGACGAAGGCGCGGAAATTTCCGTTTCCATGTTCGATGCCATGGCGGAGTGGATGACGGTACCGCTTCTGCACGGCGAAGGCGGCACACCGTTCAAGCGCATTGGTCTCGCCCACGCAGCGATCGCGCCCTACGGCGTGTTCAAGAGCCGTGACGGTGCCGATATTCTGATTGCGATTCAGAACGACCGCGAGTGGCGCGTGCTGGCTGAGAAAGTCCTAGACGAGCCTGCCCTTGCCAAAGATCTAAAGTTCGCAACCAATCCGAAGCGCGTCGAGAACCGCCAGGAGACTGACACGAAGGTGGCTGAGAGCTTTGCTACGCACGATGTTATCGATCTGATGAAGAAGCTCGAATCCGCCGATATCGCTTTTGCGCGGGTCAATGACTGGGAGCTCCTGTCGAATCATGCACATCTTCGCCGGATTACGGTCGCCGCCGCAAGCGGACCGGTCAGCATGCCGGCTCCCGCGCCGATGCGCGCCGGGCAGGAGCGGACCTACGGCCCGATACCGGCGCTCGGTGAGCACACAGAAATAATCCGCAAGGAATTCTTGGGCTGAGTGGCGCGGTTGCGCGCGGTCAGTCCATCGCTGCCGCTTCTGTTCTTGCGCCAGGCGCCCGCCGTACTGTGCCGATGATCAGAATGAGCGGAATCACCGCCAGCGTCAGCACCATCAGCAACTTGAAGTCATTGAGATAGGCGAGCATCGCCGCCTGCTGCGTGATGATGACATCGAGCAAAGCGCGCCCGGTATCGGCATGTACGTTCAGATTTGCAGCCACATCGGGCATCTGAAGAGCATCGTTGAACGGCGTCACCTGTTCGGCCAGGCGGGCATGCATTTCAGTTGTCTTGCTGGTCAGGTTGGCGATCACCATCGAGATGCCGATCGAAGAACCGATATTGCGCGTGAGCGTCGTGATAGCCGTCGCGCCCGTGCGCAGATGCTCCGGCAGGGTGGCAAAAGCTACAGTCGAGATCGGAACAAACAGCAGGCCGAGACCAATACCCTGGACGACGCTCGTCGCGACGATCATGTTTTGGGTCACGTCGAGGGAAAAACCCGTCATGAAATACAGGGTGCCGCCGGTGAGCAACAGACCGCATAATATGAGATAGCGCGGCTGCACCATTCGCATCAAACGCGGTGCCACCATCATGGTGATCAGTGTCCCGACGCCGCGAGAGCCAAGAAGGTAGCCGGCAGTCTGAATCGGATAACCGAGCAAGTTCTGCATGAATGGCGTCACCAGCGCCATGGTGCCGAAAAGCACGACGCCGATGACAACCATGAAAAGGCAGCCGCTGACGAAGTTGCGGTCCTTGAACATTTCGAACCGCACAAAAGGCTCTGGTGTCGTCAGCGAATGCGCGAAGAAATAGTAGAAGCCTGCGGCAGAGACGATGGCCTCGATCCAGATCTCGTTTGAATCGAACCAACTGACCTGTTCGCCGCGATCGAGCAGTAGCTGCAACGCGCCGATACCGATGGCGAGTGCGACAAAGCCGAACCAGTCGAAGCGCAAATGCTCCTGCTTTTTGGTCTCCTTCATGAACAGCAGCATGCCAAGCACCGTGATGACACCGATGGGGAGATTGATCAGGAAAACCCAGTGCCAGGAATAATTGTCGGTGAGCCAGGCGCCCAGCGTTGGGCCCATGATCGGCCCGAGCATCACGCCCACGCCCCAGATTGCCATCGCCTGTCCGCGTTCTTCCGCCGAATAGGTATCGAGCAAGACTGCCTGTGAAAGGGGCACAAGCGCCGCCCCCGCCATGCCTTGCATGAGCCGGAACAGCACGATCTGCTCGATGTTCTGGGCGAGCGCACAGAGCAATGAGGCAACAGTGAATCCGCCGACGCAGATGACGAAGAGCTTTTTGCGGCCGAAGCGATCCGACAGCCAGCCAATCGGCGCCGTCATGATCGCCGCCGCCACGATGTAAGAGGTCAGTACCCAGTTGATCTGGTCGAGCGAGGCGGACAGCGAGCCCTGCATATAGGGCAGGGCGACGTTGGCAATCGTCGTATCGAGCGCCTGCATCACGGTCGCCGTCATGGTGCAGACCGTGACCAGGATCCGCCGCAGCTTCGGATCCATCGAAGCAAAGCGCGTGGTCATTTTGCTTCTTTCGCTTGAGCCGACATGAAGGGCAGCCGGCTGTGGCCGGTATCGATTTCCACATTGACGCTCATGCCCGAGCGCAGCAGGCGCGTATCCTCGTTCTTGTCGAAGGCAATGCGGACGGGAACGCGCTGGACGACCTTCACCCAGTTTCCGGTCGCGTTTTGCGGAGGCAATATCGAGAACTGGGCGCCGGTGCCGGGGCTTACCGCGACGACAGTGCCCGTGAACGTACGATCGGGGAAACTATCGACGTCAAGTGTCGCTTTTTGACCGACTCGCAGATACGTGATGTCGGTTTCCTTCGGGTTGGCATCGACCCACGGCGCCTGATCGTCAATGACGCTCAGGACAGGGGTGCCGGCGGCCACGAAACGGCCGAGTTCTATGTGGTCGACCTGCGTGGCGGTGCCCGACATCGGCGCGCGCACGATCGTGTGGTCGAAATCGCGTTGAGCGTTGTCGAGCCCGGCCTTTGCCTGAGCATATTCAGGGAATTGCTCGAGCGGCAGATCGGGATTGCCGAGCAACTGCGTCAACGTCGTATCTCTTTGCTGGATGGCATACTCTGCCTGCAATTTTGCGGTCACGACGCCTGCCTGCGCGGTATCGAGATCGGCCTGGGAGCCCGCCTGCGAAGTCACCAGCTTGCTTTTACGCTCGACGTCGCGCTGCTTGAGCTCCACGTTCTTTTCGGCAAGCTCGGCCAGGGTACCGAGCGATTTCAGATTGCTCTTGAGCTTGTCGAAATTGCTGCGCGCGGCATCGAGCTTGGCTTTCGCCTGGCGCAGCGCCAGCGCGTATGGCTCGCGATCGAGCGTGAACAGCTCGTCGCCTGGATTGACATGTTGGCCCTCGCGGATGGCGACGTGCGTGATCTTGCCGGAGATATCCGGTGTGATCAGGACCTTCTGCGCGCCGACATAGGCGTTGTCGGTGGAGATGTATCGGCCGCCCGAGAGATAAAAGCCGAGTCCGATTAGCACCGCCAGCGCCGGTAATCCGGCCAGCAAGATCAAGCGCAATCTTTTGCGGCCGATGCGGGCGAGCAGGCCGGACTTTTCGCTTGAACCGCTTGTCGAGTCCGGCGAGGTCCTGGCTTCGGGCGCTGGTACGATCTTCAAGGTTTTCTCACTCATCGTTTATCCGTTGGCAATTTGCTGTTGATTCGTGTTGGCAGCGATCGCCGCGCGCAGGTTGTCCTTCACCGCGCTGAGCTCTTTGAGCATGCGTTCGATCGAGGTCGAGGAGATGCCGTCGAGAACGGTTTCCATCATGTCGATGCCGAGATGCGTTAGGCGATCAAGCAAAGGTTTTGCAGCCGGTTTTAGGTAGAGCCGGTTGGCTCGCCGATCGTTCGGATCCGCGCGGCGCTCGATCAGGCCATTGTCAGCGAGACGATCGAGCAGACGGGTAAGCGTGATTGGCTGAAGGTCGAGCATGTCGGCAAGTTCCGACTGCTTCAGGCCTTCATTCCGGTCGATGCGCATCAACACGGCCCATTGGGCTCGGGAAATCCCGAATTGGCGGGCCCGTTGATCTGCATAGGTTTTCATCAGGCGAGCTACATCCATGATAGTAAAGGCAAATTCTCGCTTTATAGGGTATGTGGGCATATCGGCAATCCTCGTCTCGACTAATAATAAGCAAGCTTATAATAAGCTGCAATATGCAATTTCGTCGGGACTGGCTCGCGCCTCGCGCGTGGATGACGAAGTCGCGGGTGTCGGGCAAAGTCGCGGCCCGAATTTCGCCTGACAGGAACTCAGCTCATGGACATCGGATTTATCGGCCTCGGTAATATGGGACAGCCGATGGCGCGCCGGCTTATTGAGGCCGGGCACAAGCTCGTCGTCTACGATACACGCAATGACGCGGTGGCCCCGTTAGTAGAGCTCGGCGCTCAGGTTGCATCATCGCCGAGCGATGTCGCTGATCGCGTCGAGACGGTGATGGCGAGCCTTCCGTCACTTCAGATTTCCGAAAAAGTCGCGATCGGGGAGGGCGGCGTCATTCACGGTAAACGCATCAAGCGCTTCATCGACTTGTCGACTACGGGCTCGCAGGTCGCGACAAAAATCGCGGCGGCCCTGGCGAAGAAAAACATCGTGCAGATCGACTCGCCGGTGAGTGGCGGCGTCGGCGGTGCAAAAAAGGGTACACTCGCCGTAATGGTCTCCGGGCCGAAAGGCGAAATCGATCTGGTAAGAGACGTACTCTCCGTGTTCGGCAAGGTTTTCGTCATCGGCGAGAAGCCAGGGATGGCGCAAACAATGAAGCTTGCGAACAACTTCCTTTCGGCAACTGCGATGGCGGCAACATCCGAGGCGGTGGCCATGGGTGTCAAGGCCGGGCTCGATCCGGCGGTCATGATCGATGTCATCAACGCTGGATCCGGCCGCACCACGGCATCGGACCAGAAATTCCCGCAGGCGATTTTGCCGCGCACGTTCGACTATGGATTTGCCACCGCGTTGATGCTCAAGGATGTCCGGCTTTGTTTCGATGAAGCGCGGCAGTTAAGCGCTCCTAATGCCGTGATGCGCGCGGTGCTCGAGCAGTGGGAAACGACCAACGCGGAGTATGGCGGGGACAGCGATTTTACGGCCATCGTCAAGATGATCGAGCAGCGCGCCGGCATCATCGTCGGCTCGGAGAAGAAATAATGAGCGACGATATCCACGAGGTTTATGCAGTCTGCTACGCGACTCACACCCGCAAGCGCTCGGAGAACTATATTTTTGGCGATCCGCACGACGAGATGACGTCAATCGCCTATTACGTATGGGTCATCAAAGGTCCGCACGGCACTTTCGTCTGCGACACCGGCTTTGACGAAACGGCGGCAAGGGAACGCGCGCGCAAGATCATCCATCCGGTCGGCGAGGGGTTGCAGGCGCTCGGCGTTGCGCCCGACAAAGTCGACCACGTGATCGCAACACACATGCACTGGGACCATGCCGGCAACTACGATCTATTTCCCAATGCGCGATACCACATCCAGGACACTGAGATGGCCTATGCCACGGGCCGCTGCATGTGCCACCAGACGCTGCGCATCCCATTCAGCGAAAGTGACGTGCTGGCGATGGTAAGGAAGATCTTTGCCTATCGTGTGGAATTTCATGATGGCGTCGAAGAACTTGCGCCTGGCATTACCGTGCACAAGATCGGCGGGCATTCAAAGGGGTTGCAATGCGTGCGAGTAAAGACGAGACGCGGCCATGTCGTGGTCGCATCGGACTGCTGCCATCTCTACTCGCATCTCGATGAAGGACGCGTATTTCCGATAACCTACAGCGTTGGCGATACCCTTGAGGGCTACAGGACACTGCGCAAGCTTGCCAGCTCGCGCCATCATGTCGTGCCGGGGCATGATCCTGATGTGCTCAAGTTGTATCCGGCGGCAAGGAGCGGACTGGACAACTGGATCGTACGGCTGGATGCGGAGCCGAGGGTCTGAATCACAAGCAAAGAGGCTAGGCTAGGCCCAGCTCTGCAAAAGCATTCTTGTGATGTTCGGAGCTTTCGGCGGCGAAACAACAGAAAGTTACACGAGCAATGCCGCGCGGGCGCGCCGCAACTTCGGAGGCCACCGTGCCGACAGCGATGCGCGCGGCAAGATCGGGCGGAAACCGATAAACACCGGTAGAGATTGCAGGGTAGGCGATCGACGTCAGTCTGTTGGAGGCGGCGAGATCAAGCGCGGTGCGGTAACAGCCTGCGAGCAATGTCTCTTCGTCTTTGTTACCGCTACCCCACACCGGGCCGACAGCATGAATGACATGGCGGGCCGCCAGCCGATACCCACGGGTAATCTTGGCGGAGCCGGTTTCGCAACCCCCGAGGGCACGGCATTCAGCGAGCAATTCCGGTCCGGCGGCGCGGTGAATGGCGCCATCGACGCCGCCGCCCCCCAGTAACGAGCGGTTGGCGGCATTCACGATCGCATCGACATCGAGTGTCGTGATGTCGGCAACGACGATGTCGAGGACGGTCTGGCCGATTTCGGCTGAGAGCGCTGTCATGCGCTCAACCATATCACGCGCTGACAGCTCCGGTCGTGGCCTTAAATTCCAGGGTGGAACGCACACCGATGTCATCGTAATGCGCGTCGAGAAAACGGCGCGCCGCACGACGGCCGTCGGTGCGCAACATCTCGAAAAAGTCATAGTCCGTGTTAAGCCGGCTCGCCGTGTCCAGCGTCTGCGCGGAGCCGGTAAGGGCGATCCGATGAAAATTGATCCTGCGGTATTGTCCGGCGCCGATCCCGCGCGGCAGCTTGCCCTCGTCGATCAGCTCGCCGACGAAAGTAAGGCCGCGTAGCTCCGACATCAGCGAGGAGTTGAACGTGATCTCGTTGATCCTCGCCAGGATCTCGTTCTGCGTCTTCGGCACCTGTTTGCGTTGCAAAGGATTGATCTGGACCAGCAAAAGATTTTCCGTCTCGGTTGCGCCAACCAGAGGATAGAGCGCCGGATTTCCGACGTAGCCACCATCCCAATACGACTCGCCGTCAATCTCGACTGCACGGAAAAGATGCGGCAGGCATGCCGATGCGACGATCATATCGGCAGTCATTTCATCGCGTCGGAATACACGCAGCTCCCCCGTCCTTACGTTGGTGGCAGACACGAACAGCTGCAAATTCTTGGCTGCACGGACAGCCTCGAAATCGACGAAGCGGCCGACAAGGTCTTTCAACGGATTGATGTTGAGCGGGTTGAAGTCGTAGGGCGACAGGTAGCGGGTCATCGCCTGCATCCACAAACCGATTGGCGTGTCCTCTATCGGCCAAAAGGAAAACAGCCGGTCGACGGCGCGGCGCTGAAGTTCAGGCAGGTTGCCGCCGAGACTGGCCGCGCGCCAAAAATCGGCGAGACGCCTGCGCGCTTCGTCCGGTCCACCGCGAGCGAGACCGTCGGCCAAAATGACTGCGTTGACCGCGCCGGCCGATGCGCCGGAAATTCCCTCGATCGTCAGTCGGCCGTCTTCAAGAAGATGGTCGAGTACGCCCCAGGTGAAAGCGCCCAGCGCACCGCCGCCCTGCAATGCCAGGTTGATATGTTTGCCGGCTTTCGGCTTATCTCGTTTGCCGCCGCCGAATGCGCGTGCGAGGAGTTCGATCATTGCTCGTGTATCACTGTGCCACCCAGCCGCCGTCGATCGAATAGGCGGAACCGGTGATCGTCGCCGCGGCGTCGCTGCACAGGAAAACGGTAAGCGCGCCAATGCTCTCGGGCTTTGTGAACTGGTGCATTGGCTGTTTTTCGGACAGCAGCGCGATTTCCGCCTCTCGCACGCTCTTGCCGGAAGCCTTGGCTCGCGCATCGATCTGCTGCTGGACCAGCGGTGTGAGCACCCATCCGGGACAAATAGCGTTGCAAGTCACGCCCGCATTCGCAGTTTCCATCGCCACCACTTTTGTGAGCCCGACGAGACCATGCTTGGCCGAGACGTAGGCCACCTTTTGCACGCTAGCCACCAGTCCGTGCGCGGATGCGATGTTGATAATGCGACCCCATTTCCGCGCTTTCATCCCAGGAACGGCAGCGCGAATGGTGTGGAACGATGATGAGAGGTTGATTGCAATGATCGTATCCCACTTTTCGATCGGAAAATCTTCGATGTTGGCAACGTGCTGGATGCCGGCATTGTTCACCAGGACGTCGAGCGAACCGAATTCCTTCTCGGTGGTACGGATCATGTCGGCGATTTCGGAAGGCTTGGTCATATCGGCCGGCGAGTAGTGCGCCTTCACGCCGAATTCTTTTTCGATCCCGGCGCGAATCTTTTCGATCGTGGCCTGTTCACCAAAACCGTTGAGCATGACATGGGCCCCGTCTTGCGCGAGGGCGCGCGCAGTAGCGAGACCAATCCCTGATGTTGACCCGGTGACGAGTGCCGTTTTGCCTTTGAGCATGCAGTCCTCGCGTGATGAAACTGACGGTCTTGCCGCCTAGGTTGCGAATGGCGGAATGAAACCTGCCTCTATTTTTGTTGCACCGCAATATATAGGCTGCAGACTTAGGATTTGCAGGCGTTTGACGTTAGACTTACGTCGGAAAACGGACCGGTCCAATGACCCGAAAATCACCCACGCGCGCGGTATTTCCGAGGCCTGATCACGATCATCAGCGCTGCGCAAGCGATGCGATCGCCCATGCCGAAATGATTTGCGCTGCGCGAAAAGAACGCCTGACCCCAATGCGCCGGCGCGTCCTGGAAGCGTTACTCGTCAGCCATCATCCGCTCGGTGCCTACGACCTTATTGACCGGCTGGCGAGGCGCGGAGCGCGGCCTGCGCCGATCACGATTTATCGTGCGCTCGAATTCTTACGGGAACAGGACCTCGTCCATCGGATCGAAAGCCGCAACGCTTTCATCGGCTGCGTGCACAATCATGGCGCCGATCCCGTAGTATTTCTGATTTGCGAGAAATGCGGCACAGTCGGGGAGGCGGCGTCGGCTGCGGTTGCCGATACGATAAAAAGCGCCTCCCGCGCCGCGGGCTTCGTTCCCAAAACACCGGTTATCGAAATTTCCGGTATTTGTGCGCACTGTAAAGCGGCATAGCCCATCATTCACCGAGCCGCGTTTGTCATCCACGCCCGCTTACACCTCAACCACACGCCCGCTCGACGCGATCGCGGCCGGAGTCGTCGTTGTCCTATGCCTGTCCTGGGGATTCAACCAGGTGGCGACCAAGCTTGCGATTCAAGACATTCCACCGCTCATGCAAGCGGCGATCCGATCATTTGTCGCGACTTTCCTGATCGCAGCATGGTGCCGGCTGCGCGGCATCCCGCTTTTCAATCACGACGGTACACTGTGGTACGGATTGGTCGCCGGCACGCTGTTCGCAATCGAATTCATCCTGATCTATCAGGGTCTCCTCTATACGACAGCGACACGCGCCGTATTGTTCATCTATCTTGCGCCCTTCTTTGTCGTGATCGGCGCGCGCTTCGTACTTCCCGCTGATCGGTTTGGTACGGCGCAGTGGCTGGGTCTAGCAATGTCATTCGCCGGCATGCTGATTGCGTTCGGCGTGCCAACGCCCGCGCTCGATCCGCGCCAGCATATCGGTGACGCGATGATGGTGGGGGGCGCGCTGTTCTGGGCAGCAACCACGCTGACCATCAAGGCCAGTACTTTGACACGTGCGTCTGCCGAGAAGGTTATGCTGTATCAACTTGTCGTTTCCGCACCCATCATGGCGGTCACCGCATTCGTCGCCGGCGAACGGATAATCAATATGCCGTCAGCATTGGCGATCGGGTCCATGCTGTACCAGACGGTCTGGGTGGTCAGCGTAACATTCGTTATCTGGTTTGCACTCATCGCACGCTATTCGGCAACGCGCCTTTCGGCTTTTACGTTCCTCACACCCCTGTTCGGTGTTGCCGCCGGACATCTTGTGCTGAACGAACCGCTGACGCCGGCCTTTGCCGCCGCAGTGGCGCTGGTCGCCATGGGCCTCATCCTGGTAAATAGGGCGCCCTGAAGCCGGGCTACATCCAGCCGCCGCCGTCACGGCCGCGATTTGCGACGCTCGCTTCCTCAAGGTCCAGCTCGTACTCGATCCGACGGCGGGCGTCGTCGGTTATTTTTCCGTCGCGCAGCAGCTGATAGATAAAATCGCGTTCGGCATCGATCAGTTCTTTCTTCAACGCGGCGCTCTGGCGCATGTGGTCGAGGCCATCGGTCATATTGCCGGGCAGAATTTGTCTGCGGCTCTGATTGCGCGTGCGCAGGAGCGCGATAACCTCGTCGGGCAATTCGCGCTCCTGAATGAATTTGTCCAGCCGCTTCTCGACTTCCTCAAGAGCAGACATGCGTGCTTCGAGCTCGGATTGAATCTGGCTTGAGCGTTCCTCATCGCCTGAGCGCGCCACGCCAAGCCAGCGCACGACCGACGGCAGCATCAATCCTTGACCGACAAGCGTGATGATGATCACGCCGAAAGTAACAAACAGGATCAACTCGCGGTGAGGAAAAGGCCGCCCGTCGTTGAGCGCGAAAGGAATTGCAAGCGCGGCGGCAAGCGAAACAACGCCGCGCACGCCGACAAAAGAGAGCAGGAAAGGACTCTGCCATGGTGGTGATGGATCGCGTCTGGCGAGCGATGGGCTGACCCAACGCGGGATGTAGGTGGCAGGAAAAATCCAGGTAAAGCGGGCAACGATGACGACCAGAGTCGTCAATGCAATGGCGACTGCCAGCTCCCGGATCGAAAAGGCCTGGACCTCATCGAACAGGGCATGCGCTTGCGATCCGGTCAGCAGGAACACCAGGCCTTCGACCAGGTAGACAAGCAAGTCCCAGAAGAAAATGCCCTGCAGCCGCGTCGCCGATGAAATGAGCAGTGGTCCATTCCAGCTGACATAAAGCCCACACGTGACGGTCGCGAGGACGCCCGACCCGCCGAGATGCTCCGGCACCCAGAAGGCGAGATAGGGTGTCATCAGAGAAAGAGTGATTTCCACGCGAGGCTCGTGCGCCCATTGGCGCAATCGCAGGCTCAGCCAGCCGACGGCAATGCCGTAAATGATTTCGCCGACGACGATCATCGCGAAGGCGCCGCTTGCCTTCGACAAAGAGAATGCGCCGGTTGCCGCTGCTGCAACCGCGAAGCGGTAGAGGATCAGCGCGGTTGCATCGTTGGCGAGCCCTTCGCCCTCCAAAATCACGAGAAGGCGCCGTGGCAACCCCAGGCGGCGCGCGATGGCCAGGGGCGCGACCGCATCGGGCGGTGCGACGATGGCTCCGAGCAGGAAGCCGATCGCCCATTCGAAATTCAGGACGTAATGCGCGACCACGGCAACGGCGCAGGTGGTGAACACCACGCAGCCGAATGCGAGCAAGGTTATCGGTCGCAGGTTGAATTTGAATTCACGCCAACTCATGGCGACCCCGGCTGAATAGATAAGTGGAGGCAGAATCACCAGGAGCACGATTTCCGGAGCGAGCCTGATTGTCGGTAGACCCGGTACTAGTGCCATCCCGATACCGGCGATCATCAGGATGATTGATGGCGCGGTTTTGAGCCGTTGCGCGACAACGGCCGCGCCGGCAAGCACCGCGAGCATCAACAGGAGCGTTTCTACAGTTCCTGTCACGAGTTCAGCCGGGCTTGATCAGGTTGGAGACCATGTTCACGGTCAGCGCCAGGACCGAAACGTTGAAGAAGAACGACAAAACGCCATGCACCGTGGCGAGGCGCCGGATTACTTTGCTGGTGATCGCCACGTCCGACACCTGCGAGGTCATCGCAATCACAAAAGAGAAATAAACAAAGTCCCAATAATCCGGGCCCTGCTGTCCGGGAAATTTGAGGCCGCCGATCTGATCGTCGCTGCGTTCGCCGTAATATTCGTGCGCGTAGTGCAGAGCAAAGACGATGTGCAGGAACAACCATGACAGCAAAATGGTGCCCATACCGAAGGCGAGGTCGGCCCAGCCTGTGACTGACTCCGCGTTGCCGAATTCCACGACGATGGCGGCAAGACTGGCGATCGCAGCCGCGGGAGTAAGTACCAGTAGCGCCGCAGCGCCTTCATCATGGATCGCCGCCCGGCGGCGGATTTCACTGACGCTTGAACGCGACATCAACAGGCAGGTCGAGATCAGGTAAAAACCGACGCCGACATCCCATCCGGTCAGCAGGCGTGTCGCCAGCCGCCAGCCGGTTGCGGTCGACGCCAGTGTAACCGCAATGCCAATTGCAGCCGAGATCAACAGCCGCGCGTGTATGCGCGCGAGCCGTACCAGCATCGACGGATCGCGTGTCGTGCGGCTCATCAGCCCTCGCGTGACCTAAGCCCGTCTTTCCGCAATGAAGCGAGCGGCCGCGCGCAGTGTATCCGATTTTTCCCCGAAAGAAGCCAAGGCGGCGCTTGCCTCCTCAACCAGCTCGTTGAGCCGCGCACGGGCCTTGTCGACACCCAAGGTCGCCACGAGCGTCGCTTTGCCGGCCGCTGCATCTTTACCTGCCGCTTTGCCCAAGGTCTTGGTATCGCCTTCGACGTCGAGCAAATCGTCGGCGATCTGAAATGCCTGGCCAATCGCGGAACCGTATCGCGCAATGCCGGTACGTGTCGCCTCATCAGCTTTTCCGAGAATTGCGCCGGCGTTGCAAGCGAAGCGGATCAGTGCGCCGGTCTTCATAGCCTGCAATGTGATGATCTCGTTCTCATTGAGCGCCCGTCTTTTCTCAAAGCGACCTTCGGCCGCAAGATCGAGCATTTGACCGCCGGCCATGCCGCCAAGCCCAGAAGCTCGTGCCAGTTCAAGCACGAGTGCGATTCGCACGTTAGCGTCAGGATGTACTTCGGTCCGTGCCATGACATCAAATGCAAGCGTCAACAACGCATCGCCGGCGAGGATTGCCGTCGCATCATCGAATGCCTTATGCACGGTCGGTCTTCCGCGGCGTAGATCGTCGTTGTCCATCGCCGGTAAATCGTCATGCACCAGCGAATAGCAATGGATGAGCTCGAGGGCCGCCCCGGCCATAAGTGCGCCGCGCCGGTTCACCTCGAACAAAGCAGCCGTCTCCACCACCAGGAAAGGGCGCAGGCGCTTTCCTCCATCCAATGCCGCGTGACGCATAGCCGCGACAAGACGCGGTGGTCTTGTCGTTTCGCTGGGCAGGGCTTCGACACTCAGCAACCGGTCGAGCAGCGTCTCAACGTCGCGTGCAGTTGCGGCGAGGCGATCGGCAAACCGGGCGATATCGTTTTTCATCGTGGCATTGATAGCGGCTACTTCTGATCCCGCAAAGTGGGGTTATCGAAGTTCGGATGGGCTAAACTGGACGGATGCATAGTTCAGGCAAAAAATCGGGCACTTGGCATTGGCCTCGGCTCCGCCGCGCCCTGGGGGTCGCAGCGATCGCGATTTTGATAGTCCTGCTGCTTCCCTACGTGCTCACTCCTCTTTATGCGATCGTCAATCCGGCCTCCACGAGCATGCTCTGGCGCCGCTTGAGCGGAGCGAGGGTCGAACATCACTATCTGCCGCTAAATCGCATGTCCCCGTCGCTGCCGCTCATGGTGATCATCGCGGAGGATGGGCGCTTCTGCAGTCACCACGGCGTGGACCTGGCCGAGATCCGGGAAGCAATCGCCGAAGCTGATGATTTCGACGAGATGCGCGGCGGTTCGACCATCACGCAGCAACTGGCGAAGAACCTGTTTCTCTGGCAGGGCCGAAGCTATCTGCGTAAGGCGTTGGAATTTCCGCTGGCGCTCTGGATAGACCTGGTGTTGCCGAAACGGCGCATCATGGAAATTTACCTCAATGTCGCGCAATGGGGTCCGAATGGCGAGTTCGGCGCCGAGGCTGGCGCGCGGCGCGCATTCAGCAAGTCCGCGCGGGAGGTGTCACGCTATCAGGCGTCGCTTCTTGCCGCGATGTTACCGAATCCGGCTGCGAGAAACGCGCGGCAGCCCGGTCCGGGCTTGCGTAGGCTCGCCGGGCTTTACGTCGCCCGCGCGGAAAGGGCTCCGTCCGCTGGCTCTTGCCTGCGGCAAAGACACTAGCCTTGGTGCACGCCTTCCTCTATAAGCCCGGTTCAAACCGACAAATTGCAAATTTTCCAGGAGTTTCGTCCTATGGCTGTGCCAAAAAGAAAAACCTCGCCGTCGCGCCGCGGCATGCGCCGCTCCGCCGACGCACTCAAGCGGCCGGCCTATGTCGAGGATAAGGATTCCGGCGAAATGCGCCGGCCCCACCATATCGACCTGAAGACCGGCATGTACAAAGGCCGCCAGGTCTTGAAGCCCAAGACCGAGGCGTAATACGACGGCCCGAAGGCCGGAGGAAAGCTGCGACATGTTTATGCTCGGCTTTCCGCTACTGCTGGTTTCGTTCGCGATTTACAACATCATCGCCTTCCTGATGCCCGGCGTGTCGTGGACGGATGCGGTCACGACCGTTCATATGGTTTCCGGCGCCGACTGGACCATGTCGGCCGGCGACATGCTCATCGTGCTTGCGATCCTGCTGTTGTTTGGCGAAATCATGAAGGCGACTCGCATCGGTGTTCGCACGGTCGTCGATCACGCGTTGTCACTGATCCTTTTTCTCGGCATGACCGTCGAGTTCATCCTCGTGAGGCAGGCTGCGACCGCCACTTTCTTTCTGCTTCTGGTTATCAGCTTCATCGACGTCCTCGCCGGCTTCGCGGTGACTTTGCGTTCCGCCCAGCGAGACCTTACGGTCGAAGGCATGGAACGCGTTTCCTCCTGATCACTCCTGCGATTTTGGTTTTGCCATGAGCCGTGATTTTCAGTTGCCCGGCCGTTCGCCTGTGATTGCGTGCGAAGGTATGGCTGCCACCTCGCATCCGCTCGCGACGCTTGCCGCAGTCGATACTTTGCGGGCTGGTGGCACCGCTGCAGATGCGGCTGTTGCCGCAGTGGCGGTCCTGTGCGTGGTCGAGCCTCACATGACCGGCATCGGGGGAGACTGTTTTTGCCTGATCTCGCAACCGGGCAAACCGGTGTGGGGTTACAATGGTTCGGGGCGTGCCGGCGCCAGCGCCTCGGATCAGGCATTGCGGATAAAGGGAATGGCGGAGATCGGCAACTCGATCCACGCCGTAACGGTCCCGGGCGCCGTGAACGCTTGGGAAGCTATTCTTAAGACGCATGGGCGCTTCGGCATCGATCGTGCGCTGACACAAGCGATCAAATACGCTGAACACGGGTTTCCGGTGGCGTCCCGCGTCGCGTTTGACTGGAAGAAGCACGTCGGAAAGCTGAAGGCCGATCCTGGTGCGTCCAAGCACTATTTGTTCAATGGCGTTCCCCCCAACGAGGGCGATATTATTCGCTTTCCAGCGCTAGCCGCGACCCTCAAAACCATCGCCGCGAAAGGGGCGCGCGCATTTTACGAAGGCGGAATCGCCGACGACATCGCGAAGACGCTGGCAGCCCACGGATCGTTTCTCACTGCGGAAGATTTCGCGAGTCACCATGGCGATGTGGTCCGGCCTATCTCGACCAACTATCGCGGGCTTGACGTCCTGGAGATTCCGCCGAACGGGCAAGGACTCACTGCGCTCGTGATGCTGAACATCCTGGAAAATTTTGACATCGCCCGGCTCGACCCGCTTGGCCCGGAGCGCTTCCATCTGGTTCTGGAGGCTGCACGTTTAGGATACGCCGTGCGGGATACGCACATTGCGGACGAAGCGCATATGCGCACGTTGGTTGCAGATCTGCTTGATAAGAGTTTTGCCAGAAAGCTGGCGGCGCGTATCGATATGACAAAGCGTTCGAAACTGCCGAGCGCACCTGCGCCGGGCAACGATACAGTCTATCTTACTGTCGTCGATCGCGACCGGACGGCGGTTTCATTTATCAATTCTCTCTATTCAAGCTTCGGTATCGGGCTTTGCACGGAGAAGACGGGCATTATGCTCAACAACCGGGGATCTTGCTTTACGCTCGAACCCGATCATCCCAACACTTTCGGTCCTGGCAAGCGGCCAATGCACACCATTATTCCCGCACTCGCGATGCGAGACGGCCGTTGCGACATGAGCTTCGGTGTCATGGGCGCGCACTATCAGCCAATGGGCCATGTGCAAATCGTGCTGAACATGCTGGATTACGGCTTGGACGTGCAGCAGGCGATCGATACGCCGCGCTTCTTCTTTGAAGGCGGGAAAACCGACGTCGAGCGTGGGACACCGGCTGCAACGATCGAAGGATTAAAAGCACGTGGCCACGACGTGGTGATGGCCACGTCGCCCTGGGGTGGTGCACAGATTATCAAGATCGATTGGGATCGCGGCGTGCTGATCGCCGGTTCTGAGTCACGCAAGGACGGCTGTGCGCTGGGATACTAGCTCTTGAGGGCAGCGGCGGCGCGATAGGCAGCAAGCGCGTCGTTCGGCTCGGCGCGCCGGCGCTCACGCGTTTGCGGGTGCTGGTCTTTTGTCGCGACGAGCTGGGCGAGGAACGGCGCGTAAGCATGGCTGGTGGATTGTCCCAGTTGCACCGACAATGGACTGACCGCAACGAGCGCACGGCCCGGTGTCGCCATATGTTCGCCGTCGTCCTGCGGCTGGCCCGCATCGGGTTGAGCCTGCCGCGGTCGGGACAAATTGATCTCGCTTACTCGCATAGCGCAGTCTCAAATTCAGCACACATCTGAATTTCATTCAGGCCCAAAGTGCAAACGTTATGGCGTGCGCTGGTTAATCGCGCTGGCACTCAGTTACTCCCGCCAGTTCATGACGCCCGACGGTCTTCGATGTCAGGATGATGCGGCGTATTAAGAAACGCGGTAAAGGCGCTTGACGTTCGAAAAGAAACAGGTTTAACCGCCGGCCAACTAATCTTTCCCGCCCAGCTTGTCCAATCGCTTCTGCATCTCGTCGAGCTGACGCTTGAGATCATCCATTTCGCTGTTTGATCCCTGCAATTTCTCGGTTGCCTTCGATTGGCCGCGGGCGAAGGGCGCGAACATGGCAAATGTCTTTTCGAACATCTCCATATTGCGTCGAACCTGGTCCTCGAGAGGGCCGAATGCGCCGACGCCGAAGGCCTGAGCCATCTGCTCGCGAAACTTGCCTTGCTCCTTCGATAGCGATTCGATTGAAGCCTCCAGGAAACGGGGAACGAGCATCTGCATGCTGTCGCCATAAAAGCGGATCAACTGGCGGAGAAACGTGATCGGCAACAGGCTTTGGCCTTCCTTGTTCTCCTGCTCGAAGATGATTTGCGCGAGCACCGAGCGCGTGATGTCTTCGCCGGACTTGGCATCGTAGACGATAAAATCCTCACCGTTTTTCACCATCGCGGCGAGGTCTTCGAGCGTTACGTAAGTGCTTGTTCCGGTATTATAGAGCCGCCGGTTCGCATATTTTTTGATTGTGACCGGCTCTTTCTTGTCCTCTGACATATCGTTCACGCATGGTCCCCTGCCCAGGTGTTGAGCATAGCCAATTTCCGCTTCGTTGGGCCACCGTTTTGTGGCGCCGCGGCACTGCCCAAACGAGATCGGGGTCCCTTGCGGAACGGATCAAAAACCGCCAATTGTCGCGGACATCTACATGACAGGTCGTGTTGACAGACCGTCAAGGCGTGCCGAGGATGCGGCGGTGCCAAAAAAGTCTCGTCGTGCCCCAGTATCTGATTTGACAGGAGCTTTTAATGAAAGACGACATCGTCATCGTGAGCGCAGCCCGGACCCCGGTCGGCGCCTTCAATGGGGCATTTGCCAATCTTCCGGCGCATGAGCTGGGCAAGGCCGCGATCAAGGCGGCGATGGAACGCGCTGGAGTTGAGGGTGGCCGTGTCAGTGAGGTGATCTTGGGCCAGATCTTGACCGCCGGGCAGGGACAGAATCCTGCAAGGCAGGCATCCATCGCGGCCGCAATTCCAGTTGAGACTCCTGCATGGGGCGTAAACCAGCTATGCGGTTCTGGATTACGCGCGGTCGCGCTGGGCTATCAGGCAATTCTCAACGGCGATTCCGAAATCGTCGTCGCCGGCGGGCAAGAATCGATGAGCATGGCACCTCATTGCCAGCATTTGCGCGCCGGCGTGAAGATGGGGTCGTTCGAAATGATCGACACCATGATCAAGGACGGCTTGTGGGATGCGTTTAACGGCTACCACATGGGTACGACTGCCGAGAATGTCGCGAAACAGTGGCAGATCACGCGCCAGCAGCAGGACGAGTTTGCGGTTGCCTCGCAAAACAAAGCCGAGGCGGCGCAAAAGGTCGGCAGATTCAAAGATGAAATCACCCCGGTGACGGTGAAGTCGCGCAAGGGCGACGTTGTGGTCGATACGGACGAGTATCCGAAATCAGGCGTGACAATAGATTCGATCTCCAAGCTGCGCCCGGCCTTCGACAAGGAAGGTACAGTCACCGCTGCCAACGCATCCGGCATAAATGACGGTGCCGCGGCTCTGGTTCTGATGAAAGCTTCGGAGGCCGCCAAGCTTGGCAAGACGCCGCTAGCCCGTATCGTCTCGTGGGCACAGGCAGGTGTCGATCCTGCGATCATGGGAACCGGACCAATCCCGGCTTCGCGGGCAGCGCTCAAGAAGGCGGGCTGGAAAAAAGAAGACCTCGATCTTGTCGAAGCGAACGAAGCCTTTGCCGCACAAGCCTGTGCGGTCAATAAGGACCTCGGTTGGGATACAGCTAAGGTCAACGTGAATGGCGGCGCCATCGCCATCGGGCACCCGATCGGTGCCTCCGGCGCACGTGTGCTGGTGACTTTGCTCTTCGAGATGCAGAAGCGGAATGCCAAGAAGGGCTTGGCGACGCTATGCATCGGCGGCGGCATGGGTATTGCGATGTGTGTCGAGCGTTAGATCTCGGTTCTGCCGATTTGATTTACGTTATGCCGAGGAATAGCCCCTCCGAGGGACGACGTACTCGCATACCTAATGTCCCGGCCATGTTGTTTTAAAAAGATCGCTCAGAGGGGGACAAAATCATGGCACGCGTAGCATTGGTGACCGGAGGAACCCGTGGGATTGGGGCGGCAATCGCAAAGGCGCTCAAGGCGGGGGGCTATAAAGTTGCAGCAAACTATGGCGGCAACGATGAGGCTGCGCAGAAGTTCAGGGCCGATACCAGCATTCCGGTTTTCAAATGGGACGTCTCGTCCTACGAGGCGTGCGCCGATGGCATTAAAAAAGTCGAAGCCGAGGTGGGACCGATCGACGTGCTGGTCAACAACGCCGGCATCACGCGCGACGCGATGTTCCATCGCATGAAGCCTGAGCAATGGACGGCGGTAATCAACACAAATCTCGGATCGCTCTTCAATATGTGCCGCCCGGTCATTGAGGGGATGCGAGAGCGAAAGTTCGGCCGCATCATCAATATCTCGTCGATCAATGGCCAGAAAGGTCAGATGGGACAGACGAATTACTCGGCGGCCAAGGCCGGAGAGCTTGGCTTCACCAAGGCACTGGCACAGGAAGGCGCGCGCGCCGGCATCACCGTTAATGCGATCTGTCCGGGCTACATCAATACCGAGATGGTCCAGGCAGTGCCAAAGGACGTACTGGAAAAATCGATCCTGCCGCAGATTCCGATTGGCCGGCTGGGCGAGCCTGAGGAAATCGCCCGTTGTGTTGTCTTTCTGGCGTCGGACGAAGCGGGACTGATTACGGGATCTACGCTCACGGCCAACGGCGGACAATATTTCATCTAGGCGTTCGCTATTATGCTAAAGGCGCGATGTCTAAAGGCGATTGTGATCGGAGCGGCGCTCGCATTTCTGCCTTTGCCCTCTGTTATCCGGAGCGTCGTTGCGCAGGACATCGATCCGCGTTGCAAGGATATTTACGACAAGGTTGCCTGCACGTGTGCGGTTCGCAACGGCGGTCACATCATCCCGCCCCCCGCGGGGGTTAAGCGAGAAGGTCTGAAGCTGAGCCCGAAGGAGGGGTCGGAACGGACTCGAACGCTCGACGGCGGACGTGTTGCCTTTCCGAAGTATTTCAGGCGTGAGGGTCTGAAAATTCGCCGAAGCCACGCTCTTGAGGCCTATCGTGCGTGCATGAGCAGTTTTGGCCGCAAGTCGTAGTCAACGGTTTCGTTTCGATGGTCGTGCGCTCGCAGTCCGACCATTCGGCTTCCAGTCCGCGGGCGCCAGTTCAAAACCATCGAAGGAAAAACCCGGGGCGACGGTGCATCCCACCAGCGTCCAGTTGCCCAGACTTTCGGCGGCCTGCCACGCGCGTGCGGGAACGATAACCTGCGGCACCTCGCCGGCATGAACGGCCGCACCAAGCCTGAAGATTTGCTCTTTTGCTCCGTCGACGACTTCCAGCTTAACTGGTGCCCCCGCGTAATAATGCCAGATTTCGACCGCATCGACGCGATGCCAGTGCGAGCGCTCTCCTTTTGCGAGCAGGAACAGAATTGCGGTCGAGGCAGGACGTCCCGCCGACCGGCGTGAATCGCGGAAGGTCTCGCGATAGTGGCCACCCTCCGGATGCGGCTTGAGATCAAGCGCACGAATCATGTCCGCAGCGGTGGGAGCACGCATGTCGACACTAGAACCTGTTCTTGCGCGCGCGGATTTCCGCAAACACCTCCGCTGGGGGTCTGCCGGCCATTCCGATCCCGGCGGCGACTTCGGAAACGTCAGCGCGAAGAAACGGGTTCGCACTTTTTTCCTCGCCAATGGTTGCAGGAATGGTCGCTTCGTTCTGCGCAAGCTGCTTGTTTACCTCGGCTTCGCGCGAGGCAAGTGCCTTGTTGTTGGGCTCGATTGTGCGCGCAAACCGAATATTGGCGGCGGTGTATTCGTGACCGCAATAGAACTCGGTGTCGTTCGGCAAATCTCGCAGCTTGACGAGCGAACGCCACATCTGCTCCGGCGTACCCTCGATCACGCGCCCACAGCCGATCGAGAAAAGCGTATCCCCCACGAAGACGATTTTTTCACCGTGAAACCAGTAGGCGATATGGCCTAACGTGTGGCCGGGCGTTTCGATCACATCGGCAGAAAGCGTGCCGATCCTGGCCTTGTCGCCTTCCCGCACGGTCTCATCGACAGCGGGAATTTTTGCTGCTTCCGCCGCCGGAGCAACGACGCGGCATTTGTACTTGTCCTTCAGTGGGAGGATGCCGTCGGTGTGGTCAGCGTGATGGTGGGTGACGAGGATATCCGTGAGCTTCCAGCCGCTCGCCTTCAGCGCGGCTTCGATCGGAGCCGTCTCTGGCGCGTCGATTGAGGCCGTGGCTCCGCTCTCTGGATCGTGCAGTAACACGCCGTAATTGTCGGATCGGCAGCGAAAGAGACGGATTTCCGCGGGCATGAGCTAGGTCCTCTCGGCATTCTGTAATGGATTAACCCTATCACGCGGGCGAACCAAGTTGGATGTCCATCGGTTCCGGCACCGTTAGCGGTTTGCTATCGCGTTTCGTGGTAATTTGGCCGCATGTCGATCGACGTTGTGGATCTGCGGAATTTTTACGGCCAGCGGCTGGGTGTAGTGGCCCGTCGTTTCATCGGCCGCGGTATCCGTTCGTTGTGGGGTAATACCGCCGGCCAGCGCGTGCTCGGCATCGGCTACGCGACACCGTACCTTGGATTGTTTCGTGAGGAGGCCGAACGCTGCCTTGCGCTCATGCCGGCGGGGCAGGGCGTGGTGAAATGGCCGACCACGCGGCCGGCGCTGTCCGCGCTGGTCTACGAGAGCGAATTGCCGCTCCCTGACTCTGCGGTGGATCGCGTCATGTTGGTGCACGCGCTCGAAATGACGAACGATCCGGGTGCTTTGCTGCGCGAAGTCTGGCGCGTGCTCGCCTCCGGCGGACGATTGCTTGCAGTGGTGCCAAACCGGCGCGGCCTGTGGGCCCGCATGGACACCACACCTTTCGGTCATGGGCGGCCATATTCGCGCAGTCAGATCAACCAGCTGCTGCGCGAGACATGGTTCACTCCCACAGGATGGAGCGAGGCACTGTATGTGCCGCCGGTTGAGCGGGGCTGGTTTTTGCGCACGGCGGTCGCATGGGAACGTACGGGTGCAACCCTTTCGGCGCCGTTTGCCGGTGTACACCTGGTGGAAGCTACCAAACAGGTCTATCGCGCAATTCCTACGCGACGCGAGAAGCGGCGGCTCGTTCCGGCACTGGAGCCGGTGTTAGCGCCATCGCCCGGTGCGTAGGGTCTGTCCCAAACGCTTGTTTGGTTATTCAGGCTGACGCGGCTCGTCGCTGCCAGTGCCTTCATCAGGAGTCGGTTGTGGTGCCACATTCTGCTGATGGCCCCCACCCAAGTCCGGGCGGTCGGGACGATAACCGCCGCGATGACGCCGGCGTCTCCGGTGCCCGAATCGATCCTGGCCACGATCTCCCTGGTCATAGCCATTCGGCCCGGAATTCTGCTGTGGCTGGCCACCGCCACCCGTAATAAATGCCGGAAGGCCGCCTACGTTTTGACCACCTTCGCCTGAGTGCTGGTGGGTCTGCGGTTGATGCTGCGGCCGATTTTGCACCTGCTGATCTCGTGGCGGAAATGGTTGCGCATCGCGCGGCAAGTACGGCTGCTGCTGCGGTTCGCGCGGCGGTGCATAACTGGGCTCGTTTTGACCCATGAAAGGCTGACCGTCGTCCTCATCACCGTCAAAAGCATCATCGCCTGCCTGCGGCTGACCGCCCTGGACGTTCTGCTGATGCGGCTGCTGATTGTAGTAGGGGTTCTGCTGGCGGAACTGCTCCTGTGCCGCGGCAATCAACCGGAAATAATGTTCGGCGTGCTGATAGTAGTTCTCGGCGGCCACGGGATCGCCGGATCCCTGCGCGTCACGTGCAAGCTGGATGTATTTCTCAGCAATGTGCGAGGCGGTGCCGCGGATTTTGACGTCGGGACCGTTCGATTCATATACACGCGTGAGCGGATTCTGGCTTTTGCGGTGATTGCCTCGCCCCCGCATGCGCTTTTGACCATTTCTCATGATTTGCCTGTTTGTCGACCTTTCACCCTGTCGCGGCATTCGCGCCGAACGCTAAACTTCACATGCAAGTCCAACAAATCTCATTGCGCGGCCGGACCTGCGTACATCCGCGCCAATGATCGAAATGTCGTGCCCTTTATCTCGATAGTCGCAGCAACCCCATTGCCACGGTCTCAGCCGCAGCGTTGCCAACCTTTCGTTACGCGCATCGTTCTAAATTTCGAAAAATGATGCGCCCAACCGGTGAAGCATCCGTACCCGTCTCTGGCGATTTCGTTTTGCCGCCTTTTCGAAGCCGGCTTTTCGTCATCCGCCTTGCCGCACCTCACAGAGCCTCTCGCGCTCCGGGGATTTTGGCGATGCAACCGTCACGGGTTGATTCCGTGACTGGAAGCTAGTCGTTTCCGAGCCATAATCCAAGTGCTTTTTTCGGCAAATAGAAAGACTCTTTATTTTCATCAGGCGGGAATGCGGCGCGCTCAAGGCGCGAAACTTGCGCCGAGCACGCGCGGAATTCCGGCCAAATCATTGCGTACTGTGCCCGGGATCAGTCCGGCCTTGGTAAACAGTGCGCCAACGGGTCCATCCTGACCCCTACCCAGTTCGACGAACAGTCTTCCGCCGGGTGCCAGAATACGTTTGGCTTCTTTTGCAATGGAGCGGTAGGCATCGAGGCCGTCCTTGCCTCCATCGAGCGAAACCTTGGGGTCGTAGTCGCGGACCTCCGGAGCGAGCGTGGCAATCTCGTCATGCGCGATGTAGGGCGGGTTTGAGACCACCAGGTCGAAGGGCCCTTCGACCCCGGCTGTGATGTCGCTGACGACAAACTTGCAACGGTTTTCGAGACCACAACGCGCTGCGTTTCCCCGCGCGACCTCCAATGCGGAGGAACTTATGTCGGTGCCGGTCCCTGTTGCGTTAGGCAATTCAGATAACAGCGCGAGCAGTAAGGCTCCAGAGCCCGTACCGATATCGACAATTCGCAACCGTTCCATTCGCAAGCCGCTGCGCACGACGAAATCAATCGCCGCTTCGACCACCGTTTCAGTTTCCGGGCGGGGCACCAGCACGTCTGGCGTCACCGCGATGGAAAGGCTCCAGAATTCCTTCTGCCCGAGAATCCGCGAAACCGGTTCGCCACGCAGCCTGCGTGCCGCGAGCGCAGATATGACGGTCACTTCCCGTGCCTCGAGGATGCGATCGGATTGGGCGAGCAGGCGGGCCCGATTGAGCTGTAACGCATAACCTACGAGCACGCGCGCATCGGCTTCGGGCTCTCCGACGCTGCCTTTGCGGAACAGTTGCGCCACATGACCAAGCGCTTCGGCCACCGAAACTCCTGACTTCAGGCCAGGCATAGGCTCACGTCGCGCCTTCGGCCGCGAGCAGTTCGGCCTGATGCTCGGTCACGAGCGCGTCGATGACCTCGTGCAGAGCCTCGCCCTCCATAACCTGAGGAAGTTTATGTAACGTCAGATTAATACGATGGTCGGTCACTCGACCTTGGGGAAAATTGTAGGTCCGGATGCGCTCGGAACGATCACCCGACCCGACTTGACCGCGCCGCTCCGCGGCACGTGCGGAATCGCGTTTACTTTTTTCCGCATCGTAAAGCCTGGCGCGCAGCATCGTAAGCGCCTTGGCCTTGTTCTTGTGCTGCGAGCGCTCTTCCTGAACAAAGACGACGATACCGCTCGGAATATGCGTGATGCGGATTGCCGACTCCGTCTTATTGACATGCTGACCGCCAGCGCCTTGGGCCCGCATCGTATCGATTTTCAGATCAGAGTCATTGATATGGACGTCGACGTCTTCGACCTCCGGCAGTACTGCGACAGTAGCCGCAGAGGTGTGAATGCGGCCGGATGCCTCTGTATCTGGCACGCGCTGCACGCGATGCACTCCGGATTCAAATTTGAGTTTGGCGAAGACGCCGCGGCCGCTTACTTCTGCAACGATTTCCTTGAAGCCGCCTTTTGTGCCTTCGCTCAGTGAGAGGATTTCAGTCTTCCAGCCCTGCTTTGCCGCGTAGCGTTCGTACATGCGGTAGAGATCACCGGCGAACAGCGCAGCTTCGTCGCCGCCGGTGCCGGCGCGGATTTCCAGAATCGCATTATGGTCGTCCATGGCGTCTTTCGGCAGCAGCGCAAGCCGAATCTGCTGTGCGAGCTTTTCCTTGCGTTCCAATAGCGAGTGACGCTCGGCGTCCGCCAGCTTGCGCATGTCCGCATCTGTCGCTGAATCATCGATCAAGGCCGCCAGGTCTGCGATTTCCTTTTCGGCTTTGCGGTAGGCTTTAATCGACTCGACGACGGGGCTCAGCTCGGCAAATTCACGCGAGAGCTTGACATAGGCTTCGGGACTCAAGCCGCTCGCGAGCTCACTTTCCACCAAAGCATGACGGGAGAGCAGCGCATCCATTTTATGTTGCGGCAGTGCGATCAAAGCGAAAGTCCTTCGGAAGCCGCAAAGCTTTCGAGCTTTTGGCGAATCGAAATGCTGCCGATCTGTTCCTCTAGGCTCGGCAATAGAACAGCCTCGCCCTTCCGGCAATCGAGTTCGAGCAGCAAGGCTTTTACAGGTCCCACCGCCGAAGGTGACAGCGACAAAGTGCGATAGCCAAGAAGAACGAGGGCAAGTGCCCCTATCGGCTGTGATGCGAGCTCGCCGCACACAGTCACCGGCTTGCCATGCTTCTTCGCCTTGTCGACGATATCCTTAAGCGCACGCAACATGGGTGCTGAAATTGGATCGAAACGCGCCGACACGCGTGGGTTACCGCGGTCCGCCGCGTAGAGGAATTGCATCAGGTCGTTCGAGCCCACCGACAAGAAGTCGACGCGCTCGAGCAGCTCGTCGAGCTGGAAAAGCAGCGATGGCACCTCGACCATTGTGCCGATTTCAACGCGTTCCGGAAGCTCGTGACCATGGCGGCGCAGATGGGTCAGTTCGACCTCGACGATCGCCTTGGCCTTGTCGAATTCATCTACCGCCGCGATCATCGGGAACATAATGCGCAGATCGCGGCCGCCTGCCGCACGCAACAATGCGCGCACCTGGCTGCGCAGCAGCCCGGGACGATCGAGACCGAGCCGTACGGCGCGCCAACCCAGGGCCGGATTCTCCTCTTCTACGTTGCGCAGATAGGGCAGTACCTTGTCGCCCCCGATGTCGAGCGTGCGGAACGTAACGGGCCTTTTTCCTGCAGCTTCGAGAACCGCGCGGTAAAGCCCGAACTGCTCGCCGGTCCGTGGCAGTGTGCTGGCCACCATGAACTGCAGTTCCGTACGGAACAGGCCGATGCCGCCTGCACCGGTGTCGTCGATGTGCGGCAGGTCAATGGCGAGGCCCGCGTTGATCATCAGCGCAATCTTCTGTCCATCTTTGGTGACGCACGGCCGATCGCGTAATGCGCGATACTGCGCCTGGCGTCTCGCACGCAGCTTGACCCGTTCGCCAAAGGAGGCCTGCACATCCTGCGGCGGACGCATATGGATATGCCCAGTCGAGCCATCGACGATGATCGCATCTCCGGATTCGACAAGGCCGGTGGCATTCTCGATTTCACCGACGGTCGGAATGCCGAGCGCGCGCGCCACAATCGAAACATGCGATGTCGGGCCGCCTTCTTCCAGCACAAGGCCGCGCAATCTCTTGCGATCGTAATCGAGCAGCGCCGCCGGTCCCATCGATCGCGCGACAACGATGGCGTTTTCCGGCATCTGCTCTTTCGTGGGCGCGTGATCCTGACCCATCAAGACCCGCATCAACCGATTAGCGAGATCGTCAAGATCGTGCAGACGATCGCGCAAATAATGATCGGAAGCGCGGAGCATCCGCGCGCGCGTATCCGATTGCACGCGCTCGACGCTCGCTTCGGCGGTTAGCCCGGTCATCACGGCTTCGCGAATCTTGTGAAGCCAGCCCTGATCGTAGGAGAACATGCGATAGGCTTCGAGCACGTCGCGGTGTTCGCCGCCCTCGACGACATCGCGGTGTTCTACGAGCCGGTCGAGATCGGCGCGCAGGGTCGCGATTGCAGCATCAAGTCGCTTGAGCTCGTGTGGGATGTCGTCGGCGATCACATTCGTGATGACAACGCGAGGCTCGTGCAGAACGACATGACCCAGCGCAATACCGTCTGACAGCGGATTCCCAATGAGGTGCATCGCATGGCGTGCGGCCGGTTCGGCGCCGGGACGGGCGAGGGACGACAACTCCCCCGATGCAATCATCTCGGCGAGCACCATCGCCGTCGTTTGCAGTGCCTCTTCTTCTTCCTCGGTATAGGTGCGCCGTGCGCGGTTTTGTACGACGAGGACGCCGAGGGTATTGCCCGCGCGCAGGATCGGCACGCCGAGGAACGAATGATAGATCTCTTCGCCGGTTTCAGCCCGGTAGGAGAAGGCCGGATGCGCCTGCGCGTCCGACAAGTTTATCGGGTTCGCTTCGCTGGCGACCAAACCGACCAGGCCTTCGTCCGCTTTCAGAACGGTCTGGTGGACGGCTTCCCGCTTGAGGCCTTCTGTAGCGTATAGCTCCAGCGTTCCGTCTACGCGCAAAACGTAGACAGAGCAGACTTCCGCCACCATGTTGGCGGCGATCAGCACCACCACCTTGTCGAGACGGTCCTGCGCGCTGACCGGCTCCGCCATCACCTCGCGAAGCCTGCGCAACAGCACGCGCGGACCGCCAAGTGCGCCACGCATTATTGAGGTCCTTCAGCCACGGCCAGAGCCGCAGCCTCATCTACGGCCTAATCATGTACGAATAGCGACTGTCGGCTCCGGATTCCGCAGTCGCATATTCGTCAGGCTATACCTAATGGCCTATGCAAGGGGCAAGCCAAAGCGCTGATGTCGTTGCGGCCAACTGGCCCTCGTGAAGCGCGGCCCCGGCAGGGGCCACCGGAATATGGGTCCCGGCCTCTCTACCCCGTTCCGTTGCCTGGACGGCATCAGTCACGACTTATCCAGCCCGTAAAGTGTATGCAGGGTGCGGACCGCGAGGTCGGTCTGCGCGGCCTTGATAAGAACCGAAAACTTTATTTCCGACGTTGTAATGGCGAGAATATTGATCTTTTGACCGGAGAGGGCTTTGAACGCCTTGGCGGCCACGCCGGCGTGGCTGCGCATGCCGATGCCGATTACCGAGACCTTGGCAACATCGGTCGCACCATCCAGACGCTCATAGCCGATTGAGCTTTTGGCTTTTTCCAGAGTTACACGTGCGCGCTCATAATCCGCCGATGGAACCGTAAAGGTGAGGTCGGTGGTCGCGCCGTCGGCCGAGACGTTCTGCACGATCATGTCCACGTTGATATTGTTGTCCGCAAGCGGGCCGAAGATCGCGGCCGCGACGCCGGGCTTGTCCTGCACCCGGCGGATTGAGATTTGCGCCTCGTCCTTCGAGAAAGCGATGCCGGTGACAATTTGCTGTTCCACGATCTCTCCTTCGTCGCAGATAAGTGTGCCGGAAGGCGCTTTTTTTGGATCGATGTCCTCCGGCTTCTGAAAACTCGAGCGCACGAAGATGCGCACGTTATGCACCATACCAAGCTCGACCGAGCGTACCTGCATGACCTTGGCGCCGAGAGAGGCGAACTCGAGCATCTCTTCGTAGGCTATTTTGTCCAGCCGGTGCGCCTGTGGAACCACGCGAGGGTCGGTGGTGTAGACGCCGTCGACATCCGTGTAGATGTCGCAGCGCTCAGCCCCGATCGCGGCAGCAATCGCAACCGCCGAAGTGTCAGATCCACCGCGGCCCAGCGTTGTGACGCGGCCGGTATCTTTGTGCATGCCCTGGAATCCCGCGATGACCGCAACCTGGCCGTGCTCCTTGAAGCGCTTGATCAGTTCCGCGCCATTTATTTCGAGAATGCGTGCGGAGGCATGTGCATTGTCGGTCAGGAGCGGCAACTGCCATCCTTGCCAGGATCGGGCGTTTACGCCCATGCCCTCGAGCACGATCGCGAGTAGTCCGGCGGTGACCTGCTCACCGGTTGCGACGACGGCATCGTACTCGCGCGCGTCATGCAGCATCGCCGCCTGACGGCACCACTCGACCAGTTGATTGGTGACGCCCGCCATAGCGGACACCACGACGGCCACATCATAGCCGCCATCGACCTCGCGCTTGACGTGGCGCGCCACGTTGCGGATGCGATCGAGATCGGCGACCGACGTTCCGCCGAATTTCATCACCAGGCGAGCCATGACTTTTAAATCCGACGTTCACGAACGCGCCGGAAGGCGCTAACAAGCGGCGGTACCAATGTTGAAACCCGCGCGCCGCCCCGAAAAGGCGCGTATACATACCGGCGGGTTAACTTACCTGCAACAACGGCCGGCGCCGGAAAAATGAGATCGCCCACATGGTTACCGAAAAGACCGGCATGAGCAGCGTCGACACCGCCGAAGTTGAACGGTTTTCGCGCCACGCCGGCGATTGGTGGGATACCCGCGGGCCGATGGCGGCTTTGCATAAGTTCAATCCGGTCCGGCTCGCCTATATCCGCGACCAGGCAGCGATATGTTTCGATCGCGATCCAAAAAAGCTCGACTGCCTGAAGGGCCTTCGCGTGTTGGATATCGGCTGCGGCGGCGGCATCTTGTCGGAGCCGCTGGCGCGCCTCGGCGCGACGATGGTCGGTGCCGATCCTTCGGAAGACAACATTGCCGCCGCCAAGGCTCATGCAAGCGAAATGGGTGTTGCGGTCGATTACCGTGCGACGACCGCGGAGGATTTGTCCGCCGCCAAAGAACGTTTCGATGTCGTTCTGGCCATGGAGGTCGTAGAACATGTCGCCGATGTCGATGCTTTCGTGGCAACCTGCGCGACGATGGTGAAGCCCGGCGGCCTGATGATCGCCGCGACGCTAAATCGCACGCTCAAGAGCTTTGCGCTGGCCATCATCGGCGCCGAATACGTATTGCGTTGGTTGCCGCGCGGCACTCATCAATGGGACAAGTTCGTGAAACCCGAGGAGCTGGAAAGTGCGATCGAGCACAGCGGCTTACAGATCACCGGTGAGCGGGGCGTGATCTACAATCCGTTTGCAGATCGGTGGCAATTGTCGTCGGACATGGACGTTAATTACATGCTGGTGGCACAGCGCCCGAAGCAAGACGGAGAGGACGCATGATTCTCGAACTGGTTGAATTCAATTCACCGAAAGGCTGGAGCAGGCAGCAGGTTGTCGAAGAGGCGCGCAACGTCATTCCGAAATGGCGCGCCAACAAAGAATTGCTGCGCAAACATTTTTTGCTCGAGCTTAACGGTAAAACGGGTGCCGGCGTCTATATCTGGCCGTCAGTAGCGGCCGCCCAAAGAGCGCACAACGAAGAATGGCGACAGTCGGTCATCAAGCGTACTGGCGGCGCACCCACGATCCGCTACTTCGATCTCTTTCTTCTCATCGACAACGAAAAAGATGCGGTGACTGAATTTCCCGAGACGGCAGAAATCCTGCCGGCGGCCTGAGTTCGAACAAACCAATCTCCAAAAGATGCTTTGGGTCGTCTTTACCCTCATCGCGGCGGCAGCACAGACCGCCCGCAACGCGATGCAGCGCGAATTAACCGCGACACTCGGCACGGTCGGTGCGACTCACGTGCGGTTCCTCTTCGGATTTCCGTTCGCGCTGCTTTTCTTGTTCGGCCTGCTGGCTCTCACTGGCGATCATCTGCCGGTCGTACCGCCCGCATTTTGGCCATGGGTCATTGGCGGTGCACTCGGACAAATTGCTGCCACCGCGTTGATGTTGTCGGCTATGGGGGAGCGGTCGTTCGTCGTAGCCTATGCCTACATCAAGACCGAGCCGGTGCAGGTTGCACTGTTCGGTCTGATATTTCTTGGCGACAAGGTGACGCCTTTATCCGCGGCTGCGATACTGATTGCGACTGCGGGCGTGATCGTGATTTCGCTTAAGCCGAGCGCAAGCGATGGCGGCACCATGCGCTCAACATTGATCGGCCTCGGCGGCGGCACGATGTTCGCATTATCCGCGATCAGCTACCGCGGCGCTATCCTGTCGCTCGGCCTGACGGATTTCGTGCTCGCTGCGACATTCACTGTCACGGTCGGGCTGGTGATTCAGGCGGCCCTGTTGTCGGCCTATCTCGCCTTGCGCGATCCCAAGGTCCTGCGCGCCATTGCACGCGCATGGAAGCCGTCTCTGTTTGCAGGTTTCATGGGCGCATTCGCCTCCGAATTCTGGTTTCTGGCATTCGCCATCACGACTGCCGCCAATGTGCGCACGCTGGCGCTCATCGAGGTGCTGTTTGCGCAGGGCGTAACGCGATTTGTGTTCCGGCAGCCGACGACGCAGCGAGAGGGCATCGGCATCGTTCTGGTGGTGATGGGCGTTGCCTTGCTCGTATGGGCCTACTGACGAAGCACCTTAATTCCGCTCGTCCGGCAGCGTTGGCAGAGGGTGAAATTCGATACCTTCCTCGGACAGTTCTTTCGCCTCTTCCAGAGATGCCACTCCATAAATCGAGCGGTGCTCGATCTCCCCATAGTGCATCTTGCGCGCTTCCTCGGGAAACTTTCCTCCGACATTCTCGGCATTCTTGGTGAGGTGATCGCGTAATTCCTTCAGCTTGGCGCGGAATTCGCGTTCTTGAGGTGAGATCATCGCAACGGGAGCCGTTGCCGCCCCTGGTGCCGGCAGCGATACTTCGGTACTTGCAACCGGTAAATCCACGCCTGCGGTTGGAGCCTCTATCGCCACACTTCGCTTCTTCGCGCGTGCGGAGAGCCGCGGCGCCATGATTGCTTTTTCGACCTTGGCCGAGCCGCATTGCGGACACGTCACGAGGCTGCGCTTGGCCTGCTTGTCGTAGGCCGCTGAATCCTGGAACCAGCTCTCGAACTGATGGCCGTGCTGGCAGACGAGTGCGTAACGGATCATTCGGCTCCCCGTACGACGTGAAGATGTGCTGGTTCCGCCAGTGGCTCCACGATTTCAAAACGCCGCCCATGCTGCAGCGATGGAATGCGCCTACGCGCATTGGCGACTTCAGCGGGATTGACCTCGGCCATGATGACCCCCGGCTCAGTGCCACCTTCGGCAATGATGCGCCCCCAAGGGTCAACGATCAGTGAATGGCCGAACGTCTCCCTTCCGCTTTCATGTCTGCCGGCCTGGGCGGCCGCAAAAACAAAGCAGCCATTCTCAATCGCACGGCTGCGAATCAGGATGTGCCAGTGCGCTTCGCCCGTCTGTTTTGTAAACGCGGACGGTATTGCCAGCATGGTCGCACCCGCTTCAGCGAGGGCGCGATAGAGCGCCGGGAAGCGCAGGTCGTAACAGACAGTCAAACCAAGACGGCCCCATGGCAGATCGGCCAGTACCGCGAGCTCGCCGGGGCGGTAGTTACGCGACTCGCGATAGCTTTCGCCATCCGCGAGGTCGACGTCAAACATATGGATCTTGTCATAACGCGCGAGGATATCGCCCTTCGGATCAATCAGAAGCGATCGGTTGGCCGCGCGATCGGGCGAAATCTTGAGCGCGAGCGATCCGATATGAATATAGATTTCAAGCTTTCGCGCGATTTCACGAAAGGTAGCAAGCGAAGCGTCCGATTCCTCATCGACGATCGTGGCGAAAAGCTGCTCGCGGTTTGCGGCCAGTATGTTTGTCATCTCGGGAGTGAGCACATATTCGGCGCCCGCTGATTTCGCATCGCCAATGTAACGCACGGCGCCATCGATATTGGCGCCGGGTTGCAGTCCCGACTGCATCTGAATCATGGCCGCTTTGAAACTTCCGTCGTTCATGGTCTAGGCCTTGGCACCGGTCAATAGTGGATGGAGTTTGCCGGCGCGCTCGAGCGCATGAAGCTCATCGCTGCCTGACATGCATCGCTCCTATCGCTATCTGCGGTACCGTCACGCGTCCATATGCGCGCTCAATCATGTCCTGCCGTCGCTCCGCATCGCGGCTCAAGTCGATCTCGCTGTAGCTTACACCTTTCGCGTCAGCAATGTTTTGGCTGCGGAGCAATAGGGTAGAAACGGGTCGTGTAAATCTGGGCGGGAGCATGGCATTTTGGCGCGTTCAAGCCCCTTATATGGGGCTACGCGCTGGTGCCACAACTCGCGCAAAAACTAACACGTCGACGTGAGCGGCTCCCGCCCGCCGCAGGGCCCGGGCGCAGGCGTCCACTGTTGCTCCAGAAGTGAGAACATCGTCGACCAGCACTAGCCGCCGTCCGGTGATATCCGCGCCATGCTCTGCAGAAGCCCGGAATGCGCCTTGCACATTTTCTGCGCGCTCCGCTTTTGACTTTCCCACCTGCTGAGGTGTTGCGCGAACGCGCCGGAGGCCGCTTGGCACGACACGGACCCCGCTCCGTGTGGCGATGATGCTTGCGAGCGCAGCCGACTGGTTGAAGCGGCGCGCCCACAGTCGTCGCCAATGGAGCGGAACCGGTACGAGTGCGTCGGCGTCCTTGAGCAATTCGTGACCAGCGCGCGCCATCCAGTTGCCCATCATCGGTGCCAGGTCGAGCCGATCGCCGTATTTGAGGCTATGCACCAAGGAACGAGCGATATCGTCATACCGAACAGCGGCGCGTGCGCGGTCATAGGTTGGCGGATTGGCGATCGCTTCCATCGACAGGAGACCAGGGCCCGGGTCATAGGCGAAAGGGATACCAAGCCGCGCACAGTAGGGCGGCTCGATGAGCGACAACTTTGACCAGCAAGATGCGCAAAGGCCCACGCCATGCCCAAGCAGTTCTCGGCAGCTGGGGCAGAGCTGGGGCAACGCGAAATCGATGGCAAGCTGCCACACCGATTGCAGGCTATGACGAATTCGGAGTGCCGCTGATCGCGATTTTGATGGCCTTGCCGAAACAAGCTCATTCATGCTGCAACGGTAGCACAATCACCTGCGGACATGGCACGATCGCGTTTGACGCGACAGGACAAAGCAATGTCGTCAGGACCCAACATCTTTGACCGGTCTTTGCTTCGCATTCGTCAAAAACGCGCGCGCGCGCAGTTTCCGGCGACGTTTCTACTCGACGCCGTCGCAGCTGAACTTTCTGAACGGCTATCGGCGGTGCTTCGAAAATTCGATGTCGTCGTCGATCTCGGGACGCCGACCGATGCTGTCAGGCGGGCGCTTGCAGCGAACCAAAATGTCGGCACCGTTATCGCAGCCGGCGTGAACGGCGACGCCACCTTGGGCGTTAGGACCGATGAAGAAGCCTTGCCGTTTGCCGATAGTTCTCTCGACCTTGTCGTGTCGGCCTTGGCGCTGCAGTTCGTCAACGATCTGCCCGGCGTCCTGGTACAGATCTGCCGCGCGCTTAAGCCGGACGGTCTCTTGTTGGCAGCGCTCGCCGGCGGAAACAGTTTGACCGAACTCCGTTCCGCTTTTGCTGCCGCCGAGAGCGAAATCGAAGGCGGTATCTCGCCGCGTGTCGCCCCCTTTGCCGACGTTCGCGATCTGGGCGGCCTCTTGCAGCGCGCCGGCTTTGCCCTGCCAGTCGTCGACAGCGAGCGATTGACCGTTCGATACGATTCGGCTTTTGAATTGATGCATGATCTGCGCCGCATGGGCGCGACCAACATTCTGTATGAGCGTCGTCGCAGACCGCTCAAGCGCGCCACGGTTGAACGTGTTGCATCGGTTTACGCCGAGCGATTTTCCGACCCCGACGGACGAGTGCGGGCGACTTTTGAAATCATTTGGCTGTCTGGCTGGGCGCCGCATGGAAGCCAGCAGAGGCCGCTGAAGCCGGGGTCCGCTGCGCACCGTCTTGCCGATGCGCTTGGCACCACAGAAATCGCTGCCGGCGAAAAGCCGGATCGGTTGCGCTAGAGCAATGCCATCAGGTGTGAAACAAGAGGCACGTCGGCCGGCGGCATTTCGTAGTCGCGCAACCGGTTCGGCTTCACCCAGGCAATTTGTTGCGCCTCTATCGCGGTGGGCGTCCCCTCCCAACGTCGGCAAACATACAGCGGCATTAAAAGATGGAAGTCGTCATAGGCATGACTCGCAAATGCCAAAGGCGCCAGACATGTTTCGTTCACAACGATGCCAAGCTCCTCGCGGAGCTCGCGTATAAGCGTTTCTTCGGGCCGCTCGCCATTTTCGATCTTGCCGCCCGGAAACTCCCAGAGCCCAGCCATCGGCTTGCCTTGTGGCCTTTGCGCGATCAGCACGCGGCCATCGGCGTCGACGAGTGCGCAGGCAGCGACAAGAGTAAGCTTGATGCTCACGGCCTCGACCCCCGGCGAAACTCAGGCTATGACCGATAGTCGCCGTTGATGGCGACGTATTCTTTAGTCAAGTCGCAGGTCAGAACGCGATCGCGGCCTTTACCCAGTCCAAGCGCAACCTTCAGGCTGATTTCCGGTTTTTTCATCGCCGCGCTGACAGTCGCTTCATCATAGCCCGCATCGCGGCCACCCTTGTGCGCGACCCGGATTCCGCCAAACCAGATCGAAAGTCTGTCTCTGTCTGCCGGTTCTCCAGCCTTGCCGACGGCCATCACGACGCGGCCCCAGTTTGCGTCTTCTCCGGCGATCGCGGTCTTTACCAACGGTGAATTGGCGATCGACATTGCGATGCGCCGTGCCGACGCTTTGGATACCGCTCCTTCGACCACAATCTCCACCAGTTTGCGCGCGCCTTCGCCGTCGCGCGCGACCTGTTCTGCCAGATTGGCAAGCACGGCGTTAAGCGCCTTCTTGAAGTCCTTCAGGCGCGTGTCGGTCGCCCGCGTGATTCGCGAAGCGCCGATGGCTCTACCGGTTGCGAACATCATCAGCGTATCCGATGTCGATGTGTCGCCGTCGATTGTCACGGCATTGAAGGTATCGGCGACCCCGTCTTTCAGCAGTGCCTGGAGTGCCGGCGCAGTAATCGCCGCATCGGTGAACACGAAAGAGAGCATGGTTGCCATATCGGGTGCGATCATGCCCGCGCCTTTGGCAATACCGTTGACCGTCACGCGGGCCTTGCCGATTTTTGCGGTCGCAGTTGCCACCTTGGGAAAGGTGTCGGTGGTCATGATCGCTCGCGCCGCTGCGAGGAATTCTCCCGCTTGCGATCGTGTAACCAGGCCTTCCATGACTCCTTCGAAGGCCTGTGCATTCAATGGTTCGCCGATTACACCGGTTGAGGCGAGAAACACGTCGCCGGGTTTGCAACCCACCGCACGCGCAGCAATTTGGGCGGTGAATCGGCAGGCATCGCGACCATTTTTTCCCGTGAACGCATTGGCATTACCCGAATTCACGACCAACGCGCGCGCCTTGCTGGTCTTCAGATGCGCGCGGCACCACTCAACAGGGGCTGACGGGCATTTCGAGCGTGTGAAAACGCCTGCCGCAGTCGTTCCGGGATCGAACAGGGCCAACAGGACATCGGTACGCCCGGCATAGCGAATGCCGGCCTCGGCGGTTGCAAGACGCACACCGGAAATTGGCGGCATGTCGGGGACGTTGGTCGGTGCAAGAGGGGAGACTGCGGTGGACATAACATTCTCCGTCGTCATGCCCTGGCTTCATGCCGGGCATCCGCGATTTCGGATCCATCGGCATAAAAGACACCAATGGCCAGCACAAGGCTTGTGCTCGGGCCGGCCATTGGCCGGACCCGAGTGCCGGCCATGACGAAATCATTTGATGATCTTGCTTGCTGTTATTTCTTTGCCGGTGCAGCGGGCTTTTCTTCCGGCTTTGTCGCCGCCTTGTCCATGCGCTCGATTTTGGCGTCGGCGCGAAGCTTTGTCACCAGTTCGGCCTGAGCTTTGCGCATCACATAATTTTCGATTTGCGGTTTTACGTCTTCGAATTTCGGCGGCGGTTTGACACGCGAATCTTCAACCTTGATGACGTGCCAGCCGAATTGGGTCTTCACGGGGTCCGAGATCTGTCCCTTGTTCAGCTTAAAAGCAGTTTCCGAGAATTCGGGTACCATCTGCTCCTTGGTGAAGTAGCCGAGGTCGCCGCCATTGGCTTTGCCGGATGGATCTTCGGTGACTTCGGTCGCTACTTTGGCGAAATCTTCGCCCTTTTTCAGACGCACGATGACCGCTTTGATCTTGTCCTCGGCTTCCTTGGAGGACTTCTCGTCCCCCGCCTGTGTGCGGAAAAGAATATGACGCGCGTGGACCTCTTTTTCCTCGCCAATTTGTTTGACGGCCTCGTCATAAACCTTGTGCATGGCGTCGTCGGTGAGCGCTTCCTTGCCGGCAGACTGCAGGAGGCCTTCCATAAGAAGTTTCTTGCGAGCGAACTCCAGCTTGCGCTTGAACTCGGGTCCATCCCCGAACTTCTTGTCTTCCGCCGCCTTCGACACAAGAATCATGTCAGCGACGAACTGCACCAGGTAATCCTGTTTGGCCTCGGGTGACATTGGCGGAATTTGGCCCGCTTCGTCTTCAGCTACCGCGAGGTCACTTTGATGAATTTCGATACCGTTGACCTTAGCGATCAATGGATCCTTGTCCTGGGCTCGGGCGGGTCCGGCCGTCATGATGAGCAAAGCCAGCAGCGCGGCATAACGGCCGGCCAGACGTGAATAAACCGGAGCACCGGCAGGAACTGAAATCGGCATAGCGCTTTCCTTGAGTGTCGGGCCCGCCCCTAGGGGCGGGCGTCGGGCGGACTATTCGCCCAACAACCATGTCTTTGCAATGGCGGGGTGGCGCGCAGTCTTTAACGTCCGCGTGACGATCGCAGTTAATGAGAGAATAAGGCGCCAATTGACAACATTCCGACCCCCTCATATCTCTCGCGGAGCATCGGCTGGTCGCAGTTCGCTGGCGTGTTCGCGTCGGATTTGCCCGAAAAGTGCCGCATTCCGCAGCGCCGGAAGCAAATCCGGACGGGGCGGCATGCTATAAGCGTCCAGCCTAACGAGGAGCTTCCAAGGATGATCGGTGCAGTCGCCCGCAAGCTGTTCGGTTCCGCCAATGACCGGCGGATTCGGAGCTACCAGCCGCGGGTGGGCGAGATCAATGCACTCGAGAAAGAACTTGAGGCGCTGTCCGACGAAGCGCTCAGGGCGCGGACCGATGAATTCAAGAAACAGGTGACCGAAGGCGCCTCGCTCGACGATATTCTCGTGCCCGCTTTTGCGACCGTGAGGGAGGCTGCAAAACGCACACTCGGCCAGCGGCATTTCGACGTTCAGCTGATCGGCGGGATGATCCTTCACGAAGGCAAAATTTCGGAGATGAAGACCGGCGAAGGCAAGACGCTGGTTGCCACTCTGCCCGTCTATCTCAATGCGCTTTCCGGCCGCGGCGTCCATGTCGTCACCGTCAACGACTACCTGGCAAAGCGCGACGCCGAGTGGATGGGCCAGATTTACAATTTTCTGGGACTCACGGTGGGCGTCATCGTGCACGGGCTTGACGACGAGCAGCGCAAGAAGGCTTACGACTGCGACATCACGTACGGTACCAACAACGAGCTTGGGTTCGACTATCTCCGCGATAATATGAAGTATCGCCTGGAGGACATGGTCCAACGCGGACATATCTACGCGATCGTCGACGAAGTCGATTCCATCCTGGTCGATGAAGCACGAACGCCTCTGATCATTTCCGGGCCGCTCGACGACCGATCCGAGTTCTACAACACGATCGACAGCTATATTCCGGCGCTTGATAAAGCCGATTACGAGGTCGACGAGAAGCAGCGCACGGTCACACTGACCGAAGTTGGCATGGAGAAGCTTGAACAGCGCTTGCGCGCTGCAGGGCAGCTCAAGGGTAACTCACTCTACGATGTCGAGAACGTTTCGGTCGTGCATCACGTCAATCAGGCCCTGCGCGCGCACAAGCTGTTTCAGCGTGATAAGGACTATATCGTCCGCAACGGCGAAGTCGTCATTATCGACGAGTTCACGGGCCGCATGATGCCAGGTCGCCGCTATTCCGAGGGGCTGCATCAGGCTCTCGAGGCGAAAGAACATCAGCCGATTCAGCCCGAGAATCAGACGCTCGCCTCGATCACATTCCAGAATTATTTCCGCATGTACGAAAAGCTTGCCGGTATGACCGGTACGGCAATGACGGAAGCCGAAGAGTTCATGGATATCTACGGCCTCGAGGTGCTCGAGGTGCCGACGAACATGCCGCTTGTACGCCTCGACGACGACGACGAGGTCTATCGTACGGCAGTCGAAAAATATCGGGCGATCATCGCGCTGATCGATGATTGCAAGGCGCGCGGCCAGCCCGTGCTTGTTGGTACTACGTCGATTGAAAAATCCGAGCAACTGGCCGAGATGCTGCGCCAAAAGGGCTGGGAGCAGCACGACTTCTCCGACCCCAACGCATTCGCCGAGCTCTATTCGGGCGATGAAGGCGCGTCAAAGAAAAAGGTCTTTGCCATCCTCAACGCGCGATATCACGAGCAGGAGGCCTACATTGTGGCCCAGGCTGGCGTGCCCGGTGCGATTACGATCGCAACCAACATGGCCGGTCGTGGTACCGACATTCAGCTGGGCGGCAACGCCGACATGCGGATCCGTCAGGAAATAACCGATATTGCTGACCAGCGCGAACGCGAGAAGAGTCCGCGCGCGGACGAAATTCGCAAACAGGTTGCACGACTGAAGGAAAAGGCACTCGCAGCGGGCGGCCTGTTTGTTCTGGGAACCGAGCGGCATGAGAGCCGCCGCATCGACAATCAGCTGCGCGGCCGCTCTGGCCGCCAGGGTGACCCCGGCCACTCCAAGTTTTTTCTGTCGCTCGAAGACGATCTCATGCGGATCTTCGGCTCCGACAAGCTTGATGGGATGCTGCAGAAACTCGGACTGAAGGAGAACGAGGCGATCGTTCATACGTGGATCAACAAGGCGCTCGAAAAGGCACAGCAGAAAGTCGAGGCACGCAATTTCGACATCCGCAAAAACCTGCTGAAGTTCGATAACGTGATGAACGATCAGCGCAAGGTGATTTTCGAGCAGCGCCTCGAGCTGATGCGCGACGAAGCGGTCGATGAGACGATCAATGACATGCGTCACGCGATGATCGAGGAGATGGTCGCCAAGTACGTTCCGGAAAACGCATATCCCGAACAATGGAATGTTACGGGCCTCGACCACGATCTTCGTGAGGTGCTCACACTCGCGTTGCCGATGCAGGACTGGGCGAAGGAAGAAGGCATTACCGTCGACGACGTACGTGAGCGAATCATCCGTCGCGCCGACGAGTGGATGGCGGGCAAGGTGGCCAAATGGGGCCCCGACGTCATGCGCTACGTCGAGAAGTCAATTCTACTGCAGACACTTGATCATCTTTGGCGCGAGCATCTGGTGATGCTCGAGCACCTGCGTCAGGTGATCGGTCTGCGCGGTTACGGTCAGCGCGACCCGCTGAACGAGTACAAAGCAGAGGCTTTTGCGCTATTTGAGGCAATGGTGGCGCATCTACGTGAGGCGGTGACCGCGCAGTTGATGCGTGTCGAGATCGTGCAATCTCCGCCGGCTGACGAAGCCGCGCAGCTCCCCTACATGGAGGCGCACAAGGTAGATCCGACGACCGGTGAAGACGAAATGGCACCCGCTTTAGCGCCGGCGCTGATCGGAAACGGTAACGGTGCACAAGCCGAACGCAATTCGAAGGATCCCGCAACCTGGGGTAAAGTTGGCCGCAACGAGCCATGCCCCTGCGGTTCCGGCAAGAAGTTCAAGCACTGTCACGGCAAGTTCGCTTAGGTTTGGCAAGGTTTGCGCGATCGGCAAATAGGCTGCGGCTCACTTTTCGAATTGCTTGATCGCAAGCTGCCGCCGAAACGCCCGGTCGCGCTTGAGATGCCACTCGCGACTCATGGCATGGCGCCTGCTCGCGCATCGTTCCGAGTAAAGCAGAACCCATTTCCGGCCACGCGTAAAATGGGCGCCCTTGCCGTCATTATGCAGCGACAGGCGCCGAACAACATTGTTTGTCCAGCCGACATAGGTCAGGTGGCGGCGGGCTGTAATGGCACCAAGAACATAGACGTAGCAGTCCATGCTTCGAACGCTCATCACGCTGCCAGAATATTAGCGGAAACTATTAAATGTGCCGGCCGGCACGACCGGCTGCGCGCCGGATAGCAGTCCATTGTTGCTGGCCGGCGGAGTCGAGTAGGCGGTGCGGATTTCGGGCTGCGCAGGGCGCGTTGGCTCTGTCCGAGGCGGATCGGTTTTCGCGGTCTGCTGAGCCGGAGCAGGAGCCGGCCAAGGCGAACTGGCCTCCGCCGGTGCTTTCGGTGCGGCTTCGCGCGGCCACGGCGTCGATCCGGCCGACGCAGTCCGCACTGGCGCCGATGATGTGCGCGCCGGAGCAGCGTGTTTTGGTTTTGCAGCGAGATCGGTACTGCGCGCCGCGACCTGTTCCTTTTGCTGCGGTGATGGCGCAGACGCAGCCTCTGATTTTGATCCGCCGAACAGATTGCCAATCAAGCCTGCAATCGAGGTCGGCTTTTCCTGTTCGGCCGGCGCTTCGCCCTGCTTGGCCTGCGGTGCCGGATGGGGCATTGGTACATTTGCAGCCACTGCGGGCTCGCTGGTCCGCTGAGGCGATTGCATTTTAGCCAGCGTCACGGTGCCGCGATTGGGTGTCCTCGGCAACGCGCCAGGGACCGATGCCGGATCAACAGAAGGCGCGCTCGCGAGTTCGAAAAGACGGCCGTTATTGTCAGCACTGGTGGTAGGCAGTTTCGCCATGAATACTGGATTCATGCCGCCGTCGCCGACGCGGAACGGCACAGTCGCCACGCCGTTGGCGATATATTGCGCCATCTTGTACTGCTCCTGGCGGCGCTCTTCGTGCACGGCGTCCGCGATCGTCTTGTCGATCTGATAAGCCGGGCAGGCACCTTTAGCGTTGAAGGAGAGTGGCTTGGTCGAGTCGTCGGGCGGGGCGGCATCAAAAACGTAGCGCTTTTCGCAGACCGCAACCTTCGGTTCCTGATGGGTGGCGTTGAAGTGGTCGTATCCTTCCTTCAACATTTTCCAGAATGCGAAATTCGGATTGTTCCGGTGCTTGGCCATGTTCATCGCGGTCATGCGGAACGGATAGGCCTGGAGCTGGAAAGCCCTTTGACCGCCGAAGAAAGACTCCCTCGCGAGAGCGTAGATTTCCTGAATCTGCTCGTCGGTCATCGCGTAGCAGCCGCGTGACGAGCAGTCGCCGTGAACCATCAGATCGGAGCCGGTGTAGCCCCAGGCCCGATCATAGGCATTCGGAAAGCCGGTGTTGAACGCGAGGTAGTAATTGGAATTCGGGTTCATCTGTCCGGGTGTGATGGTGTAGAAGCCCTCGGGTGCCTGCCGGTCGCCAACCTTCTTCTTCGGACCGAGATCGCCCGACCATTTACAGATCGGGTAGGTCTTCAGGAGTGCGTAGTCGCCGTCACGATTCTTCTTCCAGATCTCCATCTCCGCTTCTTCCTTGAAGATGCGGGCGAGGATCGGAGAATCTTTCTCCATATTCTTGGACGCCATCTCGGCGAGGGTCTTTTCGGACAGCGGCGCCTGCGCGCGGCCGGTGGGGGATACGCTGTCGGCGTCACAGCCGGCAAGCGCAATAGCGGCGGCAACAGCCGCAGACGCCAGCAGCGCGCGAGCAAAAGGTCGATTCAAAAGTGCCACTCCCCGAGGAGGCGGGCCCCTCATCAGTAATCGTTATCCTTAAGATGTGGCATCTGCAAGGCGTTCTGTGCCTTCCCGGGCTACCGCTAACCCAATGGTAAAGCAAAAGTAAATGCCGCGGTCTTCAGCCGGTGGGCCTGCCCATTGTGAGAAACTTGTCGCGCCGCTGTTTTCGCACCGCGTCACGATCGAGTTCTTTCAATTCCGACAAAGCGTTGGCGATAGCTTCTCCGGTGATCGCAATGGTAGCCGCGGGGTCCCGATGCGCGCCGCCCGTCGGCTCAGGGATAACACTGTCGATAACACCGAATCGAACCATGTCCTGCGCAGTGATCTTCATGTTCGTCGCCGCCTCCTGCGCCTTCGTCGTATCACGCCATAGAATCGAAGCAGCGCCTTCGGGCGATATGACGCTGTAAATTGCATGCTCCAACATCAGCACGCGGTTGGCGGTGGCAATTGCTATTGCACCTCCAGACCCTCCTTCGCCGAGAATCACCGAGACGTTGGGGACACCAAGTGAAAGGCACGTATCGGTGCATCGCGCGATCGCTTCCGCCTGGCCGCGTTCTTCTGCGCCGATGCCGGGATAGGCACCAGCGGTATCGACCAGCGAGATGACGGGAATTTCAAATCGATCCGCCATCTCCATCAGGCGAACAGCCTTTCGATATCCTTCGGGGCGGGCCATGCCGAAATTGTGCCTGATCCGACTTTCCGTATCGGCTCCCTTTTCGTGTCCGATGACGCATATGCTTTCGCCGTGGAAACGTCCGAAGCCGGCGACGATGGCAGAGTCCTCGCCGAACTTGCGATCGCCCGCGAATGGGATGAATCCGCTGATGAGCCCGTTGATATAATCGATGCAGTGGGGTCGCTGCGGATGACGGGCGACCTGTGTTTTTTGCCAGGGCGTGAGGTCCGCGTAGAGCTCCTTCAAAGCAAGCGCAGCTTTTGCTTCCAGCCGGCCGATCTCTTCGCTGATGGCAACGGCGTCGCCGCTCTCGCCCAACGCGCGAAGCTCTTCGACCTTGGCTTCCAGTTCGGCGACCGGCTTTTCGAAATCCAGGTAGCTGCGCATTGGGTCCGGCAAAGTGCTTTTTCAGAGGCGAAGTGACGCGGGGAGGCTCTTTTAGTCAAGCAAGACGGGTTAATTTCGCTTTTATGGACGTTCTTGGCTAGCCGTCCGCGAGCGGATGCAAATCACGCACCAGGCTTTTCAGGCGCTCCTCCAGAACGTGCGTGTAGATTTGTGTGGTCGAGATGTCCGCGTGGCCAAGAAGCGTTTGCACCACACGCAGGTCCGCGCCGTTGTGGAGAAGGTGACTGGCAAAGGCATGGCGCAGGACGTGGGGGCTCAGCCGTGAGGGCTGAAGTCCGCAGGCTGTCCCAAGTGCCTTGAGCTCGCGCGCAAAATGTTGGCGCGTCAGATGCCCTTGCTCTCCAAAAGAGGGAAAAAGCCATTTCGACGGCGAGCCACGCTCGGCCTCGCCGCGCAGCTCGAGATATTCGGCCATGGTGCGTTTCGCCTGTTTGTTGAGCGGCACCAGCCGTTCCTTGCCGCCTTTCCCGCGCACTACCAGCATTCGCTGATCCCGGCGTGCAGCAGCAGCGGGTAGCGCGACCAGTTCTGACACGCGTAGTCCCGTCGCGTAGAGGACTTCCAGCAGACAAAGAAGACGAGCGGCGCGCAGACGTTGAAGCGGGGGCTGTTTTGCGTTGTCACTGTTGTCGCGCGCGGTTTTGAGCAGCGCATCGACCTCGGCGATCGAAAGCACTTTTGGAAGCGCACGCCCTCGCTTGGGCCCTTCGAGGACTGCGGCAGGGTCGTGGCTGCATTTTCCTTCTGCATAAAGAAAACGATAGAGCTGACGAACGGCCGACAGCCGGCGTGCCAGCGATGAGGGCTTGAATCCACGCTCGGAAAGGCCGGCGAGAAATTCACGCAGGTCATTGGTCGTTGCGTCCGCGATCGTCTTGCGCGACGCGCGCAGATGGGCGCTCAGGTCATCGAGATCGGTGCGATAAGCGGCGAGTGTATTCGCGCCGGCGCCCCGCTCGGCGGCCATCATGTCGAGAAACAGTTCGATCAGTGCCTCATCGGCGGGCCTTGCGCGGCGGCTCATCGCCTTGCCTCGCTCCCGGCTCAATGGTTTTTGAGAAATTTGTCGGGAGGAATAGTAACCACGATCTCGCGCGGTTTGTATTTAACGAAGGTGGCGAGCGAGAACACGGCGCCGTAGGCGAGGCCGCTTAACAGGCCGAAAAGAACCAGAAACCTGAACAGACTCGGCATGAGCAATCCGTTGAGCTTGCGGCGAGTTACGACCACGTTCCCGAACCGCTGGCAAGACCGGCCGCGCGGTTGCTGATATATGGAGCCGGGGATTCGATCTGGAATTTTAGCATGGTTAACGGCGCGATCCAAAAACCCGCTGGAAACGGCCTGGAATCGGCGATGGTCCGTGCGCTCGGCAGCCGTTCCATCGTGCTTGTCGGTATGATGGGAGCCGGCAAGTCATCGATCGGCCGCAGACTCGCCGGCCGGTTGGGAATCCCCTTCATCGACGCCGATACGGAGATCGAAAGTGCGGCCGGCATGACCATTCCCGAAATTTTTGAGAAACATGGTGAGCCTTATTTCCGCGCCGGCGAGGCACGTGTCATTGCGCGTCTGCTCGATAACGGACCGCAGGTGCTCGCGACAGGCGGGGGCTCGGTGATGGATCCGCAGACGCGCACCCTGATTGGCGAGAAAGGCATTTCGATCTGGCTGAAGGCGGATATCGATGTCCTGATGAAGCGCACAAAGCGGCGGAATGACCGGCCGTTGGTGGAAAAGATCAAAGATCTCCTGCCACAACGTGAACCGCTTTACGCGCAAGCCGACATTGTCGTCCAATCGCGCGACGAGCCACATGAAACAATCATCGACGAGATCATGGGTGAGCTCCCGAAACGGCTCGGGCTTAACCCGGAGAAATCGTCATGACGGCGCCACTGCGTCAAAGTGAACCAATCGTGGTGCCTGTTGCTTTGGGAGCGCGCGCCTATGACGTCGTGATCGCCCGCGGGTTGCTTGCCAGTCTCGGCGAGCGCATCAAGAAGCTACGGTCAGGCGCGCGGGTGGCGGTCGTAACAGACGAAACGGTTGCTGCCCATCACCTTGCCGCGACCGAAGCCGCACTCAAGACCGCCGGAGTCGATTGCGCGCGTATTGTTGTGCCTGCCGGCGAGACCTCCAAGAACTACACCGTATTCGAGCAGGTGTGCGAGGCGCTCATTGCGGCGCGCATCGAGCGTAATGATCTCGTGGCTGCGCTTGGTGGCGGAGTGATCGGCGACCTTGCCGGTTTTGCAGCGGCGTGCACGAGACGTGGGCTCGATTTCGTGCAAGTACCGACGACGCTGCTTGCGCAGGTGGATTCATCGGTCGGCGGCAAGACTGGAATCAATTCACGGCAGGGCAAGAATCTCGTTGGCGCGTTCCATCAGCCGGTCCTTGTCGTCGCCGATACGGCGTTGCTGGACACGCTGCCGAAGCGTGAATTTCGTGCCGGCTATGCTGAGGTCGCCAAATACGGCTTGCTCGGTGATGCTGCGTTTTTCGCGTGGCTGGAAAAGAACTGGCGGGATGTCTTCGCGGGAGGACCCGCGCGAGAGCATGCCATCGCGGTGTGCTGCCGTGCCAAGGCCGGTATCGTTGCGCGCGACGAACGTGAGATCGCTGAACGAGCGCTGCTCAATCTCGGCCATACGTTCGGCCATGCACTCGAAGCCGGCTGTGGCTTTTCCGACCGCCTGTTGCATGGCGAGGCTGTCGCACTCGGTATGGCGCTGGCATTTGAATTTTCCGCAAAGAAAGGCCTGATCTCGATCCAGGACGTTGCGCGCATAGCTGCGCATCTTGCGGCGGTAGGTCTGCCAACCCAAATAAAAGATGTTCCCGGCGGCGTTCCGCCGGTCGATACGCTGATGAATCTGATCGCCCAGGACAAAAAGGTAAAGCGCGGGACGCTTACATTCATTTTGGTGCGCGGCATTGGCCGGGCTTTTATAGAGGACAATGTCCCCGCCGCCGAAGTGCGTGCATTCCTCACGGACAAGCTCAATCATCGATGACCGCGAACGAATGGCTGTCACTTGTCGTCGTCCTGGTCTGCCTGCTCCTTTCGGCATTTTTCTCCGGGAGTGAAACGGCGCTCACCGCCTCGTCCCGCGCCAGCATGTCGCGACTGGAGAAGCATGGAAACAAACGCGCCGGGATCGTCAATCGGCTGCTCGCCCAGCGGGAGCGATTGATCGGCGCCCTGCTGCTCGGCAACAATGCTGCCAACATCGCCGCTTCCGCGCTGGCGACCGGCGTTCTGCTGGCCTGGTTCGGAAATGCCGGCGTGGTTTACGCGACGGCGCTGATGACTATTCTGGTTGTTGTGTTTGCCGAGGTATTGCCGAAAACCGCGGCTTTCAATGCACCCGACCGCATCGCGCTTGCCGTCGCGCGGCCGATGCAATGGGTAGTGCGGCTGCTCGGGCCGGTGCTGATCTGGATCGAAAAGCTTGTATGCTGGATCCTCAAGCGCTTCGGAATGGACGTGGAGGAAGACCAGGCGATCCTTTCCGCCCGCGAGGAATTACGCGGCGCCGTCGATCTTCTGCACCGCGAGGGCGATGTGGAGCGGCTGGACCGCGATATGTTCGGCGGCGTTCTTGATCTGCGCGAACTCGTTGTCTCCGATGTGATGATCCATCGCACCAACATGATCACGCTTGATGCCGATGATCCTCCAGAAGATGTCGTCAATGCAGTGATCGCGTCACCGGTGACGCGCCTGCCGTTATGGCGCGGCAATCCCGAAAATATTGTCGGCATTTTGCATGTGAAGGACTTGCTGCGCGCGTTGCACGCCCTCGACGGCGATGCCGCGAAGGTCGATATCGGTTCGTTGATGACGCCACCCTGGTTCGTGCCGGATACGCGGCCGGTATCGGAGCAGCTCAAGGCCTTCCGGCGGCGTAAGACGCCTTTTGCTCTGGTGGTCGATGAATATGGCGAAGTTGAAGGCCTGGTGACGCTTGAGGATATTCTTGAGGAGATCGTGGGCGACATCACCGACGAACACGACATTGCCATGCCGGGTGTTCGGCGTCAGCCGGACGGGTCCGTCAACGTCGACGGCGCGGTATCGATCAGGGATCTCAATCGGGTGATGGACTGGAATCTGCCCGATGAGGAAGCAACGACCATTGCTGGCCTCGTGATTCATGAAGCGCGCTCAATTCCCGAGGTGGGGCAGAGCTTCACCTTCCACGGGTTCCGATTCAGAGTCCTGCGCCGTGCTCGCAATCGGATCACCGCATTGCGCATCCAGCCGCTGTCACGGACGCCGGCGAGGGTCAGCTGATATCAATCGGCGCTTCATCCGATGCCGAGGCATGGATCGCGAGCGCATGGATGGTGCCAGCCAATTCCTCCGCCAGTGATTGATTGATCATGCGGTGACGCTGGATGCGGGTCTTCCCTTTGAAAGCATCGGACACAATATAAATCCGATAGTGCGTCTGCCCGCCTGGTCGGTGCCCGGCATGGCCCTCGTGCTGATGGGATTCGTCCACCACTTTCAGGCTTTGCGGGGCGAAAGCTTCGGTCAACTTCTTTGTGATGAGATCGGCGGTTCGCATGCTGCTCGCTTAGGAGAGCGTGGCTTGCCGGTCAATGGCCACAAACAAGCCTTGAAGGTGTCACCGGCAAAAGCGCATAATGTTCGGTCATGAAATTCGACTCGCCCCTTTTTGACCGCATCCGTGTCAAACCGGAGAAAGACCGCCGTCCAAAGACCGCCGGTCCCGGCTGCGAATGGCATGGCTGTAAAGAAAAGGCCACACACCGCGCGCCAAAGGGTCGTGGGCGCGAAAAGGAATACTGGCGTTTTTGTCTCGATCACGTTCGCGAATACAATCAGTCCTATAATTTTTTTGCCGGCATGAGCGATGCCGCGGTGACGGCATATCAAAAGGATGCGCTCACTGGCCATCGTCCGACTTGGAAGATGGGAACCGGCAAAGGAACAATGCGTCCGGACATGAGCGCATTCGCGTCGCATTCCGATCCGTTCGGATTGTTCGGTGAAGGCGTCCGTGCAGAACAGAGAGCGCGGGCGGAGACGCGCCCGATCCGCAACGCCGAGCGCAAGGCACTGGACACGCTCGGCCTTGATATTGGTGCGACCTCCCAACAGGTGAAAATGCGCTTCAAGGAACTGGTAAAGCGGCACCACCCCGATGCCAATGGTGGTGATCGCTCCACCGAGGACCGGCTGGTTGAGATCATCCAGTCGTATAATTACCTGAAATCCGTGGGCCTCGGCTGACCGGTGCTAGGACGATGCCAAGGCAGTGGATTAACGGGCGGGCCTTCCGGGCGGAGCGGGCGACGCCTATCTTATTGAAATAATTGATGGTGCCATTCGTAGCGGCTGGGTTTTTTGCCGCCATCCCGTCTGCTAAGTTGCCGCCCGCCATCAGCCGGACCGTACGAATCGGACCGCATCACGGGCTTCGGCATTCCGGAGCCACGGAGGATCAATGACCGCCGCAATGCAAGAAGTTGCCGGCCTGCCCGACATGAAAGTGTCGGTCCGGCAGGTTTTCGGAATCGACAGTGATTTGGAAGTGCCTGCCTATTCCAAGGCTGATGAGCACGTGCCCGACATCGACAGCGATTACCGCTTCGACCGCCCGACCACGCTCGCGATTCTCGCCGGCTTCGCGAAGAATCGCCGCGTCATGGTCACTGGGTATCACGGCACCGGCAAATCCACACACATCGAGCAGGTTGCTGCGCGCCTCAACTGGCCCTGCGTACGCGTAAATCTTGACAGCCACATCAGCCGTATCGACCTGATCGGCAAGGATGCCATCGTGATCAAGGAAGGCCAACAGATCACCGAATTCCGCGAAGGGATTCTGCCGTGGGCGCTTCAGAACAATGTCGCACTCTGTTTTGACGAATATGATGCCGGTAGGCCCGACGTGATGTTCGTGATCCAGCGCGTATTGGAGGCATCAGGACGACTCACGCTGCTCGACCAAAGTAAGGTGATAAAGCCACATCCGGCATTCCGCCTGTTTGCTACCGCAAACACGGTCGGCCTCGGCGACACCTCGGGTCTCTATCACGGTACGCAGCAGATCAACCAGGGCCAGATGGACCGCTGGTCGATCGTCACTACGCTCAATTATCTTCCGCACGACAATGAAGTTGAGATCGTACTCGCCAAGGCGAAGCACTATCGAAACGAGCAAGGTCGCGACATCGTCAACAAAATGGTGCGTGTCGCCGATCTTACGCGCAATGCATTCATGAACGGCGACATTTCGACAGTAATGAGCCCGCGCACGGTCATCACTTGGGCGGAGAATGCCGAGATCTTCAACGATATCGGATTCGCGTTCAGGCTCACCTTTCTGAACAAGTGCGACGAGCTGGAGCGCCCGATCGTCGCCGAGTTCTATCAGCGCTGTTTCGGTGTCGAGTTGCCGGAATCGTCGGTAAACGTGGCGCTGAGCTGATCGCGGGTGCGGGGCTGACGAATGGCCTCCAACATCAAGAGCAAGCCGATCTCGAAAGAGTCGCCGACCGAGCCATTCAAGCGCGCGGTCACTGGCTGTATCCGCGCGCTGGCGCGCAAGCCGGATCTCGAGGTTGCATTCGCCGCCGAGCGTCCCGGTCTCATGGGCGGAAAAGTGCGTCTGCCGGAGCCGCCGCGCAAGCTCAGTAAGGCAGAGGCCGCCATCGTTCGCGGGCATGCCGATTCGATCGCGTTGCGCCTCGCCTGTCACGATGCGGCGATGCACCGGCGCCTGCAGCCGGCCGGACAGCAGGCACGCGCGGTATTCGAAGCCGTGGAGCAAGCGCGTGTCGAGGCGATCGGAGCGCGCCGCATGGATGGCGTCGCTCAGAATCTGACCGCAATGCTGGACGAGCGCTTTCATCGCGGCAAGTTCGACGAAATTACCGACCGCGCGGACGCGCCGATTGAGGACGCGTTGGCGCTGATGGTGCGCGAACGCCTGACCGGCCTGGCGCCGCCGCCGGCTGCCAAACGGCTGGTCGATTTATGGCGCCCGCTCATCGAAGATCGCGCCGGCAGCGATCTCGACCGTCTTGAAAGCCTGGTCGAGGATCAGCGGCAATTCAGCGATGTCGTCCATGATCTCCTCGACTCGCTCGAGATGGGCGAGGATCGCAGTCATGATTCCGAAGATGAGGAAGATGAGGGCGAAGAAGACCGTCGCAAACAGGATTCCGGCGAAGACGGTGAGGCCGCGGATTCCGACGAAATGCAACGTATGAGCATGGAGGAATCTCAGGTTTCTTCCGAGGACATGCCCGACGCCGCAGCCGAGGCCGTCGAGGCACCGACCGCTGATATGGCCGACGACACCGATATGGGTGATGCCGAAACACCGGGCGAGCCGCAACGGCCTCGCCATTTCGGCGCCAATGAGCCGCGCGGTCCGGACTATCGCGCCTTCACCGTCAAGTTCGATGAGACGGTTGCGGCCGAAGATCTCTGTGAAGTGGAAGAGCTTGATCGCCTGCGTGGTTATCTCGACAAGCAGCTGTCGCATCTACAGGGCGTCGTTGCGCGCCTTGCCAACCGCCTCCAGCGGCGGTTGATGGCGCAGCAGAATCGCTCGTGGGAGTTCGATCTCGAAGAAGGCTTGCTCGACCCGGCGCGCCTGTCGCGCGTGATCATCGATCCCCTGCACGCGCTCTCATTCAAGGCGGAAAAGGACATGCAGTTCCGCGATACGGTCGTGACGCTGCTGCTCGACAATTCCGGCTCGATGCGGGGGCGGCCGATTACGGTCGCCGCAACCTGCGCCGACATCCTTGCGCGCACGCTCGAGCGTTGCGGCGTCAAGGTCGAGATTCTTGGCTTCACGACGCGGGCCTGGAAAGGCGGGCAGTCGCGCGAGCACTGGCTCACGGCCGGCAAGCCGGCGAATCCCGGGCGTCTCAACGACCTCCGCCACATCATCTACAAGTCCGCCGACGCGCCGTGGCGGCGCGCGCGCAAGAACCTCGGCCTGATGATGCGTGAGGGTCTGCTGAAGGAGAACATCGATGGTGAGGCGCTCGACTGGGCGCATAAGCGCTTGCTGGCGCGCACCGAGCAACGCAAGATCCTGATGATGATCTCGGACGGCGCGCCGGTCGACGATTCGACGCTTTCAGTCAATCCCGGCAATTATCTCGAACGCCATTTGCGCTGGATCATCGAGGAAATCGAAACGAGATCGCCGGTAGAGCTGATCGCGATCGGCATCGGCCATGACGTTACGCGCTACTATCGCCGCGCCGTCACGATTGTCGACGCCGAGGAACTTGGCGGTGCGATGACCGAGAAGCTCGCTGAATTGTTCGAGGAACACGCTGCCGTCGAGCGGCCGAGCCCGCGTGCGCGCAGACGCGTCGCCTGATGGCGACCCATCGCCGCTGGCTCAATGTTGGCGCGCTGTGCGTTGCGCTTGCACTCGTTGCCGGCAGCCTCGCGCTCGCAAACGTGTTACGCTATCCCGCAGCACCGACGCGCATCGAGGTCACCGCAACTCCAATCACGTCGTTTGACAACCGCGACCCGACACGGACTCGGTTCGGTGACCTCGAATTTCGTGGCGGTCTTGAGCTTTCATCGAGGCATCCTGCTTTCGGCGGAATTTCCTCGCTCCATGTCGAGCCGGACGGCAATCGTTTCATCGCGGCGACCGATCGCGGTTCGTGGGTGCGCGGCCGGATCATCTATCGTGACGGAAGACCTGTCGGCATTGCCGATGCCGAAGTCGCGCCAATTTTTGATGCCGACGGGCGTCCGCTTGCTGCTCACGGCTGGTACGACGTCGAGTCCCTCACTGAGCGGGATGGCAATCTTTACATCGGCATCGAGCGCGCCGAGCAGATCGTGCGCTTTGACTACAGGCGCGACGGCTTGCGCGCGCGGGGCCAGCCGATCGACGTGCCTGCAGACTTCAAGACGTTCACCTACAACAAGAGCCTCGAATGCCTGGCGGCGCCTCGGCAGGGCACCCTGGCCGGAGGGCTGATCGTGGTGACCGAGCACAGCCTCGACAGCGCCGGAAATTTGCGCTCGTTCGTTCTCGGCCCTGATCGGATGACGCGCTTCAGCATCAAGCGAAGCGACGATTTCGATGCCAGCGACTGCACGCTTCTGTCGCAGGACGAGCTGTTGCTGCTCGAGCGGCGCTACTCACCCGCGCGCGGCATCGCCGTCCGCATTCGCCGCGTTCCGCTCGCCGGTATTAAGGAAGGCGCGCTCGTCGACGGCCGATCGATGTTCGAGGCCGACCTCGCCTATCAGATCGACAACATGGAAGGTATCGGCGTGCATCGCAATTCGACTGGTGAAACGATCGTCACGCTCGTATCGGACGACAATTTTTCAATCATCCAGCGCAATTTGCTGCTGCAGTTTTCGATAGTCGGGGAGTAGCCCCGGAGCGTCGTCGGAAGCCCGATCTTGCGAGTGTTCACGCGCGAAAGAACGTCGCCCTTCGAACGGCAGGGCTGGACACGTCAGACCAAGATTTTGGTTTTTTCAGCCTGCTTTGGCTTCGCGCTTCTTTGCGATCTGGCGCTTGAGCTCGAGCATACGCGGCGCCAGCTCGTCGTCTTTTGCCTTGATCAGGAAGGCATCGAGTCCGCCGCGATGATCGACGGTCTTGAGCGCATTGGCCGAGACCCGCAATTTGAATTTACGGCCAAGCGCGTCCGAGATAAGCGTCACATTGCGCAGATTCGGCAGAAACCGCCGCTTGGTCTTGATGTTTGAGTGGCTCACTTTGTGGCCGACCAGGGGTCCCTTGCCGGTCAGCTCGCAACGCCATGACATGGCCCAATCCTCGAAAAATAGCGCGCGCACATGCGCGGGTTCCGTTCAATCGTCTGGGTAAAGACGGGCGGACGTATAGAGAGCGGCCTTGAGGGCGTCAAGACGAGCAAGCTACGCCAAACCGCAATTTCTCGAGCCTCGGAGGGCCGAACACAGATTCGACCAATTCCGGACCGACGAGATAGCAGCTTATCCGTTAACTTTGCGATCACTCTGCCCGAGTGTTGGATCGCAGAGCGGATGGTATGATCGGCGGCATGATCGCGGACCCTCCGCGGCTGCCGGCGCGGAAGGATCGATACTTGCTTCGGAGCCCAAATCGCCCGCTGCTCGCATTATGCGTGCTGGCCGCCGCACTCGGTTCGATTTGCGGGGCCATGGCCGAAGGCCGGTTGGAAGCGCGCTATTCGGCGACAGTTGCCGGCATTCCGATCGGAAGTGGCAGTTGGACGATCGACGCAGCCGAAACGCAATACACCGCAACGGTCAACGCGTCGACGTCGGGACTGCTGCGTGCCTTTACGCAAGGGCAGGGCAATGCGACAGCCCGCAGCACACTTAGCGGCGGAAAACTCCTGTCCTCGATCTACGCGGCAACCATCACAACCCGCAAGCACACCGATTCCATCCGCATCACGATCAATAACGGGAACGTAAAGGATTTCAGAGCCGATCCGCCACAGGACGAGGATCCGGAGCGCGTGCCGATCACCGAGGCGCAGCAACATAACGTCCTCGATCCAATGACTGCGTCCATGGTGCGCATGCCGGGCAATGGCGAAGTTCTGTCGCCGGAGGCGTGTCAGCGCACGGTAGCGGTCTTTGACGGGCGGCTACGGTATGACCTGCAATTTGCCTTCAAGCGGATCGAAACTGTGAAGGCGAAGAAAGGCTATACCGGTCAGGTCGTCGTGTGTGCCGCCTACTTCTCGCCTGTTGCCGGCTTCATTCCATCGCGGACCGCGATAAAGTATCTGGCCAAGCAGCGCGATATGGAGGTCTGGCTGGCGCCGATTGCAGGCACCCGTGTCCTTGTGCCTTACCGGGCGCAAGGCCCAACGCCGATTGGGCAGGCGGTTCTGGAAGCGACAGAATTCGTCTCGGCGCCATTGCCGGCACGCGCCTCGGCCAATGGTTTGAAGACGCAATGACCAGATGGCTATTGACTCGAGCGCGGCGATCGAATCGAACCCGCGTTAACGTTTGAAGGGTCGAAATTACGCTTGAATCGAACGGGCACTACTCCATCTTGTGGCTGGGCAGGCAGTACTTGCCAGATGTCGCCGTGAACGAATCCGTACAGCACCAGAGTCAGTGATTCGGGCGCGATTCGTTCCAGACTCGTTCTAAAGCTTAACCGCGCGGATGTTTGTCGTCGCATTGTGATACAGGGAGGGGCGTGCCAACGGGAATCGCTGCCGTTGGCGCCAGTTCGGACGCGTAATGGCCATTAGTTTTTCTCAGCAGCCTTCCCGAGCGTCGCGAACCCGCGGTGTCGGAGTCACGGCGGTTCTCGGCCCGACCAATACCGGCAAAACCCATCTCGCCATCGAGCGCATGCTTGCGCATTCATCCGGAATGATCGGACTGCCGCTGCGGCTGCTGGCCCGCGAAGTCTACAACAAGGTTGCCGAGCGAGTGGGCAGCGGCGCCGTCGCCCTGATCACAGGAGAGGAAAAGATCAAGCCACCGAACCCCCGCTTTTGGGTCTCGACGGTCGAGGCGATGCCGCGCGATGTCGATGTGGCTTTCATGGCCATCGACGAAGTGCAGCTGGGCGCGGATTTCGAGCGTGGCCACGTTTTCACTGACCGGATGCTGAATGCGCGGGCGCGCGAAGAAACGCTGGTCCTGGGCGCCGCAACGGTGCGGCCTATGGTCGAGAGACTTCTGCCCGGCGCGCACGTCATCAGCCGGCCGCGATTATCAACGCTGACCTACGCTGGTGAGAAGAAACTCACGCGCCTGCCTGCCCGCTCGGCCATCGTGGCCTTCTCGGCTGAGGAAGTTTACGCGATAGCCGAACTGATACGCCGGCAGAGAGGAGGGGCGGCGGTTGTGCTCGGCGCATTATCGCCGCGAACGCGCAACGCTCAGGTGGCCCTCTACCAGGCAGGCGATGTCGACTATTTGGTGGCCACCGATGCGATCGGGATGGGTCTTAATCTTGACGTCGATCACGTGGCCTTTGCCTCGGACCGCAAGTTCGACGGCTACCAATTCCGCAAGCTCAACCCTGCCGAGCTTGCGCAGATCGCCGGCCGCGCCGGCCGGGCCACACGCGACGGAACATTCGGTACGACCGGCCGGTGTGACCCATTTGACCTGGAGCTTGTCCAGGCGCTGGAAAGCCATACCTTCGAGCCAATCCGGCTGCTGCAATGGCGAAATACGGATCTCGACTTCGCCTCTATTGGCGCGTTGCAGGCGTCGCTCGCCGCCGCGCCGACCGAACAGGGGCTGACACGCGCTCCGATCGGCGAGGACATTCTGGTGCTGGAGCACGCGGCGCGCGACGAAGATGTACGTTCATTTGCGACAAACCGGCCAGCAATCGCTCGTTTGTGGGAGGCCTGCCAGGTTCCGGACTATCGGAAAATCGCGCCGGCGACGCACGCCGAACTGGTCGTGACCCTCTATGGATTTCTGATGCGAGAGGGTAACATCCCGACAGATTGGTTCGCTCGCCAGGTTGCACTTGCCGACCGGACCGACGGCGACATCGACACTCTCTCCAACCGGATCGCGCATGTCAGGACTTGGACTTTCGTTGCCAATCGGCCGGACTGGCTCGCCGATCCGGACCATTGGCAGGGGGTCACTCGAGCCGTCGAAGACAAATTGTCCGACGCGTTACATGAACGTTTGGCTGAACGTTTCGTGGATCGCCGCACAAGTGTGTTGATGCGGCGGCTGCGTGAAAACACGATGCTGGAAACTGAAATCGGAAAATCCGGAGAAGTCAAAGTCGAAGGCCACGCGATCGGCCGCCTTGACGGATTCATGTTCGCGCCGGACGCCTCAGCTGCGGGATCGGAGGCTAAGGCGCTCAACGCCGCCGCGCAGAAAGCGCTTGCCGGTGAGATCGAGACGCGGGCAACCAAGCTCTCGCAGGCCTCGAACGACCAGATCGTGCTCACCACCGATGGCGTCCTTCGCTGGACTGGCGATCTCGTCGGCCGGCTGACTGCGGGCGACGACACCTTGCGTCCGCGCGTGCGCGTGATCGCCGACGAGCATCTCACCGGCCCGGCGCGCGACCTCGTGCAAAACCGCCTCGATCTCTGGCTCAAGACATATATCGAGAAGCTGCTCGCACCACTGTTCTCGCTCACTGCCGCAGAAGACGTTACGGGTATTGCGCGCGGTGTTGCGTTCCAGGTCGTCGAAGCGCTTGGCGTGCTTGAGAGGCAAAAAGTCTCTGAGCAGGTGAAGACCCTCGATCAGCCGGCGCGTGCCACTTTGCGCAAATACGGCGTGCGCTTTGGTGCCTATCACATCTATCTCCCCGGCCTGCTCAAGCCGGCGCCGCGCGCGCTTGCGACGCAGCTATGGGCGATCAAGCACGAAAGCCCCGACGCCAAAGGTGTAAGCGACCTGCTCCATCTTGCCGCCAGCGGACGGACGTCGATCCCGGTCGACCCGGAGACGCCCAAGGCGCTTTACCGGACCGCCGGCTATCGCATCTGTGGTGGACGCGCAGTGCGCGTCGATATTCTCGAGCGTCTTGCCGATCTCATCCGTCCCGCGCTGTCCTGGCGCGAAGGAGCGCCTGGCCCGAAGCCCGACGGTTTCTTCGATGGCAGGAGTTTCGTTGTCACTGGTGCGATGACGTCGCTAACGGGCGCCTCCGGCGAAGACTTCGCATCGATCCTGCGTTCGCTCGGTTACCGCATGGACCGTAGGCCGAAACCCGTCGCGGTTGCGTCTCCTGCGGCGATTGAGCCAGCGTCCGCTGCGCCGGTTGTGGAAGCTGTAAACGCAATGGATACGCCTGCGCATGAACCGGCACCCGCTGAAGCTGTCGGCTCCGCTCCGGCTGCCGACGTCCCGTCGGGCTCGCTACTGCCGCCGGAACCGGAGTTCGTTGCGGCGCAAGTTGCGCCGCCGGTAAATGATGCTGCTCAGGAATTCGTGCAAGAATCTGTACTTGAATCTGTAGCAGAAGCCGCGCACGAACCGGTCAAAGAATCTGCACCAGTTGAAGGCTCAGCGCCGGAAACGTCCGTATCGATCGATACTCCAGCTGAGACGACGCTGGCCGAGACTAAACCAGCGGAAGAGCCGGCGTTCGTTGAGGTCTGGCGGCCGGCTGGCCGTTCTGAACGCCGGCCACAGCGGCCACGTCGGCCACAACGTCCGCAGCAGACTCAAGTTGCCACCACGGATGGCGAAGCCGTCGCACTTGCAGAAGGAGAGGCGCCGGCGGCATCTTCGTCGGAACCTGCACAGGCGCGCGGGCCGCGTCGGCCGCGTCATGAGCGTGCGGACCGTGCTGATCGCGAGAAGCGCCAAGATCGTCAAGAGCGTCACGAGCGGTTCGAGCGTCAGCAACGCAAGCAAAAGGAGGGAGACCGTTCCGAACGCCAGGAGCGCCGTCCGCGTCGCGACCGACGCGAGCGTGGCGAGAGTGTCGATCGGGCCGAACGCGAGCGCTATTACGCAAAGCCGTTTGGCAGCGCCGGCCGTGACAAACAGCCCGATCCGAATTCGCCCTTTGCCAAACTTGCCGCGCTCAAACAGCAGCTCGAGCAAAGTGGCAAAGAGCCGTCTTGATCCCGGGGCCGAAAAACCTCGATCGTCAGCGTATCGACAAATGGCTGTGGCATGCCCGCATGGTTCGCACCCGTACGGCTGCTGCCGCCCTGACCACAGGCGGCTTCGTGCGGCTCAACGGGAAGCGCATGACCGCCGCAGCCCACCCGGTGCGGCTCGGCGACGTCGTCACGCTGGCGCTTGACCGCTCGGTGCGCGTTGTCCGGGTGGAGGGGCTCTGCGACAGACGTGGTTCAGCGCCCGCGGCCCGCAAGCTTTACCGGGATTTGACAACCGGTTCCGGGACCGAGGTCTGCACTGGCACCGGTAATGCCCCTAGATTTTCGCCGCTGCCAAGGCAGCCGGGACATTCGCCGGATGAATAACGTGGCGAGTGCAGCGGTTGCAGCCTATCTGCCGTTACGTTAGGCAGCGTGCGCGAGAAGCTGTCCGGAGCGGGGAATGACCTACGTCGTCGTCGAAAACTGTATTAAATGCAAGTACATGGACTGTGTGGAGGTGTGTCCAGTCGACTGCTTCTACGAAGGTGAGAACATGCTCGTCATCCACCCCGACGAGTGCATCGATTGCGGCGTTTGCGAGCCGGAATGCCCCGCAGAGGCGATCAAGCCGGACACCGAGCCGGGACTCGAGAAGTGGCTGGGGCTCAATGCGGAATACGCGAAGTCCTGGGCAAACATCACCGTCAAGAAGGAGGCTCCTCCTGATGCCAAGGATTGGGATGGAGTGCCCGACAAGTTCAAGAACTTCTTCTCGCCAAATTCCGGAGCCGGGGACTGAACCGGTGGTATTCGCTGAAGGTCGGTCGAATTTCGCGCCGATCCTGTGGGGGAGCATTAACTGATTCGTGAAAATCGATGGTTTGTGTGAGCGGAATGCGCGGTTTGCGTCCCTTAAAGCTTTGATTCTGGCGAAAAATGTGCTATATATAGAAAAAATGGATAGGAACGACGTTGCCACCGGTACGCTCCCCATTCGGGAGCCTTATTTTTCGGCGGCTCGGTTCCCCGGTTCCCAAGCTAGAGGGCGTGCGATCCACGCGTGAGCAGTGGCAGGAAAAACGCGTCATAAATCAAAGAAAGGTTCCACCGGCATGAGCCGGGGGTCGAAAAAGTCTGCCGTCATGCGGCGGACCTCCCACGCCTCGCGCGGCCCCGCCCGTGCCGGGGCTCCCGCAGCAAAGGTAGCCGGTGCCCGCAAAGGGGCCGGTGAAGGAGTCATGCCCGGAATGACCAGCAATAAGAAGACTACCCAACGACAAGGTTTCAAGACTAACGAGTTCATCGTTTACCCGGCCCACGGCGTGGGTCAGATCGTGGCGATCGAGGAGCAGGAGGTCGCGGGGGCGAAGCTCGAACTGTTCGTCATCAACTTCATCAAGGACAAGATGACGCTGCGGGTTCCGACCGCAAAGATCGTGTCGGTGGGTATGCGCAAGCTGGCCGAAGGCGCGCTGGTCAAGCGCGCGCTTGAGACGCTCAAGGGCCGCGCACGCATCAAGCGCACCATGTGGTCGCGCCGTGCGCAGGAATACGAAGCCAAGATCAATTCCGGCGATATCGTCGCCATCGCCGAAGTGGTTCGCGATCTCTACCGATCGGATACCCAGCCGGAGCAGTCTTATTCCGAACGGCAGCTTTACGAAGCCGCACTTGACCGCCTGTCGCGTGAAATCGCTGCTGTGCAGCGGGTCACCGAGACCGAGGCGATCAAAGAAATCGAAGCGGCGCTCGCCAAGGGCCCGCGCCGTGGCCCCAAGCCGGCCGAGGAGGGCACTCCGGAAGAGGGTGTCGAGGAAGAAGCAGCCTGATCCTCGCCGGGCGAAAAGTTCAATTATGAAAGCCCGGCGTCAGCGCCGGGCTTTTTTCGTTAGGTCGAATGGAAAAAGCAGGATCATCTACGGCCTGCCTGGCAGTTGCTCGCATCGTTGCGCCCGCTAATATGCCGGCAATCAGCCCAATGACCGATGGAGTAAGTGATGACCGCTATCCGCGGCTATGTCGCGCCGACCACTGAAGCCGATGCACTCGGCGTGCACTCGCTCGATCAGTTTGTTCTCGCTGTTCCAGACGCGTCGGTCGCACAGGATTTTTACGGCAATTTCGGCCTTGATGTGCGCCGCGACGGCAACGTGCTCGCCATCAAGACGTTTGGCCACGATCACCGCTGGGGCTCCGTCGTTGAAGGCGCCAAGACTAAGGCACTCCATCATCTGTCATTCGGCTGCTACGCGGATGACCTGGCGCGGCTGAAGTCGCGTATCGAGGACCAAGGCATCAAGCTGATCGATCCGCCGCCCGGGTTCGAGAGCAATGGCTTCTGGTTTCGCAACCACGAGGGCGTGCTGATCGAGGTCAAAGTAGGGCCCAAAGTGTCGCCCGACAGGAAATCCGAAAGCCAATGGGTGTCTGTCGCCGCCGGCAAGGCGGGCGCCGGCATACGCGCGGAGGCACCGCCGGTACGCCCGCGCCGTCTGTCCCACGTGCTGATCTTCACGCGCGACGTGTCAGAGTCCATAAAGTTCTACGAGCGAACGCTCGGCCTGAGGCTTTCCGACCGCGCTTCCGATCTTGTCGCCTTCATGCACGGCATTCACGGCAGCGACCATCATTTGCTTGCGCTCGTGAAGTCGAGCGCTCCGGGTTTCCATCACTGCAGCTGGGATGTCGCGAGCCTCAATGATATCGGGCTTGGTGCCATGCGCATGCACGACAAAGGCTGGACCAAGGGCTGGGGTCTTGGCCGCCATGTGCTCGGCTCGAACTATTTCCACTACGTTCGTGATCCGTGGGGCAGCTTTTCGGAATATTCCTGCGATATCGATTACATCCCGAAGGACGAGCGCTGGCCGGCCGCCGATCACAAACCGGAGGATTCATTTTATCTCTGGGGTCCCGACGTGCCACGCGAGTTCACGATCAATTACGAAGGCGGCGAGAGCTGATTCGCGATCAGCAGGCTCGACGGTGGTTTGAAATCGTAGGGTGGGCAAAGGCGCCATAGCGCGTCGAAGACGCGCGTAAACGCGCTTATGCGCGTCGTGCCCACCTGATGCGATCATCGCCAGCCGACAGAGCGATGCTTCAACTCACTCTACTGCCAGCTTCACCTTGTCACCCGGCTTCAAGTGATCATTCGGGCTTAAGCCATTAAGTATCCGGAAGCGATCGAGAGAGTGATCGGATGTGCCCATGCGCCGCGCCAGCCTCTCGACCGTGTCGCCTGGCGCGACGGTGACGATCTTGAGATGGAGCGGCTTGACCTGCTCGCTCTCTTTCAGCGTCATTCGACGGAACGTCATTATTGAGTCGCGGAATGAACGATCAGCCTGCTCGGTCCTGGTTTTGGCCGCGAAGATAAATCGATAAACATCGCTGCCGAAGCGCACGGCAAAGAGCCGGAACGACCATCCGGAGCCGCCGGCGGTTGCAGTCGCGGCCGGGAATCCGTTGACGGTGAACTCCTCGACGCTGCCTGTATCGACATTGTCCATCCAGCCGGACTTCAGATAGTCCGGCAAGGATTGTTCTGCCGGAACGCTGACGACGTCCAGCCGCAGTGCTTCATCACCGCCATCCTTGAGGCCGAGCACGGCCTGCGCCGTATTATCGAGGGTGAAGCCCGGCGGCGCCATGAAGCTGAAGCCGAGCTTTGGATGGAGGAAATGCCGCCCGCGTGCGAAGCCCTCGCTTGGATCTTCGCCATAGACCATGCCCTGGAGCGCCGCGAGGTATTCGGCGTGGTCGCGCTCACCACGGCCCGGGGCGTTGAACTGGCGCGCATTGGCGAGCGCGTTTTTCACGCGCTCCGGTGTTGCCGGATGGCTTGAAAGGAAATCGATGCCGCGCGATCCGGTCCCATCACTGGCCTTTAGGTCAGCATTGCGCTGCATGTCTGACAGGAATCGCGACGCTCCGTAGGGATCAAAGCCGGCGCGGGCGGAAATCCCGACGCCTATGCCGTCGGCCTCGAACTCCTGCGCGCGCGAGAACGCCGCGAGAGTCAATTTCGACTTCGCCAGCGCGAGCGCGCCTACCTGCGGATCGCTGAGTACATCGCTCACCACATGACTGATGATCGCGACCTGCCGTGCCTGCTCCTCGCGGATGGCGGCATGACGGGCGATCACGTGTCCCATTTCGTGCGCGAGAACCGACGCAAGCTCGGCCTTGTCGTTGGCAAGCGCGATCAGCCCGCGCGTGATGTAGAGCCGCCCATTTGGCAAAGCGAAGGCATTGATCGACGGCGAATTGAGAATCGTTACTTTGTACTTCAGGTCCGGCCGCTCGGACGCGGCGACCAGGCGATCGACAGTCTTTTCAACCAGCGCCTGCAGACGCATGTTGTCGTAAGTGCCGCCGTAAGACGCGAGGATTCGCGCATTCTCCCGTTGCGCCGCCGGCTCACGGGGTGTCGGGGTTTGCGCCGTGGCTCGCGGAATCGGCAGCGAGACGAAGCGCTCGTCCGGCATGCTGGTGCAGCCGCACAGCAGCACGGCGAGCGCGGCCAACGCAGCCAGCGCGCGCGTCGACTTGATTGCCGGTTGTCCCCCCATCACTGCCCCACTGACGCTGGCCTACCTGACGACCTCGATCTGCTCAGGAACTGAAGCTTCCATCACCGGCCCGCGGCGCTGTTGCACCCAGCCTCGCACCCGTATCCTGCGGCCTTCCAACTCTTTCGGATCGATGCCGGCGGCCGCGAAATCACGCCGGTGACGTTTGGGAATTGTAACCGCGAAAGCCTCCGTCCATCGGCGTCCGAAATTGACATATATTGTGGCGCCGCTCTCCCGTACCGACAAGACCTTGCCTTCCACCAAGGCAAATTTACCCCGAATAGCCGTAATGCCGGTAACATCGTGTGCCGCCAAAGGGGCGAAATTTGGGTCGGCCCAGATGCCGCGGCGCGCGGCGCGCGCGGCGCGTTCCGCGGCGAGCAAACGCTCAGCACACGACTTTTCGCCGGTCCGGGCGGAAACCCGCGCCTGACCCTGCAAGAGCAACGCCTGCTGAAGGGATTCTGTCATGGTACCGGCATAGGCAATGGCAACCACCCGCCCGTATCGGTCGGTTTCGGGTCCGAGTTTCTCAAGCCGCAATATCTGTCCGGCGGCGAGTGCTTCCAGCGCGGTGCGGCTTGCCTCGCCTGCTTCTATCGCCGTGAGGCGCAGTTCCCGCCCGTCTTCAAGGATTAGCGTGCGCCCATCGCGCACCTCTGTAACCACCGCAGTGCCCAGACTGGGAAGCCTGCATGCCTCCTGTGCCTTCGCGCCGGACATAAGCGCCACCACAACGATCGCGGCCGCGAGGCGAACGAACAGGAAAGGCATGGCGGCCGTTATTTGGAGAAAGGTCCGCTTGCACAGGATGGGCGGCGTCATGATGAGAGGCTAGGATGTTTAAGGCGGCCATAACATCCTGCCGCCGGGGGAGAACTGTCGATGAACACGAGCCGCATCTTGCCGAACCGCCGCACAGTGCTTGCCTCGATCGCTGCAGCAGGCACTTTTGCCATCAGCGGTGCCCGCGCGCAGGCGAACTGGCCCGATCATCCCGTGCGTATCATCGTGCCCTATCCGGCAGGCGGTTCTACCGATGTGCTCTCCCGCATTTTGGCCGAACGCATGAAGGAAATATTCGGCCAACCGTTCGTGATCGAGAACCGGCCCGGCGCCGGCGGCAACATCGGCATTGCGGCTGTCACCGGGAGCGCGCCCGACGGCTATACGATTGGCGCCGCTACCATCGGCCACTTCGCGATCAACCAGTATCTCTACAGCAAGATGCCTTATGACGCCGAACGCGACATGATCCCGGCATCGCTGACCTGGGAGCTGCCCAATGTCTTTGTGGTCGCGGCTGATCACTGCCCGGCAAAATCGTTGTCCGAGTTCATCGCCTGGGCGAAGCAGAAGGGACGCGTCAGTTACGGCAGCCCCGGCGTTGGAACGTCGCCGCATCTTTCGGCCGTGATGTTTGTCAAGCGCACCGGCCTTGATGCCGTGCACGTGCCGTTCCGCGGCGCCGCACAGACGATTCCGGCGATGCTCGCCGGCGACGTCAATTTCGCCATCGACAATCTCGCTTCCTATGTGCCGGCGATCAGCTCGGGCAAGATGCGCGCGCTCGCCATGACTTCGGCGCAGCGTTGGCCGACCATGGCCGATGTGCCGACCATGGGCGAGGCCGGCATGAAGGATTTCGTCGTCACGTCGTGGGCCGCGTTCGTGGTGCCGGCTGGCACGCCGCGGCCGATCATCGACAAGATTGCGATCGCCATGAAGAAGATCGCGGCCGAGGAAGAGATTCAGAAGCGTTTCCTGGTCGGCGGTGCTCGCGTCCTGTCCAGCACGCCGGAAGGCGCCTTGGCTTATGCGGCGAAGGAACGGGCCTTGTGGAAGGATGTGGTCGCCGCATCGGGCGCGAAGATCGACTGACGGTGAAACCCGTCGGAACGCGGCTTGGTCTTTGGGATGCCGCATCCGACCCAAGATGCAACAGACGGCAGCCCGTGCGCCGCGGCCGCCCCTGTGCTACATCGCGGCATAACGGTCCCGTAGCTCAGCAGGATAGAGCAGCGGTTTCCTAAACCGAAGGTCGGAGGTTCGACTCCTCTCGGGACCGCCAAGCGAGGATTGCCCTTGTCGACGGAGATGCGCCTTTCGCCATTGGCAGCCTAATCAGAGTAGTCGGCCTCCAAAACGATCAAGAAATCAAACCCTCTATTCTAGAGAGGCATTGTCGGCGCTCCGAAGCGACAGATGAGCTCAAACAGCCCGGTAACCGCGTTAGTTTGTTCGCGGCCAACTGAACAACTTGACTCCCAACTTAGAAGCTAACGCTGGGGACCCGGCGTGCCAGTGCCGCGTATAAAGTTCTGCATTTCCTCGGCAGTTACAAAACCATCTTTATTGGCGTCCATCGCTTTGAAGATGCGTTCGTGAGCAGCCTGGAACTCTTGTAACGAGAGTTTCCCATCGCCGTCAGCGTCCATCAGGCTGAATATCATTCGCATCATCATCGGAGCCATGCCTCCGGATCGGCCGTGGCCCATCCCGCCACCCATCATTCCATGCCCCATACCCATCATTCCATGTCCCATCATTCCCCCGCCCATCATTCCACCCCGACCCATCATTCCGCCGTGCTCTTGGTCGCCAGTCGGACCTTGCTGAGAGCCGGAATTCGGGGCTGCCGGACCTTGAGCTTGAGCAATTGGACCAAGAGCACTGAAAGCGAGGATCACAGCGGACGCAGCGAGTGCAACCACATACTTTCGCATATCGACCTCCTCTTTAAGAACCAAATTCCGGAGCCGTATTCCTCCACTCAACTTCCATCGCGCCGTAGTCGATCCTTTGCGAAAACGCGCGTGCCGCTAAAAAGCGGACGCGCGGAGGAAACGGATTTAGTGCATATGCCCACGCTCGGCGCGGCGCGAAACGACAGCCCAACGATTTCAATTGAGCCCGCCCTTGTAATCAGGAGCGTCTCGCTGCGAACTGAAGCAGCAGTGGTCATGGCCTGGAAGGCACCAAAATCCTAACGTCGCCATGCGGGCTCGTTCTTCTGTTCGTAATCTTGGAACGCCTTCCTGAGCCCACCTAAGACCTCTGCGGAAGTTTCAAACATGGCCTTCAGTCGGGGCTCATCAACTTTTTCTATGTCCTCTCTCAGATGTTCTTGGATTTGTTTCAAAGCCTTTTGCATCTTCTGAGTGTGGTGGCGGGGATCGCGGTCCGTATCGCTTGTCATGTCCAACTCCATGAACTGAGAAGATCCCAGTTTCGAGCTTAACGGCGCGCCCCTTTCATCAGTTCCCGACCGTGGTTCGCGCCGTAACAGTGCCGAGAGCCTTTCGGACTGAAGATCGAAGCAGCCATTTCATCGGCCTCGCGTCGATAGATTTCAGTGACAAAGGGCGAGAGCCGTGTTTTGCGCGGGCTGCGCGGCTACGGACGTGCCGAGCATCGTAGCGCTCTTCAATCGCCAGATATTCAAAATTCGACCGCATCCGGCTTGGATGTCGGATCGAGGGCCATGTCAGTGAAGACGAGGTCAACCCTCAGCGGCTATACCCGCTGACGTTAGCGTCGTTCATTTTGATAGTCATGTACTTCTGACCGGTTCCCTTGGTGGACGTACCTGATTTCTGTTTCGCTAATATCGGCGTGGACTTATCCACGTGCTTTGTTATCACAATGTCCGAGTGCCGAGCATTTCCGCCACCATTTTTTCCTGCTTGTGCAGGGAGCGGCAACACAGCCGATAGACATACCGCCAACAAGCTGAGTACCAGCATTCGCAAGCCATTTCTGATGATCGCATGGGTGGTCATAGCTGCCTCCCGAAGTGTTCAGTGACTTTAAATAAGATAGGCTGGTGTCGGGCATTGCGCTGTGACCCGCGTCACAGAGAGAGGTCTCCGGCTACCTAGCTTGCTACAAAGTGGAGCCCTTCATGCGTATACTTAGTCTCTGCACAGTCGCCGCTATGCTGATCCTTCCGATCTCTTCTGGTCATTCCAAAGAATCGAAGAAGAAACATATTGGCGGAGTTAAATACGAAGAGGTGCGGGTTAACAAAACTCACGCGAACTCGACGAAAAAGTCGCCGGCGTCCGGGGCGCAGCAACCGAAAGCCAGACATTAGCCTTTGCTTCACTACGAAGCTGAGAGCTAGATGTCCTCAATTCGTCGGCGACAGTGCGCATTGACGCCTTGCACAGGCGCCTTTTTCTCGTCTGTCAGCGCACCGCTGTAGCGATCACTTTCGCCGACTGCCTTGCGCCGGGGATTTGTACTGATTGCTTTGCAAAGAGGACTTTTTTTGGGTGCTTTGTAGCCCCTGGTCGCCGCCCGACTTTCTGACAGTCAACTGAGCTTTTTTTATGTGCTGCCCCGTGGCGGCGGGTTTGGCTTCAGCTTGATCCGAGCCAGCCGTCACGGAGACACCGAGAGATGCGCCGAGCAGCGACACGGCGGCAAGCAGCGCTGAGCTAGTGCTTGCTGCCCGGCTTTTCTTAGGGATTGGCCGCTTCGCATTCTGATGTTTTTTTGGCATGTCCATCCTCCCTGTTGGCGAGCGCCGCATAGAGCAGTTGAAGATGCAGATGCATGCGCTCGTGAAGTTCAGTCGGTTCTTGCGAGCTGGTTGCGGCACAGTGGCGTGCAATCATGATGTCCATGTCCAGAAGATCACAATGCGTCTCTTTGTCTGGTCCGGTCCCAATGGTCTTGACGGTTAGATCAAGCCGCTCGTGAGCGTCGCATAGCCATCGAAAGTAGGCGTCAGCCGCGTCCATGAAAGGTATTGCGCCCTGAGCGGCAAGATAATCGGCGACGGTGCCCCGATCGGTAAATTGACCTCGCGAATGCGGATGACCCTCAAGCGTCGTGAAGTATTCGCCGCGATCCGTCAGCACATGACGGGCAAGTGGATACAGCCGGCAGACAAGTGGACGGTCAGCGTGCACCTCACAGCCTTGTGGGCCAAGGAAAACACAAGTTCCATCACCTTTCTGACCTAAAGTCGTCCCTTGGCCATCCAGCGTCCAACGTTCCCGAAAATTACTCGTAGTCTCGCCTCGTGCTCGGGCGAGTCGCGCCAGCTCATACGGATTTATCTGAATGCGTTTGTCCCGGCAGCAAAGTGAGCATCGTCGGCAAACATAGCCAAACTTGGAAGTGCGTGCTGTCTCGGCGTGTTGAGCAGTCATCAGCGTCTTCCCAGCGAACTAACTCCTGCAAGATTGATTGGTAATCATCTCTACTTGTTGGTTGGCTTGCGCGGCGGCCTGCTGGCGCCCCCTGGGCTTTGGCCGGTGCTGCCACCTAGATAGGCGCCCCCCGAGCCACCCGTGCTCGGCGCCTTGCCAGAGTGGCCTTGTTGACCGGTGCTGCCCGGCGCCTTGCCAGAGTGGCCTTGTTGACCAGTGCTGCCCGGCGCCTTGTTGGTGCCCGCGGGACTATTGCTAGTTGGTTGCGCCGTCGACTGCGCCGCGTAGAGCGGCAGTAGCAGTGTGGCGATCGTCAACATCCATCGGCATTGGACGATGCCCGCCAATATCCGTGCACGCATTGGTGCCTCCCGAGCCTGGCCCTCCCCAGCCGATGGGCATTCTCGCCTCTCCCGGTATAGTCTGCAACGTCAACCAAAGATGTTACCCCAAGTATTGCGTCAAATGCGGGCCCTCCGGCCAATATCGAAAGCGGAAATTTGATTGAGTACTACGGTGCCGATGTTCGGCTGCCGGATCTGTGCCGCTTCCACGATGCGGCTCTCCTGGTCCGAGTCCACGAGCGTGCAGGGCTGTTCGACCCAAGGACAGGCGACGCAATTGAATAATTTCCCCGACGATGCGTTCAGCAATCAGCATCGCCGGACGATGAACCGGCTGATTTCCTCGGGCGCTGAGAAAATGACCGAGGCACGGTCACCCATCATTCCTGCATTGACGATGGCGGGCGCGTCCTTGTCGGGACCTTCATCGCTGGAATCCGTCTTGAAGCGAAGATTGCGCTCCCAGAAGTCGCGGGTTTTTCCGTCGACTGTCGTCACCTTGAAGGTGTCGTGACAATAGGTAATGGCCTTGATGCGGCTCGACGCTTCGGCGTTCTTCAGATTGGGAGCGCCACGCTGCATGCCGGCCATTCCGCCCTTTTGCGCTTGATCATTTCGCCGTTCAGCTGGGTTCTCGGCCGGCTTGTCACCAGCCTGCTTGAGGAAGGCGATGATGCCCTTGCGCGTCTTTTCGTCCGGCACGCTCGGAAAAGTCATGTGATTGCCCGGCATGAATTGCGCGGGATTTTTCAGATACCCGTCCAGGGTCTTTTCGTTCCAGATCACGCCGGACGACTTCATTGCTTCGGAATAGCGCGGAAAACTCGGCAAGCTTCCGGCCTTGCGATTCCAGATATCGGCGAGGCTCGGCCCCGTCATGTTGCGGTTGGTTTCTGTCGAATGACACGCCGCACACGCGCGGAATGCCCGCGCGCCGAGAACGACATCGCCTTCCGCCCCAAAGCTGGACGATCCCAGCAGGCAGAGCAACAGCGTGGCAGCTGGACGCGCATATCTCATCGTGGACTCCTGCCGTCTAGATTTGCGTGTCGCCCTTGAAGCGGGCGTAAACGCGACGCTCGTTCGGTCCGAACAAGATGACGCTGTATTCCTCGTACTCTCCGCTCATGCCGGGCGAACCGCTTGGCATACCGGGAACGGCAAGGCCCTGCGCCTTGGGATGTTCGGTGAGCAGCTCTTGAATTGCCTTTGCCGGCACGTGGCCTTCGATCAGATATCCGCCAACCTGGGCGGTGTGACAGGCCGCAAGCTCGAAAGGAACACCAAGCCGGGCCCTCACGCGATTGATTGCTGACGTTACAATGGTGTTGGTCTGAAACCCGTTCAATTCGAGATGCGAGATCCATCCGCCGCAGCATCCGCAATTCGGATCCTTGTGAACCGTGATGAGCGGCCAGGCGGCCCGGCTCGGGGATGGCAGAAACATTGCAGCAGCGCCAGAAAGGCACACCAGCCGTCTTGTCAGGCGAGTTTCCCGGATCATTTTCGGTCCCTCAGATTTTGTTCCGAAACTCAAACGTCGTGGTCTCCGGTTTGCAAGTCAAATGGGTGTGTTGCGATGCGCATTTGCGTAATTGTGTAACGGTCGGTACGGACCTTATATAGATGCATGGCCGATTGCTGCTGCGAACCTCCGTCTCTGAAGCTTGATCCGCACCGGGGCAATGACCGTTACCGACGGGCCCTGTGGATGGTGCTCGCGATCAATGCGGTGATGTTCCTCGTCGAAATCGGGGCGGGCGTCGCGGCAGGCTCCGCATCACTGCAAGCCGATGCGCTCGACTTCCTCGGGGATTCCGCAAACTACGCGATCAGCCTCCTGGTCGTCGGGATGGCGCTGCGCTATCGGGCAAGCGCTGCCTTGGCCAAGGGCGCAACGATGGGCGCTTTCGGTGTCTGGGTCATTGGCGCAGTTATCTGGCACGCCTTGCAGGGCACTCTGCCCAGCGCCTTCACGATGGGTGCAGTCGGTTTCGCTGCGCTGGCTGCCAATGCGGCGTCCTTCGGTTTGCTGTGGGCTTTCCGTGACGGCGACGCCAACATGCGCTCCGCGTGGATCTGTACGCGCAACGACGTGCTCGGCAATCTGGCCGTATTGCTCGCCGCGGCGGGGGTATTTGGCACGGGCACCGGCTGGCCGGATGTCATTGTCGCCGCGATTATGGCAGTGCTGGCCTTGCAAGGCGCAGCGACCGTCCTCAGGCGATCCCTTGGCGAACTGCGTCAACCGGCAAGCGTTCCGGCCGAATAATCGTACTGGTCTTCGCACTTCGAGATGATCGACCCGCGGCTGGTCGAAGGAATTTGCGCCACCGGCGCGGTTCGGGTCCACGACGATCTTGTTCGGCATTATCCCGCAGGTGTTGCCACTGTCGATGGAGACGGAGAAATCCCGTGCTCAGCTATTCACGCCCGCCTCATGGCTGATCTCCTGATAGAGCGCCTAGGCGGTCAGGCCTTCACATGGGGTGGCAGTCGTCTGAGCAACGTCGGGGAACTACGTGCACAGTATATTGCCGCTCTTAAACTTGCGGACAATCATGATGTCCATTCGTTGCTGCAATTCGCGAGGTCGTAGCATGAGGTGGCAGCGTCTGCGAGCTTGCTTGACAGGCGGGCCGCGTGTGTAGCGCTCCACTTCTTGCAACGATCAATGACCAGTGGTCGCCCGTGCTCGGTGACCAACCAATCTCTAGGCCGTCTTCAGTCCGTCAGCATGCGGCAAGCCGCCGATTGCAACGCGGGTAATGAGATCGGCGAGTTCGTCGACGAACCGCTCGTCGATCGCTATCCGAAATGGATCTTGTGCAAACAGATCCCGGTTTCGTACGAAAACGCTGCATTGCCCCATCAAGCATATGGCTGCGCAGAGAGCTGCCCGCTCTTGTGTGTTTGGCGGCAGAAATCGCTTCACAAGATCGACCGCAGCCGAAAGA
>DATBHE010000041.1:0-17426 GCA_036557605.1 Pseudolabrys sp.
TGCTTGCGGAAGGGTCGATCGATCAGGTTTCGGCCGACGAGCGGGTCGTGGAAGTGTATTTGGGGAGATAGTGAGAAGGCGAATAGTGAGTAGTGAGGAAGCGAATAGCGAGTAGCGAAATAGCGAATAGCGAGATAGCGAAGTAGCGAAGTAGAATTTGAATTTCTCTATTCGCTACTCGCTATTTCACTATTCGCCCTGGCGGAGCGAAACAATGCTAGAGGTTTCCAACATCGACCTGCACTACGGCGCCGCACAGGCGCTGCGCGGAATTTCGCTCAAGGCCGAGCCCGGGAAAGTCACCTGCGTGCTCGGCCGCAACGGAGTCGGCAAGACGAGCTTGCTGCGCGCGATCATCGGCCAGCATCCGGTCAGCAAAGGCACGATCACGCTGGCAGGCAACGATATCACGAAGCTGCCGACCGTCGAGCGCGCGCGCAACGGTGTCGCGCTTGTCCCGCAGGGCCGCGAGATTTTTCCGCTGCTAACGGTCGAAGAAAACCTGCAGACCGGCTTCGCGCCATTGCCGCGCAGCGAGCGCAGCGTTCCGGACGACGTGTTTTCCTTATTCCCGGTGCTGGACACCATGCTCAAGCGCCGCGGCGGCGACCTGTCCGGCGGCCAGCAGCAGCAGCTGGCGATCGGCCGTGCTTTGGTGATGCGGCCGAAGCTTCTTTTGCTTGACGAACCGACGGAGGGCATCCAGCCTTCGATCATCAAGGATATCGGCCGCGCCATAACCTATTTGCGCGCGCTCGGTAACATGGCCATCGTGCTGGTCGAGCAATACCTCGATTTCGCACGTGAGCTGGGGGACCACTTCGCAGTCATGGAACGCGGCTCGATCGTCTATGCGTGCGACAAGGCGGGCATGGATGAAGGGGCCTTAAAGCGCGCGCTGACGATCTGACGGGGGTTGCGTGAGCCGGATGCCGACGACAGCAGTGGAAACCGAGGTAGCTCCCGCTCCCGCTCGTCCCCGCGAAAGCGGGGACCCAGCGCTGGATTCCCGCTTTCGCGGGAATGAGCGGGCAATTAGCCAATTCGATTTGACTGCATCAAACTCCAGCGACAACCGGAAGATCTCCGGCGCCAATCGCGCGACGGGTCTGATCGACCTCGCGGTCGCTTCTCGGGGCGCCAAGACGGTACGCACGCGCGTCCACGAGAACGGTTCGCTGCGTGTGCGTTTTCCGAACGTGGCTGCCGGTCCGCTCGAAACCGTGATCATCAACACCGCCGGCGGGATGACCGGCGGCGACGAATTCGCCATCCGTCTTCAGCTCGGTCCCGACGCGAACTTGCTGGCGGGAACCGCGGCAGCTGAAAAGATCTACCGCTCGACCGGGCCCGATGCGGTCGTTGCGATCGGCGTCGACGCCGCGCCCGGCAGCCGCTGCCTCTGGCTCCCGCAGGAAACGATCCTGTTCGACCGTGCCCGATTGTCGCGTCGCATCGATATCAATCTCGCCGGTGACGCATCGCTGCTGATGGCCGAGGCGGTGGTCTTCGGCCGCTCCGCCATGGGCGAGGTTGTGCATGAGGGCCGCCTTATCGACCGTTGGCGGGTACGGCGCGACGGGCGGCTGATCTTCGCGGACACCGTTCGTCTCGATGGCCCGATCAACGAGCAGCTGGCGCAGCCGGCGCTAGCCGCCGGCGGCATAGCGATCGCGACGGTGCTGATGACGCCGGCTGACGAGACCCGCATTGCGGCTTTGCGAGAAATCCGTTTCCAGGGCGAAGTCGGTCTGTCTGCCTGGAACGGCATCGCACTTGCCCGTCTGTGCGCCGCCGGTGGCGCTGCGTTACGTCAGGATCTCATAACGATTTTGTCTGCGCTGTGCGCGCGGGTACCAAGTCTCTGGCTGCAATGAGGGTGGAATGAATTTAACACCGCGTGAGAAAGACAAGCTGATGGTCGCCATGGCAGCCGTGGTCGCACGCCGCCGGCTCGAGCGCGGCGTCAAGCTCAACCATCCGGAAGCCGTAGCGCTGATCACCGACTTCATCATGGAAGGTGCGCGTGACGGCAAGACGGTCGCCGCGCTGATGGAAGACGGCGCTCGCGTTCTCTCGCGCAGCCAGGTGATGGACGGGATTCCCGAAATGATTCACGACATCCAGGTCGAGGCGACTTTTCCCGACGGCACGAAACTTGTCACTGTGCACAATCCGATCCGCTGAAAGGTCGAAACAATGAAAAGACTTGTTCCCATCGTTGCGCTGTTGCTGACCGCAGGTCCGGCCCTCGCGCATGTGGGCCACGGCCCGGCCGCATCTTTCACGTCGGGGCTCGGGCATCCGCTCGGCGGTCTCGATCATGTCGCCGCCATGGTAGCGGTCGGCCTGTGGGCCGCGCTTAAGGGCGGCCGCGCACTCTGGGTCTGGCCGTCGGCTTTTGTCGGCGTGATGCTGGCCGGCGGCGCCTTGGGCATGGCGCACCTCCCCCTGCCTTTCGTCGAGCCGGGCATCCTTGCCTCGGTCGTCGTGCTCGGACTGCTGGTTGCGCTCGCGATCGACCTGCCCGTCGGAACCGGCGCTATCATCATAGCTTCGTTCGCGTTGCTGCACGGCTACGCGCACGGAAGCGAGGTCGAAGAAAGCGCGCATGGCGCCGCGTATATGGCGGGTTTCGCGCTGGCGACTGCCGCCTTGCATCTGGCCGGCATCGGCTTTGCACAGACGATGAAGCATCTCGCCCTGCGGCCGGCTGTACGCCTGGCGGGCGCCGCCTGCGTGCTGGCCGGCATTGCCTCGTTCACGGGAGCGCTGTGATGATTCCGGGAGCCAGGAATCAGGAGCCAGGAATCAGGAGCCAGGAATCAGGAGTCAGGGATCAGGAGTCAGGAATTAGGAATCAGGAACAGCTCATCATGCTGCTTTTCGGAAGGGCGGCTGCACGGACTCTCATCCGCTCATCCCCGCGCACGCGGGAATCAGGAGTCAGGGATCAGGAGTCAGGAATTAGGAATCAGGAACAGCTCATCATGCCGCTTTTCGGAAGGACGGCTGCACAGATTCTCATCCGCTCATCCCCGCGCACGCGGGAATCAGGAGTCAGGGGTCAGGAATTAGGAATCAGGAACAGCTCATCATGCTGCTTTTCGGAAGGGCGGCTGCACGGATTCTCATCCGCTCATCCCCGCGCACGCGGGGATCCAGCTCAAAAAGAAATGCCGTGCGATTTTGCTCTGGGTCCCCGCCTTCGCGGGGACGAGCGGAGAAATCTGCGAGGTGCCGGGCGTGCGGAGGCGTGATGATGCGCGCCCACGCATGCAGCGCGATTCCCCTCCCCCCGCGAAGCGGTGGGGAGGGGTTAGGGGTGGGGGCGATTTCCTACGCGCTCTCGCCGTTATTCCCCCCACCCCCGACCCCTCCTCGCCACGAGTCCATCGGTCCGCGCTTCGCGCGGAGCCGTTGGCCTCGCGTGGGGAGGGGAGCAGCGGAGGCGTGCCCCGGAATGACCGAAAGGAAATCAAATGATCCCGGGTGAAATGTTCATCAAGGACGGCGAGATCGAGCTCAGCGCCGGCCGCAAGGTGGTGACGCTCAGCGTCGCCAATACCGGCGACCGGCCGATCCAGGTCGGCTCGCACTATCATTTCTTCGAGACCAATCCGGCCTTGCGGTTCGACCGCAAGAAGGCGCGCGGCATGCGGCTCGATATTCCCGCCGGCACCGCCGTGCGGTTCGAGCCCGGCCAGACACGCGAGGTTTCGCTGGTCGCGCTTGCAGGCAAGCGGACGATCTACGGCTTCCGCGCCGACGTCATGGGTAAGTTGGGTAAATTCTGAGGAAAAGACGATGCCGGCAAAAATTTCGCGACACGTCTATGCCGACATGTTCGGGCCGACCACCGGCGACCGCGTGCGGCTTGCCGACACCGACCTGATCGTCGAAGTCGAGAAGGATTTCACCACCTATGGCGAGGAGGTGAAATTCGGCGGAGGGAAAGTCATTCGCGACGGCATGGGGCAGTCGCAGATGACCAACAAACAGGGTGCGGTCGACACCGTCATCACCAATGCCCTCGTCATCGACCACTGGGGCATTGTGAAAGCCGATGTCGGGCTGAAGGACGGCCGTATTGCGGGGATCGGCAAGGCCGGCAATCCCGATATTCAACCGGGCGTGACCATCGTGATCGGGCCCGGCACCGAAGCGATTGCCGGAGAAGGCAAAATCCTCACCGCCGGCGGCTTCGACACTCATATTCACTTCATCTGCCCGCAGCAGGTCGAGGATGCGCTGATGTCGGGCGTCACCTCAATGCTCGGCGGCGGCACCGGGCCAGCCGCCGGCACAAACGCAACCACCTGCACGCCCGGGCCCTGGCACATCGGGCGAATGATCCAGGCGGCGGATGCGTTTCCGGTCAACCTCGGCTTTGCCGGCAAGGGCAATGCGTCGCGTCCGGCGGCGCTCGAGGAAATGGTCAAGGCCGGCGCCTGCGCGCTCAAGCTGCACGAGGACTGGGGCACGACGCCGGCAGCGATCGATTGCTGCCTGTCGGTCGCCGACGATTACGACGTGCAGGTCATGATCCATACCGACACGCTGAACGAAAGCGGCTTCGTCGAGGACACCATCAAGGCGTTCAAGGGGCGCACCATCCATGCCTTCCACACCGAAGGCGCCGGCGGCGGGCATGCGCCCGACATCATCAAGGTGGCCGGCCTGAAGAACGTGCTGCCCTCTTCCACCAATCCAACGCGGCCGTTCACGCGCAACACCATCGACGAGCATCTCGACATGCTGATGGTGTGCCACCATCTCGATCCGTCGATCGCGGAAGACCTGGCCTTCGCCGAAAGCCGCATCAGGAAAGAAACCATCGCCGCAGAAGATATCCTGCACGACATCGGTGCGCTCTCGATGATGTCCTCGGACAGCCAGGCCATGGGGCGCATCGGCGAGGTGATCATCCGCACCTGGCAGACCGCCGACAAGATGAAAAAGCAGCGCGGGCGCCTCGCACAGGAAAAGGGCGACAACGACAATGCGCGCGTCAAGCGCTACATCGCCAAATACACGATCAACCCCGCGATCGCGCATGGCGTGTCGAAGCACATCGGCTCGGTGGAGAAAGGCAAGCTCGCCGACCTCGTGCTGTGGTCGCCGGCATTCTTCGGCGTGAAGCCAGAGATCATCATCAAGGGTGGTTCGATTGTGGCCGCGCAGATGGGCGACCCCAATGCCTCGATCCCGACGCCGCAGCCTGTGCACTATCGGCCGATGTTTGGCGCTTTCGGGAAGGCGCGCACCGCGTCTTCGCTCGTCTTCGTGTCGAAGGCGGCGGTCAAAGGCGGCCTGCGCCGCAAGCTCGGCGTCGACAAGCAACTGGTTGCCGTCGAGCACACGCGCGACATCGCGAAGAAGAACATGATCCACAATGCCGCAACGCCGGATATCAAGGTCGACCCCGAAACTTATGAAGTCACGGCCGACGGCGAGCTGCTGACCTGCGCGCCGGCGGAGGTGCTGCCGATGGCGCAGCGCTATTTCCTGTTCTGAAGGCCGGCGCATGAAACGCGTCACCGAAATAAAGTCGGCAAACACCTGGAACGCCGGTCTGGCGCACGACTTCGTCGTGCTCGACGCGCAGGACCGGCACCGCCGCAGGGTCGTCTTTGTCGGCAAGCATGGCGCGACCTATCTCCTCGACCTGCCCCGCCCGGCGCAATTGCGCGACGGTGACGGCCTGCTGCTCGAGGACGGCACTCTCGTGCGCGTCACCGGCAAGGCGGAGCCTCTGGTCGAGATTGCCGCGTCCAATGCACACGAGCTGGCGCGCATCGCCTGGCATCTCGGCAACCGGCACACCGAAGTGCAGATCGCCGGCGACAGGTTGCGCATCCGGCGCGATCATGTTCTCGAAGAGATGTTGCGCGGCCTCGGCGCGGCCTTGTCGTATCTCGATGCGCCTTTCGATCCCGAAAGCGGCGCTTACGGCCATCATGAGCATGCGCATGGCTAAGCGAGCACCCGTTCAAACCAAATCAACCGCTCGTCCCCGCACCCGGGTCCAGCCTTCGGCTGGCCCGAGTGCAGGCTCCAGCGGGGACCCAGGGCAACAAATCAAAGATGCCATGCGATTGGCACTGGATTCCCGCTTACGCGGGAATGAGCGGGAAACTGTTGAGATGAATCTCCGCTCATCCCCGCGAACGCGGGGATCCAGGGCAGCCGGCACAGAAAAACTGGATTCCCAGCATAGGCGTGCAAAGCACGCCGTTCTTCGAACGGCTATGCGCGGGAATGAGCGGGAAAATGGTGATGAAAATATTCAAGCGTCCGCCCTTTACCGCCTGATGGCCTGGCTGTCGCCCGCCTATCCGGTGGGAGCCTTCTCCTATTCGAGCGGCATCGAATGGGCGGTGCAAGCCGGCGACATCACGAATGCCGATACGCTCCGGCAATGGCTCACCGCCATGCTGACGAACGGCGCAGGCTTTTGTGACGCCGTTTTCTTCGCACACGCCCATCGTGCCTGCGCAGCAGATGATGACGAAACGCTGCGGTCGGTCGCGGAGCTCGCTGCAGCCATGACGGCGTCGCGCGAGCGGTTCCTCGAGACGACCGCGCAAGGTCGCGCATTCCTAGACACCACGCGGGCCACCTGGCCCTGCCCCGCGCTCGATCGCCTGGTCGACGCCGCTCCCGGACCAATCGCCTATCCGGTCGCAGTAGCAGCCGCTGCCGCGGGGCACGGCATTGCGCTTGAATCCGCGCTCGGTGCCTACCTGCAGGCGCTGGTCGCGAACTGGGTGTCGGCCGGCGTGCGGCTGATTCCGCTCGGCCAGACCGACGGCCAGCGGACGATTGCCGCGCTCGAGTCGGCCGTTGCGGAGACGGTCGAACGCGCGCTTGCCGCGACCCTCGATGAGGCCGCAAGCGCGACCTTCCGCGCCGATATCGCCTCGATGCGGCACGAGAGCCAATACACCCGCCTGTTCCGGAGCTAGCGCATGGTCAGATTGCCACCCTTATCCGCTCGTCCCCGCGCACCAACATCGGGTTTACCCGATGTTGGCATATGCGTGCGGAAGTCGGCTAAAGCCGACTTGCGATGGGGACCCAGGGCAAACTGCACCGCCTGTCGTGTGGCCCTGGATTCCCGCCACGCCGTTCTTCGAACGGCTGTGCGCGGGAATGAGCGGGAGAAAATCAACATCGGGATTCACCTGATCGAATCCTCATGCGCCGGAAAAATGTCGGGACAGCACCGTGATTCGATCAAACGGATCGCGCTAAGGAGAAGGAGCGTATCCGCATGAAAAGTTTACGTCGCTCGTTGCATGGTCCGTTGAATGGTCCGTTGCGCGTCGGCGTCGGCGGCCCGGTCGGCTCCGGCAAGACCGCGCTGATGGACGCGTTGTGCAAGCGCATGCGCGAGCGCTACGACATCGCCGCCATCACCAACGACATCTATACGAAATGGGATGCCGAATATCTGGTGCGCTCGGGCGCGCTGGTGCCGGAACGGATCGCCGGCGTCGAGACCGGCGGATGTCCGCACACTGCCATTCGCGAGGATGCCTCCGCCAATCTCGCGGCGATCGCCGACATGCGCCGGCGCTTTCCCGATCTCGACCTCGTGCTGATCGAGTCGGGCGGCGACAATCTGGCCGCGACCTTTTCCCCCGAGCTCGCCGACCTGACGATCTATGTCATCGACGTCGCGGCCGGCGAGAAGATTCCGTCGAAAGGCGGGCCCGGCATTACGCGCTCCGACCTTCTGGTCATCAACAAGATCGATCTCGCGCCTTATGTCGGAGCGTCGCTCGCGGTGATGGAGCGCGACGCCAGGCGCATGCGCGATACGCGGCCGTTCATCATGAGCAACCTGAAGACCGGTCAGGGCCTGGATGAGATCGTGCGCTTTATCGAGCAAAAGGGCGCGCTCGAAGAGACGTTGCGGCGCGCTGCCGGCTAGCCGTTCGGCAGTATTCACGCCGCCTGCGACGGACCCTCGGCCTCCCGCGCGCGCTTGAGGCCGAGCTGGCGCTCGCGCCATATGACGAAGAGGCCCGCGCTCGCGACGATGGACGCTCCGACATAGACCAGCGCGTCGGGCAACTCACCGAACAGCCAGTAGCCGAGCAGCAGCGCCCACAGCATTGACGTGTAGTCGAACGGCGCGACCACCGAAGCCGCCGCGTAGCGGTAGCTTTCGGTCAGGAGAATATGCGCAAAGCCGCCGAGAACCCCGAGCGCGATCAAGGCGGCAAGCTCGCTTGGCGTCGGCGAATGCCACGCGAACGGCAGCGTCAGCGCGCCGGCGATGGCGCAAACAAGCGAAAAATAGAAAACGATCGAGGACGTTGTCTCGCTCTGGGTGAGTCGTCTGGTCTGGATGACGGTTCCCGCGTTGCAGAACGCCGAGGTGATCGCAAACAGCGATCCGGTCGCCGCAACGGTGCCCCCGATCGCGGTGTAGCGGCCGATATCGAAATGCGGGATCAGCATCACCATGACACCGACAAAGCCGATCAGCACGGCCGACCATCGGTAGATGCGCACGCGCTCCTTCAGGATGAGGGCGGCGAGCGCGACCGTGATCAAGGGTGAGGCGAACGAGATCGCGGTCGCATCGGCCAGTGGCAGCCGCGTCAGCGAGGAGAAATTCGTGAACATGCCCCCTACGCTGAGCAGGCCGCGGCCGAGCTGGCCGAGTGGCCGGCTGGTCCGCACCGCCGTCGCGAGTTCGCCGCGGATGGCATAGACAATCACCACCGGCAGGATCGCGAAGGCGCTGCGGAAGAACACCATCTGCCCCACCGGCGCAACGTCGCCGAGCTTGCGCACCAGCGCCGACATAGCGGCAAAGAGCAGGGCGGAAATGAGTTTCAGGCCGATGGCCTTGAATGGATGCATCGCAAGTCCGACGAGTCACCCATTCATAGCGGCCCGGCATCACAATGTCATGGGAGAGCGACCGGCGGTCGGGGGCGCTAAGCGGGATAAGCGAGCGATCCTGAGGGCTGGATTTTCGCCGCTTCGGTCATGCGCGCCGGTTCGATGTGTCTCGGCCCGAGAATATGAAAGACGAGATCGCCCCCCGCGATCAGGTAGTCGGCGATAATCCGGCGATGACAGCGCCACCACACGGCTTCCGCGCACATGATGGCGCAGCGTTGGGCGTGGCCAAGCTTTTGCAGATGAGCAAGACCATCGTGGAAAGTCTTGCCCATGGCATAGTCTGCGTAATTGTGAAAGCTGTCGTTTGTCCAGAATGCATTGACGTCCGGCGCGACCTGGCGTTGCCGCCCGCGTAATCCGCCGAGGTCAGCCATGTGCTCATATTGTATATCGAAACCTGCCAAACTCTGCGGCAGCACATCGCGATTGTATTGAGGGTTCGTTCGTGAGCGAGGGACAGTGCGAACATCGGCCACGAATGTCACTTCCCTACTTTGCAAAAGCTCGACGAATTCATCGAGTGTTCGCGTCGAATGACCGATAGTGAAAAATGGATGCGTCATAGAGGTTGAAGAGCCTGCACGCGCCCCTTTTCAGCGATTCGCGCAAAACCGGGCCGGTGTGTATGCTACTTTGGCCGCAGCGACTTGAGATAGACCGCAATTGCCTGCCGGTCGCCGGCGTTGAGCTGACGCGTGTTGGCCACGACGTCGACCATCGCGCCGCCGACCCGGTCGGCGTCCGGCGTCATGCCGCTGTCGAGCACTTCGACGAAATCCTCTACCTTCCAGTCATGCAGCTTGCCCTGTGTGATGTCAGGAACACCACCCTGGCCGGTCGGGCTCTGGCCGCCGGTGAATCGGCGGCTTGCAATCATCGCGCCGAGAAAATTGCGTGGCGAATGACATTCGGCGCAATGGCCTGGTGCGTTCACCAGATAGGCGCCTCGGTTCCACTGTGCGGATTGCGAGGGGTCGGACTTGAATTGCGCACCATCGAGAAACAGCAGCTTCCACAGCCCGACGGTGCGGCGGATGCTGAATGGAAATTTCAAGGCGTGATCGCGCACGGCGCCCGAAACCGCCGGCAAGGTCTTAAGATAGGCGAACAGATCGCGAAGGTCTTCGCTGCGCATCAGTTGGTAGGATGTGTATGGAAACGCTGGGTAGAGGTGCTGCCCTGCCGGCGAGATGCCATACCGCATCGCAGCCAAGAACTGGGCCTCGCTCCAACCACCGATACCATCCTTGGCGTCGGATGAAATATTGGGCACGTAAAACGTGCCGAAGGCGGTCGGCAGCGCCAGACCGCCGCCGAGCCGCGTCGTGTCGTCCTGCTTTGGTACTGCGTGGCACGACGAGCAGCCACCGATGAGAAACATCGTGCGACCGTTTTCCAAATTCGGTGTGTGTGTCGGCGGCGCCAAAACCGCACTTGGCGATATCGGGATCGTGAGGATCCAAAAGACGGGAACACCAATGACCGCTACAATGGCAGCACCCACAAGCAGCCTGCGGAGCATCCGGCGGCCCCCGATGTCAATAACTCACACGAACTAAATGTTAGAGCGTGATCCGGTCAGAGTGCCAAGTCCCCTTCCGACTCGTCTCTGCGAACGCGGGGCCCAGGCATTGTGCCAAAACCTGTCGTGCGGCTCCGGATTCCCGCTTTCGCGGGATGAGCGGAGGGAAAAGAGCATCGGATACAGGCCTGATCTAGTCTTGCCTGGCCGTCTTTAATTATTGCCGCGCGAGCCGATAATCCTTGTGGCAGGCGTCGCAGGCATTCGCGACTGCGGGAATTGCCGCGCGCAGGCCGTCCACCGAGCCCTTCGCCTTGTCACGATTGTCGGCAACGGCCTTGCCGAATTCTGCGGCCTTGGCATCGAAGTCTGCTTTCGTCATCCAGATCTTCGGTGCGGCACGCGTGTTCTGGCCGGACTTCGAATTGTCGGGAAACAGCGATGGCAGCTTCTGCGCCGTATTGGCCCACTGTGTGAAAGCCGCCTCGACCTTGGCAGCATCGTAGGGGACCTGACCACGCATCATTCCCACAACGATCTTAGCGTTTTCGTTGTTCTCTTTCATCAGCGACATCCGCGTTGCAATCGGATCGGATTGTGCGATCACCACGCCTACTCCGAGCACAAGAAATGCGGCGGCGGCCAGAGCCGCTCCGGCAGGTCGTCCCATTGGCAAATCTCTCTTGGCTGAACCCATCCCCCGGACAAACATATGGCCGATAGAGATATTCCGGCTTGCGTGGTATCCGGCCCTGCACTCACGGAATCGTGAACGTGGGTCCGCGCGCCACTGGCAGCGCCTTGCCTCGCGTCTCGGGCAGGAACGCGAAAACGAACAACAAGCCGATCATGCTAATGCATGCAAGGGAGACAAAAACAATCGCCGTTCCCGATCGATCGGCAAGATATCCTGCAAGCGTCGTGCTCACCGATGCGCCAATGCCGACGGCGGTGCCGATCAACGCCTGGGAAAAATTAAACCGTCCGCTACCCCGGGTTACATCCGCGACAATTAATGGCACCAGCACACCAAGAGAGGCAGCGGATACGCCATCCAGCACTTGCGCCGCAACGAGCACGTAAGGGTTGCCAGTTGTCGCAAATATCGCACCGCGAATCACCAGCGCGATGAAACAGAGCAACAGGAGAGGACGGCGGCCCCAGTCCTCTGCCTTTGCGCCGATCCAGGGTGCGATGGCAACCACCACGGATTGAGGCACGAGAATACATATCGACAGCACCAAAGCGGCAGTCCCCGGATCGCGCTTTACCAATATCCCCGCCAGGATTGGCAGCATCGCCGCGTTGGCAAGCTGAAAAAATACGATCGCTATAGCAAGCGCAAGAAGCCGGCGATTGTGCAAAAGCTCGATAATCGCACTCAACCGATTGCTGCGGGCTGCGTTCCTTGATGTCGCTCCGCGGGCAAGCTCAGGGTCAATTTCAGAGGGACTGATCCGGGCCAACGCGATCAATGTCGGTACACCGAGCGCGGCTGTGAGCAAGAAGATTGCCTGATTTGAATGATAATACGCAACGCCTCCCGCAACACCGGCAGCAATTGCATTTCCGAAAGAAAGGAAGCGGGCGTTGCGGCCGAGTCGCTCGCCAAAGGCGACGTAACCGACAAGACCAAGGCTCATGGCGACAAGTGTCGGACCCAGCAACGAGCTGGCGAGCGCATGCAGTATCTTCGCAATAACGACCAGGTTGAACGTCGGCCATAATGCAAGCAAGAGTGCGCTGCTGCTGATCGACACAACCGCAAGCGTGGCCAAAACACGTTTGGCAGGGATTCCATCCACCAGCGCACCGGCCGGAATCTGCATTGCGAGACCGGTGATCGTTCCGATCGTCAAAACGAGCCCGACGTTGAGTTGTGTCCATCCGACGGATGTCAGATAGGTCGCAACAAACGGTCCCCAGCTCGTCTGAATATCGGCGACGAAAAACGCAAACCAATCTAGACCGCAAAGACTACGTCGAGACGCCATGGTTTTGGTTACATTTGTCCCAGGCGAATAGGCGCGCTGATGGCCTGCACGCCGTCGACCAGTTTACACCCTTTATTGCGTCTCGGACGTTCGCGCCGAGCGGATTGCCTGCCAGACCCTCTGCGGCGTCGCCGGCATGTCGATGTGACGGATGCGATAAGTGCGCCAGAGCGCATCGACGATGGCGTTCATCACCGCGGGGCATGAGCCGATCGCGCCGGCCTCGCCTGCCCCCTTCACGCCAAGCGGATTGGTCTTGCATGGAACATTGCGCGTCTCGAACACGAAGTCAGGTGCGTCGGCCGCGCGTGGCATCGCATAGTCCATAAGACTCGCGCTGAGCAGCTGGCCGGAGGCCGAATCGTAGACCGTGTTCTCCATTAATGCCTGACCGATGCCTTGCACCGAACCGCCATGAACTTGGCCGGCGAGCAACAGCGGGTTGAGCGTGGCGCCGAAATCGTCGACCACGATGTAATTCAGGATCGACGTCGCGCCGGTGTCCGGGTCGACCTCGACCTCCGCGATGTGAGTACCATTCGGGTAAGTCGGCGGTTCGACGCCGAATTCTTCCGCTGCGCGCAGCTTCTCGGGCGATGCGCTCGGGTGCTCCGCGAGATCGGCAAACGAAACGACCCGGTCGGTCCCGGCGACTCGCACCATGCCGTCAGCGAACTCGAGATCGCTTGCGCTTGCCTCTAGTGCGTTCGAGGCGATGTCCTTGAGCTGTTCGCCGAGAGTCTTAGCGGCACGATCGACAGAGACTCCGCCGACGGGAATCGAACTCGACCCGCCGGTACCGGCGCCGCTCTTGATGCGGTCGGTATCACCCTGCACCATGCGCACGCGCTCCGGCGGCAGGCCGAGCCGCTCCGCGATCAGCTGAGCGTAAGAGGTCGCGTGCCCTTGCCCGGTCGACTGCGAGCCGATCAACAGCGTCACGCCGCCGTCGCGGTCGAGCGTGAGCGTCGCCGTCTCAGGCCCATTATTGCCGCAGGCTTCGACATAAGTGGCGATGCCGATGCCGCGCAGGCGTCCCGCGCGCCGCGACTGCGCCATGCGCTTGCTAAAGCCTTCCCAATCGGCAAGCTCCTGCGCCCGCGCCAGCGTGCCGCCGAAGTCGCCGGAGTCGTAAACCTTCCCGGTCGGGGTCTTGTAAGGCAGCGCCTTGAGCTTGATGAGATTGCGGCGACGGATCACGTCAGGAGCGGTGTCGAGGTCGTGCGCAACGGCATCGACCGCGCGTTCGATCAGATATGAGGCCTCCGGCCGCCCCGCGCCACGGTAGGCATCGACTGGTACGGTGTTGGTGTAGACCGAACGCAGGCGCACGTGTGCAACCGGAATGTCGTAGGGCCCGGTCGCCATGCCGACGCCGAGCCACGGAATATAGGGCGCATACGCAGACAGATAGGCACCCATGTCGGCGATGATATCGAGATCGAGCGCTAGGAAACGCCCTTTGTCGTCGACGGCAATTCGCGCGGTCGAAATATTGTCGCGGCCATGACTGTCGGCGAGAAAGTGCTCGGAACGTTCGCACACCCATTTCACGGGCTTGCGCAGGCGCTCGGCAGCGACCGCGGCAAGCGCGTATTCACGATATGGAAAAAGTTTAGTGCCGAAGCCGCCGCCGACATCGGGTGTGATGACACGCATCTTCTCCAGTGGCAGCTTCATGACGTCGCCGGCGATGATGTCGCGGATGATGTGGCTGCCCTGGCTGCCCAACGTCAGCGTGTAACGGTCGCCGTCGTATTCGGCGATCACGCCGCGGGTGTCGAGATAATTGGTGACCAGCCGCTGGTTGACGATGGTGAGCTCGACGACCTTTGCGGCCTTGGCGAAAGCGTCCTTGGTGGCGGCGGCATCGCCGACCGCGACCTCGAAAGCGAGATTGCCGGGCCGATCCGGCCAGACCTGCGGCGCGCCCTTCTTCAGCGCCTCGATGGTATCGGTGACGTGGGGTAAAGGTTGCCAGTCGATCGCGATCGCCTCGGCGGCGTCTTTCGCTGCGGCGAGCGTATCGGCGACGATGAAGGCAACAGAATCGCCGACGTAGCGCACGACCTCGCGCGCGAGAATCGGGTGCGGTGGAATCCTGATTTCGACGTCTGGCAGCACCCCGGGTGTCGGCAAAGGTCCGAGATGGCCAATGTCAGCTGCGGTCAGCACCAGGCGCACGCCAGGCATCGTCCGCACACGGTCGAGATTGGCGATCTGAAAGCGCGCATGCGCATGCGGCGAGCGCAAGACGGCCGCATGCAAAGCAGTCTTCGGCGCAACGTCGTCAATGTAGCGCCCCGTCCCGCGCAACAGCGCGTCGTCCTCCTTGCGCGTGAGCGGCTGGCCGAACCCGAATTTCATGGTCATTTGCGGCCGTCTGCTTTTGTCGGTTGTGTGGAAGGTGCTTCTCGCGCGCGTTGGGCCGACAAGTGTACCGCAATCCAGCGGGTGACCACATAGAACACTGGAGTGAAGATCAGGCCGAACAACGTGACACCGATCATGCCGGAGAACACCGCAGTACCCAAAGTCTGGCGCAGTTCCGAGCCGGCGCCGATGGCCCAGACCAGCGGCGTGACACCGAGAATGAAGGCAAAGGACGTCATCAGGATCGGACGCAAGCGTAGATGCGCGGCCTCGACCGCAGCATCGAAGCGGTTGCGGCCGGCGTCCTCAAGCTGCTTGGCGAACTCGACGATCAAGATGGCGTTCTTGGCGGCAAGACCGATGAGCACGACGAATCCGACCTGGGTGAGGATGTTGTTGTCCTGCCCGCGCAGCACCACGCCGATGATCGAAGCGATCAGGCACATCGGCACGATCAGGATGACGGCGAGCGGCAGCGTCAGGCTCTCGAATTGCGCCGCGAGCACCAGGAACACAAAGACCACGGCCAGCAGGAAGACGAAGATCGCGGTGTTGCCGGCGCGGATTTGCTGGAAGGCGAGCGTGGTCCATTCGTAAGAGAAGCCCTGCGGCAGCGTCTGCGCGGCCAGCTGCTCCATGATCTTGATCGCCTGGCCCTGGCTGTAGCCGGGCGCCGCCGCGCCGTCGAGCTCGGCCGCGGGATAGAGATTGTAGCGCGGCACGCGGTAAGGCCCAGTGATCGTGTGCACTGTGGTGAAGGCGCCGAGCGGCACGGTCTCGCCATTGCTGTTGCGCACACGGATTTTCAGAACGTCTTCAGCATTGCTGCGGGCGTCGCTTTTTGCCTGCGCTATCACGCGATAGGTGCGGCCGAACAGATTGAAGTCGTTAACATAGGCCGAGCCGAGATAGATCTGCAGTGCCGCGAACACGTCCGGGACGTTGATGCCGAGCAGCTGCGCCTTGGTGCGGTCGATGTCGAGGTAAAGCTGCGGCGTCGTGTTCTCGAACAGCGAGAAAACCTGCATCAGGCCGGGGGTTTGCGCGGCACGCCCCATCATCGCGTAAACCGCGCCCTGCAGCGCCTGCGAGCCGCGGCCTGCCCGGTCCTCGACCATCATCCGGAAGCCGCCGGCATTGCCTACGCCGGAGACCGGCGGCGGCGCTGCAACGAAAATCAAGCCCTCATGGATTGACGACAGCTTCTGGAACAGCTGCCCCTGGATGGCGCCAGCCGACTGGCGCGGGTCGTGCGCGCGTTGCTCGAACGGATCGAGCGTGACGAAAACCGCGCCGGCATTGGGCGCATTGGTGAAAGTCGCCCCGGAGAAGCCGACGATGTTCACGGCATGCGCGATCCCGGGGATCGAGAGTGCGATCTCGGTCGCTTTCCGGTTCACCTCGTCGGTTCGCTCGAGCGAGGCCGCGGGCGGCAACTGCGTGATGATGATGAGGTAGCCGCGGTCGAGTTGGGGGATGAAACCGACAGGAGTCTTGCGGAATTCATTGAGACCGAAGGCGATGACGCCGACGTAAACGATCAGCATCAGTGCGGCGACGCGGACGAGCTTGGCCGACAGACGGCCGTAGCCATGGGTGAGCTTGTCGAAATAGCGGTTGAACAAGCCGAAAAAGCCACGGATGGGCCGGCTCCACCAGTGACCGTCGGCGATCTCGTGCTTGGGCTTGAGCAGCAGGGCGCAGAGGGCTGGCGACAAAGTGAGCGAGACGATCAGCGAGATGAAGGTCGCCCCGGCAATCGTCAGCGCGAATTGGCGGTAGAACTGGCCGGAAATACCGGTGATGAACACAGTCGGGACGAACACCGCGGTGAGCACCAGCGCAATCGCGATCAGCGCGGCGCCGACCTCGTCCATGCTCTTGACGGCGGCGTCGTGCGGCGAGAGGCCGGCCTCGATATTGCGCTCGACGTTCTCGACAACGACGATGGCATCATCAACCACGATACCAATGGCGAGAACGAGTCCAAACAGAGAAAGGTTGTTCAGTGTGAAGCCGAACAGCGCCATGAAGAAGAAGGTGCCGATCAGCGAAACCGGGATGGCCACAATCGGAATGATGGCCGCGCGCCAGGTCTGCAGGAACAGGATGACAACGAGAACGACGAGGATGATCGCCTCGCCGATCGTCGATTGCACCGCGTCGACCGACTGCTGAATGAACTCGGTTGGATTGTAGACGATATCGTACTTCAGCCCCGGCGGAAAGCGTTTGGCGAGCTCCTCCATCGTGGCCTTGATGTTTTTCGCCGTCGACAGCGCGTTCGAGCCCGGCCGCTGGAAGATGCCGATCGCGGTCGCCACCTTGTTGTCCAGATAGGCGTTGCTCGTATAGTCCTGCGAGCCGAGCTCGACGCGGGCAATGTCGCGCACGCGGGTCACCCGTCCGTCGGCGTCGGTCTGCACCACGATATCGTTGAACTGCTCGGGGCTCGACAGCCGACCGAGCGTCTGCACCGCGACCTCGAAGCCGCCCGGCGAGGTCGCCGGCGGTTGGTTGATCGAGCCGGCCGCAACCTGGATATTGTTGGAGCGCAGCGCTGCGACCACGTCGTCTGCGGTCAGACCGCGCGACTGGATCTGCGCCGGATC
>DATBHE010000042.1:0-14228 GCA_036557605.1 Pseudolabrys sp.
TCGGTCACGCGCACGATGCTCAAACCGACGCATATGGTCGGCGGCTATGCTCAACTCTCCTATGGCTTCAACTATTACGGCACTGTCGGTTCCAACCGTGACGAATTTGTCATCGTGCGCAAGCTCAACAAGATCGATTGGCTTGATCACTCGAATCCTGTCGATCGCGCCGTCGAGGAGGCCACATCATGAAGATCCGCGCTCAGATCGCGATGGTGATGAACCTCGACAAATGCATCGGCTGTCACACCTGTTCGGTCACCTGCAAGAACGTGTGGACCTCGCGCCAGGGCATGGAATATGCGTGGTTCAACAATGTCGAGACGAAGCCCGGCGTCGGCTATCCGAAGGATTGGGAAAACCAGGAGCGCTGGCGCGGCGGCTGGGAGCGCAGGAAAAACGGCAAGATCGTGCCGAAGCAGGGCGGCCGCCTCGCAATTCTTGCGAAGATTTTTGCAAACCCGCATCTGCCCGAGATTGACGACTACTACGAGCCGTTCACCTTCGACTACGAGCACCTGCACATCGCGCCGGAGTTGCCGACCTCGCCGGTGGCGCGGCCGTTGTCGCTCGTCACCGGACGGCCAATGGAAAAAATCGAGTGGGGCCCGAACTGGGAGGAAATTCTCGGCGGCGAATTCGACAAGCGTTCGCAAGACTATAATTTCGAAGCCGTGCAGAAGGACATCTATGGCCAGTTCGAAAACACTTTCATGATGTATCTGCCGCGGCTTTGCGAGCACTGTCTCAATCCGAGCTGCGTCGCCTCCTGTCCTTCCGGCTCCATCTACAAGCGCGAAGAGGATGGCATTGTCCTGATCGACCAGGACAAATGCCGGGGCTGGCGCATGTGTGTGTCAGGCTGTCCGTACAAGAAGATTTATTATAACTGGACCTCCGGCAAAGCCGAGAAATGCATCTTCTGCTATCCTCGCATCGAAGACGGCCAACCGACGGTCTGCTCGGAGACCTGCGTCGGCCGCATCCGTTATCTAGGCGTGCTGCTGTATGACGCGGATGGCATCGAAGCCGCCGCGGCAGTCGCGGATGAGCAGGATCTCTACGAAGCCCAGTTGAAACTCTTTCTCGATCCCAACGATCCGGCAGTTGCCCAGCAAGCCAGCGCCGACGGTGTGCCGGATGCATGGCTCGCGGCCGCGAAGCGTTCGCCTGCCTACAAGATGGCGGTCGATTGGAAGATCGCGTTTCCGCTCCATCCGGAATATCGCACCCTGCCGATGGTCTGGTACGTGCCGCCGCTATCGCCCATTCAGTCGCATGCCAATGCCGGCGCGATCGAGAGCGTCGGCGAGATCCCCGACGTACGCTCGCTTCGCATCCCGGTGCGCTATCTCGCCAACTTGCTGACGGCAGGCGCCGAGGCCCCCATCGTCACGGCGCTGGAACGCATGCTGGCGATGCGCATCTACTTCCGCCAGCGCCAGCTCGGGGAAGGTGATGGCCGCTCTGTCCTGGCACAGGCCGGGCTTACCGTCGCACAGGTGGAGGACATGCATCGCTATCTGGCGATCGCCAATTACGAGGACCGTTTCGTCATCCCGACCAGTCATCGCGAAGAAGCGGAGGACGCTTACGGACTAAAAGGGTCTTGCGGCTTCACTTTCGGCAACGGCTGCGACTTCGGTCCGCCGCACTCCACCCTGTTCGGCGGCAAAATGGGACGGCGGAAGCTGAGTCCGGTGCGGCCACTGGATACATAAGGTACCACTATGATCCTGTTCCGTTCTTTAAGCGCCTTGCTGTCCTATCCATCCGAGGAAATGCGTCAGGCGCTGCCGGCTATCGCCGATGTCGTTCGCAACACGCCGCTCGTTGCTTCCGAACAACGCCGCGGCCTTCTCGATCTGATCGACGAGCTCGGCGGTCTCGATCTGCTGACCGCCGAGGAACGTTACGTCGATCTGTTTGACCGTGGGCGAGCTCTTTCATTGCACCTGTTCGAGCATTTGCATGGCGAGAGCCGCGACCGTGGCGAGGCTATGGTCGAGCTCCGGCAGCTTTACGAAAAGGCGGGATTTGAGTTGTCGGCGCGCGAACTGCCCGACTATCTTCCCGTAGTGCTGGAATATCTGAGCTGTCGCGACCTCGCCGAGGCGCGCGAGATGCTTGCCGACTGCGCTCACATCCTGACCACGATCGGCCGTTCTTTGGTCGCGCGCCGAAGCCGCTACGCCGCCGTCCTCCAAGCCCTCATTGTCATCGCCGGCGAAAGCCCCATCGATGTCGCCAAGGTGCCACCGATCAAGGAACGGACCGAAGCGCTCGACCGCGATTGGGCCGAACAACCTGCTTTTGCCGGTGCGCCGGGGTCGGCGAGCCAAGGTAACGGTACGCCGGCGGCGTAGACTGGAGGAATTGACGATGTTGTCCAATAGCTACGTGAACATGTTTCTCTTCGGCATTTATCCGTATCTCTGTCTTTCGATTCTCCTGATCGGCAGTTTGATTCGGTTCGACCGGGAGCCCTACACATGGAAGAGTGATTCATCGCAAATGCTGCGCAAGCGGCAGTTGCGGCTCGGATCGAACCTGTTTCACTACGGGGTGATCATTGTCATTCTCGGTCATTTCGCCGGCTTTCTGGCGCCGCATTGGAGCATCGACTGGGCGCTCTCGCCGGTGGCTCATCAACTCCTTGCCATGGTGGTTGGCGGCATCGCCGGTCTTGTAGCGATCGTCGGGCTCACTATTCTGCTCGTGCGACGCCTCGGCGATGCGCGCATCCGGCTCAACAGCCGCAAGTGGGACATCGCGGTCGCGCTGATGTTGTGGCTGCAGCTCATGCTCGGTCTCCTTACCGTTCCCCTCTCGGCATTTCATATGGACGGCGCCCTGTTTGAGACGCTGACCAGCTATGTCAAAGGCATCGTGACGCTCGATGGAAGCGCGGCTGCTCTCATGGTCGACGTGCCGTTGACCTACAAATTGCACATCCTTCTCGGCTTTACGCTCTTCCTGGTGTCGCCCTTCACGCGCATGATCCACATCTGGAGCGGCGCCGGGGCGCTCGCCTATCTGTTCCGGCCCTATCAGATTGTCCGCACGCCGCGGACGCGGGCAAAAGAGCCGGTGCGGTCATGACCGTGTCGGTCAACAACATTGAAATTTCCGTCGAGCCTGGAGCGTCAGAGGAACTCACTGCGGCGCGCGAACTTCTGCGACAGCGTGCCATCGCCGTTGGACTCCTCGGCGCCGAAGTTCACGATGAGGCAGCAGTAGACGAGGCGATCGAGGCCTTGCTGGCGCGGGAGGTCGTCACGCCTTCGCCAACCGAGGAAGAATGTCGGCGCTACTACGAAAGTCATACGCGTGAGTTCCAGAGCGGCGATCTCGTGCACGCGCGCCACATTTTGTTTCAGGTCACGCCGTCGGTGCGCATTCCCGAAATGCGCGCTCGGGCCGAGCAGACGTTGAACGACTTGCTGCGCGAACCCAACCGGTTCGATGCCCTTGCGCGTGAGCTTTCCAATTGTCCGTCGGGGCAGCATGGCGGCAATCTCGGCCAGATCGGCCGCGGCGATACCGTGCCGGAATTTGAAAAGGCGATTTTTCGGTTTGGAGCCTCGGGTATCCTCCGTGATCTGGTCAGGACCCGTTATGGATTTCACATTGTAGCTGTAGACCAGAGCATTCCGGGCAAGACATTACCGTTTGAGGCAGTGCGCAGACAGATCGCCGAGGGCCTCAGGGCGAGTGTCGAAGAACGCGCAATGCGGCAGTACATTTCGGTGCTGGCGGGCCAGGCGAAAATCACAGGAGCAGACTTGAACGCAGCGGGCACGCCGATGGTGCAATAAGTGCGGCAACAAGCGCGTGAAAGCAGCTTCGAAAAGCGTTAACATTGCAAAGCACCCCAAGCGCCCTGCTGCAGCACCACGAATTTTCGACTGGAATGGGCCAATAACCTTCGTGATTTGATCCTACGGATTCCGGGTTCCGCGCGAATATTTCGTTTGTTGCGATGCAAAAATAGTCGACAAGATACTTTCCACGTGCAATTGGGGGAGCCAGACGAACTCATCCGATTGGACGATGTGCTATTTGTCATTCGACCGGAACTGGATACGATGCCCAATGGGTGATTGAGTTGACGCTGAGCCGGCACGAAGACCGGCCGTGCAGGAAACACTGAAGGGAGGAGTGAAATGCGAAATATCAACAGATTATCAGGCGTCGCTGCGCTCTGTTTTGGCGGCGCAGTTGCAATGTCGCTTCCTGCGCAGGCGTGGGAGCCGACCCATCCAATCGAAATCATCGTCCCTGCCGGCACGGGTGGCGGCGCTGATCAGATGGCGCGTGCTATGCAAGGCATTATCACCAAGCACAACCTGTCGAAACAGTCGGTCGTCGTGATCAACAAGTCGGGCGGCGCGGGGGGCGAAGGCTTCCTCGATGCCAAAAACTCGAAGGGCAACGATCATAAATTAATCATTACGCTGTCGAACTTGTTCACGACACCGCTCGCCACCGGCATCCCGTTCAACTGGAAGGATCTCACGCCGGTAGCCATGATGGCGCTGGACGAGTTCGTCCTGTGGGTGAACGTGGACGAACCTTACAAGACAGCGAAAGATTACCTCACCGCAATCAAGAGTGCGCCCGACAATCAGTTCAAGATGGGCGGCACCGGATCCAAACAGGAAGACCAGATCATCACTGTCGCGCTCGAAAAGGCGACGGGCAAGAAGATGACCTACATCCCCTACAAAGGCGGCGGTGCAGTTGCCGTGCAGCTGGTCGGCAATCACATCAATTCATCGGTAAACAACCCGATCGAGGCGGTGGCCCATTGGCGCGCCGGCAAGCTGCGGGCACTCTGCGTGTTCGACAGCAAGAAGCTCGACTATCATGAAAAGATTGCCGGCGACATGTCTTGGGGCGACATCCCAACCTGTAAGTCGCAAGGCGTCAATGTCGAATACACGATGCTGCGCGGGTTCTTCATGCCGCCGGGCGTCAGCAACGAAGCGGTTGCTTATTACATCGACGTATTCAAGAAGGTGCGCGAAACACCCGAGTGGAAGAAGCTCATGAATGACGGCGCCTACAATCAGAGCTTCATGACGGGCAAGGAATTCGCCAAATGGGTAGGCGATGCCGAAAAAATGCATGAAGGCCTGATGAAGGAAGCGGGCTTCCTCGCCAAGACCAACTAGACCATTGAGGCGTTTTGTTTGAACGCCGCCATGCGGGGACGCAATGTCTGATCAAGTGCAGGAAACCGGTGGGGCGGGTCCGTCCCACCGGAATGTGGAAATTGGCGTAACGTTGGTCATTATGCTGATCGCGCTGATCGGCATTTATGGCAGTATCAAAGTTGGCTTCGGCTGGGGCGCCGAAGGTCCGCAGGCCGGTTTTTTCCCATTTTACGTCAGCGTGATCGTGATCATCTCGTCGGTGGTCAATCTCGTAAATGTTGTCGCCGCGGATGACGGCTCCGTGTTCGCAGAGTGGGGCCAGTTGCGTCAGGTGGGCGCGGTTGTGTTGCCCACCGCCATCTATGTCCTGGCTATCCCCTATCTTGGCATTTACGTGTCATCGGCGCTGCTGATTGCGGCGTTCATGATCTGGTTCGGGCGCTACGGCGTAGCGATGGCCGCTGCAGTCGCGGTCACCGTTCCGATCCTGACCTTCTTCATGTTCGAGATCTGGTTCCTGGTGCCGCTACCGAAAGGGCCGCTCGAAAACTTTCTGGGCTACTGAGCGGCGCTTGGCGCCATCGCCGGCGCGGGCCGGCCGGGACAATCACATATGTTGGAAGATATCGGTAATTTGTTTCACGGGTTTGCGGTCGTAGCGCAACCGTTCAACCTGGTGCTGATGGTCGTAGGCATCGTGCTCGGCGTGATCGTCGGTGTGCTGCCGGGCCTGGGTGGCGCCAACGGCGTCGCGATCCTGCTGCCGCTGACGTTCTCGATGTCGCCGACCTCGGCGATCATCATGCTGTCGTGCATCTACTGGGGGGCGCTGTTCGGCGGTGCCATCACGTCGATATTGTTCAACATACCCGGCGAGCCGTGGTCGGTGGCGACCACGTTCGACGGCTACCCGATGGCGCAGCAGGGACGCGCCGGCGAGGCACTTACCGCAGCCTTTACTTCTTCATTTGTCGGCGCGCTGTTCGCCGTCATCATGATCACGCTGGTGGCGCCGCTTGTCGCCAGCTTTGCGTTGCGCTTCGGGCCGCCCGAGATTTTTTCGGTCTACTTTCTGGCTTTCTGCAGTTTCGTCGGTCTGAGCAAGGAGCCGCCGTTCAAAACGGTTGCCTCAATGATGCTCGGATTTGGCCTAGGCACCGTTGGCCTCGATCAGGTCACCGGCCAGCTCAGGTTGACTTTCGGTCAGCCCGAACTGCTCAACGGCTTCGATTTCCTGATCGCCGTTATCGGTCTGTTCGGCATCGGCGAAATCCTGCTGACGATGGAAGAAGGCCTCAGTTTCCGCGGCACCGCGGCGAAGATTAACTTGAAGGTGGTGCTGCAAACCTGGAAAGAGCTGCCGCGCTACTGGCTGCTGTCGCTGCGCTCCTGTCTGATCGGCTGCTGGATGGGCATCAGCCCGGCCGGTGCGACGCCCGCGTCGTTCATGAGTTACGGCATCGCCAAGCGCATTTCCAAGAACGGTCACAAGTTCGGGACTGGCCAGATCGAAGGCGTGGTCGCGCCGGAGACGGCCGCGCACGCGGCGGGCACCTCGGCCCTGCTGCCGATGATCTCGCTCGGGGTACCAGGTTCGCCGACGGCTGCCGTGCTGCTCGGCGGGTTGCTGATCTGGGGCCTGCAACCCGGCCCGCTTCTATTCACCGAGCAAAAGGATTTCGTTTGGGGCCTCATCGCCAGCATGTACATGGGCAATATCGTGGGCCTGCTTATCGTGCTCACCTGCGTGCCGTTGTTTGCGGCCATCCTGCGCATTCCGTTCAGCGTGATTGCCCCGGTGATCATGGTCTTCTGTGCGATCGGGGCCTACACCGTGCACAATAACGCCTTCGATATCGTGATGATGCTGGTGTTCGGTGTCGCAGGCTATGTCATGAAGAAATGCAATTATCCGCTGGCGCCTATGGTTCTTGCCATCGTGCTTGGCGACAAGGCCGAGGAGTCGTTCCGCCAGTCGCTGTTGGCGTCGCAGGGCGGTTTCTCTGTCTTCTGGTCGAACGGTCTGGTGAGCACGATCATGACGCTCGGCCTGATCGCCCTGTTCTGGCCCCTCATTCAGTCAGGATGGGCCCGATTTCGGTCCGGCAAGTTGCGGCCGGCCCAGTAAAGTCCTGACAGCCTAAAATTGGCCTGAAAATTCCAGCGGGTTGCGCCCGTCCACCCGTCTGGCATATTGTATACCAGTCATGAGTAGCCGAACCCGTAACCCTCGCCGCGTCGGTATGTCCGGCCGTGCCGCCCCTCGCTCGCCGCTCGCGCCCCATCCGGCGCTTGCGCCGATCGATGTGACGCCGAGCTTCAAGCACAAAGCCTACACCGCGCTGAAGAACGCGATCGTGGCGATGGACATCTACCGCAGCCGCGACGATATCCGGCTGGACGAGCGCAAGCTGGCGCAGGATTTCGGCATCAGCCGCACACCCGTACGGGAAGCGATGGCGCAGCTCGAGAGCGAGGGCTTCGTGCGCTCAGTACCGCGCCGCGGCATCTACGTCGTGCGCAAGACGAAACGGGAGGTGATCGAGATGATCACCGCCTGGGCGGCGCTTGAAAGCATGGCGGCTCGCCTGATCACGCAAACCGCGACCGACGACGAGATCGCGGGATTGCGCAAGATGTTTGCGACCTTCGAGAACGGCAGACTGCGCGCGCATCTCGACGAATACTCCGACGTCAACATCGAATTTCACCAGACCATCATCCGCCTCAGCCGCAACGAGGTCCTCATCGATCTCGCCGAGAATCTGTTCACGCATATGCGCATGATCCGGCGCACGACGATCGGCGAACAGGATCGTGCCGACCGCTCGATCCGCGATCACATGAACATCATCGAAGCTCTTGAAGCCCGCGCGACCGACCGTGCGGAAGAACTGGTGCGCGACCACGCGCTCGGCCTCGCCGAGCATGTCGAGCGCTATGCCGATTATCTCGATTGAACGAATAAGCGACGGGAGACAGTCATGGCCGAAGCAGCAGTGAAGGCAAAGCCCGAAACCGCGCCGGAATCGGAACAGGAACTGACCGACGGATTTCATCTCATCATCGACGCGCTCAAGCTCAACGGCCTGACCACGATCTACGGTGTGCCGGGAATTCCGATTACTGATTTTGGCCGTATGGCGCAGGCTTCCGGCATCCGCGTCATTTCGTTCCGCCACGAGCAGAATGCCGGCTATGCGGCATCGATCGCCGGCTTCCTCACCAGGAAACCCGGCATCTGCCTCACCGTTTCAGCGCCCGGTTTCCTCAACGGACTCACCGCGCTCGCGCACGCAACAACTAACTGCTTCCCGATGATCCTGATCTCGGGCTCTTCCGAGCGCGAGATCGTCGACCTGCAGCAGGGCGACTACGAGGAAATGGATCAGCTCGCGATCGCTAAACCGCTGTGTAAAGCGGCGTACCGCATCCTGCACGCGCAGGACATCGGCATCGGTATTGCACGCGCGATCCGCGCCGCGGTCTCAGGCCGCCCGGGCGGCGTCTATCTCGACCTGCCGGCCAAGCTTTTCGGTCAGGTGATGGATGCCGAAGCCGGCAGAAAATCACTGGTGAAAGTCATCGACCCGGCGCCGGCGCAAATCCCAGCAGCAGAGTCGGTCAAGCGCGCGCTCGATGTGCTCAAGGGCGCCAAGCGGCCGCTGATCATCCTCGGCAAGGGCGCGGCCTATGCCCAGGCCGACGACGCGATCCGTAGCTTCGTCGAGAAGACCGGCGCGCCGTTCCTGCCGATGAGCATGGGCAAAGGCCTGCTGCCCGACACGCACCCCCAATGCGCGGGCGCAGCGCGTTCGACAGTGCTGAAGGATTCGGACGTGGTTCTGCTGATCGGCGCGCGTCTCAACTGGCTGCTCTCGCACGGCAAGGGCAAGGCCTGGGGCGACGCGCCGAGGAAGTTCATCCAGGTCGATATCGAGCCGAAGGAGATGGACTCCAACGTCGAGATCGCGGCTCCGGTGGTCGGCGACATCGCCTCCTGCGTCAAGGCGCTCACCGACGCCATGGGCGGCAGCTTCCCCAAGGCACCGGCCGACTGGAGCGACGCCGTCACCAAGAAGCGCGAGGAGAACGTCGCCAAGATGGCGCCGCGCCTGATGAACAACAACGTGCCGATGGACTATCACGGCGCGCTCGGCGTGCTGCGCACCATCGTCAAGGAGCGGCCCGACGCCATCCTGGTCAACGAAGGCGCCAATGCGCTCGATCTCACGCGCGGCATCATCGACATGTATCAGCCGCGCAAGCGCCTCGACGTCGGCACCTGGGGCGTCATGGGCATCGGCATGGGCTACGCCATCGGCGCTGCGATCGAGACCGGCAAGCCGGTGCTGGCGATCGAAGGCGACTCGGCCTTCGGCTTCTCCGGCATGGAGATCGAGACCATCTGCCGCTACAAGCTGCCGGTCTGCGTCGTCATCTTCAACAATGACGGCATCTATCGCGGCACCGACATCAATCCGCTCGGCACCGACCCGGCCACGACGATGTTCGTCAAAGGCTCGCGCTACGACAAGATGATCGAGGCCTTCGGCGGCGTCGGCGTCAATGCGACCAGCCCCGACGAGCTCAAGCGCGCCGTGAACGCCGCGATGGACAGCGGCAAGCCGACGCTCATCAACGCGGTCATTGATCCGGCGGCCGGCAGCGAAAGCGGCCGCATCGGCAATCTCAACCCGCAAAGCAAGCTGAAGAAGAAATGAACTCACCCGCTCGTCCCCGCGAAAGCGGGGACCCAGAGCAATCATGCAATGCCGCACTGGATGCCGCTGGAGTTTAGCCCCGACCTGATCGGGGCCGGGCATGAGCGGAAGAGAAGGAGAATCAAAGATGGCCGGGAAGAAACAAAAGAAAACAAAAGCGGCGAAAGCAAAAGCCGTTTCGAGAAAATCTCGAAAGGTGGTGAGGCTGGTCGCCAGGAATAAAAACGGCAAGAATGCCAAAAAATCAAACGGCAACAACCATCTTCCGCGGCCGTCGAGCAAGGGCTGGGGTCAGGCCGGCAAAGCGCTCACCGGAGTTCGTATCCTCGACTTCACGCACGTGCAATCGGGACCAACCTGCACGCAGCTACTGGCGTGGTTCGGCGCCGATGTAATCAAAGTCGAGCGCCCGGGCGTCGGCGACATCACGCGCGGCCAGCTCGTCGACGTGAAGGGCGCCGACTCGCTCTATTTCACGATGCTCAACCACAACAAGCGCTCGATCACGATCGACTCCAAGCACCCGCAGGGCAAGCGCGTGCTCGATGGGCTGATCAAGGCCTGCGACGTGCTGGTCGAGAATTTTGCCCCTGGCGCGCTCGATCGCATGGGGCTGACCTGGGAGCACATTCATAAGCTCAATCCGCGTATGATCGTCGCCTCCGTGAAGGGCTTCGGCCCCGGTCCATATGAGGACTGCAAGGTCTATGAGAACGTCGCGCAATGCGCCGGCGGTTCGGCTTCGACGACCGGCTTCCGTGAAGGACCACCGCTGGTCACGGGCTCCCAGATCGGCGACAGCGGCACCGGGCTTCATCTCGCGCTCGGCATCGTCTGCGCGCTCTTCCAGCGCAACCGTACCGGCCGCGGGCAGAAAGTGCTCGCCGCCATGCAGGACGGCGTGCTCAATCTCTGCCGCGTGAAATTGCGCGACCAGCAGCGGCTCAAGGCGGGCCCGCTTACCGAATACAGTCAATATGGCGAGGGCGTGCCGTTCGGTGATGCCGTGCCACGCGCGGGCAACGACTCGGGCGGCGGCCAGCCGGGGTGGATCCTGAAATGTAAGGGCTGGGAGAACGATCCCGACGCCTACATCTATTTCATTACCCAGGCGCCGGTGTGGGGCGAGATCTGCGATCTGATCGGCGAACCGGGATGGAAAACCGATCCGGAATACGCCACGCCGCGCGCGCGGCTGCCGAAGCTCAAGCAGATCTTCGCGCGCATCGAGCAGTGGACCATGACCAAGACCAAGTTCGAGGTCATGGAAATCTGCAACAAAGTCGATATCCCGGTCGGCCCGATCCTGTCGATGAAGGAAATCGCCGAGGAGCCGTCGCTGCGCAAGACCGGCACGGTGGTTGAGGTCGACCATCCGACCCGCGGCAAGTACCTGACGGTCGGCAATCCGATCAAAATGTCCGATTCGATTTCCGAGGTGAAGCGCTCGCCGTTGCTGGGCGAGCATACCGACGAGATTCTGAAGGACGTGCTCAAACTCTCGGCAAAAGACATTGCCGAGATCAAGAACTCCGGCGCCCTCAGTGCGCCGAAGAAGGAAGAAAAGGCGGCCTGAACAGACCGCTCGTCCCCGCGAAAGCGGGGACCCAGTTCGTAAAGCGCTGGATGCCCGCTTGCGCGGGCATGAGCGGATAAGGGGAGGGATTTGACTATGCGTATCGTCGTTCATGGCCAGCAGGCCTTCGGCAAAGCCGTGCTGGAAGCGCTGCTCAAGCGCGGAGATAACGTCATCGCCGTCTACGTGGCGCCGGAAAAAGAAGGCGCCAAGGCCGACCCGCTGAAGGAAGCCGCGATCGCCACGAAACTGCCGGTCTATCAGCCGGCCTCCTACAAGGATCCGAAAGTCTGGGAAGAATTCAAGGCGCTCAAGCCCGATCTGCAGGTCATGGCTTTTGTCACGCTGTTCGTGCCGGAAGACTTCCTCAACATCCCGACACACGGATCGATCCAGTATCACCCCTCGCTGCTGCCCGCGTACCGCGGCGCCAGCGCCATCAATTGGCCGATCATCAAGGGCGAGAAGGAAACCGGGCTTTCGATCTTCTGGCCCGACAACGGGCTCGATACCGGCGACATCCTCGTCCAGAAGAAGACTCCGATTTCAAGTACGGACACGCTTGGTACCGTCTATTTCGATCGCCTTTTCCCGATGGGCGTCGACGCCATGCTTGAAGGCGTCGACCTCGTGAAGGCCGGCAAGGCCCCGCGCATCAAGCAGGACGAATCGAAGGCCACCTACGAAGGACGCTGTACGCCTGAGAACGCGAAGATCGACTGGGGCAAGCCGTGGGAGCAGATCGACCGGCTCATCCGGGGCTGCAACCCGGCGCCCGGTGCCTGGACCACTCTCGACGGCAAGCAACTGAAGATTTTCGACGCCAGACCAATTCCGGCGAAAGATCCGAAAGGCATCGGAGGCAAGCTCGGTGAGATCGTCGCTGTTGAGGCGGATGGATTTACCGTTGTCTGCGCCGACGGCCGCTTCAAGGTCACCCGCGTTCAACCCGCCGACGGCAAGAAGATCGATGCGGGCGAATGGGCGAAGTCCGTAAATATCGCCGTCAAAGCAAGGTTTACCTGATCCCCGTATTTCCCCGCCTCCCGCCCTTCCGTTTCTCTTTCAATTGATGGATCGTCCCATGCCCGCCTCGCAGCACCAGAACCCTAAGTCCGACATTGAAATTTCGCAGACCGCAAAAAAGCGTCTGATCCTCGATGTCGCCAAGGAAAAGCTCGGCATCGCGCCGGAAAATCTCGAGCCTTACGGCCACTACAAGGCCAAGGTCTCGATGGACTTCATTAACTCGCTCAAAAGCAAGAAAGACGGCAAGCTTATTCTGGTGACCGCGATCTCGCCGACGCCGGCCGGTGAAGGCAAGACGACGACCACCGTCGGCTTGACCGACGCGCTCAACCATATCGGCAAGAAAGCAATGCTCTGCCTGCGTGAGCCGAGCCTCGGGCCCTCGTTCGGCATGAAGGGCGGCGCTGCCGGCGGCGGCTATGCCCAGGTCGTGCCGATGGAAGACATCAACCTGCATTTCACCGGCGATTTCCACGCCATCACCTCGGCACACAATCTGCTGTCGGCGCTGATCGACAATCATATCTATTGGGGCAATGCGCTCGGCATCGACTCGCGGCGCGTGACGTGGCGACGGGTCATGGACATGAACGACCGCGCGCTGCGCGAGATCGTCTGCTCGCTCGGCGGCGTTGCCAACGGTTATCCGCGCGAAGCAGGCTTCGACATCACGGTCGCCTCGGAAGTCATGGCGATCTTCTGCCTGGCCCGCAATCTCGACGACCTCAAGGAGCGGCTTGGCAACATCATCGTCGCCTATACGCGCGACCGGAAACCGGTGCGCGCGAAAGATCTGAAAGGTCACGGCGCCATGACGGCCCTGCTCAAGGAGGCGATTGCGCCGAACCTCGTGCAGACGCTTGAGGGTACGCCGGCGTTCATTCACGGGGGCCCCTTTGCCAATATCGCACACGGCTGCAACTCGGTGGTCGCCACCACCACCGCGCTCAAGCTCGCCGACTACGTGGTGACCGAAGCGGGCTTCGGTGCCGACCTCGGCGCCGAGAAATTTATCGACATCAAATGTCGCAAGGCCGGACTGAAGCCGGACTGCGTGGTCGTGGTTGCGACCATCCGCGCCCTCAAGATGCATGGCGGCGTCAAGAAGGAAGATCTCAAGGCCGAGAACCTCAAGGCGCTGGAAGCCGGCATGGCCAACCTGCAGCGCCACATCGAGAACGTGAAGAAGTTCGGTCTGCCGGCCGTCGTCTCGATCAACCGTTTCTCCGCCGATACCGATGCTGAAATCGCGCTGGTCAAGGACAAGTGCAAGGCGCTCGGCGTTGAGGCGCTGATGGCCGATCACTGGGCAATGGGCGGTGAGGGCGCAGCCGATGTCGCCAAGACCGTCGTGAAGGTGATCGACCAGGGCAAGGCCAACCTGAAATTCCTGTATAGCGACGACATGCCCTTGTTCGAGAAGGTGCGCACTATTGCGAAAGAACTTTACCGCGCCGATGACGCCACTGCCGACAAGTCGGTGAAGGATCAGCTCAAGACCTGGGAAGAGATGGGCTTCGGCAAACTGCCGGTCTGCATCGCCAAGACGCAGTATTCCTTCTCGACCAATCCGGACTCCAAGGGCGCACCGACCGGGTTCACGATTCCAGTGCGCGAGGTTCGGCTGTCGGCCGGTGCTGAGTTCGTGGTGGCGATTTGCGGCGAGATCCTCACAATGCCTGGCCTGCCGAAGGTGCCGTCGGCCGACTCGATCGACGTCAAGGACGGCAAGATCGTCGG
>DATBHE010000043.1:0-63653 GCA_036557605.1 Pseudolabrys sp.
AATGGATCTTGTGCAAACAGATCCCGGTTTCGTACGAAAACGCTGCATTGCCCCATCAAGCATATGGCTGCGCAGAGAGCTGCCCGCTCTTGTGTGTTTGGCGGCAGAAATCGCTTCACAAGATCGACCGCAGCCGAAAGATATGAGGTTGTATTAGTTGCTATGAACTTCCGAAATACCTTCGACGGATGTGCGCTTTCCCAGGCGAATATGCGTATATAGCGACTTAGCTCATCCTGAAAAAGCATCGGCCGGAGCTGGTGACTCACGAAGCGTCGGAGTGCCTGTTCGGGCGAAAGTGATTTGAGCTCTTCCGCATCTACTCCCGTATTCTCTGTCAGCTTTTCGAACGCGATTTTGAGAATTTCAAAGTACAAACCATCCTTGCCTTTGAAGTGATAATTGATGGCAGCTTGGTTGACCCGAGCCTTCGTCACGATGTCACGCACGCTCGATCGCTCAAACCCCTTCTCTGCGAACAGCGAGACGGCCGCTTTGACGATCAAGTTGCGGGTGTGTTCGGCGGGACGCGTCATCGGCTTCCTTGATTCAAACAGACGTTTGAACCAAGTTTGTAATGCTTCAGCGTGCAAAGGGCAACTTTCCCTTGAAAAACGGGTCTCTCGGGGCGGTCATCATTCCGCCTAAAACGACCGTTTGAATTATAAAAGGTCGTTTGAAACGATCGTTTGCGACGAAGCCACTCAACGGTTTTGGGGGTCTTCCGTGCTTAAGCTGACATCACGCTTTGTCCTGCAGGTGCTGCCTTATCTGCTGATGGCCCTGGCTGCAGTTGTCCTCCTGCCAGTGGTTGCCGATTCACTTACAGGCGCCGCTGTTCCCCCAGCCGCTTCGTCACCGCTCCCTGAGATGGAGATGACGATCGAGCCCGTCGGTTACGGCAAAACGACGTTCGATCTTATTCATCAGGACCATGCGGCATTTGCACCGAACCGCTTCGCAAAATCCGCCGAAGTCAATTCTGAGCACCGCTAACGCAAGGAGTTGCGCATGCACTCACACAACAAAATGTCGGATTTGTCTCACCGGAGCCCTTGGTGGGGAATGGTTCGGGCGCTCCGGGCTGCGATCTTCTCATGTTGGCCGGAACCGCGCGAGAGACCGTATCGGCCCGAACGGCATTACATGCGCGGACCAGGACCAAAATGGCGCGCAAAGCACGGCCATCATTCTGGTTGAGAGCAACTTACACGGCCCGGGTTGAATCAGACGCTGCTTCGATAAGCGGACATAACGTGTCTTTGGGGAGCGGTGGTTAAACGCTTATTAGCGGACGTTCGCTACGCGCTCGCACGACCTCAAACAAATTGCGTATGCCGATCTGGCAGCCGCGCTTGTACCAATTTCCGGTAGTCATCTTGTTGGACAAGGTGGATAGGTAACCGGCGGCGCACATCGACTGGGGCCTCTCTGATAAAATCGATCGATGTTTGAGCAACTCATCGAACGCGTGTTGGGTGAGGTCCGGTTGATCGCGGAGATTCCGCTTGTCTTCGCGGCAGCCGTTTTGATCTTGGGCGGGATAATCTGGGCCGCGCTGCGCTGGCGGTATTCCGTCATGATTGAACAGCGGAACCGCACCATAGCGCTCTACAAAGCGCGGCTAAATGGTGCCACACCAGATGAGGCGAAGGCCAAAATCGACAGCCTTGAGGGGCAAGTGCGCAGCCTCAAAAACCGCGAATGGCCGAAACTGTCACCCGCTGATGTAGCCGACTTTGAACGTATCCTTGCATCTCAAGAACCGCATGGAGTTTCTGTTTTGCTGCAAGACAGAGACTCGATTTTCCTGGCTCGCGACCTGGTCGATGCGTTCAATCGGATTGGGTGGAAGGCAAAGCGTGATACGGGCATAAATGAAATTCCTGACGGACTAACCGTTTGGCCAGAAGATGATGTGGCCCGTACTATAAGTAATGCCCTGACGATGGCGACCGGCGCGCTGGTGGTGGTAAGAGAGGACCAAGATCTCAAAATTCAAGGCACTTATGTCGTTGGAATAGGATACAGGCCAGACTGACACTTTTACGTCGGCGTAATATTCTTACTTGCGCGCGGTTCTCGCAAGACGCTTATCTGACGACAAGACAAGTCGCGATTTCACGTGGAAAATAACGAAGTCTAGCGGCTAGCCGTAGCGTCGGGTGGGTTATCCGGCTTTGATACGAGAGTGCGAGCGACCGGAATCGGCGCCTTCGGCGATTGGGCAGGGGATTTGGTCAACTTGGAAGTCTTTTTGACCGCTGAAGCCAGCTTGAGCTTCTTGAGTTGAGACTTGAGTTCCTTCACTTCTTTTTTCAGCGATTTGATTTTCTTCTTCTGCTTGTCGGACATGACACTCCCCCCGCACAATTCGACAATGGCGAACCCTATCAAAGCGTCAGAAATTTCCAAGATCGCTGCCGCAATATGAAGGTTTTGTGACAGCAGTCAGGTCAGCAAAGTGGGGTATCTGCTTTCGATGCATGTTTCGATACTTGGAGTCGTGAGAACAACCGTCGAAACATGCTTTTTGTCGCGAGCGTGTCCGGCGTCGGCCTGATCTTGCGGCGAGGTTGCTCGGAGACAGGACCTTTGCGGGCCCCGACTGTCGGCCGCGCTTCCGTTTGGAGTTTTGTTGGACGGCGAGATGATCGCTGCCGCGTCAGCCTCAGCGAATCCTCCCCGATATGTGCGAGAAATGCCCGCTCGACAGGCAGGTTCAACCGCGCAACGGCGGCCTCGAAAGGAAGCCATTTGACCGCCTTGATGTCGCGCATCAGCCTGTGATCTGCGCTGCCGAGGCTTCGCATACGCCAGAACTGCACGATTTTCGGCCCGTCGCTGGTGTCATAGGACACGACACCGAGATAATCTTGGACGGCAACGCGGTGTCCTGTTTCTTCACGAACTTCGCGCTGGGCTGCGGCGAGCGCGCTTTCCCGCGATTTCAACTTACCTTTCGGTAGCACCCACCGGTCGTCTTTACGGCGCTGCACGATTGCGACCAGCGGCGTCTTGCCAGGGGCAACCACAATGCCGCCCGCCGCCATGATCGGTGATGCAAACGATTTCACCCAGCGCGTCTTCATGTCGATTCGACAATATCATTGGCGGTGCTTCGCATGACAAGCGATCATTCATGACAAACATGACAGTGCACAGGAAAGCATTGCGAACTGAGCGATGTCGTCGAACTGTCGCGTCACATTGATAGACAACATGACGAAAGCCCGCCGAGATGATTCACGCCGACATTGCCGATCCCGATCCGCAAATAATGGCCCGCGCATACCAGCGCTGGGCGCCGGTGTACGACTTCATCTGCGGTCCGATATTTCTGTCGAGCCGCCGCGCTGCGACTGCCGCTGCGCGTGCAGTCGGAGGCAAGATTCTCGAAATCGGCGTCGGTACCGGCCTTTCCTTCGACGGTTACGACTGGACAAATGAGGTCACCGGGATCGATATTTCCGAGCCGATGATCTTAAAGGCGCGCGAGCGCCTTGCGACCGGCCGATTTCCATTCGTGAAAGAACTGCGCGTCATGGACGCCGCAGCGCTCGATTTTCCCGATGCCAGCTTCGACTGTGTCGTTGCTCAGTTCGTCATCACATTGGTCAACGATCCGGAGCGCGTACTCGACGAATGCGCGCGTGTACTCAAGTCCAGAGGCGAACTGATCCTGGTCAACCATTTTTATTCGGAGAAAGGTGCGGCGGCGATAGTGGAACGTTGGAGTGCGCCGAAAGTGCGTGCTATCGGCCTTCGTCCTGAATTCCCGTTCGGACGCTTGCTTTGCTGGGCCGAGCGTGAAGGCAAAATTGAGTTGATCGAACGCCGCAAGGTAGATCCGTTCGGCGCATTTACCTTGGTTCGGTTCCGGCGCCGCGAGATGCCTGTCTTTACGTGTACCTGTAGCCAAAAGGTAAATGCGGGCGTCATCGAATTGTGACATCGCCCTGCTATCATTCTGCGCATGAAAGACAAAATCTTTGGTGACCGTGACTGAAGCCGGGACGAAACGGTATCGAGCGTTATTCATTTCTGATGTGCATCTCGGCACCCGCGGGTGTCAGGCTGAAAGGCTTCTCGACTTCCTTCGCCACCACGAGGCAGACACAATCTATCTGGTCGGCGACATTGTAGATGGCTGGGCGCTGCGCTCCGGTTGGTACTGGCCACAGACTCACAACGATGTTGTTCAGAAACTGCTCCGGCAGACGCGCAAGGGCGCCCGGCTGATCTATATCCCGGGCAACCACGACGAATTCCTGCGCCAATATTATGGTACCCATTTCGGCGGCATCAAAGTGGTTGAGAGCGCAATCCACGTCAACGCCGAGGGCAAGCGCTTCCTGGTCGTCCATGGCGACATGTTCGACATCGTGGTGACGCAGGCGCGTTGGCTCGCACACGTTGGCGACAGGGTTTACGACTTCGCCCTCATCCTCAATCGCTGGTTCAACGCCCTACGCCACGTGGTCGGCGCCCCATATTTTTCGCTGTCAAAGTGGGCGAAGCACAAAGTCAAGAACGCCGTCAATTTCATCGGTGCTTTCGAGAAGGCATTGGTAACAGCAGCCGGTCGCTACGAGGCCGATGGCGTAATCTGCGGCCATATTCACACGCCGGCGATCCACGATGATTTCGGCTTACGCTATATAAATTGTGGTGACTGGGTCGAAAGCTGCACGGCGGTCGGCGAGCGGCCGGACGGCAGCTTTGAGATCATCACGTGGACGCGAAGCGGCGACCGGGAGAAGAACGAGGCGCCAGCGCTCGCGTTGGCGGAAGCCCAAGCAGCATGAAGATTCTGATCGCGACCGACGCCTGGCATCCGCAGGTGAATGGTGTCGTGCGCACGCTCGGTCATCTCGCACGCGAAGCTGCGCGCCTTGATGCGACGATCGAATTCCTGACCCCGGAATTGTTTCGGACAATCCCATTGCCGGGCTATTCCGAGATCAGACTCTCTTTGACCGGGGCGAGGGGCATCGAACGACGCATCGAAGAGATCGCGCCTGAGGCAATTCATATCGCGACCGAAGGCCCGATCGGCTGTGGCGTGCGCAACTACTGTCTGCGCCGCGGCGTACCGTTCACGACCAGTCTTCACACGCGCTTCCCCGACTATCTTATGCACCGCTTCAAGGTGCCCGGTACCGCCACATTAACCTGGGCTCTGTTGCGCAAATTCCATACGCCGAGTGCCGCCATTCTGGCGGCGACGCCGGGCCTCAAAGCCGAGCTTGAAAGCCGCAGGTTCGGCAGTGTGCGGCTATGGCCACGCGGGGTGGATTCGACCTTGTTCCGGCCACGCGCCAGCGACTCCGATCTGCCGCGACCGATCTTTCTGACGGTGGGAAGGCTCGCGACCGAGAAGAATCTGCCGGCATTTCTTTCGCTCGATCTGCCAGGCACCAAAATTGTGGTTGGCGACGGACCGTTACGCGGGGATCTGCAGCGACGCTTTTCCGATGTGGTCTTTCTCGGCGCTCAGCATGGCGAACGCCTAGCGGAGATTTACGCCATGGCCGACGTCTTCGTCTTTCCGAGCCTGACGGACACCTATGGCCTGGTGTTGCTGGAGGCCTTGGCCAGCGGTGTCCCGGTTGCGGCATTCCCGGCATCGGCCCCGCGTGACGTCATCGCCGACAGCGGCGTAGGTGTCCTGAGCGACGACTTGAGAAAGGCCTGCCTGGACGCTCAACATATTGATCGCATTGCTTGCCGCGACTTCGCGTTAAACCTGACGTGGAGCGCGAGCACGCGGGCATTTCTGACGCATGTGGCAGATGCGAACACCGTGCGCGCAGCAGCTTGACCGCGCGCAGATAAGTGGCCGACGGGCAGCCTACGGCAGTTTCCATTGGATGGTCGAAGTCTAGCCGGGGGCGCCGCGGCGGCGATGATTGATTTCTTCAACATTGCAAAGTTACCGGAATTTGCGCAGTAAAGAAGCCGGATCAACCGTACAAAATGTCGTTGAAGGCGCGAATGAAATGAAGACAATTCTGACCACCCATGTCGGCAGTTTGCCGCGGCCGCATGATCTGCTGGACATGATGAAAGCGCGCTTGAGTGGCGCGGCCTATAACGAGGCGACCTATGACGCGAGGGTACGTCGGGCGGTTTCCGAGGTGGTTGCGAAACAGGTGGAGTGCGGCATCGACATTGTTGCCGATGGCGAACAATCAAAACCGGGGTTCTTCACTTACGTACGCGAGCGCCTCTCGGGTTTTGAGCCGCGCGCCGATTTGAAGGTACCTTTCTTCGAGGCCGAGGTGTCCGCGTTTCCCGAGTACTACAAAGATTACTTCGCCCGGGCCATGGGTGGTGGGGCAGTTGCACCTATGGTTCCGACGGTCTGCGTCGGACCTGTCTCTTATATCGGCCGGGACGCGCTGACGCGCGACATCGAAAATCTCAAGGCTGCCCTGGCTGGCCGGAGCGTCGCCGGGGCCTTCATGCCATCGGTCGCGCCAAGCGGCGCCGGCCTGAACGAACATTACCAAACCGACGAGGACTATTACGAAGCGGTCGTCAGTGCGTTGCGCATTGAATACAAGGCGATCGTGGACGCCGGATTCTATCTTCAGATCGACGACCCGTTTCTGTCCGACGTGTATTCGGACCTGCGATACGACGAGGCGCAAAAGAACCGCAAGGCTGGCCTCTATGTGGAGGCGCTCAATCACGCGCTCGATGGCATCCCGGAGGCGCAGGTTCGGTTCCACACGTGTTATGGAATAAACGAAGGTCCTCGCATCTTCGACGCCAAGCTGAAAGACGTCGTCGGCCACATGCTGAAGGTCAAGGCTCGCTTTTACTCATTCGAGGGAGCCAATCCGCGGCACGAGCATGAGTACCACGTGTGGGAGTCGATCAGGTTGCCGGACGGCAAGGTCCTGATGCCTGGAGTCATCACGCACGCCAGCAACATCGTCGAGCATCCGGAACTCATTGCCGAACGCCTTTTGCGCTACGCCCGGATCGTCGGAGGCGAAAACCTGATTGCCAGTGCCGACTGCGGCTTCTCTTCTCAGGCTTGCTACAAGACCGAAGTGAATCCGAAAGTGATATGGGAGAAATTCAGGGCTCTGGTCGAGGGTGCCCGGCTCGCGAGCAACAAGGTTTGGAGCTAGTTGAAGCCCGGTGCGTGCCGACGAGCCTTACAAGGTCCGCGTAACCTTGCTCAGGTGCGGAGGCTTGTCAGGGTCAAGCCCGCGCCGGCGCGCGACTTCCTCAATGGCGCGATACGCCGGGATCAGCATAGCGACCGGATCGCAGGCCGGATGATCGTCGCCGATCCAGGATAAATTTCCCGCCGCGCCACCGGCGGCAAACACCGTCTCCCGAGCCTCGTTGAGGTCATGTGCGAGCTCGTCGATGGCGATGGCTGCCGGATCGTTCTGCCGCAGCACCAGCACCGGAGTAGCCGGAGTGATCGATGCACGCGGCCCGTGGCGCAGCTCGGCCGCGCTATAGCCGAGCGCCGGGACGCGCAGGATTTCCGACACCTTGAGCGCGATCTCACGCACGGAGCCGAGACCATAGCCGCGCCCCACGACAAAGGCAGCCGGTGCGCCGGCGGCACGCTCGGCCCAAGGCGACCAGTCGCAGGCCAGCGCTTCGGACAATCGTTGCGGCAATTTCCGCAGGCCGCCGTTCAGGTCCTCGTCGCGGGCGAGCGTCGCCACCAACTGTGCCCCGGCGATCATCGACAATACGACGGTCTTGGTCGCTGCAACGGATTGCTCAGTTCCGGCCCCGATCGGGAGCACCAGTTCGGAGGCGGCGGCCGCGGGCGATTTTTCATCATTGACGATCGCCAGCGTCAGCGCACCGAATTTGCGCGCCATTTGTGTCGCGTCGATGAGATCCGGGCTGCGACCGGACTGTGAAACCACGACGAACAAGGCATCGCGAAAATCCGGCGGCCGCCGGTAGGCTGTGACAACAGAGGGGGCAGCGGCGGATGCGAGCATGCCGAGCCGGACCTCGAAAAGGTACCGCAGATAAACGCCGACGTGACCGGAGCTGCCGCGCCCACAGAACACCATCATGCGCGGCTTTGCGCGCTCGACCCTTTCGATGATAGTAGCGAACATGTCGGCACGCGCCAGAAGCCGGCTCGCGGCTGCCGGGATTTCTGCAGTCTCGCGCGCCATCGCGCTTTTAGGCTCTCGCTCAGCGGTTGCCACGTTTGCACTCGTCAATCGCAGCGCGGAGGTTGCCGTTGTGCCGGCTGAGCAAGTTCGTCGCATCGCCCCGGCTCAGTCCGAATCCGAGCAGGATGGCCGTCTTCAGGTCACCATCCGCTTGCTCGAGATGGCGTGCCGCGTCGCCTTCCGCGCAGCCCACGATTTGCCTGACAATGGCGACCGCGCGCCGGCGCAACTTGGCGTTCTGTGCCCTCATGTCGACCATCAAGCCACGATAGACCCGGCCCATCTTCACCATCACGGCGGTCGAGAAGAGGTTGAGTACAATTTTCTGAGCAGTACCGGCATTCATGCGTGTTGAGCCGGCGACCGCCTCGCTTCCGGTTTCGACCAGAATCTTGTGACGTGCCGCTGCAAAGATCGGCGCGTCAACGTTATTCGCGACCGCGATGGTCAGCGCTCCCGCGGCATTGGCTGCACGCAAGGCAGCGACTGTGAAGGGAGTTGTGCCGCTCGCCGCTATACCGATGACGACATCGTCGGCGCGGATCTTTTGCCTGGCAATCGCCTCCGCGCCCGCGGCCTCGTTGTCCTCGGCCCCTTCGATGCTGTGAACGAGCGCGTCAAGACCCCCTGCAATGACAAAGACGACTCGTTCGGCCGGCCAGTCAAATGTAGGCGACAGCTCACTTCCATCCTGCACGCCGATCCGCGCCGATGTGCCGGCCCCGACATAGACGATGCGTCCGCCTCGTCTCAGCGCCGGCACGGCGTCCTCGACAGCCGCAGCGATTGCACCGAGCGAGCTGCGCACCGCGCTGGCTGCTGCGAGCTGGCCCTCATACATGGCCGCAATCATCTCGGCAGCGGACCAGGAATCGAGGTCAGTATAGCGGGGGTCGATTTGCTCGGTGCGCATCTTTGCCCCTTCGTCATTTCTTGTTGGCGGCGCGGCGGGCGAGATGCAAGGCGCCATCGACGGCATCGCCTTCGACTGGGACCAGCCGGCGCTGAACATCCGGCGCGAGCCAGGGCTGCATCGACGATGCAAGTCCGCCGATCAGAGCAATGCGGGACGCACCATACTCCGAGAGCCGGCGCACCAGGTCGTCGATCTGCTCGGCAGCGTCCCGTACGATCCGGCGCGCGACCGGGTCTCCCGCGTCCGCATGGCGCAGCACCAAGGGTGCAAAGGTGGCATAGTCGGTCGCTGTCGCTTTATCCATCCACGCAACGGCCTCGAACGGCTCATTGTGGAAGCGTAGCAATACCTCGCGCGTGAAACTGGTGGCGACGGCCCGCTCATCATAGGCCCGCAACGCCATGCGGATTGCGTGCAGCCCGAGATCGGCGCCGCTGCCTTCGTCGGAAATGGGAAAACCGTAGCCGCCAATCCGGAATTCGCGGCCTCCGACAACGGCAAAGCCGACGCTTCCCGTTCCGACGATGACAATTCCGCCCTCGCGTCCGCCATGGGCTCCGATACAGGCGATGGTCGCGTCGTGGAAGTACATAACCGAGCAAAAGGGATGTGGTCGCCTTTCGAGCTGCTCGAGCAATCCCTTGCGGCCGACGCCGGCAAGGCCGATTGCGGCATGCATGGAGCGAAGGGCGCTTGCCCCCAAGCCGGCATCCTCGGCGGCAGCGCAACAGGCTTTTTGAACCTCGGCAAAGGCGCGATCCACTCCGATCCGCAGTGCCGCCGGCCCGGCAATGCCGCTGCCGAGCAAGGATCCTTCGGCGTCCTCGATCCGCGCCCGGCAGCCAGTGCCTCCGCCGTCGACGCCGACGAAAAGCACCGAGGATTTGGCGGCCGCCGTCATTCAACCACCCGCCGGATATCAGCGCCGCACTGCGTGAGCTTGCGGTCGAGCGATTCATAGCCGCGATCGAGGTGATAAATGCGGTGAACGGTGGTTTCACCTTCGGCAGCGAGCGCGGCGAGCACGAGGCATACCGATGCACGCAGGTCGGTCGCCATGACCTCGGCGCCATGCAGGCCGTCGACGCCGCGGACCAGCGCGGTCGAGCCTTGCAGCGAAATGTTGGCGCCCAGCCGCCCGAGCTCGGGCACGTGCATGAAGCGGCTTTCGTACACGGTTTCGCGGATAACTGACGCGCCCGTCGCGATGGTCATCAGCGCCATGAACTGTGCCTGCAGGTCTGTGGGAAACCCGGGATAAGGCTCGGTGGTGATATCGATGGCGTGCAAGGGCCCGGAACGCACCACCATCAGGCCCCGATCGGTCGGCCAGATCTGCGCACCGGCGCTTTCGAGTGCTGCACCCACCGAGCCGAGATGCTCGAGGTGTGCCCCGAAGATCTCGAGATGGCCGCCGGTGATGGCGGCGGCGATCGCATAGGTGCCGGCCTCGATACGATCGGTGATCAGTTCATGGCGAGCCTGGCGAAGCGCATTCACGCCCTGAATCAGTATGCGGTGAGTGCCGGCGCCCTCGATCCGCGCACCCATTGCGATGAGACAGAGCGCAAGGTCACATACTTCTGGATCGCGGGCGGCGTTGAGGATTTCCGTTTCGCCTTTCGCGAGACTGGCGGCCATGATCGCGGTTTCGCTCGCACCGACGGAGGGCGATGACAGCACGATGCGTCCGCCGCGCAGTCCGCCGCTATTGGCGCGCGCATGGATGTAGCCGCCCTCGATGTTGACCTCGGCGCCCAGTGCCTCAAGCGACTTGAGATGCAGATCAATCGGGCGCGCACCGATCGCGCAGCCGCCGGGCATCGATACGCGGGCGGAGCCGAAACGGGCAAGCAACGGCGCCAGCACGAGAATGCTGGCACGCATTCGGCGCACCATGTCATAGGGAGCCTGCGCGTTGCGGGCCTTGCCGGCGTCGAGCACGAGCATCTTTCCTGCGCCGCGCGTCGCGCCGACGCCGAACTCGCGCATCAAGGCGAGCATGGTATCGACGTCAGTTACCTCGGGAACATTCGCCAGTTCGAGTCGCTCAGGACTCAGCAACGCGGCTGCAATCTGCGGCAAGGCCGCGTTTTTCGCGCCGCGGACCTGTACCGAACCTTCAATGCGTCTGCCGCCACGAATGATCAGCCGGTCCATGCTGTTTAAGTCCTTTGACCCAGAGCCTCCGGATAGTGAACCTTCAGCTTTTCAATGTCATGGCCGGATCCATTCCTGCCATCCAGAGTCTTTGTTCTTGCGGGCCGTTAAGACCAGGATACCCGGCATAAAGTCGGCATGGCGGATGGTGCGATGCCCTGTGTATTCGGCATCCGTTAATCTAGATTGGATTTGCTGCACCATCGATCCAGTCCGGCACGGGAAAATATGAGCCAGGGCAAGCCAGACGCCGCAAAGCAGGCCATCATCGCGGATCGTGTTTTCGACGGCCGCGCTTGGCACCGCAACGCCGCCGTACTCGTCCGGGACGGCCGCATTGTGGGGCTCGCTTCGCCGGGCGAGGTTCCGTCCGATTGGCCGCAATCGCGCGTGCCGGCTGGGGCTTTCGTGACGGCCGGTTTCATCGACATGCAGGTGAACGGCGGCGGCGGTGTGTTGCTCAACGATCAACCGACTGCCGAGGGCATGCGTGCAATTGCCCGCGCCCACCGGCGCTTCGGCACCACAGCCTGCCTGCCGACTTTGATCACAGACACACGCGAACAGATACAAAGCGCCATTATGGCTGCGCGTTCGGTAGCCGGCCGTGATGGTGTTCTTGGCCTGCATCTGGAAGGCCCGTTCATCAGTCCACGGCGGCCCGGTGTCCACCGGCCCGACCGGATTGTCGAGCCGGTTGCCGGCGACCTCGAGCGATTGTGCGAGCTTGCCGGCGCCGGCCACTCGTTGGTGACACTGGCACCCGAATGCGTTCCGGCAGGCTTTGTGATGACACTCGCCGCCGCTGGCGTGCGGATTTCGATCGGACACAGTGAGGCGTCCGCCGCCGTGGTGACGAAGGCTGTCACGGAAGGCGCAACCGGCGTCACTCATCTGTTTAATGCAATGCCACCGTTCAGTGCGCGTGAGCCGGGCATTGTGGGTACCGCGCTATCGGATCCGCGACTGACGGCGGGTCTCATTGTCGACGGCATCCATGTCGATCCCGTTGCGGTGCGAGCAGCGTTCGCCGCGAAAGGTGCGGACCGGATTGCTCTTGTCACAGACGCCATGCCGACGGTCGGAGGATCGGTCGACCACTTCGAACTGGTCGGCCGCGCGATCAAACTCGTGGATGGCCGGTTGACCACGGAAGAGGGCACGCTTGCAGGCGCACATCTCGACATGGCGTCGGCGGTGCGCAACGCGGTCAGGCTGGCCAACGTGTCGCTGGAAGATGCGCTTCGCGCTGCATCGCTGACGCCCGCACAATTCCTCGGCGTGGCAAATGAGCGGGGGGCGATCGTTCCAGGCGCGCGCGCAGACCTCGTCGCGCTGACGGACAGCCTGATGGTCACCGCCACCTGGGTCGACGGCGAGATCGAATCCCGTAGTTAGTACCGCAGGTCGGCCTTATTGGTACCGCAGGTAGGTTTGGTGTTCGCCCAACCAGGCCCTCTCATCTTTCAGCGCCAGCGCGTCGAGGTCCTGCGGTTTCGCCGAGGTATCGTCGACCCACTCGCGCAACAAAGGGCTGCCGTTGATGAGGTCGATGGCAAGTCGGTCTCGCTCATACTCGTAGGCAAAATCGCGCCACAGCGGATAGTCCGGATTAAGCCGGCGGATGGCTTTGAAAGCCAGCGCCTGGAGACGCCATGGTCTGAACGTAGCGTGATCGTATGCGGGACCTTCCGTATGAATCTGCACGCCGTGACAAAGCTTGCGCGTATGCTTGTTGAAGGTCGGCTCGAACCAGCATTCTCGCAGGCGGCAACCCTCGAGCCAGCGCGGGGCAAGCGACACCATCTCCTTGATGATTTTTCGTCCGTCGATATCAGGAGCGCCGAATAGTTCGAGCGGTCGCGTCGTGCCGCGCCCCTCCGAAAGTGTCGTGCCCTCCAGCATCACTGTTCCCGCATAGGTACGTGCCATCCACAGGTTCGGTGCGTTAGGGCTGGGATTGATCCAAGTGCGCGCCTCGAGGGGCCAGCCGAAACCGGGCGCGGCATCGGGTTGCCAACCTTGCATCTCGATAACCTGATAGTCGAGGTCGAGCTTGAGCGTGCGCACAAACCAATGGCCGATCTCGGCAAGCGTAAGTCCATGCCGCATCGGCAGCGGTCCGGCGCCGACGAAACTCTCCCAGCCGGCATGCAAGGTCAGACCTTCAACGGGCCGGCCGACAGGGTTGGGCCGGTCCAGTACCCACACCGATTTGCGATGTTTGGCGGCCGCCTCGAGAACGTAGCGAAGGGTCGTGATGAACGTATAGATGCGGCAACCCAGGTCCTGCAGGTCGACGAGGATCGTATCGCATGCAGCCATCATTTCATCAGTGGGTCTGCGCACGTTGCCATAGAGACTGAACACCGGAATGCCGTGCACCGGATCCCTGAAGTCCGGCGACTCGATCATGTTGTCCTGCTTGTCCCCGCGCAGCCCATGTTGCGGCCCGAAGGCGACGCTGATCTTTATGTCGCCGCAGGCGGCGAGCGCGTCTAGCGAATGCGTCAGGTTTTCTGTGACGGATGCGGGGTGCGCAAGGAGTGCAACGCGCTTGCCCGAAAGCGGCGCGCGCAGAGCACGTTCGGCGATCAACCGGTCGATGCCGAATTTCATATCTTCACCGCCGCGGAAAATTCGCGCGCGAAACCACGCTCGTGATGGAAATCGGGTTTGCCGGGCGGGTGTGCCAGCGCCCAATAGGACATACCACCGCCTGCGTCCTCGATTACGGCCGACAGGCCGAGATGCCAGGAGTGGTCACGCGGCAGGTCCGTGAAGCGATCTGGATCCAGCAATGCCTGCAACACGTATTCATCAGGGGTCGCGTGCATTTTGATCGCAACACCGGTGATCTCGTCGGCAACGCGCATACCGGTCCGATAGCTCCTGAACAAGTAGGCCGCCCATTGTCCGGACGGCGAAAAGTTCAGCTCATAGTACTCTGGGTGCGGTGAGGCGCGGACGAATGCCTCGAAACAGGTATGGCGCCAAAGGCCATCACCGCGTGTGTTCGCGGCGGCGGCAGGCATGCGAATGCTGCTGATCTGGCCGGTTACAATATAAGACAACGCGATGCTGCCGGCGTGCGAGCGCGCGATCTCCACGTCAATGCTTGCCACCGTGCCGGAATGCGAATCGGGATGAAGTCTCAGCTGTTCGCGCATTGCTGCTCTTAGTGCTGCAGAATTTTCGACAGGAACATCTGTGCACGCTCGCTGCGCGGTTTGCCGAAAAAGTCCACGGTCGGCGCGTCTTCGACGATTTCGCCTTTATCCATGAAGACGACGCGATTGGCGACCTTGCGCGCAAATCCCATCTCATGGGTCACCACGATCATCGTCATGCCGTCCTTGGCGAGCGTCACCATGACATCGAGAACCTCGTTGATCATTTCCGGATCGAGCGCCGAAGTCGGCTCGTCGAACAACATGGCGATTGGATCCATCGCGAGCGCGCGCGCAATGGCTACACGCTGCTGCTGGCCACCCGAGAGTTGCCCGGGAAATTTCTCGGCATACGCGCTCAAGCCGACGCGCTCGAGCAGCTTGCGGCCCTTTTCGTCGGCGGCTTTTGGATCGCGGCCGAGCACCTTGATCTGTGCCAGCGACAGGTTGCGCATGACGGAAAGGTGGGGAAATAGCTCGAAATGCTGGAACACCATGCCGATGCGCGCGCGCAGCTTGGGCAGGTTGGTCTTGGGATCGCCTACCGAGATGCCCTCGACAGTGATGATGCCTTGCTCGAATGGCTCGAGGCCATTGACGCATTTGATCAGCGTCGATTTCCCGGATCCTGACGGGCCGCACACGACCACGACCTCGCCCTTGGCGACCTCGGTGCTGCAGTTCTTCAGCACCTGCATGGGGCCGTACCATTTGCTGACCTTGCTGATGGTGATCATGAGGCCTCAGCGGATGATGGCGATGCGATCCTGCAGGCGTCGCACCCAGTGGGAAGCGGCGAGCGAAATGATGAAATAGACGGCAGCGGCAAACAGGTACATTTCGACCAGACGCCCATCACGCTGGGCGACCTTGGACGCCGCGCCGAAGAAGTCGGTGACCGAGATCACGTAGACCAGCGAGGTGTCCTGAAACAGAATGATGGTCTGTGTCAGCAGCACCGGCACCATGTTGCGGAAAGCCTGCGGCAGGATGATCTCGGCCATGGCGGTCCAGTAGCCCATGCCGAGCGCCTGCGCGGCCTGCACCTGACCGCGCGGGATCGACTGGATGCCGGCGCGCATGATCTCGCAGAAATAGGCGGCTTCGAACAACGTGAACGTCACGAGCGCCGATAGAAATGCGCCGACCTGGATCGGTCGCGACGCACCCGTGATCCATTGCCCGATGTAAGGCACCAGAAAATAGAACCAGAAGATCACTAGAACGAGCGGCATCGAGCGGATCAGATTTACGTAGGCGCCGGCGACGTGCGAAAGCCCCGGAATGTTCGACAGCCGTGCCATCGCCAGCAGCGTGCCGATCACGATGCCGCCTGCGGTCGCCATCAAGGTCAACATGACGGTGAAGCGCATGCCGTCGAGGAACAGATAAGGAAGCGAGCGGATGATGACGTCCCAGTCGAAGTTGGCAAACATCGTTCCGCCCTCAATGCGCCGCCGCAGGCTGGCCCAGGCTGATGAAGCCGGGGACCGCGACGCGCCGCTCGAGCCAGCGCATGCCGGCAACCACGACGATGTTGATGATGATGTAGATCAGGGTGGCGCCGGTGAAGGCCTCGAACACCTGGAAGGAAAATTCCGACATTGAGCGCGCGGCGGCAGTGAGCTCGATGAGACCGATGGTCAGCGCCACCGAGGAATTCTTGATGATGTTGAGAAACTCGGAACTCAGCGGCGGCAGGATGATGCGGAACGCCATCGGCAGCAGCACGTATCGGTAAGTCTGCGGCAAGGTAAGGCCCATCGCGAGACCGGCCATGCGCTGCCCGCTGCGCAGGCTGAGAATTCCGGCTTTCACCTGCTCGGCGACACGGGCCGAAGTATAGAGGCCGAGGCAAATCACCGCGTTGTAGAACGAGGCGTTGGACGATTGCTTGAGCCAGTCGCCGATCGTTTGCGGCATCAGCTCCGGCAGCACGAAGTACCAGAGAAACATCTGCACCAGCAGGGGTATGTTGCGGAACAATTCGACATAAGCATTGCCGAGCCGCACCAGCCATGGGATCGGCGACGTGCGAATCACGCCCACGATCGCGCCGGCCGACAGCGCGATCGCCCAAGCGAGCAGGGCGGTGGCAATCGTCCAGCCGGCGCCGAACAACAAGAGCTGCAGATATGTGTGTGTGCCGTCCGGGGATATCTGGAAAAAGATCCCCCAGTTCCACTTGTAGCTCATGCGAGCCCGCGTCCCCTCAAACGCAAATGCGGCGCGGCTTTGAGGCCGCGCCGCGAAGTTTAGAGCAGAATGAAATTAAACCGAAGCGGTTAGCGCGCTCTTCGAACGGCCCGACTTTTTCAAGGGTCACGGCCGGCTTTGCGCCGGGGCATCCAGCTTAGGGACGCACTGCTTGCCTGAGCGAGATGGCCGGGACATAGACGTCCGAAAGCACGCCGTTCTTCGAACGGCTATGCCCGGGCGTGACACCTGTTCCTACTAATAGTCCTTCGGGTCGCCGCTGTCGGTCGGCTTCGCGATCACCTTCTTGAAGGCCGCGCTTATCGGCACGTTGAGATTGACACCCTTTGGCGGGATCGGCTTGAGGAACCACTTGTCGTAGATTTTGTTGATCTCGCCGCTCTTGTAGATGCCGATCATGGCGTCATCGACCACTTTCTTGAACGCAGGATCGTCCTTGCGCAGCATGATGCCGTAAGGCTCGACCGAGAGCGCGTCGGCGGAGATTTGGTAGTCCTTCGGTGCCTTCGAGCTTGCGACCAGGCTGTAAAGCAGGATGTCATCCATCACAAAGGCGGCGGCACGCCCGGTCTCGACCATCAGGAAGGCCTCCGCATGATCCTTGGCAGGTAGGATCGTAAGGCCGAGATTTCGTGCGGTATTGAGCTCGGTGATCTGCTTGATGTTGGTGGTGCCCGAGGTCGAAACGACGGTCTTGCCTTTGAGGTCCTCGAGCTTGTTCAGTTTAGCGGCTTTCTTCCCCACAAAGCGGTTAGCCGTCACGAAATGCGTGATGGTGAAGGAAACCTGCTTCTGGCGCTCCAGATTGTTGGTGGTCGAACCGCATTCGAGATCGACCGTGCCGTTCGCAATCAGCGGGATGCGCGTCGCGGATGTCACCGGCTGCAGCTTCACGTCGAGCTTGGCAACCTTAAGATTTGCCTTCACCGCGTCGACAATCCTGTTGCAAAGGTCCATGGCGTAGCCCACGACCTGCTGCTTGTCGTCGTAGTAGGAGAATGGAATCGAGGATTCCCGATGGCCGATGGTGATCGTGCCGGTGTCCTTGATCTTCTTGAGCGTGCCTTCCTGCGCTGCGGCGGTGCCCGCAAGCAGTGCAATGGCGGCAATCGTCGTTGTGATTGTCTTCAGACGCATCAAAACCCCCTAAAACACATCAACTGGATGTCCGGCGCAGGGCACCGGAGCGCGGCTGAATAGACCTTATCACAGGCCTAGAATAGCCGCCTACATGAGCGCGATGCCAATATTATCAGTCGTTCGCAGGATGTAACTCGCCTCTCCCTGTCGTGCCCCGGTAGGACACTGCATGCTTCGTGAATTCGTTGCCCAACAATTGGAGGTATCCCTTCAGAAATCATTGAAGGAACCGCGACTCCGCCTGACCGCAATTTCCGGCGAACGGCCTGCTGCTGACGAGCGCCGGGAGCCCTGGATTCCGATCAAATACGGGGCTGCGGCTCCGGAAGATTGGCTTGGCGTCGTCCCCACAACCGTGCAATTCGAAAGAACGCCCGGCGCAACGGCGGAGCATCTGGAACTGGTCGTCAAGGTCAATCCGAAGCAGGGGCTCGCCCGCACACTGATACCCTGGATTATTGAACACAAGAAAATCGTGCTGGACCGTCCGTACTGGAAGTATCGACGTGCCGCCGAAAGTGACGACACCGGCGGCCGCGAAGCCGAACTTTACCTGCTGGCAAAATTGAAGCCGGAACTGTGCAGCATTTTGCCGCGCTGCTACGGCACTGCCACAGATTCCACCAGCGGCGAGCGTGCTCTTTTTCTGGAATTGTTGACCAATGCTTCAAGGCTCGATGCCAGCGGTGCGCTGGCGGACTGGCCTCCTGAAGCAATTGATAGCGCACTAAAGGCTGCGGCCGGCTGGCAGGCCGCGTTTTGGAACGCTCGGTCCGAACGCGTCCCGTGGGCCGGACCGCGACCCATCACTCAGGACATGATTGCGGATGAGCCGTTGTGGCGCGGGTTGCTCGACGACGCCCACAAGCGCTTTCCGGATCTCATAACGGAACGTGTGTGGCGTCGAAGACATCATTTGATTGATCGATTAGGGGACTGGCACCGAACGAAGGATCGATTGCCCGCGACGCTCGCACACAACGACTTCAACCAGCGTAATGTCGGCTTCCGCCCGGACGTTGTCGTGCTTGACTGGGAGCTTGTCGAATTCAACACGGCACATCGTGACATTGTCGAATTACTGACCTTCGTATTGCCTTCATCAGCTGATCGCCGGCAAATCGATGCCCACGTCGAAAAGCACCGTCAGACCTTGGTCGCCTTAGGAGTTACCGAAGGAGTCGATCGCGACGCCTGGATGGAAGGCTTCCGGTGCGAGCTGAAGGCCGAGGCGATCGATCGTATCGGGCTGCAATTATTGTTCGCGGCACAATTTCCGCTCGCGTACCTTTCGCGCATCAACAGGAATATCGAGTGGCTGCTTGATGTCTACGCGTAAACAATACTGGCGCCGATTTCATCCCAGAATATCCGGCAACCAGGTCGCGACCGCGGGAAATGCGATAATGATCAGCAACAGCACGATACTCATTGCGATATAGGGCACGACCGCGCGGAATATATGAGCCATGGTCACCTGCGGGGGAGCCACGCCCTTCATCGTCATAAGCAGGAGCCCGTGCGGCGGCAGCAGTAGCCCAAGCTGCATGCAGATCAGATAAAGCACCCCGAACCAGATCAAGTCGATGTCAAGCCGCTGCACGATCGGCATGTAGACCGGCAAAGTGATCAGCATCATGCTGACCTGATCCACGAAAATCCCCAGAAAGATCAGCAACGCCATCATCCCGGCGAGGATGGCCAGTGTCGAAAGCCCATGTCCAAGAATGGCGGTGACGATGCCCTGGGTGGCTCCGGAAAAGCTCAGGATCTGCGAGAATGTGATGGCGCCGAGAATGATGAAGAGGATCATGCCGGAGATCGCAACCGTGCCGCGCAGGGCCTGCATCAGGTTCTGGAAGCTGAGCGCGCGATAGACCGCCGCGAGCGCCATGGTGGCGAGCGCACCAAGCGCCGCGGATTCGGTTGGTGTCGCGATGCCGGCCGACATCGCGCCGATCACGACGACAAAGATTGAGGCAAGCGGCAAAACATAAAGAACCAGAAGCTCATAGCGCGCCCAGCCGGTTTTGCTTTCGATCGGGGTCGCCGGCGCAAGGTCGGGCCGCGTCAACGCGCGAACGATAATGTAGCCGACAAAGGCGACGCTGAGCATCAGGCCCGGCACGACTCCCCCGATCAGAAGCTTGGAAATCGAAATGCCGGACAAACTGCCGAGCAAAACAGTCAGCGCTGAGGGCGGAATGAGCATATCGACTGCGCCGATCGCCATGATCGGGCCGGTCGCAAGAACGGGACTGTAACCGCGCGAAAGCATCACGGGCAGCATCAGGGAGCCGAGCATGGCGGTGGTTGCGATCGTCGAGCCGGAAATCGCCGAAAAGATCGTCCCGGCAACGACCGCGACCACAGCGAGGCGGCCCGGGACCTGCCGGATCAGCCGCTCGACGCCGTCGATGACCTTCAGCGCAAGACCGGTATGAAAGAGTACCTCACCCATCAAGATGAAAAGCGGGATCGGTGTCAGCGAGAAATTAATGACCGCCGCGACGCTGTTGCGCGCAACCTGATGCAGGCCGGCGTCACCGCCCAGAAACAGAAAGGCGCCGATCAGGTTGATCGCTATGAAGGAGATCGCGACCGGCATGCCGGCAAACAGCAAGACCGTCGAACCGCCGAGGAGCAGCAATGAGGCCATTTGCCATGACATTGTCGCGTCCAACGTTCAGGCTGCAGAAACGGCGTCATCGCGCAGGCCGATGTCGGCAGAGGCCAGCCGATGCATGCGGAATATGAATTCTATCGCGAGAAGGGCAAATCCGAGCGGGAGCGGCGCCAGTGTCCACCATTCCGGCGTGACCAGTGTCTTGATGTTGATCGACCCGGCCTTACAGCTCTCGATTGCGATGAGCGTTCCGTACCAGACAAAATAAAGACAGCATAAAAGACCAACAATGTCGCCAAGCCATTCCAGCAACCAGGCGACGCGAATCGGCAGAGTGCGCAGAATGATATCGACGCGAATATGCTGGCCCTGGCGCAGCAGCCAGGGCGCGGCCAGCAGCGTCATCAGATACAGAATATCTTCTGAGATTTCATTGCTTACCGCCACGCCGCCGCCGCCGAGATTGCGCGACAGGACGTCGGCACCGATCATAACCGTCATGAGCAGCAGAAGAGTACAAGCAGCGACCACGAGTGCATCCAGCAGGCGCCCATACCATTCGGACAGTTGCGCCATGCTGAGGCTCATCCGGAACGAACGTGTTCATTTCTTCGAGAAAAATTCCCTGAGCTTGGGGCCGTGTTCGGGACTTTGCTTGATAATCCCGTCCCAGCCGGCCTGATAGGCTTTCGCCCGGTAAGCTTGAGTATCAGCGTCGCTGAACTTGATGGTCTGGATGCCGGCATCTGCCTGCCGCTTCGTGTCCTTGGCGTTCTCGGCGGCGAACTCTGCCCAAGCCTCAGCTTCTCCGAGATCGGCCGCCTTGCGTAGCACCGCTCTCTGCGCGTCGTTCAATTTCTCCCAGGCCGTCTTATTGACGAGCACCGAGACCTCGGCGGTATAGAAGCCGGGATCGACGCGGTACTTTGTTTTCTCGTGCCAGCCGAGATCGAAGATACCGGTGATTGGCCAGCCATATCCATCGACCACACCGCGCTCGAGCGAGGTGTACACTTCGCCCGGCGGGGTCTGTACGACGGTGGCGCCGAGCGCCTGGAAAAAGTCGCGATAGACCGGCGTGATTCGGATTTTCAGGCCGGTGAGGTCGGGCTTTGAAATCGGCTTGGTCAGGTAAAGATGAAACGGGTTGTTGTCGACCAGCCGCGCAAGAAAGATCGCATTCATTTTCTCCGCGTAGAGCTTGGCCATGTAGTCGTAGCCGCCGTTCTTTCGCAGCTCCGACATCGGTTTCTCGGTAAGCTTCCATGCGTCGCCTTCCGGCAGGACGTTAGTGGTGAACGCGCCGGTGGTGTTTGCTATGTCGATAACACCGCTCTGCAGAGCCTTGCCGACCTCGAAAGGCGGCATCGCCTTCGGTCCGCCGATATAGTTGATCTGGATTTTCCCTTTGCCTTCGGCATTCACGCGCTCGATGAATTTCTCGAAACCGCGCGAATAGGTCGTTTTCTCCGCGAATGCAGTCACCGCGCGAAGGGTTACTTCCTGAGCGTAGGCCGCCGAGCAAAGAAGCGTTGTCGCAATGAATCCGAGTGCAAATTTCTTGCACATAGTGACGTTCCTCCCCCGCCGAGACTGAGCGCCCGGTCATTTGTCGTGTGTTTGCTATATTGTTATGAGTAGCTTAGCGAGTCAAACGCGGCGATTTACGCATTTCTATTGTCGCGGCAGTGCGGACAAAGGACCTGCTCATCTTTGCCCTCGCGAATGTCCGGTTTGCTCCGCCAATTTCAGGATTTCGCACGCGCTCGTCGAGAAGGGATGCCCGGTGTTTTCGTTATCGACACCAAGATTAATCCTGACGTCGGAGCTGACCGGCACGCGGCGCACTTTCGATGACGTTGTTGGATAACAATCGATAGAACGCGAATTTTTCGCTATTTTTGTGTCCGCGTGTCCGGCTTCGGCGCCAAGGTCGACGTCAGTGCCACTTCGACCACATCTCCAGGTCGAAGCTCCATATCTTCATCTGCGTTAATCTGTTCGGCTCCTTGCTCGCTGGTTCGGACGATGGTCAATTTCGGCTTGTTGTCGGTGCCGCTTACGAGCTGAGATCGTACCATTCCCACATATTCAAGTTTGGTGCTCAACGCCTCCAGTCGCGTACGAATTTCAGCCAAGTTGACTTCCGCCTGTTGCAGTTCGGCAAGCACCTGCGCGCGACGGTCGCTATCCAGTTTTTTCATTTGTAGCTCGGTATCGGCGCGGTCGCGGTCGGCTTGGGTGAGTGTGACTCCGGTTTGCAGCGCCCGGGTGGCCGAGTACAGCAGAAGACGCCTGCCTTCGATCACGCGTGTGACGGGCACGATGCCTCGGCCGCGTGCGTCCTGCAGCCGGTTGAGATCTTCGGTGTCGTCGCGCACACCTTCCTTTTCCTTGGCTTCGGCTTCAGTCAACATTCCGATACGTTGACCCTGTTTCTCCAGCATTTGGGTCAGAAAGTTTTTCTGATTGGCGAAGTCGGTGCGGCGGACGTCAAGCAACTCGCGCTCGTTGCTCAAGATCTTATCTGCAGTGCTTCGGCCAATGGGCAAGTCGATTAGTGACTTGTCATCGAGTTGTCCCTGATCGGCGAGTTCGGCACGCAGCCGGGCGATGTGAGCCTGCTCCTTGGCAAATTCCAGCCACTGGCTTTCATACTCACCGCGTATGTCGGCCTGTTCAAGAAACGGGTTGTTCATGCGCAATCGCATGACGTCATAACCGCCGCCCAATGCGATCGCCTGGCGAACCGTCAACCCTGGACGATATGTAACCTCGCCTGGCTTCGAAACGTCGCCGTTGAGATAAATTGGTCGATATTCCGCAATGACCACGTCAATCGCCTGAGGCGAAACGATGACCGGGACCTCTCGACCATCGCCCGTGCGCAACCGGAACTCCTTTGTCGGCAGTATTTCCTGTACTTTTGATCTTACCTCCTTGAGCGATTTGCCTGCGGCTTGGACATCACCGACCAGCGGAAACGAAGCGGCGCCTTGGACATTGACCGGGATCCGCTGACGCAGGTCCGGCACGCCGGCTACCGACAGTTCCAAAGTGTCGCCTGCCTGGATGAGGTAGTCTTTTGCATAAGCAGGCGGAATTGGCAGGGCGAGAAGCGCCAGGCAGAAACAGCACAAAAGCTGCGCGATTGAGAATGAATCGTTTCGCATGCAGCCTCCGTTGGTTTGCCGCATTTAAACAGCCCATTGTTTCCTTGACTGCGCGGCGGTTTTTGTTCACCGCGCCATCGGCATAAAAACTTCACTGCCCGATTCGTTCCAGCATCACGATGTCGCGCTGGTTCCTCCGACGGACATCCAACCTTCCGCAGCTGTCCGCAGTTGCATGGAACCCGAATAGTCCGAAGTGTCAGGACACAATCGTCTTTGAAAGAGGAACCATAATCGTGCGTCCGGCCTTAACGCACAGTTTTCGAACAAACTTCGAGTTGGTTTCATCGGTATGATTGTAGCCGGAATGGACCGGGCGCGAATCGGCAACACATTTGCGGTCCTTGATGGGGGTAATGACGCCAGCATCAGCTCCATCCTCGGCGGGCTGATGAAGTTGATCAGGCGGCGATGGGTCGCCTTCATCATCAGCGCGGTGCCACTACTGCTGCTTGCCGTCGTCTATCTAATTCTCGCCCCTCCCAAGTACACCGCGGTGGCGGCCCTTCTGACGGAAACAAACCGTGCATTGCCGACTCCCTCGGACCTGAGGCAGGAGGGGACCGTCGACACCGCCGTCGTCAACAGTCAGCTCGCGATTCTGAATTCGGAAGGCATCGCACGCCGGGTAATTGCCAAGCTGAAGCTCGCCGATGATCCGGAATTCACCAGCTCCGGCCTGCTCGGACAGTTGATGAATATGATCGGGTTGGGCGGGACACGCGATCAAAACAAGCTTTCGGATACCGTAATGACACGCTTCAAGCGCGGTCTCGATGTAAATCAGGTCGAACGCAGCTACATCGCCGAGATTTCTTTCAAGTCGACCGATCCGAAGAAGGCGGCAGCCATCGCCAATGGAGTAGCCGACGCCTACATACAGGATCAACTCGGTGCGAAGTTGCTGGCCGCGCAGCGGGCTGGAAAATGGATGGAAGAATGGACTGAAAAGTCGCGGCGGGAAGCCGATGATGCCGCTCGCGCTTTAGACGAATTTCGCGCTGCAAATCAGGGCGCGTCGCCTGCATCGGATGCCGAACGAGCGGCGGAGCTGAAAGCTCTTGAAAAGGCGGCCGAGTCAAAGAGAGGCGCCTACGAGGCGCTTAGAACCCGAAGCGGGCGGCTGCGACAGTTCGTAGAGGATCAGGCTTTTCCGTTCACGCAAGCCCGCATCATCAGCGAAGCCCGGCCGCCAGCGGAACGGAGTTCTCCCAAGACGGCGATAATCCTACTGGGGGCGCTGGCCGCCGGTGGCATCGTCGGATTTTGCGGGGCTTTTGGGCGCGAGTTCTTCGACAAGCGGCTGCGCAGCGCCGACCAGTTTCAAGAAATGTTCAAAATACGCCGGGTCGTGAATGTGCCTTGGCCCAAACATTATTCGCCGGCCGCAGACGTCGACAAAAACGTGCTGGCATTCTGGCGTAGCAATGCAGCGAACGCGGCGATCTGGCGTATCAAAGCTGCCGTCGACCGGCACACCAGCGGTGTGCATCCGCGGGTTGTCGTGTTTGTCTCGCCCCGTCACCGGGACGGCCGGTCAACGCTTTCGCGTGCATTTACCGAACTTCTGGTGAAAGCCGGGGAGCGGACTCTGCTGATTGACGGTGATTCCATTCGGGCCGGGCTGACCAAGGCGCTGATGCGGGACCGACAGGCGGCGAAAGTCCAGCTTCTGGGTGGCGGCTCCGGGCGCGCGATGCGGCCGCTTTCGGTAGACGGATTCGATTTTTTCCCCGCCGCACGAACGTCAGGTGTCGATAACCTGCTCGCTTGCCTCAAATCGCGAGACGCGATGGCCCGTCTCAGCGAGGTCTATGACTACGTGCTTATCGATCTGCCGCCAATGCTGGAGTCGGGTGAGACGGCTGCAATAATGGCCGTCGCAGGCAGTTGCGTGCTGGTCGCGCATTCCGATTGCTCTTCGAGCGACGATGTCGCGCGAGGATTGGAACTGAGTTTCCTGGATCCCGAGCAGGTCACGACCGCCGCGCTGATTTCATCTACGTCCCAGCACTAACTCGCGAAGGCGTTATCGGAGCCCGGATTGTGCCGGCTGTGTCCGTCCGACGCTGAATGCCAACTAACAAGCCTTCGCGGTTTGCGGCCGCTCCCGGCCGGAATTCGCAAGCGCCCAATTTTCGTATGAGTTTGGGCTTCTCATGAGGCCCAGTCCAACAAGTTGCGCGGTGTCCTGGAATTTCAACGACTGCTCGCTGAGTAGCACGGCGCCTTCATTGTCACGGCACATTTGCAGATAGACGCGGTACTCGCGCGCATTTTCGTAGTGCTCGCCGCGCGATACTTCGGTTTGAGCGCTCGTTGCGCACGATGGAGGATTTGCAGATCATTCCTTGCTGCTCGTGCCCTGCCAATGGATAGCCTTTGTTATGCGCCCCTTTACGCAGATGCGGACAAAATTCATTATGGAGTTGCGGTAACCCGGCTCGGCAGGAGTTCAAATGCAACGTCTGGTGCATGTTGTCGAGGCGATCGTCTTTAACAGCCGGTGGCTGGTGGCACCGTTCCTTTTGGGATTGATAATCGGTCTCGCGGCGCTGGCGATCAAATTTGTCATCAAGCTATATGAATTTGTCATACAAATTCCTGCCGCCCCGCCAGCCGACGTTATCGTCGGCATTCTGACGCTCGTGGATCTCACCCTCGTTGCAAACCTTATCGTGATCGTAATCTGCTCGAGCTATGAAAATTTCCTCACCCAGATCGATCCTTCGAAACACCCCGATTGGCCGGGCGGACTGATAAAAATCGGCTTTTCGGGCCTCAAGCAGAAACTCCTCGGCTCGATCGCCGCCATCGCTGCGGTCAATGTCCTGGAGTGGTTCATGGACATCGAGCGGCACGCCGACAACGTCAAGTTAGCCTGGGTTGTTGGCATTCTGCTCGCCTTCGCGGTCGCCATGCTTATTCTGGCGATTGCGGATCGGGTAAGCCACGAGGACGAAAACCCGATCAAATGAAAGCGCTGGTGAGGCACATTGACGTGCGAAAGCGCTATTCTTTATCCCGATAAAATGCCGATGCGTCCGCGCTGAAGGCCCTGCGCGACTCCGGGTCAAGATAGAGCATATGTCCGCCGCGATAGAGTTTTAGCTGGACGCGACCCGGCGGGTCGAAAGACGGCATGTGATCGAGGACGTAGCGCGTCATCGCATAGGGCGTGATCATGTCGGAATAGCCGTGCGCGATCAGCAGGCGAAATGACGGACCAAACGCCAAAAGCACTCTCAGCTCGTCTTCCGTGCTCGCCTGCACCCGGCCACCCTGCCAGTCCCAGTGATTGGTGACATCGCCTGCGAGCAATGCATATGTCATCTCGGTTTGAAATCCGAGCTCATTGCGAGCATAGCTTGCCATGGCTCCGCCGTAAGCGCGGGTGAGAGTATCGAGAATTGGATCGGGTCCGCGTGCTGACCGCGATTCGGGATATGGATCGTCTACCGCGAAGGCTGCATCGTAGCGGCTCACAATCTTCCTCTCACCGGCACGCAGGTTCTTCACATAAGCTTTGGCAGCGAAACCACGCGCTTGGGTGACGGCGTCAGGCGGGAGACCGGTTATTTTTGCGACCCGATCGTAGAAGGTCTGCGCCGCATCACCCGTCGGAGGTGGTCCTGCCAAAACGGTGAGATATTCGCTCATTGCGAATTTTTCTGCAGCCGCGACAGCATCTAACGTGAAGGCTTGCTTGCGCTCAAGCTCAGCTGCCGCCAGTGACGGCAATTGCAGGGCCGCATGAAGCGCAGAACCGTCATCGCCGAACGTGAGCCATCCCTCGAGAAGAGGCGAGAGCATGACGATACCGCTCACGGTAATGCCCTGGTCGCGTTGAAGTGCGCGCGCGGTCTTTGCAGCGCGAAAACCGCCATAGCTTTCGCCAAAAAGATATTTTGGCGAGGCAGCGCGGTTATTCTTCGCAACATAAAGCGCAATCGCCTTCGCAAAAGCATCGGCATCGCTCTTGATGCTGAAGAAATTCTTGGCGGTTTCCGGTTTAGCCGCGCGGCTCCAGCCTGTGCCAATCGGATCGATAAGCACGAGATCGGTGAAGGCAAGCCAGGTATCTGGATTATCACGCAATGTGGCACGGGCGGCGTCATGTGGGCTCGGCCCAAAGTCGAGAATGCGCGGGCCGACGAGGCCAAGATGCAGGAAGGCAGAGGCCGCACCAGGACCGCCATTGAAAACAAAAGTCAGTGGTCGGTTTGCTGCGCCGTTCTTCGCCACGTAGGCCGTGTAGAAGACGGACGCGCTCTGCTCGCCCGATTGATCGTAGAAGGCGAGAGTGCCGGCCGTCGCCGTGTAGGATAGTTTGCCGAGAGACGTTTCGATGGAATGCTCGGTGACGGCATCGCGTGGCAGCAGCCGCAGCACGCCCTTGGGCGGTTCCTGGTGTTCCAAAGGCGCTGGTTGTGGAGCGCTCTTTGCGGCCTCTTGTCCGGTCGATGGATGAGATGTGCCGGCTACGGCTATGGCCAGCAGCAGGGAGACCAGGTAAGAGCGGGACATTGATGCACGCAACTCCGGGCGCCTATTTTCCGTCGAGTTAGCTTGCCTAACGTCTGCCGCGGAAATTTGGCCGGCGCTGCTGCGGGGCGGGAGCCGGCGCGTCGCCCTTGTGGCGGAAACTGATGCGTCCGCGCTGCAGGTCGTAGGGCGACATTTCGACGATCACCCGGTCGCCAACGCCGGTGCGGATGCGGAATTTCCGCATCTTGCCGGCTGTGTAGGCCAACACTTCATGATCGTTGTCGAGCTTCACCCGGAAATTGCCGTCCGGGAGAACCTCGGTGACGGTACCGTCAAACTCGAGCAGTTCTTCTTTCGCCATCCAAATCTCCAGTTGCCTCACTTTGTATGGTGCATGAACTAGCCGAAAATCGGTTCTCACTTTTCATGCTAGTTGGGCCGGTGGCCGGCGTTTCGGCGCGGCTCGGCCGGTTGCATAAATCTAACATTTCCCAATTGGTTTGGCTCGCCCTTCGCGGAGCCGTGATGACCGTGCGGGTTGGCGCCTTGCGGGCGATTTCCGCCGTTCTTTCGGCGCGGTTGGTTGTTGTTGCGATGGTGCCGGTGGCCGTTCTTGCGATTGGCCGCGTGATGCTGGGCCGGCTGGGTTTCGGCCCGGCCGGTACGCCGGTCGGTCGCAGGGATCGTCATTCGGATCAGTCGCTCGATGTCACGCAGGTACGCCCGTTCCTCGTGGTCACAGAACGAGATCGCCACGCCTTCGGCTCCGGCGCGCGCGGTACGGCCGATGCGGTGTACATAGCTCTCCGGAACATTCGGGAGATCATAATTGACGACATGGCTGACGCCATCGACGTCGATCCCACGGGCGGCGATGTCGGTGGCAATCAGCGTGCGCAGACGGCCATTGCGGAAGGCAGAAAGAACGCGCTCACGCTGGTTCTGTGACTTGTTGCCGTGAATTGCCTCCGCTGCAATGCCGGCCTTATTGAGCCCACGGACGACCTTGTCTGCGCCATGCTTGGTGCGCGTAAACACCAGAACGCGATCTATCGGTTCGCTCCTGAGGATCTCCGCCAGCAACGCCGGCTTCGAGGCTTTCTCGGCAAGGATCACACGTTGCGCGATACGCTCGGCGGTCGTCGCCTGTGGCGCTACCGCGACACGCGCCGGATCCCGCAGCATGTGCGCGGCAAGCTGGACGATCTGCTGCGGCATGGTTGCGGAGAAGAACAAGGTTTGCCGCTCTTTTGGCAGCAGGGCGACAATCTTCCTGATGTCGTGAATGAACCCCATGTCGAGCATGCGATCGGCTTCGTCGAGCACCAGCACCTCAATATGGTCGAGGCGCAATGCGCGGCTGTTGACGAGGTCGAGCAGGCGTCCTGGCGTTGCCACCAGGATTTCGACACCGCGCGCAAGAGCGCGGATCTGCCGGTTGATCGGTACGCCGCCGATCGCGAGCGCTACCTCGAGCGGGCGGATATGCCGGCCGTAGGCGCGAAAGCTGTCGACGATCTGAGCGGACAGTTCGCGCGTCGGTGACAGCACCAGGACGCGACAGGATTTCTGCGCCGGCCGCATACGTTTGTTGAGGAGGTGGTTGAGAATGGGAAGCGCGAAGGCCGCAGTCTTTCCTGTGCCGGTCTGCGCGATGCCAATGACATCGCGACTCTGGCATGCAAGCGGAATAGTCTGAGTCTGGATTGGAGTTGGGGTGATGTATTTTTCTTGCGCGAGGGCGCGAAGGATCGGCTCTGCGAGGCCGAACTCGTTGAATGAAGTCAAAGAGTCACTTTCTTATATGGCGAGTCAGCCGTGCTGCGGCGCAGCCGGTGGAATCGCGGGTTTATCAAGACATCCCGCGTGGCCAGGGTTGTCGTTTCGTTGGAAACGGAGGAGGCGGGGCGAAATTCGTTTTAATGAGCTTCGTGCACGCAGCCCGCAAACCCGCAATCGGGTCTTTCATCCGCTGCGGATCATATGACAGCCGGTCGTGGTCTTTTCAAGGCATAAGCTGCGATTGCCGCCGCATATGATGAATAAAAGCCTTTTTTGGCCTTGCTGGCCCGCCGGTTGTGCCCGCCAGGAATGGCAGCCGATGCAATAGACAAGCCCACATAGATCGGGGAATGTCGGCCCGAACCCGAGTCCTGGGCCAGAAAATACACTCCGGAGTTGCCGTAATGCCGTTTCCGAGGGCCTCTTCCGCCCTTTCCCGCTTTACCGTCCTCGATCTCACGCGCGTCCGATCGGGGCCGACCTGCGTTCGCCAGCTGGCCGACTGGGGCGCCAGTGTCATCAAGATTGAGACGCCGCCGCATCTGGAAAAAGGCGAAGGGCCTGGCGGGCCGCGCTCGAATGCCGATTTTCAGAACCTGCATCGAAACAAGCGCAGCATTACCCTCGACCTGAAATCGCCGCAGGGCCTCGCCGCATTCAAGCGGATGGTGGAGAAGGCGGATGTCGTGGTGGAGAATTTCCGCCCCGACGTGAAGGACCGTCTCGGGATCGATTACGACTCGCTGAAGAAGGTCAACAAGCGCATCGTGCTTGGCAGTATTTCGGGGTTCGGTCAGGATGGGCCCTACCGCGATCGTCCGGGTTTCGATCAGATTGCGCAGGGTATGGGCGGTCTGATGTCGATCACGGGGCTGCCGGGACAAGGGCCGGTGCGCGTCGGCATCCCGATCGCCGATCTGTCCGCCGGCCTGTTTTGCGCGCTCGGCATTTTGGTTGCGCTGCTCGAACGCGAAGTCTCGGGCGAAGGCCAATGGGTCAACACGTCATTGCTGCAGGCGCAGATCTTCATGCTCGACTTCCAGGCGGCGCGCTGGCTGCAGATGCATGAAGTCGCGAAGCAGGCCGGCAACAATCATCCGACCAGCATTCCGACCGGCGTGTTCAAGACCAAAGATGGTCATATCAATATCGCCTCGACGGGGCAGGTGATGTGGGAACGGCTGTGCAACGCTCTTCAGGCCCCGGAGTTGATCAAGCATCCTGATTACGCGAGCGGCGCCCTGCGCTCGAAAAACCGCGATGCGCTCAATGCCGAGATCGACAAGAGGACCGTGCACAAGAGCAGCGCCGAGTGGATCGAGATCTTCAACAAGATCGGCGTGCCTTGCGGACCGATTTATGCGATCGATGAGATGTTTGCGGACGAACAGGTCAAACACCTCGGCATCGCGCAGGCCGCAAAACGTCCAGACGGCAGCGAGCAGGTTTTTGTCGGTCAGCCGGTGAAGCTTTCGCGCACGCCGAGCAAGATCGTGGCGACGCCGCCGGCGCAGGGGCAGCACACCGACGAGGTGCTCAAGGAATTCGGCTTCGCCGACAATGAAATTGCCGAGCTGCATAAAGCGCACGCGGTGTGAGCTTTATGCCAGCACTTGGCCGTGAGGAACTGACGAAGGAGCATGTGAATGACCCAGACCGACAAAATGCTGTCCCGGAAGGAGGGCGGCGTCGGCTATCTCATCTTCAACAATCCGGAGCGGCACAACGCGGTGTCCCTGGAAATGTGGGATGCGGCCTCCGGGATCCTCGCCGATTTTGCCGCCGACAGGGCGATTCGCGTCGTGGTGCTAACCGGTGCCGGCGGCAAAGCCTTTGTTTCGGGCGCCGATATTTCCAAGTTTGAGAGCGAGCGTTCCAGCAAGGATGCGATCGACCGCTATAATGCTGCAGTCGATAAGGCAAACACGGCGGTTTACGAGTTTCCCAAGCCGACCATTGCGATGATCCGCGGCTATTGCATCGGCGGCGGTGTCGGGCTTGCGCTGTGCTGCGACCTGCGCATTTGCTCGGACAATTCGAAATTCGGCGTGCCTGCGGCAAAGCTCGGCCTTGGCTACGGTTTCAAGGGCATCAAGAAGCTGGTCGACGTCGTCGGACCCTCATTCGCAAAGGAGATCTTTTTCACCGCGCGCCAGTTCACCGCGGCGGAAGCGCTGCAGATGGGTCTGGTCAACCGGGTTCTGCCCGATGCGGAGGTCGAGAAATACGTGAAGGACTACGCCGAGACGATCAGCGTCAACGCGCCGCTCACGGTCAATTCCGTCAAATATATTGTCGGCGAGGTGGTCAAGGACGAGAGCAAGCGCGATCTCAAGCGCTGCGACGACCTGGTGGCGCAGTGCTTCGCCAGCAATGATTATGTCGAGGGCCGTAAAGCCTTCATGGAAAAGCGCAAGCCGGCATTTACCGGCTCATAAATTCAAATCGAGGTCGAAGAGACGTTTGCGAACGGTGTTGGTACTGGAAGTGTCAAATGACAGCCGCGACCAGCGGCGGGGGACCAGGGGAGGAAGCGCGTGGCGTCGGTCGAGTTGCGGGGCCTGACAAAGCGATACGGCAATACAGCCGTTGTCGACGATGTTTCACTGACCATAGAGCACGGTCATCTCGTGTGCCTGCTCGGCCCATCCGGATGCGGCAAGACGACGACGCTGCGGCTGATCGCCGGCTTCATAGAACCGAGTGAGGGCGAAATCCGCGTCGGGGACAGATTGGTTTCTTCGCCTGCGAATACTCTGCCTCCCGAGCGGCGCAACATGTCGATGATCTTCCAGAGTTACGCTCTGTGGCCGCATATGACGGTTGCCGAGAACATCATCTATGGCCTGAAGCTGCGGAAGGTCGACCGCGAAACGATCGGCAAGAAGCTCGACGCCATCCTTGGAACGACGAAGCTGGCACCGCTTGCCCAGCGCTACCCCGGTGAACTGTCGGGCGGGCAACAGCAGCGTGTCGCCCTCGCCCGCGCGCTCATCGTCGAGCCAGAGACGCTCCTGCTCGACGAACCGCTCTCCAATCTCGACGCGAACCTGCGCGAGGAAATGCGGTTCGAGGTGCGGCGTCTGCACGACGCTTACCGCTACACCACAGTCTACGTCACGCACGATCAGTCCGAAGCCATGACGACGGCTGACCTGATCGCGGTCATGAATGGCGGTAAGGTGGAGCAGGCGGGCTCCCCCGAGGAAATCTACGACCGACCGCGCTCGGAGTTCGTGGCGCGCTTCATCGGCTCGAGCAATGTCATCAGCGGTAAAGGCCTTGATGGCGCCCGCATTGATTTTGCTGGAACGCCTTTGCGCTGCAGCGGTGAGATGATCAAAGCCGGCGCGTCGACGCCAGTGTCGATCCGTCCGCATGATATCGCGATTTCCGCAAGCCAACGCCAGGGCGAAAATGTGGTGCAGGCGACCGTGGTGCGGCAGGTCTTTCTCGGTGGCAGCCGGGATTATATGGTTGAAGCCAAGGATGGCACCCAGCTGCGCGTACTCACTGGCGCCGGCGAGAATATTCCAAAAGGTAGTGTTGTCTGGCTACATCTTCCGCAGGAGCGTTGCCGCGCACTGAGCGGATAGTAATTCGGGGGCGAAACGACAAATCAGGACAATGGAGGATACGCCGATGAAAGGCTCAAAAATTTCACGCCGCGACGTGCTGGTCGGGTCGAGTGCGTTTGTTGCCGGCGCCGCATTTTCGACCGGGGTCATGTCGGCGGCACCGCCGGCTACGGCCGTTACGCCGGCGCTGATCGAGGCCGCGAAGAAAGAGGGCAAGGTGGTCTGGTACACCTCGGTGGACCTTAAGTTGTCGGAGCAGATCGGCAAGGCGTTTGAGGCGAAGTATCCGGGGGTTGCCTGCAAGGTTGAACGCACGGGCGCCGAGCGGCTGCTGCAACGTATCGGTCAGGAATACACAGCCAATGTGCACGCGGTCGATGTGGTCAATTCGTCCGATGCATCGCATCTCGTCTACTGGAAGGATCAGGGCATGCTTGCTCCTTACGTTCCGGAAGACGTCGCGAAATTCTACCCGGCCGAGCACAAGGACGTTGATGGCACTTTCGCCAGCTTCCGCGTGTTCCTGTGCGTGATCGCGTACAATACCAACTTAGTAAAGAAGGAAGAAGCACCGAAGAGTTTTGCCGATCTGCTCGATCCGAAATGGAAGGGAAAGATCATCAAGGCACATCCGGGTTACAGTGGTACAATTATGACTGCGACCTACCAGATCTCGCGCGATCTTGGATGGGGCTATTTCGAGAAATTGGCCAAGCAAAACATCCTGCAGGTGCAGTCGGCCGCCGACCCGCCAAAGAAGCTCGCGCTTGGTGAGCGCGCGATCCAGGCTGATGGCGTCGAATATCTGATACTGAAGGAAAAAGAATCTGGCCAGCCGGTCGAGCCGGTTTACGCCACCGAAGGCACGCCGATCATCATTGGCCCCAACGGCCTGTTCAAGGCGGCGCCGAATCCGAACGCGGCACGACTGTTCCAGAGCTTCTGTTTTTCGCCGGAGTGCCAGAAGCTCGCCGTCGAAATCGGCGGCTTGCGTTCCGTGCATCCGCAAGTTCCGGAACATCAAGGCCGCACGCCACTGAGTAAGATCAAGCTGATGAAAGATGATGCAGCGGCCGTGCTTAAAAACGGCGAACAGATCAAGGCGCGCTACGTCAAGGTCTTTCATGTGTAAAGTTTAAGCCTCCCCAAATGGGGAGGCTTTCTTTCTTCTAACGGGTTGTTCGATGACGGCGGTCGCATCAACCGCACCGATTACAAGGCGACGGGTTGGCTTCGATCTGTCGAAGCCGGTGCTGCTTGCCTTTGCGGCGATTCTCTTCGCGCTGATCGCGATGCCGCTCTCGTGGCTGATCTTCTATGCCTTTACCAACAAAAGCGGTGCCTTCACCGTCGACAATTTCCATCGGCTGGTGTCCGACGCAGCCTATCTCGACCCGTTATTGACCACTCTTGCGCTCGCCACCTCGTCGGCGCTGATCTGCTGCGCGGTGGCGGCGCCCATGGGCTGGCTGGTGGCGCGCACCGATATGCCGTTGCGTCGCACGGTTCGCCTGCTGGTGACCGCTTCGTTTGTAACACCACCATTCTTGGGAGCGATTGCCTGGGAACTGCTGGCGGCTCCGAACAGCGGGTTGCTCAATCAGCTTTACCGCGAGCTCACCGGCGCCGAGCAGGATGTGCATCTGCTCAACATCTACAGCTTTACGGGACTCGTGTTCGTCATCAGTTGCTACACGTTCCCATACGTCTTCGTGCTTGTTGCCAATTCGCTTGACCGGACACCCGGCGATCTGGAAGACGCGTCTGCCATTCTCGGCGGCAAGACTTGGGACACCGCGCGCCGCATTACTATTCCGCTCGCGCTTCCGGCAATGCTCGCGGGCGCGCTGGTCGCTTTCCTGCAGGCGATGACGCTGTTCGGCTCGCCCGCGATTCTGGCGATGCCGGCCGGATTTCATACCATGACAACCAAGATCTGGAGCCTGTTCCAATTTCCGCCCAAGCCGGAACTTGCCGCGGCCGCCTCCCTCCCGCTTCTTGTTCTAACGGTCATGCTGCTGCGTGCGCAGCATATGGTGCTCGGTCGGCGCGGATACTCCGTCGTCGGCGGCAAGAACAGTGAACCGCGCATCGTGCGACTCGGCCGCTGGCGCTGGGTGCTGCTGGCGGGCGCTATGCTTGTGCTGATGTGCCCGGTTTTTCTGCCGTATTTTGCGTTGCTCAATGCGTCGTTCTCCAAAGTCGCTTCCCATCTGGTCTGGTTCAACAATTTCACGCTGCAGAACTTGCATTTCGTTTTCTACGAGCTGTCGGCGACGCAGCTTGCGCTCCGCAATACCTTTATTCTTGGCACGCTGGCGGCGACGGCCGGCACGATCCTTGCGGTCGTGATCTCTTACGTAACTGCCCGCGAGGCGGTCGTCGGTCATCGCGCGCTCGGCTTTCTTGCGACTGCACCGGTCGCCATTCCCGGCATCGTGCTCGGCGTCGGATTGTTCTTCACCTATACGCGACCGCCCTTCGTGCTCTATGGCACATTGTGGATTCTCCTGATTGCTTTCGTCACCCTGAGCCTGCCGGCGGCCTATCAGCAGATGCAGTCGGCCCTCCATGCCGTGCATCCTGAGCTCGAGGACGCCAGCCGCATCCTTGGCGCAAGCCGTCTGCGATCGCTTTGGCAGATCACCGCACCGCTGCTCCGTACCAGTGTCATCGCCACTTGGTGCTTTATCTTTGTGGGCGTTATTCGCGAGCTGTCGGCGGCGATCATGCTGTTCACCTCCGAGACAAAAGTGTTGTCGGTGCTTATTTACGATCTCAATGAAAGCGGTGATCTGGCGGCTATCGCGGTATTGGGACTGCTAATGCTCATCTTGACATTCGGCATTGTCGCGCTTGCCAACAGCCTGAAGCTGGGCGGGGGGCGGCGATTGACCGCTCCATGAGCGTGGTGCTTTTGTGAGTGAGCGTTTGCCCAAAATGTCGGTTGCCGAGGAACTCGCGCGACAGGTCGCCGCGCTGCACGTCGACCGGTTGCCGCAGCGCGTGAAGTACAAGTGCGTAAACTTGCTGATCGACGTCGCGGGCCTGTGCGTGACGGCCCGGCATGAGAATTACATTAAAAGTACGGTTGCCGGTTGCGACGATGAAGGCCCCTGTACAGCAATCGGCCACGCACGCACCTTCAGCACTGCAAGCGCGGCCTTCATTAACGGCACCGCGGCACACGGCGAAGACTTTGACGACACCTTCGAGGGCGGCCCGGTGCACGCGGGCGCGGTCATCGTGCCGGCGGTGCTTGCGGCGTGCGAGCGGCATCGACCCAATGGGTCTGCTGCGTTGCTCGGCATTGCGGTCGGAACCGAGGTTATGTGCCGATTGAGCACGGTCGTGCCAAAGGCGGTACATAAGGCCGGTTTTCATCCGACCGCGATTTTCGGCGTGATGGGCGCAGCGGCCGGCGTCGGCTCCGCGCTCGGGCTCAATGCCAGGCAAATCGTCGATGCGCTCGGCATCGCCGCAAGCTTCGCCGGCGGGATTATCGAATATCTTGCCGAGGGCGCGTGGACAAAGCGGCTCCATCCGGGCTGGGCAGCCCAATCCGGCATCCGCGCGGCGCTGCTTGCTCGGGGCGGCTTTCTTGGACCGCGGACTGTGTTCGAAGGCACGCACGGTTTGTTTCATGGTTTTGCGCACACGATGCAAGGCGACTACGAGGCGGTCACAGGTGGTTTCGGCACGAAATGGGTGACGGAAACGCTCGCATTCAAACCCTATCCCTGCGGGACCATGGCGCACCCCTATGTCGATTGCGCGAAGCGGCTTGCGGCGCGCGGGATCAAGGCGGGCGATGTCAGGGAATTGGTATGTGAAGTAGCGGAGGGAACGGTCCATCGTCTGTGGGAGCCGCTTGCCGACAAACAGCGGCCGCCAAATGGCTACGCGGCAAAATTCGCAACGCCCTTCATTCTGGCAACCGGGTTTGTACGTGGTGGCGTGGGGCTTGAGGCTTTCACCGATCGGGCCGTCCACGACGAAGATGTCCTCGCAGTCGCATCGAAAGTTCGTTATGTGATCGACCCCGACAATCCGTATCCCAATAATTTTACTGGCCATATTCGCGCAGTGCTCAACGATGGCAGTGTGGTCGAGGAACGCCAGCCGCATTTCCGCGGCGGAGCGAAAGAGCCGCTGACGCGCGCCGATATCGAAGAGAAATTCACGCTCAACGTCCGACACAGCGGCTGGGACGACAAGCGCGCCTCCGATGCGCTCAAACGGCTGGCGAAACTCTATGACGGCAAGGTCGACTTGGCGTTTTTGCGAGGGTAATGATGTCTCATGGCTGAGGACAAAGAACTCGCCGGGAAAGTCGCCATTGTCAGCGGCGCCGGACGCAACATCGGTCGGGCGATCGCATTGGCTCTGGCCGAAGCCGGTGCTGCCGTGGTCGTGAATGTGCGGTCGAACAAGGCCGAAGCCGATGGTGTCGTGGGCGAGATCGAAAAGGCCGGCGGCAAGGCCATCGCCGTTGTTGGCGATATCGGCGACGACAAGACAGCGGCAGCGCTCGCCGATGCAGCGCTCAAAAAATTCGGACGCATCGATATTCTCGTCAACAACGCCGCGTTGCGGCGCGAGAAACATGTTTCCGAAATGAGCTTTGCCGATTGGCGCGAGGTAATGAATGTCATCCTCGATGGCAGCTTTCGCTGCGTGCACGCCTGCCTGCCCGCGCTAAGGAAGAACGGCGGCAGCATCATAAATATCGGGGGGATGAGCGCGCATATTGGATCGAAGGACCGCGCTCATGTGATGACGGCAAAGTCCGCATTGGTCGGTCTGTCGCGCGGCCTTGCCCACGATCTTGCAGCGGACAAGATCACCGCGAATTGCGTCGTGCCTGGTGCGATCGAAACCACTCGCCCTGCCTCATCGCAGAATCCCGCCCATCATCTGACTCACGGCACCATTACCGGCGAACGCGGCAAGCCGCAGGATGTCGCAGCGATGGTGAGGTTTCTCTGCGGCCCGAATGGGCGCTTCATCACCGGGCAGACGATCCACGTCAGCGGCGGCGCCTACCTCGCGTAGCGATTAAGGTGACGCCCCGCCTCCGAAAATGCTAATCCAATCCCCATCCTGCTCCGCGTGACAACGAGGGTTCCATGTATTCCGATCTTGGTCTTTATATCGACGGCAAGTGGCTCAACGGCGGCGGCCGCAAGGGCGAGGATGTGATCAATCCGGCGACCGGCAAGACGCTGGCCCACCTTTCGCATGCGAGCAAAAGCGATCTCGATGCCGCGCTCGCCGCCGCCGAAAAGGGCTTTGCGGCCTGGAAAGCGACGTCCGCCTATGATCGCTCCAAGATCATGCGCAAAGCTGCCGATCTCCTGCGCGAACGCTATGACCATGTTTCAAAAGTGATGACCCAGGAGCAGGGCAAGGTCTATGTCGAGTCGCGCGCCGAGGTTCTCACCAGCGCCGACATCATCGACTGGTATGCCGAGGAGGGTCGTCGCACTTATGGTCGCGTGGTCCCCGGACGTCAGAAAGGCGTGCGCCAGCTCGTGCTGCAAGAACCCGTCGGCATCGTCGCCGCGTTCACGCCGTGGAATTTCCCGACGCTGACCCCGGTGCGCAAGATCGCCGGCGCGCTCGCCGCAGGATGCTCGATCATTATCAAGGCCTCGGAAGAGACGCCGGGCGGCTGCGTCGAACTTGTGAAATGCTTCGCCGACGCCGGACTTCCGGCAGGCGTGCTCAATCTCGTGTTCGGCGTTCCTGCCGAAGTCTCCGAGCACCTTATTCCGAAGAAGTCGGTCAAGAAGATCTCGTTCACCGGCTCTGTGCCGGTCGGCAAGCATCTGGCCGAACTCGCGGCGCGAGGAATGAAGAAGGCGACGATGGAGCTTGGCGGCCATTCGCCCGTCGTCGTCTTTGACGATGCGGACCCCGAGAAGACCGCCGACACGATCGCGGCCTTCAAGTATCGCAATGCCGGCCAAGTCTGCATTTCGCCGACGCGCTTCTACGTGCACGAAAAGAACTACAGCAAGTTCGTGGCGCGCTTCACCGAGTATGCAAAAGGCCTCAAGCTTGGAGACGGTCTCGAGAAGGGCATCACGCTTGGTCCGCTGGCAAATCCGCGGCGGCTGGATGCGATGGAAAGCTTCGTCAACGATGCCAAGGATCGCGGCGGCAAGGTCGTCACCGGCGGCTCGCGCCACGGCAACCAGGGTTTCTTCTTTGAGCCAACCGTTGTCACCGATGTGCCGGACGATTCCAAAATCATGACCGAGGAGCCGTTCGGGCCGGTGGCGCCGATCGTGCCGTTCAAGACATTCGACGAGGTGGTCGAGCGCGCGAATTCGCTTCAGTTCGGGCTTGCGGCCTATGCCTTCACGACGTCGGAGAAGAATGCCTCGGCGATCAGCGATGCGCTGCAATCGGGCATGGTGGGTGTCAACAGCGTCGCCGTTTCGACACCTGAGACGCCGTTCGGGGGTGTCAAGGAGTCAGGCTACGGCTCCGAAGGCGGCATCGAAGGGCTGCAGGCCTACATGAACGTCAAGTTCATTTCACAGGCGTAGAGCGGCTGCAATCTCACAAATGCAATCTCAAAAATAATGGCCGGGTTTTCCCGGCCATTAATTTTTGAGGGACAGAGAAAAGCTACTTCGCAGCCAATCCCCGCTGGCACGCTTCCCAGACCTTTGCGGGCGTCGCCGGCATGTCCATGTGGTCGGCGGCGCCGTTCGGGATTGCGTTTGCGATTGCATTCATCACTGCCGCGATCGCTGCTGTGGTACCGGCCTCGCCTGTGCCTTTCACGCCAAGAGGATTGGTCGTGGCCGGCACTGAGTGCACCGCCTCACGCAGTTCGATCGGCATGTGATGCGCGCGCGGCATGCCGTAGTCCATGAACGATCCAGCCATGAGTTGTCCGCTCTGCGGGTCATATATCGCATTTTCGGTCAGCGCCTGACCGAGTCCATTGGCGATCGAACCCTGCACCTGGCCTTCGACAACGATGGAATCGAGCATAACGCCGGGATCATCGACCGCGGTATAGGTCACGAGATCGACAGCTCCCGTGTCGGGATCGATCTCGACTTCGGCGATATGGCAACCATTCGGGAAAGTGAGCGGCGTCTCGGCCTTTTCCTTGGTATCGAGACTTTCGCCAATTTCCTTTGCGCGCCGCGCCGTCTCGAAGAGCGAGATCCTGCGGTCGGTGCCGACTACCTCGAAGCTTCCATTGCGATACTGAATGTCCGCTTCCGATGCTTCCAGCAATGCGGAAGCGAGCTTCTTGCCTTTAGCCAGCATTACGTCGGCGGTGTGCACGATGGCGCTGCCGGCGCACATCGCCGAGCGCGAGCCGACCGAAGCAAAACCCGTAAGCCCCTGCGCGGTGTCGCCATGGCGATGCTGAATCTTCGCAGGTTCAATGCCAAGCTTGCTTGCTAGCAGGCGCGGAAACACGGTGGCATGGCTCTGGCCGGTCGATTGCACGTTGCAGCCCAGGATCAGCTGATCGCCGCCCGGAAACGAAACTGAAGCCTGCTCCATCGGCAGCGCGCCGGCGTGCTCCAGCATGAAGGAGACTCCGATGCCGCGCAGCTTCTTGCGTTTCGCGGATTCCCGCCGGCGTTTGGCGAAATTGGAGAAATCTGCAAGGTCCAATGCTTTGTCGACGACAGCAGGGAAATCTCCGCTGTCATACGTGTTGATGGGCGTCTTGAACGGCATTGCCGATGGCGGAATAAGATTTTTCTTGCGCAGCCGTACCGGGTCCATGCCGACGACCCGTGCGGCCTCTTCCACCACACGCTCCAGCGCGTAGTTCGCTTCCGGCCGCCCGGCGCCGCGATAGGGGCCGATCGGAATCGTGTTGCTGAAGTAACATGCAACGGAGGCATCGATCTTTGGAATCCGATACATGCCCGGAAGACAGCGCGCGAAATTGTTGGTGTTGATGCCGACGCCTGCGGTGCTCACATAGGCGCCCTGATTGCACAGGTGCCGCATTCGCAGCGCCAGAAACTTCCCTTTCTCGTCGAGCGCGAGTTCGGCCTCGGTGACGGTATCGCGCGCCTGTGTGTCGGTGATGAAGGCTTCCGATCGAGTCGACTGCCATTGCACAGGACGGCCGAGCTTTCGGGCACCAATCAGCAATGCGGGATATTCAGGGTAGACCGGCGTTTTCATACCGAACGCGCCGCCGACATCGTTCGTGATCACTCGCAGCTTTTCGTTTGGCACCCCCATGATGGCGGCAGCCTGCACGCGCAGCGAATCGGCGCCCTGCGAACAGGCGTAGAGCGTGTAACTGTCGCTGACCTTGTCGTAGACGCCGGTGGCTCCGCGCGTCTCCATTGATGCCACCACCATACGTTGATTGGCCACCCGCACTTTCGCAACATGCGGCGCCTTGGCGATGATGTCGGCAACATCACGCTCGTTCTGCTCGTCCGGGATTGGCCCCGGCCAGTCGACGCAAAGATTGCCCGGCGCCTCCGCATAGAGTTGCGTGCCGCCTTTCATGGCGTCGTCGAGCGTAATGACGGCGGTCAGCTCCTCGTAGTCAACCTGCACCAGATCGGCCGCATCCTGCGCTGCAGCCGCTGTTTCGGCGACCACCATCGCCACCGGGTCACCGACATGCATGACCTTTTCGCCGGCGAGTGAAGGACGAAACGGCATGATCATCTTGGCGCCGCCGCGGCCAGGCACCGGCGGGTGCCGCGAAACCGTTCCCACATTTGCAGCCTTCATGTCCTGCGCGGTGAGGACGGCCAGCACCTTTTTCGCCTTGCGGGCGTCGTCGGTCTTCACTGAGAGGACGCGCGCATGCGCATGCGGCGAGCGTACGAACGCGGCGTAAGCCGTGTTGGCCAGGCGCGGGTCATCCATAAAATGTGCGGTACCACGCACCAGGGCGTTGTCCTCGACGCGTGGCGTTTGTCTCGTGCGGGCGGAAATCGTGTCCATGAGAAATCCGGAAATAGACTGGCAGGACTTTGTTTATAGCGAAAACAATCACGGTCGACAGGGGCTTGCGTTGCCACGCCGGCTGCGGCACTCAGGCGCTCCTCGCCGCGGATGGTGCGGCAAATTTCGGGTGGTGAAATGAGCGACGTGCGAACAATCGATATCCATACCCATGTGCTGACCGAGGAAACGGCCGCCCTGTTGCGCAAGGAGGCGCCTAAGGTTCCTGTGACCATCACCGCTATCGACGCCGAATCTGCAACGCTCGACGTTGGCGGCGTCGCTTACCGCCCGTTTCCGCGCGGGGGCTTCGATGTTGCGCATCGTCTGCGCGACATGGATGCGATGGGTGTCGACGTTCAGGTGCTTTCCGCCACGCCGCAGACTTATCTCTACAATCAGGAAGCTGCGCTCGGCATCGCAGCGGCGGCAATCCAGAATGACCAGATCGCCAAGCTTGTGAAAGAAAATCCGCAGCGATTCGTAGGCATTGCGACATTGCCAATGCAGGCACCCGACAAGGCTGCGGACGAGCTCAAGCGTTCAATCACAAAACTCGGTCTGCGCGGAACCATGTTTGCATCCAACATCATGGGCAAGAACCTCGACGATCCGAGCTTCGAGCCGGTATGGGAAACGGCTGCCGAGCTTGGTGTTTTTGTATTCATCCATCCGAATAATGTCGCCGGCGCCGACCGGATGAAGTCCTATTACCTGAACAATCTCATCGGCAATCCGCTCGATACGACCATTGGTGCAGCATGCCTGTATTTTGGCGGGGTGCTTGACCGTCATCCGAAGTTGAGCGTGGTTCTTGCGCACGGCGGCGGTTTTACGCCCTATCAGGCGGCGCGCTGGGAACATGGCTGGCAGGTCCGGCCGGAGCCGAAAAAGAACATCGCAAAGCAGCCTGCGGATATCGCAAAACGCTTTTACTACGACACCATCCTGCACTCGGCGCCAGTGCTGGAATTCATGATTGGCCATGTGGGTGCGGACCGTGTCATGCTCGGCAGCGATTATCCCTATGACATGGGCATGATGGATTGCGTGAGACACGTGCGCGGCCTGAAGATTTCCGATGCGGACAAAACAGCAATATTAAGCACGCGCGCTCAAGCTCTCCTCGGTTAAAGTATGAATATCCAGCCGGCCAAGACCATTCGTATCCCGACCTCTGCCGTCACTGAGTTGATCGTCGACGCGATGATCAAGGTGGGCGTGCCGAAAGACGACAGCGTCAAGATCGCGGAGCTGATGCTGGAGGCGGATCTGGTCGGCGCTGACGCGCATGGTGTTTTTCGTTTGCCGCAATACGTACAGCGCCTGAAACTTAAATCGACAAACCCGCGCCCGCATATCACGGTGAAGCGCAGCGCGCCGGCCACAGCGCTCGTTGATGGCGACAATGGCATGGGCCATCTTGTCGTTGCTCGCGCGGCGGAAACTGCGGTGGAGCTGGCGCGCGAATGCGGCGTGGCCTGGGTCGGTTGCCGCATGTCTGGCCACGCCGGCGCGGCTGGCGTCTATGCCGCTCTGCCGCTGAAGGCTGACATGGTGGGCATCTACTCGGCGGTGGCAAATGCCAACCATATGCCGCTGGCGGGCGGCGCGGAGCCTTTGCTCGGAACCAATCCGCTTGCCATCGCGATTCCCGCGGGCGAGGAAGCGCCCATTGTTCTTGATATCGCGACCTCGATTGTCTCTTACGGCACCATCAAAAATCACCGGCTGCAGAACAAGCCGTTGCGTAACGACTGGATGATTGATCCCAAGACCGGTGCGGCCGTTATCGATCCGCACAAGAGTGCGGAGGCGCTGTTGCTGCCGATGGCGGGCTACAAGGGAGCGGGGCTTGCGCTCACACTCGGCCTTCTTGCCGGTACGCTCAACGGCGCGCTGTTCGGCCGTGACTGCGTCGACTTCAATGCCGAGCCTGACAAAGTCACCAACACCGGCCAGTTCGTCATCGCACTCGATCCGAGCCGGTTTCAGCCGATTGTGCAGTTCAAGGTGGAGGTCGACCGGCACATCCGCGAGTTGCGCGACACAAAGCCGCTGCCGGGTCACAGTGTCAGGCTTCCCGGCGAGCACCGGCTAAAACGCCGCACCGACCGACTCCACAACGGATTACCGCTTGCGCCCGAATTGCTTGCGCAACTCGACAAACTTGCGACCGAGCTGTCGATCCCGCCGCTTCGCGCACGCGTATAAGCATTCTGCTGCGGATCACATAACCGCCGCATTTTTTAACCCTTTTGGGAACTATCGGAACTAAGCTCGATTTGTTTCGCGTTTCGCTCAATTTTCGCGAGAGATTGCCTGGCGCTTGGCAATAAATTTTTTGCAAAAGAAATCGATGGACGCAGTCGAGAAGCGAGGACTAGTGGCACGTGCCGCGCGTGCGTTGATGCACGCAACTGTGGCGTTGGCGCTCGGTGGTTTCTTTGCCGCCCTTCCGATGTCGAAGGTCTCCAGTGAGAATACGCTCGATCGCATTCAGGCTGGGCAATGGGTCGTCGCGTCGATGTATTGGGAAGACAAGCTTGTCTCCACCGGAAAAAGCTTCAACCCGATCGGTTGGCACGCCGCGCACAAGACACTGCCGATCGGCACCCTGATTCGGGTGTCGAACCCGAAGAATCATCGATCGATCAACGTGACGATCAATGATCGAGGCCCGTTCGTCGCCAATCGCGACCTCGATCTCACGCTCGGCGCAGGCACACTGCTTGGATTGCAGGGGCTGGGGACTGTCTACATGGAGGTCTTGTCCATCCCTCCGGTCAGGCACATGCGGCGTCCGGTGGTGGAAAGCCTGTTTGCGGTCAATGACGCCAACGCCAACTGCGTGGGCGTTTCCGCTTGCTAGTTCCGTTCGAGAATGGCCGGAACTATAGTTAATCGATTATTAACCTAATCCGTTAAACGATATTTAACGATTCCTAACAATTTGTTAATTTTTATCGTTATTCGGGGCGGGGCGAGATCGCGCGCGGTGCGGCCATTGATGTGCGGCCATCTCAGCCGATCGGCCGAGGGTGTAACAGCAAAGTCCCGCCGCAAATGCATCCAGTCCTGTTTCGTCTGACCGCTCGCGCGGCGACACGCGGGCAAAGGTGCTGTGGGGTGGGCGGAGGATCGGTGCAGTGACGGCGGGAATTTTGCTCAGCGGCCAATCGCGAGACGACTGGATTGAGCTCAGCGCCGCCGGATCCTGGACGGCGGAATATGCCAGCGCCATCGAACCGCAGATCGAGGCGGCGATGCGTGGAATCACCGCGCGAGGCATCGCCATCAATATTGCCCGCATCGAATATCTCGATACCTACGGAGCATGGCTGCTCGAACGGGCGGTGCGCGAGTGGACAAAGGAAGGGCGTGAAGCGCGCCTGGTAGGCCTGCGGGAAGATTACCGAGGCTTGTTCGAGAAAGTGCGCGCCGGCACACAAATGCTTTCGCCGCCGCCACCTCGGCCCAATAGCATCATTGCGACGCTCGTCAGCGTAGGCATGACGATGTCTGCCGTTGCTGCCGATCTCTATCTGTTCGTGCAGATGCTCGGCTCATTGATAAACGCGCTCGGCCGGGTGCTTTTGCGACCTACGACTTTTCGATTTACGTCGACCATCCATCAGCTCGAGCGGGTAGGGTGGCGGGCAGTACCGATCATTCTGCTGATTACCGTCCTCATCGGCGCCATTCTCGCGCAACAGGGCATTTTCCATTTCCGGAAATTTGGCGCCGATATCTATGTGATCGATATGGTCGGCGTGCTTGTCCTGCGTGAGGTCGGAGTCCTGATCGTCTGCATCATGGTTGCCGGCCGCTCGGGGAGCTCCTACACCGCCGAGCTTGGCGCGATGCGCATGCGCGAAGAAATCGACGCGCTGCGTACCATGGGATTTGATCCGATAGAGGTTCTCATCCTCCCTCGCATCGTCGCCTTGATGATAGCGGTTCCCGCGCTCACGTTCCTCGGCTCGATGGCGGCGCTTTACGGCGGCGGCCTCGTCGCGTGGCTTTATGGCGGCATTGCGCCGGAGGTTTTTCTGACGCGTTTGCGCGAGGCGATTTCGACGGCCACCTTTGAAGTCGGCATGATCAAGGCGCCGTTCATGGCACTCGTCATCGGCGTCGTCGCCTGCGTGGAAGGTCTGCAGGTGCAGGGCAGCGCCGAGTCGCTTGGCGAGCAGACCACCAATTCCGTCGTTAAATCCATCTTTCTGGTCATCGTGCTTGACGGCATTTTCGCCATGTTCTTTGCGTCGATCGGAATGTGAAATGGCAGATGACCGTAAAGCCCCGATCATTGAGGTGCGTGACCTGGTGGTCGACCTCAAAGGTCACCGGATCCTCAATGGCGTAACCCTGGATGTCTATCGGGGTGAAATCCTTGGATTCGTAGGGGCATCAGGGGCGGGCAAATCCGTGCTCACCCGCACGATCGTCGGTTTGCTGCCAAAGCAGCAGGGGCGAATTGACGTCTTCGGCGTCGATCTCGATCACGCCGGTGAAGTGCAACGGCAGGAAATCGAGCGGCGCTGGGGCATACTTTTCCAGCAGGGAGCCCTGTTTTCCTCGCTGACCGTAGGGGAAAACGTCGAATTTCCAATCCGCGAATATCTCGACGTTTCCGACAAGCTGATGACCGAAATCGCCATCACCAAGCTCGAAATGGTGGGGTTGAAACCGGACGTCTACCGCAAGTTCCCCTCGGAACTTTCGGGCGGTATGATCAAGCGTGTAGCGCTGGCACGAGCTCTCGCGCTCGATCCCGAGATCCTGTTTCTCGACGAGCCGACCTCAGGTCTCGACCCGATCAGCGCAGGCGATTTCGACCAGCTGATCCTGACCCTGCAGCGCACTTCGGCGATGGCGGTTTTCATGGTAACCCATGACCTCGACAGCCTTCATACGATCTGCGACAGGATCGCGGTTCTTGGTGAGGGCAAGATTCTTGAAGCCGGAACGATGGATACGATGCTCAGGTCGCAGCATCCATGGCTGAAAGCCTATTTCCATGGAGCACGGGCGCGCCTGCTGCACGCCGCGGCCAGGAACTGACGGAGTGGAGTGATGGAGAGAAAAGCGCACTACGCACTGATCGGACTGTTCACGTTCGCAGTCGTCGCCGGCGCGTTCGGTTTCGTGTTCTGGCTGCATCACTCTTCAGGCAAGAAACAGGCCGTCGCCTATCGCGTCATCTTCGACAGCTCGGTGTCGGGCTTGCAGGTCGGCGGCAACGTTTTATTCAACGGCATTCGCGTCGGCGAGGTCACCAGGCTGCAGCTTGATCCGGACAAGCCGTCGCAGGTCATCGCGATGCTGGCGGTCAACAAGGCTACCCCGATCCGGTCCGACACCAAGGTCGGGCTTGAGTTTCAGGGCCTCACGGGCGTCGCCGCCGTATCGCTCAAGGGCGTGTCGGCGACCACCCCGTTGATCGAGCGCGAAGAGGGCGAGCCGCCGACGTTGAAAGCCGATCCGAGCGCCAGTCAGGACATGATGCAGGCCGCGCGCGACGTTCTTAACAAGGCGGAAGAAGTTATTGCCGCCAACCAGGAGGCGATCCGCCAGGCCGTCAAGGATATCGCCACGTTCAGTGCGGCGCTCGCACGCAACTCCGACAATGTCGACGTCATCGTGAGCGATGCAAAAGACACGATGAAAAATGCCAAAGAGGCGACTGCGTCCGCGCGCACGTTGATGGACAATCTGGACAAGCGCACCGAGGAGATCACGGTTGGCGTGAACAGGATGACGAGTACCGCAACGCGGCAGATCGATATTGCGGGCCGGGCTATTACTGACCTCGCGCATAATCCGCAGCGTTTCCTTTTTGGCGGAAGCGGCAGCAGCTCGACACCGGCGCCAGCGCCGGCTCCAGCGCGCACTCAACGATAGCGGCTGGCCTTTGGAGAGTGGCGAGCGCGTACAATGGGCAATTGCGGCACAGGCGTAGATCGAATGACGGTTTGCGCCGTCCATACCTCCTGCTAGTTTAGCGCCTAAGGAGCAGCCGGGGGGTCGCTCGCCATGCAACACAGCAGCGGCCGGATGCTGTCTGCGCCCGCGCATCTTCGCACGGCGGCGATTGCGATCTTTTTCATTCTGCTGATGGCGTTTGCATCAGTCCCAATTGCGACACATCCGCTGCCGCCGCTATCGGACTACATCAATCATCTGGCCAGGACGCATGTTATCGATGCGATCGGAACGGATTCCAATCTGAGCCGCTATTACGTCGTCGAGTGGCAGATCATTCCCAACTTGATGATCGATCTCATCGTTCCCGTGCTGCATCGGTTTATGAGCGTCTATCTCGCGGGCCAGATTTTCACGACGCTCGCTTTTGTGCTGATCGCTTCCGGAACGTTTGCGTTCGGTCGCGCGCTCAATGGCCGCTGGTCTGCACTGCCTCTCCTGGCGCTGCCGCTTCTCTATAACGGCGTGCTGCTGGTCGGCGTGATGAACTATGTGTTTGGTATTGGGCTCGTATTATGGGCGCTTGCATCATGGGTGATGCTTCGTGATCGGCCCTGGCCTTGGCGATTCACGGCATCAGCTCTTTTCGCATTAGCGCTGTTTTTCTGCCACTTGTTTGCGGCGGGCGTATATGGGGTCGGATTGCTCGCACTCGAGCTGCACCGTCTATGGACGCGGCGAGACGAGCCTTGGATGTCGCGCCTTGTCGAATTCGCCGCGACTGGAATTCCATTTGTCCCGCTTGCCGCGCTTCTGGTCGTCAGCCCGACCTGGCATGCGCCAGGCTCGCCGGCATTTTGGGAACTCAGCGGCAAGCTGCAAGGTCTCATCGCGGTGTTCAATGTCTACTATTTGGCCGTGGCAGGCGGATTGCTGGCGGCCGCCGTTGCGGGTGGAATTTATGCCTGGCGCCGCGGAATTCTGACATTTAATCCGGCCGGCTGGTTCATCCTCGCCGTCGGCTGCGTTGCCTATCTTGCCTTGCCTCGCGCCTTGTTCGGAGCGCATCTCGCCGATCAGCGTCTGCCGGTTGCAATTGCCTTCATGCTTTTGGCCTGCTTCGACGTCGACTTGCGAGACCGTGCGATGCGGCGTGGCTTCGCTGTTCTGGCTGTGACCTTGCTTGCCGTGCGCGTCGCTGAGGTTCAACTGGTCTGGAACCACCTCGATCGGGGCACCAGTGAGTTTTTCCAGTCGGTGCAAAAGATCAAACGCGGTGCGCGCGTGCTTGTGGTCTACGGCGATCGTTCAACCGGTAAGGAAATAAGCGATTTCAACCTCGTCCATGCAGCATCGATCGCGGTCATCGAACGTTCCGCGCTTGTCTCAACAGAGTTTACGGTCGAAGGAAAACAGATTCTGCACGCGCGCAAGGAATTCCAGAAATACGTTGAAACAGAAGACTGGCTGCCGCCTTCCTTGCCCTATGTCCTGCAGGTCGCGGAAGGCGACAAAGCAAACATTTCGTATTTCTGGAACGATTGGCCCCACCACTATGACTATGTGTACATACTGTTTACGCCACCTGGGACGCGCAACCCGGACAAGAATCATCTGGATTTGATGTACGACGGCGACGCGTTCCAGCTTTACCGGGTCCTGCCGACAATCAGTGCAGTAGGACGCTAGCGAAGACACTAATCCGCTTCGAGAGGCAGCTTCACCGGCTGCTTGCGCTTCGCCGAAAGGTCCAGCGCTTTTGTCAGCATCAAGTTGCGATGCGCCTCCTCCACGGTTGCCGCGGCGGTCGGCAATCCAAGCGCGACGCGGTTGAGCCACGAGTCGGTTTCTTCTGCCATTGGCCCGCGTAATTCACCGAGGGCCATGTCACCTGGGGGATAGCTTCCCATGAAGTCGACCAGCCGCGAGGCGTCGGGGTTATAGCCTTCCGATTGGGGTTTCGAGACAGCCAGGACGATATCGCGGTGCGTGTCATCGATGGTCAGAACCCCGGTCGTGCCAACGATGCCGACTTCGAGAGAATACACAGCGGCCGGCCACGTCACCGGCAGCGCCCACGATATGTTGAGGTGATAGATGGTGCCGTCGGAGAAATTAATCATGCCGGCGGTGCCGTCGATGCCTTTGTAGGAAGGGCCGAGCACCTTGTCGACCGAGCGGGCATAGCATTCGACCGCGGTTTTTCCTTCCAGGCACCACATGCAGATGTCGAGGGCGTGCGTGCCCGATATCACCATCGGAGAGATCGTCGAGGGGTCGTCGGTGCGTTTGTAGTTGTCGATGGCAACCAGGCGATTCATGAAGGCACGGGAGGTCACCATGGTGACGTCGCCAAGCGCGCCGCTACGGCATTTTTCCTTTGCTGCCAGCCATCGGCGGCGGAAGCGCTGCGTGTAGCCGACGACGGCGTCGATCCTGGCGTCTTTGATCGCCTTGAGAACCCGGGCGGATTGCTTGAGGTCGGTTGCCAGCGGCTTCTCGATCAGCATCGGGATGCCACGCTCGACCGCCGCCATGATCGGGTCAACATGCAGGTGCTCATCGGTACAGATGATTGCCGCCGTCACCTCCGGCCGCTTCAGCAACTCGACGTGACTTTGTGTGACGAAATCGGCGCTGATTTTCGGGCCTACTTCGCCCGCGCGATTGGGATTCTTCTCGGCAAGACCGATCCATTCGACCGCCGGATGGCGCGCCGCCACCTCGCCGCGAAAAAGCCCCACACGGCCGCCGCCGATGATCGCAAGGCCGACGCCCTTGGCGGCTTGCCTCATTGATTCACCCCGGCCCGGATTTTTTTCTTGAATTCGGCGATGGCCGAAATGGTTTCGTTTGATAACGGCAGGTCAACCGGTTCGTTGCGGTCAGCGGACAGATCGGCGGCGCTGTAAGTCTCCATTACGCGTCGCGCACTCTCAGGGGTGACCATGACCGGTGTATTGCGGATGCAGGCTTCGAGGAAGTGAATCGTTTCGGGCCCCATGCCGCCGGCGAATACGTTGTCGACCCACTCGCCCGGCATTGTCGACATGGGGAATTGCTGGCCATCTTTCTGTGTGTTGAGCCAGTTGTCGCGCTGGGTATCGTCAAGAAACAGCGAGCCTTCGGTGCCTGTGATCTCGATCCAGGTGGCGCAATAGTTGGGATAGCTCGGCGGCAGGTTCCAGCCGCCGCCAATCATGACTGCGACGCCGTTGTCCATCGTCACGGTCGTGAACATGACGTCATGCGAGCCGTTGATCGGCTCCATGTAGCCGTAAGCGCCTTGCGAATAGACCCGGACAGGTTTGGCAGGCTCGAGCAACCAGAGGACGAAATCAAGGTCGTGCGTCGACTCCATGACCACCGGCGACAGACGCACGCGGCTCGCGATCTTCTTGCCCAGGCTGCGCGACAGATGCCGGCTGACCAGCACCGAAACGACTTTGCCGAGCGTGCCGTCAACGATTTTCTTTTTTGCATAAGCGATTTTCGGATTGAAGCGCTGTGAATACCCGATAGTGAACTTGAGATTGTTGCGCTTGGCGAGTTGGATCAGCTCGTCGGCTTCCCACAGTTCGAGCGCGATCGGTTTTTCCAGCATCACGTTCTTGCCGGACTTCAAACAGTCTCGGCAGATTGGGTAATGGTTTGATTCCGGCGTGGTCGAAATATAGACCACGGAAATATTGTCGTTCCTGATGATATCGTTGTAGTCGAGCGTCGCCGTGGCGGGCTTGTACAATTTCTTCACTTCGGCGAGCCGATCGGGACGGATTTCGCACAGATGCAATTTATCGACCAATGCAGTGCGCGCCAATGTTTCCGCTCGCGTGCCCCCGACCCAGCCGACACCGATCACCGCAGCTTCAACCGTTTTCACCGACGATTCCCTTCCGTTTCTTATGATGTGTCACGGCCGGCCGGCCGCGGCGGGCGCAGACTAGCCCACGGGTTTAACGACCGGAAGGGCAGGTTTTTCAGCGTGCGAAAGCAGTCTGGCCCACACCGAACACCTGCGCCGCAAACTGCGGATAGATCTCGGCAAGCTGTGGGGCGATCACTTCGCGCATCAGCTTGAGCGTTTCCTGCGTCGGCGCCGGCGTTTCGGGGATGCTGCGCGCTCTGTCGAAATCGAAGCCGGTGTTCTCCACGACTTCGTCCAGCGTGTGGCCCGGATGCACGCTTGCCAATGTGAAATGCCCATCGGCAAAAGTGAATGCGCAGCGATTGGTCACCAACCCGATCGGTCCTCCAGGTCGAAAAACATTTTCGTTGCTCGTGCCCGGTGCGCTGACGAAGTCAACCTTCGGAACAAGCGTGCGCCGGGAGTGCTCGGTACGAAACAGGATCACCTTGGGCACGACATAATAGAGGTACGCCGAACCGAACGAGCCGGGGAATCGCACCTTGGGGTGACAGTATTCGCCAGTACTCACAAGGTTAACGTTGCCTCGTCCGTCGATTTGTCCGCCCGACAGGAAAAATGCGTCGACGCGGCCCTGGCCCGCACAATCGAACAGTTCGCGGCCGCCATCGGTAAAGAAATTATGCTTCCGGCTTTGCAGGAGGGAAACGTAAGGACGCCCCTTGCCGCGCTCGCGTGCAAGCAGCGCTGCGGTTGCCGGGATTGGCGACGCATTGCCGACAGCAACGTGGCGCACGTCGCCGATCAGGCGCGCGATCACATCGGCAAGAAGCTCTTCGTCACGAAAAATTGTCATGATCGGACAAGCGGTTTGAATCTAAGCCGCGCGCTTTTCATAGACATACTTATCCAGGTACTCGGCGAAACCAGCTTCCGTCGCCGCCATGCGTGCATAAAGCGCGAGGTGCTCTCCGTCAGCAGCGTAGAAATCCGGCAGCCCGAGCGGCCATGCGCCGCGCTCCGCAACCGCGATGCTCTCGACGTAAAATCCGGGGAGTGTTCCCGCAGCGAGCGTGGGATCGTCGAGCAGGTTGCCATCGTGGATTTTTTCCACGGTTGCAACGGTTTTCACCGCAGCGTGCGCCATTGTGGCCAGTTCGCGCTGACGGCCGATCCATATATTGCCGAAGCGGTCCGCCATCGGGGCATGCAGCAACGCAACGTCGGGCTTGATTGCGGGTAGCAGAACGATCGGGTCGTCGGAGCCGAAAGGGCTATCGACAACTTTCCAATCGTCCCGGTATTTCAAAATGTCCGAGCCGATAAGCCCGCGCAGCGGCATGAAAGGGACGCCTTTTTCCGACGCCTGCAGTGCGGCGTGTAGTGCAGGGCACGTTGCGTCCTTTATTCTGATCGCCGCCGAAGTCGCCGCGGCGCAAAAACGCGGTGCTGGCCCGAACTCGCCGAGACTCACCGCGCTCGTCTCGAGCGTCTCGACGCATCCTGCTCCGATCAGCAAGTCAGCCTGCAGGCTCGATGTCGGCAGCGCGACGAGATGAAGCCGCTTCACGCCACGCCTGACCAGCGCCCGTGTCGCGGCCATAGGCACGCCGGAAACTTCGCGCGGAACCACGAGCATGCAGCCGTCGGTAATTTGGCTGATGGCCTCGTCAATTGATTTCGCCGCCTGAAACATGGCCTCCATAACCTGCGCGACTTCGATATTGTTGTCATTTTTCCCATTGTTGCCCTTGCATCGTCCACTGGATTTTGCGACTTGGGTCCGATGCGGCCAACCTTGCAAGATAAGTTGCGTTCCAGGCATTTCGTAATCACCGCGGAGGTGACGCCTCCGGTGTCCGCAGACCGCGGTGAATTGCTGGCGAAAGCGCTGCCGTTGAAAGGCTTGGCCGATGCGGTGAACGTCACCGATGCCGCCGGCGCACGGCCGCATCTTGGCGCGGTCACTTCTGCAGCAATGCTTGTCGAGCAGGGAATAGAGCCCATCCTTCAGCTAACCTGCCGGGATCGCAACCGTATTGCGCTACAGAGCGATCTCCTGAGCGCTGCAGCATCGGGGGTGCACAATCTACTGATGCTGCGTGGCGACGATCCGAGCGCTGGCGATCAGCCCGACGCCAAAGCGGTCTTCGATCTCGACCCCCGCGCGCTGCTCGGTACCGCGCGGCGGTTGCGGGATCAGGGTGAACTTCCCACTGGCCGCAAAGTCGGCGGCAACTTTAATTTCTTCCTTGGCAGTGCCGACAACCCGATCGATCCGCCGCCCGGATGGAAACCGGCAGGGCTGCAAGCCAAGGTCGATGCTGGCGCCCAATTCGTGCAGACGCAGTTCTGCATGGATGCCGGTGTCGTGCATCGCTACATGGCGAGGCTGGCCGAACATGGTCTGGCCGGAAAATTGTCATTCCTGATCGGCGTCGTGCCGTTGCGCTCGGCGAAATCGGCGCGCTGGATCAAGGAGAAATTGTTCGGCGCCGTCATTCCCGATGCACTCATCGACAGGATGGAGCATGCAGGTGATCCGATAGCGGAGGGTGCAAGGATCTGCACCGACATCATTCGCGAATTGAGCGAGATACCCGGCGTTGCCGGCGTGCACATTATGGCGCCCGGGAACGATGCGGCCGTGCCCGGCATCATAAAGGCTTCACGCGCCGGAATTGGGCGTCTGGCGCCGGCTTGAGCGCCTTCGGTGCGTCGATTGCCATCGCGCCGGCAGCCTGGATGATGCTAGAATTCCAGGGGAACCAACGCGACACAGACGCCATCCAGGCGCGTTATCTGGGAGGATAAACGCATGAAAACCCGCAGCATTGGGATCGCCGTCCTTGCGGTCGTTGCGGCATTGGCCGGCTCAACGACTCCGGGCGTCACGCAGGAGAAAGTCTGGAAACATGGCCTTATTAACGCGAAGGCCGACGCCGGCATCTTTCTGATGGTATCGACGCGCGACTTCGCAAAGAAACAGGGTCTCAAGATCGAAATTTCGCAGTTCAAGGACGATCAGCTCGCGCTCAAGGCATTGATCGCCGGTGAGCTCGACAGCTTTGAAGGTGGACCGCAGGGTGTGTTCGCCGCCGATGCCAAGGGCGCTGACGTCAAGCTGCTGGGCTGCCACTGGATCGTCGTGCCGCATGGCATCTATGCCAATGAAAAAATCAAGAAAGTCGAAGATCTGAAGGGGAAGCAGATTGCAGTGTCCGCCCCCAACTCGATGCCCGATATGTTGGCGCGCTCGGCGCTTGCCAAATTCGGCGTCTCCGACAGTGAGGTGAAACTGGCTGCCGTCGGCGGCGACAAAGACCGCTATCAGGCATTGATCGGTGGCGTCGTCGATGCGGCCGTCGTCTCGAACGAATATCAGCCGGTCGCTCCGAAGAACATTCATTTGCTCGTAGCAGGCCGTGAGGCTGTGCCGAATTTCCTGCGTGTATGCATGACGTCCAGTGCAAAGAAGCTCGCGGAGCGGGGGGACGACGCCGTGAAGTTTCTCGCCGCCGAAATGAGCGCCCTTCGGTTTGCACTCGCCAACCGCGATGCTGCGATTGCCCTGACGCGGGAAATTATCCATGCCAAGCCCGACGATCCGCGTCCCGCTTTTGTCTATGACGATGCCATTCAGCACCATGCGGTCGATCCGACGCTGCCGCTGCCGCTAGAAAAGATCCAGTGGATCCAGGAGCAGATGGTGAAGGCCGGAAAATTGAAGACGCCGCTCGATCTGAAGATCGTGACGGCGCCGGAGTATCGTGAGAAGGCCCTCAAGGTCATCGGTCACTGAACCTGCAGTCCGGAGTTCTGAATGGGTGAGGTGAGTTTCCTCGACGTCTCCAAGCGTTTCACGCTGCGCGTGGATGGCGAGGTTCATCACGTGCAGGCGCTCGATCGGGTCAGCTTCACGGTCAAGGATGGCGAGATCGTCGCTCTGATCGGCCCGTCCGGCTGCGGCAAGACGACGGCGCTCCGTGTCGCGATGGGGCTTGATCCATCAACCGGGGGCCACGTGATGGTGGACGGCCGCGAAATCAACGGCTGCGGCCACGACCGCGGCATGGTGTTCCAGCATGCGGAGTTACTGCCCTGGCTTTCTGCTCTGCAGAACGTGATGTTCGGGTTGGAGATGAAAGGCATCCGCGGCACGCAACTGCGTGAAACAGCCGAGAAATACCTGCATCTCGTCGGCCTGAAGGATTCGCAGAACCGGCGTCCCCATCAGCTTTCCGGCGGGATGAAGCAAAGGGTCGGTATCGCTCGTGCGCTCGCCATCGATCCCAAAGTTCTCTTGATGGATGAGCCATTTGGCGCGCTCGATGCGCAGACCCGCGAGACGCTGCAGGCCGAACTGCTCGACATCCACGCGCGTACCCGGAAAACCATTTTGTTCGTCACACACGATCTTGATGAGGCGGTGATCATCGCCGACCGCATCGTGGTGATGAAGGACGGCCGCGTGCAGGAGATCATGAATGTGCCGCTCGGCCGGCCTCGTCCGGATCTCAGCCTTGTGCGCGGAATGCCTGAATTTTCCGAGACGCGGTATAAAGTTTGGCGTGCACTGCATAGTGGGACGACGGTGCACTAATGGTCGATATCGCGGACAGGCACCAAAAGACCACGGGAAAAGAGGAGAACGCGGAACGCAAGCCATTGCCGCGTTGGATGATCACGCTCGCCTCGGTCGCCGCGCTGCTGATTTTCTGGGAGATATTCGGCCGCCGCATCAATCCCGTGTTTGGCTCCTATCCGTCCGCCATCGCCGAGGCGTTCTGGGAGCTCGCAGTAACCGGCCAGCTCTGGTCGGCGCTTTACGAATCCCTGCGGCCGTTTGTGATCGGGTACGCGCTGGCGATCCTGGTCGGAGTGCCGCTCGGCCTCTTTATTGGCGGCTTCCGCGCGGCGGAAGCAGCGTTAGGTCTTTACATCACGGCTGGATACGCCATGCCGCTCGTCGCATTGGTGCCGCTGTTGATTCTCTGGCTGGGGCTTGGATTTGCCGTCAAGGTTGCGGTCATCTTTCTGATGGCGCTGTTTCCGATCTGCATCAATACGTGGCTTGGCGTCACCGCCGTGCCGAAGACGCTGATCGAGGTCGGCAAATCCTTCGTCGCGCCCGACACTGTTATCCTCCGCCGGATCATCCTGCCTGCGACACTACCTTACATCATGGCGGGCATCCGCCTGGCGGTTGGACGCGCCGTGGTCGGCATGGTGATTGCGGAGTTCTTCACGACCATTTCCGGCCTCGGTGCGGTGATCATCAATTCAGCCAATAACTTCGACACTGCGACGATGTTCGTGCCGATCATCATTCTGATGGTGATGGCGATTGGTCTCAACTGGCTTATCGGCTTTGTCGAACGCTGGGTCGCGCCCTGGCAGGCCGAAATTTCCGGCCGCGATCGCGAGTAGACCGCCGGGCCGCTAGACCAGTTTGCGCAAGGCTTCGAGCAGGGCGCGCACCTGCTGCTCGTAAATATTACGCGTGATGAAAACAACGCGACTCTGCCGGCTGTCATCGGGCCAGTTCTGCAGCTCCACCGGCGGGTGAGCCAGGTGCTGCACGAACTGCACGACGACCGGACCCTTGCAGCCCTCCACGTTGACGAAGCCCTTGACGCGCAGCAGGTCGGGGCCACGCAGCTGCATCAATGCATCCATGGTCTTCGCAAAAACGGGCCAGGCCAGCGGAACATTTTCGGTCAGAACGAAGCTTCCAATGCCGTCGCTGTGCGCTGCCTCCGCCACGAATGTATTGTGCTGGTCGGAGGCCGGCTCGGTGAGACAGGCCGGATCGATCTTGCCGTCGACCGCTTCATAGATTTCCGCACCGGGGTTGAGCGCGCGCAATTTGGCCGACAAGGCTGCGCCGGCGCCTTCGCCGGCGATGTCTGTCTTGGTGATGATGAGCCGGTCGGCGAGGATCGCCTGCTTGCGTGCTTCTGCTGACCAGCCGAGTGTTTGCGCTCCGGTGACGGCGTCCATAACGGTCACAACCGCTTCGACGTGAAAAACGCTGCCCAATGCCCGGTCGGTGGCGAAAGTCTGCAGGATCGGGCTCGGGTCGGCGAGCCCGCTGGTCTCGATCACGATGCGCCGGAAGCCGGGCAATTCGCCACGCTCGCGTTCGATCACCATCCGGCGGAGCGCTTGCTGCAAATCAGTGCGGGTGATGCAGCACAGACAGCCGTTTCCGAGCAGCACGGTCTCGTCGGCGCTCGGCCGGACCAGCGCGTCATCGATGCCGGTTGCCCCGAATTCGTTGACAACAACTGCGGTCCCTTGCCCCTCCGCCGTCGTCAGAAAGCGCTTCAGCAGCGTCGTCTTTCCGGCGCCGAGAAAGCCGGTGATCACGGTAACCGGCAGTCGCGCGCCGCGCGCGCGCCTGAGCCTGCGGCCGAACTGGCCGGCAGTGGGTGAGGAAAAGATTTCGTTCAGAAATCCATCTCCAGCGTGTAGAGGCCGCCGGTGTGGCGGTCGACAGTGTAGACGATACCCCGTTCATCGACGAAGACGTCGTTAAGCTGCACGGCACCAGCCGGCGTGCCTTTCGGCGGTGGCGGCACAAAAGTGCCGACTTCCTTCGGCTGGTACGGATTCGAAATGTCATAGGCGCGCAGACCGCCGTTGAAGAAGGTCCCGATGACGATCTGATCGGACTGCCAGGCGGTCGGCACCGGCGGATTTTCGTGGATGTTATGCGCGCCAAAACGGCCGCCCCGGCTGGCATAGGCATCGACCGGGGGCAGGGGGCAGGTGGCAATGGACACAAGATTTTTCTCATCACGCGCGTCGACGATCCACACCAGTTTCGGCCAGTCTTCCGCGTTATTTTCGGTCGACTCGTCGGTGACGACGAGCAGGCCGCGGTCGAACAGCGGGACCGCCGTATGCATAAAGCCGGTATAGGGCGGTGAATTCGTCCAGTGAGAAATCGGCTTCGGCTTCGACTTGTCGGCAATGTCCATCACGAACATGCCGCCGTCGATGTAGCAGAGGTAGAGCCGGTCTTTTCGCTGCCTGTACACGTTTGTGTTGTGAGCACGGTAACCCTTGTCGAGCTTGTGTCGCGGCAACGGCGTCTCGCCTTTTTTGGTGCCCGGCATCCACCAGCGGCCCACTTCGACCGGCTTCGACGGATTGCGCGCGTCGATGCAGCGATAGAACTGGTCGTCGAGCGGGTGACTCGGCTCGAAATCCGGTGCGCCGGATGCCATGTGGACGTATTCGCCGTCGCAGAACCACAGCTGATGGACGCCGCGGGAGTTTGCACCCGAGCAATCCAGGAAAGAGATCGAGCGCGGCTTCTCCGGCACCGACAGATCGAACAGCTCAAGCCCGGCCGGTTGCTGGTTGACCTTCTGGGTCTGGTAGGCGACCGCCATGATGTCGCCGGAGAGTTCCAGCGAGTTGGAGCGCATATACGGCTTCGGCAGGTCCGTTTGCACGATGACCTTCGGATTGCGGGGATCCGATACGTCAACGCCGGTAAAGTTTTTTGGCGCGCTTTCGTGCGCCAGCCAGATGATCCGCCGGCCATCCTTGGCGATCTGCACCGACATGCCTTCGCCCATGCCGCCGAAGCCGCCAAGATCGTTCTGCGCAAGAAGCTTGAAATTCCAGGTGACAGGCTCACCGCCTTTGCTCAGCGGATTATTGGCGGACATCATGTACTCCAGTGTTCGTCAGATTCCTGCAGAAAGGCCGGCGCGGGTGCGCCGGCCTTGTGATGAAAAGTTCGGACGTCCTCAGGCCATGGCCTTCTTCAGGAAGTCGGTGCGGAAGGCCTTATTCCAGTCAGGGATAGCCTTGAGCTTGTTGGACTTCATCAGAACTTCGCAATGGTGATTCATGTACGGAATGAGGTCGGTCGGCCAGCCCGGCTGCACCTCGACCCGCGCAAGCGCCTTGCCGAAGGTATCCTTCGACATGGTGTAACCCTTCGATGTGTAGAACGAATAGATCGTGTCGGCGACTTTGGCGGGATTGGATTTGAAATCCTTGGCGACTTCGAGCCAGGCCTTGAGATACGCCACCACCGTGTCCGGATTTTTCTCGACAAACTCCGGCGTGGCAGCCATGAACACCGGCAGCTTGTCGAAGTCGTAGAACTCCGAGATGGTCACGCCGAGGCCATCGGCTTCGGCAATCGCGTTGTAGGGCTCCACATTCACCATTGCGTCAACGGTCTTGGCCGCCATGGCGGCGACCATGTCGTTTACGTTCATGCGGATTTCCTGGTAGTCGCCCTTCTGAAGTCCGGCCTTCGGGGCGATCTGGTCGACGAAAATGTTACCGGTAGATGAGCCGGTCTGATTGGCGACCTTCTTGCCCTTGAGCTGCTCGACCTTTGTAATTCCGAGATCCTTGCGCGCAAGCACGCGTGCCGTCTTGCCGACATACTCGATCATCGCGACTGCAACCAGGCCGCCTTTGTCGTGGCCGATGGCGAACGAGGGGCCGGCGTAGGTTCCCATGTCGACCTGCCGCGCCACCATCTGCTGCATTGTAAGGTTGCCCGATGGCACCGCGAACTCCTCGAACTTGACGCCGTGCTTTTCGAGCAAGCCGGACCGCAGCAGGTAGTATGTGGGCATGCCCCACATATTCGTTTGATAGCCTTGGCGGACCGTTTCCAGTGCCAATGCGGGCCGTGCGCCAATTCCCGCCGCCAGCACGCCGGCGCCGGTTGCCGCAAGGACGTGGCGGCGGGTCATTCCATTGTTCGCAGTGGTCATTGCTGTTCCTCCCTATGATTTGGCTTTGCCATTCATGGCTTTCATCTGGCCGACGTCGTGGCCGAGATGCCGCAACAGTTCTTTCTGACATTCGACGAATTCCACGCTCAGCGGATCGCGTGGACGCGGCAGTTCGATTCTAATCTCGGTTTTTACGGTGCCGGGGTGGGGCGACATGACCACGACGCGGTCCGCCAGATACACTGCTTCCGCGACGTTGTGAGTCACGTAAATCACCGTCTTGCGCGTTTCACGCCACACATCGGCGAGCAACCGTTGCATGTCGTCGCGGGTGAGCGCGTCCAATGCCGCGAACGGCTCATCCATCAATAATACCGAAGGATTGTACGCCAAGGCGCGCGCAATGGCGACCCGCTGCTGCATCCCGCCGGAAAGGTGGTGCGGATACGAGCTTGTAAACTTCTCCAGCTTCACGAGACGCAATTGTTCGCGTGCAATCCTGTCGCGCTCGTCTCTCGGCACGCCCTTCATTTCCAGGCCGAACGCGACATTGCCGAGTGCGGTGCGCCAGGGGAATAGCTGGGCAAAGTCCTGAAACACAACCCCACGATCCATGCCGCTGCCCGTCACCGGCTTGCCGCCAATGCGGATTTCGCCGGCGGCCGGCGAAAGAAATCCTGCAATGATGTTGAGGAGGGTGGACTTGCCGCAACCGGAAGGCCCCACGATGCAGACGAACTCGGATGCGCCAATGCTGAAGTTCACATCTCTTACGCCGGGAACTTTTCCTCCCGGCGTATCATACACGAGCGTGACATCGCGAATTTCAATGGGGACCATTCTATGACTCTAACCCTTGGCGGTGCGTACCATGCCCCACCGCTGTACGGTTGCGCGCTCGATCGAGCCGAATACCAGCCGCTCGAAAGCGTAACCGATACCGCCGATCACAAGCAGAGATGCCAGCATGATATCGGCATTGAGGAATTCCTTTGCATCAAAAATAACCCAACCCAGGCCCCAGTCGGACGCTGCGATCATTTCGGCGCCGACGACTGCGATCCAGGCGCGCAGGAATGCCTGGCGCATGCCTGTGATGATGAATGGGGAGGCGCCCGGAATAATGACCTTCCAGAACAGGTTCTGCTCGTCGGCACCCATGGCGCCGGCCGCGCGCAACCATAGCGGATTGACGGAACGGACCCCTGACCATGTATTGAAGATGACCGGAAAGGTCGCGGCGTAGAACACGATCAGGATCGTCGTAAGATTACCAATACCGAACCACAGCATGAAAAGCGGCACGAGCGAAAAGGACGGGATCGGCATCAGCGCGCTTACCAGCGGCAGAAAAAAATTCTCGACGCGCTGGAAGCGGGCCATCAATATGCCCAGCGGGATGGCGACGACGAGAGCGAGACTAAAGCCGAACATCACGCGGTATAATGTAAATCCGGCGTGCTCGATCATGGTGCCATCCGCCAGCATGACTATCAACGTTCGCATGATGGTGGGTATTGTCGGCAGCAATGCCGGGGCGAAATAGCCGCTGCGTGCCAGGAGTTCATACAAGGCCGCTGCCACTGAGAGCGTCACTGCGGCACGAACGATGGAGCGCGTTTGCTGTCCCTGATCCGTCATGATGTGATCATTCCCCACCGCACGACGGTGTAGTTTTCGATTTTCTGGAACACGAGCTTTTCAAGGCCGAGACCGAGCAGGGCGATCACCACTATTCCGGCGAGCATTGCATCGGTGTTGAGAAATTCACGTGCGCCGAAGATCAGCCACCCAAGTCCCCAAGGCACGGCGGCGAGCATTTCGACCGCCACCAGGATGCGCCAGGCTTGGGCAAGGCCAAGACGCAAACCGGTCAGGATGTAAGGCAGCGCTCCAGGAAGGATTACATGGCTGAACAACCGGCGATCGTCGGCGCCCATGGACTGCGCCGAACGCAGCCAGATCTCCTTGACGGCCTTCACCCCGGTCCAACTGTTGAAAATAATCGGGAACGCCGACACGAAGCCGACGAGCAGCACGGCTGATATGTTGCCGAGACCGAACCACAACAGAAATAGCGGCGCATAGGCGAGGCCGGGAATCGGCGCACAGATGCTGACCAGCGGCAGGCAGATATCCTCCGCTCGTCGCGACCGTCCCATCAGAACGCCAATAGTCACGCCGATGAGCGCAGCGAGCGCAAAACCGCTCAGCAGCCGGATCACGGTATCGAGCGCATGGTGCGGTAGAATTCCGGCGACCGTGAGCCGGACGAACGACGCCGCCACTTCCTCGAGGGTCGGAAACAACCGCCGCGGAAATATCCCTGCCCACGCGATGATTTCCCAAATGGCGCCAACGACCATAAAAGGGAAAAGGTTGCGCATGACCACACGCAACCGCTCGCGAACCTGCGGCCGGTCCGAGGCCTCGCCCACAGGGACAGTGGTCGTGACGGCATCCTGCATCGGGTGCCACATCCTCCCAAGGTCCGGGCATGGAGCCCTTATTGATATGGACTGTCTGACAGCCTTGTGCCGACCTTTGCCGCAGAATAATGCGCTTTGACTGGCCGCGACAAGCATATGCACTATTCCAATTGTTGCGTTACGTCGCCACTGGCGCAATCGCGGCAGAACGGCTAAAGCCCGTTCGCGCACGTTCGTACGACGAGGGAGAGTTTCGTGATGTCGAAGAATGCACAGAAGATCGGCTGGATCGGAACCGGCCGCATGGGGCTGCCCATGGCGGAACGCCT
>DATBHE010000044.1:0-102963 GCA_036557605.1 Pseudolabrys sp.
CAGTTGCAGGACTATGAGCCGCCGGTAATGACCCGCGTGCATGCGGCTGATGGCTCACTTGTCGGCGAATATGCACGCGAGCGTCGGCTCTATATTCCCATCCAGGCGGTTCCCAAGCTTGTCATCAATGCTTTCCTCGCAGCCGAGGACAAAAATTTCTACGAGCATGGCGGACTGGATTTCACCGGCATTGCTCGCGCTGCGATCGTTTATATGCAGAATTACGGATCGAGCCGGCGCCCGCAGGGTGCATCAACGATCACCCAACAGGTCGCCAAGAACTTCCTGCTCACAAACGAACTTTCGGTTTCGCGCAAGATCAAGGAAGCGCTTCTCGCACTCAAGATCGAGCGCACTTATAGCAAAGACAAAATTCTCGAGCTTTATCTGAATGAGATCTATCTCGGCCTCGGCGCGTACGGCATTGCAGCAGCTTCGCTCGTTTATTTTGACAAGGCGGTGAATGAGCTCACGCTTCCTGAGGCTGCATACCTCGCCTCGCTTCCGAAGGCTCCGAATAATTATCACCCGTTCCGCCAACGTGAGAGAGCAATCGAGCGGCGAAATTGGGTGCTTGACCGTATGGTCGAAGCGAACTTTGTGAAAAACGCCGATGGAGAGAAAGCAAAACGCTCACCTCTTGGCGTCACGACGAAAATCACCAGTGCACATACCTTTGCTGCCGAATATTTCGCCGAAGAGGTACGGCGCGAGCTTTATGAGCGATATGGCGAGAAGAAATTATATGAAGGTGGACTGTCAGTCCGTACCTCACTTGATACGAAACTGCAGGTGCTGGCGCGCAAGACCCTGACCGAAGGCCTCGTGCGTTTCGATCAGACCCAAGGCTGGCGCGGGCCGGTGACCAAAATCGACATCACCGGCGATTGGGGCGTCAAGCTTGCCGAAGTCAAAGCATTGTCGGACGCCGCGCCTTGGCGGCTGGCGGTCGTGTTGGATGTCAGCGACCAGTCAGCCCGGATCGGTTTGCAGCCAGGACGTGAGCCGGGTGGCTTCGTCAGCAAAGAGCGCACGGTCGGAATTCTTCCGCTTGACGGTTTGAAATGGGCGAAGACCGGCGGAAAAGTGCCTGCAAAAGTCGGCCAGGTCGTGGCCGCCGGCGATGTCGTTTACGTGGAACCGGCAAAGACCGAGGGCCAATTCGCCCTCCGTCAGGTCCCGGAGATATCCGGCGCGATGGTTGTCGAAGACCCGTGGACCGGACGCGTGCTCGCGATGGTCGGCGGATTCTCCTTCGACCAGAGCCAGTTCAATCGGGCGACGCAGGCGCTGCGGCAGCCCGGTTCCTCATTCAAGCCGTTTGTCTATGCCGCCGCGCTCGACAACGGTTACACGCCGTCCACCATCGTGCTCGATGCGCCGCTTGAGATCGATCAAGGGCCTGGCATCGGAGTTTGGCGGCCAGAAAATTATGAAGGAAAATTTTACGGGCCATCGACGCTGCGCTTCGGCATCGAACATTCCCGTAACGTGATGACTGTGCGTCTTGCTCAGGATATCGGCATGCCGTTGATTGCCGATTATGCCAAGCGTTTCGGCGTCTATGACGATCTGCCGCCATATCTGTCGTTTTCACTTGGCGCCGGAGAGACGACGCTCCTGCGCATGGTGACCGCGTACGGCATGTTCGATAACGGCGGCCGGCGCATCAAACCAACGCTGATCGATCGCATTCAGGACCGCTATGGGCACACCGTGTACAAGCATGACGAACGCGAGTGCATCGGCTGCGACGTCAAGAAATGGGAAAATCAGCCTGAGCCGTCACTGGTCGACAGGCGCCAGCAGGTGCTCGACCCGATGACCGCCTATCAAATCACATCGATGATGGAGGGCGTCGTCCAGCGCGGCACTGCCACCGTTGTGCGCGAAGTCGGCAGGCCGGTCGCTGGCAAAACCGGAACCACAAACGACGAGAAGGATGCCTGGTTCATTGGGTTCACTCCGGACATCGTCGTCGGTGTCTATATGGGATATGACAAACCGCGCCACATCGGCCGTGGGGCAACCGGCGGTCATCTTGCCGCGCCGATTGTGAAGGATTTTCTCAAGATCGCGCTCGCCGATAAGCCGGCGGTGCCCTTCCGCGTTCCGCCGGGCATCAAACTTATTCGCGTCGACCTGAAAACTGGAATGCGCGCAGGTCCTGGAACCGAGCGGGCCGTCCTCGAAGCCTTTAAGCCGGGCACCGCGCCGCCATCAGACGGCTATTCAGTGGTCGGAAGCGGCGACGGCCGGGATACCGAGCGGCCTTGGGGCGCAGGTGTCAGTCCCGATGCCGATCGGGCGGTTCGCTCGGGCACCGGCGGCTTGTATTAGCGGGCCGCTCAATCCACCAGCCGATAGAAAAACCGGGCCGGATAGGCCCGGTTTTGTTGTGCTTGAACTATGCGGCCTTTGCGTTGACGTTGCGCTCGGCAAGCGACGTCAATTTCGCATCCGCTGCTTTTTCTTCGTCGAGGTTTTGCTGCAGAACACTGGCGCAATCCGAGCGGCCAAGCTGCTTTGCCCAGGCAACGAGCGTGCCGTAGCGTGTCATTTCGTAGTGTTCCACGGCTTGCGCCGCTGCGATAAGCGCCGCATCGAGCACGGCCTTGTCGTCCACCTCACCGGCGACTTCGTCGGCCTCCTCGATAATGCCGTCGATTGCGGGGCAGTCGATGCCCTTGGCTTCGACTCCATGCATCTTGAACACTTGTTCAAGCCGTTTCACATGGTTTTTGGTCTCTCCAAGATGCGTCTCGAAGCCTTGCTTGAGACCGGTATCCGACGCCTTTTCGATCATTTCGGGCAGGGCCTGCACGATCTGCTTTTCGGCATAGTAGATATCGCGCAGCTGATGAACGAAAAGATCATCAAGCGTTTTAATTTCACTCGAAAAAATGCCCATGGCTATCCTCTCCGTGGCTGACGCTGAAGGAGCGAAGCACTCCTCCTCGTCAATTCGTCGTCCAACCCATTGTTCCTATGTGGTCGGATGCTTCGCGAAGCATCGAGGGTTGCAGTGCGAGTTCAGGAACGCTAAATGCGGAACAGTTGCGCGGGAACGAATCGATGCGGGCGGAAACGCAGAATCTGGTCGAGGAAATCAAGCAGTCGGTGCGCCTGCTGAGGAGGCATCTTTGACGTTGATGCCGCCACGCAACGCCTCGCAGAACTGAACAAGGAATCGGAAGACCCGGGTCTGTGGAACGACCAGGCACGCGCGCAACGTGTGATGCGTGAGCGCGACGCGCTTGATGATCAGCTAAGGGCGATCAGCAGGATCGAGCAGGAGCTTGAAGACCAGCTTACGCTCATCGAGCTGGGCGAATCCGAAAAGGACGAAAAGACCATTGGCGAAGCGGAAGCAGCGCTCAAGCGTTTGAAGGTCGAAGTGGCGCGGCGCGAGCTGGAGGCGCTGTTGTCCGGAGAGGCCGACGCCAACGACAGCTATCTCGAAGTACATGCCGGCGCCGGTGGCACAGAGAGTCAGGACTGGGCGAATATGCTCATGCGCATGTATGTGCGCTGGGCGGAGGCGCATGGGTACAAAGTCGAGTGGATTGAAGAGACGGAAGGCGAGGGCGCCGGCATCAAATCTGCCACCGTGATCGTGAAGGGGCACAACGCCTACGGCTGGCTCAAAAGCGAGAACGGTGTGCATCGACTGGTACGGATTTCGCCGTTCGATGCGAACGCGCGCCGCCACACATCGTTTGCCAGCGTTACTGTCTATCCGGTGGTCGACGACCGTATCAAAATCGATATCAAGGAAAGCGACGTGCGCACCGACGTTATGCGTTCAGGCGGCGCGGGTGGTCAGCACGTCAACAAAACCGAATCTGCGGTGCGTCTCACCCACATTCCCACCAATATCGTTGTGAAATGCCAGAACGACCGTTCGCAACATCGCAATCGTGCGATGGCGTGGGACATGCTGCGTGCAAAATTGTTCGAGATCGAAATGAAGAAGCGCGAGGAGAGAGCGGCCGCCGAGCAGGCCGCCAAGACCGATATCGGGTGGGGCCACCAGATACGCTCCTACGTGCTCCAGCCCTATCAGATGGTCAAAGACCTGCGGACCGGCGTGTCGACCTCGAATACATCTGGCGTGCTGGACGGCGATCTCGATGAATTCATGCAGGCGGCGCTCGCCCAAAAGGCCTTCGGTGGCGGCCCCGAGAAAGTTGAAGATGTCGAATAGCCTGCCGTCTGCCTCAGCTGTCGCCTAGCCTCAGTCCGGCGCGCAGGAATTTCTGCGGATCTACGGCTTCGCCATTAACGCGGGTCTCGTAGTGGAGATGCGGGCCCGTCGAACGGCCCGTCGAGCCTATTCTCCCGATTGTTTCGCCGATGCGGACAAATTGGCCGACTTTGACGCCGATCTGCGACAGGTGCCCGTAGCGGCTCGCGAGGCCGTTGCCGTGATTGATCTCGACCATGTTGCCATAGCCGCCTTCGCGTCCGGCGATTGTTACTCGTCCCGTGGCCGTCGCGCGAACGGGCTCTCCGGTTTCACCACGAAGGTCGATGCCGGTATGGATGGCCGGCCGGCCGAGGAAGGGATCCGTGCGCGTGCCGAAAGGCGAGCTCATGTCCACTTCACCGATGATCGGCTTGCGCACAGGAACTGCGAGCAGCGTGTGAGCGTAGCGGTCGATCTGCGCGCGTGCGACGTTGACGCGATACAGTTGTCGGTCGAATGCGCTGGCACCCGGTTGCGGCGGCTTGACCGGAATGAAGGGTCCACCCATCGCGCCTTCGCGTGATTTGACGGGTTCGATGCCGAGATCCGTCAGCACGCTACGCATGCGACGTGCTTTCGTATCGATCCGCTCTTCAAGCTTTGCGAGCGTGGCTGTCTGCTTTTGCTCGACTTTATCCAGCGATGCCGAAATGCGAGCCAGCGTCCCGCTAAGCCCCCCTCTCGTGGCTCGTTCTGCAATCTGAGTTGCCATCACCGGCAGTTCACGTGAGTGAAGCCGCGCCTCGCGATCCGGTGGCGGGACGAAAATCACTGTGTCGTTGATAGATGAAGGTCTTGGGGTCCTTTCCACCACCCCACCGGGAGGTGCCACGCGCGAAGGTTTGATGGCGCCGGTTGCTAACGGCTCACCGTTTAGCGCCGCGGCGCGTTGCTCAAGGGTCGCCTGCCGCTGAAGCAGCGCATTGAGCTTCTGCTCGAATTGCTCCTGGTCCAGCAGTTGACGGCTCATGACCCGGTCAATCTGCGCGCGCAACTCGGCAATACGGTCCTCGTAGGCGAACTGCATCTCGGCCTGCCGGCCGATCAATCGCGTGAGCACGTTCTCTCGAAACGTGAAATAGGTGCCGGTTGCAATTGACCACACGCCCATGATCACCAGACCGCCCACGACAATCCAGAATGCGACCGGTCCAATGCGGATCTGGTGGCCTGCATGTGTGAGAATGTAACCGCCATAACCGCGCTGAAGGTGACGCGATATCGAAGCTGCCGACCGCGCGCGTGGACGCGGTTGCCGGGCCGCGTGCTCGGACCCCGGATAGTATGGCGACGAATAAGACGACATCGACACTCCGACGCGGCCTTGAAGAGCCGTTGGCCAGAAGATCGATATCAATCGGATATGGTTAAGAAACCGGTAATCGGATTGAGCTATCGCTTTGGTTCTTCAGCAATTGCTGAGGATTGCGCATTGCGGGCGGCGAGCAGAACTTCCCGGGCATGCCCAGGCACGCGAACTTTCGGCCAGATGCGCACAATGCGGCCGTCTTCGCCGATGAGGAAGGTCTTTCGCAGGACGCCCATAAATTTGCGTCCGTACATCGACTTCTGCCCCCAGGCACCATACGCCTGCAGCATCTTTTTGGTTTCGTCTGATCCGAGCGTGATGCTTAAGCGGTGTTTGGATTTGAATTTGTCCTGTGCGGATACCGGGTCGGCCGAGACACCGAGAATTGCGGTCCCTGTCTTCGCAAAATCGGCACGAAGGCGGGAGAAGTCAGTCGCTTCCTTTGTGCAGCCGGGCGTATCGGCCTTCGGGTAAAAATAGAGGACGAGCTTGCTGCCTTTGAAACTGCTCGATGAAACTTTGCCACCACCATCCCGAGGCAAGCTGAAGGCTGGGGCCCTCGCGCCCACAACCAACTCATGGGCCGGTCGACGGCCCATATTACGGCCTGTTTTACGACCCATGTGCCTTCCTTTCGTCGTTTTCAAGCGGTCATGTCGGACATGCCATTTGCGTCGGAGGGGCGCAACGGGTTCCGATCACATGTGCCATAGGCCGCAGCCATTGCCCTGCCTGCCCGCAGTATTTTACGCACGGTTGGAAAGACGAGGGGCGCGACCTAACGCATGACAGGCGGCGAACACCAGCACGGACACGGACATCGGGCTCACCGCGCTGTGGCAATGGAGCGCATGCCACGCCCACGCCGCCGCGCCGCATATGTCTTCGTTGGCCGCAACTGGAATTGGGTGCGCTACAGATTTTTCAATCTGCTTCGCAAACCGCTATTCAGACGCCTGCTTGTGGGCACGGCCATTTGCTTTTCATTGGCAGGCATTGCTGTCCTTGGGCTGTGGTGGCGTCTGTCGAGTGGGCCGATCGAGCTTGATCTCGCGACTCCGTGGCTCAAGGCTGCGATCGAGGAGAATTTCGGTGGCAATCACACGGTCACCGTCGGGGGCACTCAACTCGAACGCGATGAAAAGGGCCGGACCTCGTTGCGGCTACGCGACATCGTCGTGCGTGACCAAGATGGCGCGATCGTTGCAAGTGCACCGAAAGCTGAAGTCGGGATTTCCGGAAGAGCTCTGTTCACCGGCCAGCTCCGCGCCCAAAGTCTCAATCTGGTCGGAGCAGAAATGGCTGTCCGCATCGAAACCGATGGACGCCTGACCGTATTCGCCGGCCCCGACAAACGCCCGATTGCGACGGCGACAGCAAACAGTGGAATTCCACCGGCTGATCAACCCGGCGTTCCGGGCAGCGAACAAGGCGCATTGCGTGGAGAGTTTGAAAAGCTCGCCGCAATCATGGCGTGGATTGACGCGCTTGGTCAGACCGGACTGGATGGTCACGACCTGCGAGAGCTGGGTTTAAAAAACGGCAACCTGGTCGTGGATGATCGGCGCAACGGCAAGAAGTGGACATTCGATGCAATCAACGCGAGCTTGACGCGGCCGCGGGGAGGCGGCGTTATTTTTCGGCTTGAATCTGATGATCCCGAGCGGCCGTGGGTATTGAGCGCGGCGATGCGTCCGCTGACCGACGGCGTGCGGGCAGTCGGTATCGAGGCGCGCAAAGTGTCGATGCGCGACATTCTGCTGGCGTTGCGTTTCAATGCCGACGATTTTGACATCGATCTTCCGATTTCAGCGAGCATTCGTGCCGATGTATTGGCCGATGGAACGCCACAGGTCGTTCAAGGACAACTGCTCGCGGAAAGCGGAACGGTCGTCGATAAAAACAACGACAGTGTCAATTTCACCGTTGATCACGCTGACGTCAGGTTCAACTGGGACAGTCGGCGCCGCACCCTGGTGGCACCGTTCCAGGTGCAGGCAGGCGGAAATCAATTCACGATGCGTGCGACTCTGGACGCTCCTCTGGAGCAACCTGGTGTCTGGCTGGTCAACCTGACGCGTGGTGACGCCGTTATCGATCCGATCATCCTCGGATCGGGAGCATCATCGGAAGACGAGGGGATAGCCCTCAATCGCATCGCGATGCGCGTAAAGGTCGATACGAACCGTAAACGGATTGATCTTGAACAAGGCGACATCAGCCGTATCGATACGCGTCCGTCTCATAATGTTGGCATCGCAGTTACAGGCCGCCTGGATTATGGAGGCAAGGAGCCGAATATAGCTTTTGGCGTTGCGGGCACCCGCATGCCTTTTTCAGCACTGAAGCGCGTCTGGCCCATCTTTGCGGCCGTCGACGTGCGTTCCTGGGTTGAGACACATGTTTCTGGCGGCATGGTCGAACGGCTTGTCGTTGCGGGAAACGCTCCCGTCGAAAACTTCAAGCACAATGGTCCGCCAATACCTGAAGACGGTCTTTCGGTGGATATCGAGACAAGTGGAACAACGCTGCGTCCGATCCCGAGCCTGCCTGCCATTCGTGATGCTGACCTTACGGTGCGGGTCACTGGCCGCACGGCGATCGCCAACCTTGGTCGAGGCACGGTGGACGTTGGGCCCGGGCGCAGACTCAACATTGCCGGCGGTGTGTTCGAGGTGCCCGACATGCATCCGAAACCCGCGCCGGCGCGGGCGAATTTCCGGATTGACGGCTCTGTGCCGGCAGCATTGGTGCTGCTCTCCAGTGAAGGCCTGCGTGACACAGTCGGAATAACGCTGGATCCTGCGGCAAGCCGCGGCACCATTACCGCACAGGTCGCGGTGAAACTAGCGCTTGCGCGAATTATGCCAGAGGATTCGTCGTCGTACACAATAAACGCCGATCTTGCGAATTTTGCAGCTGACAAAATGTTGCTCGGTCAAAAGATCGAAGCCTCGGCCCTCAAGGTCACAGCTTCACCGGACGGATATCAGATCAAAGGGGATGCCAAGGTCAACGGCACACCGTCGTCACTCGATTTGCGCAAGCAGAAAGGACAGGCCGACGCCGAGTTGCGTATGCAATCGGTCATAGATGAGGCGGCTCGTCGGCGACTCGGCATGGATATGGGCAGTGCCATTACAGGCGCTATCCCCATCAAGGTCGCCGGCAAGATCAATGATGATGGCAGGGACGATGGGCTGAATGTCGAAGCCGATCTCACGCCCGTAAAGATCGACAACCTGTTTCCCGGCTGGACAAAGCCGGCCGGTCGCCCCGCAAAGGCGAGTTACAAGATGCTCAAGACCGGAAAGAGCGTCCGTATCGACGACTTGAGCATCGACGGTTCGGGAGCCACGATCCGCGGTTCGGTTGAGCTGGACGGATCGACCAACGAAATCGTTTCTGCAAACTTTCCGGTCTTTGCTTTATCCGACGGCGACCGCGTCGCCCTCAAAGCGGATCGCGCCTCTGACGGCGTGCTGCATGTCTCGATGCGTGGTGACATTTACGACGGGAGACATTTCGTAAAGTCATCACTGGCGGGCTCTTCTACGGATAAAAACAAGCCAAAGCAGACTGACCTGGATCTCGAAGTTAAAGTCGGTACGGTGGCAGGTCACAACGGTGAAACGCTGCGCGGCCTGGACTTGAAGATGTCGCGCCGCGCCGGCCATATTCGAAGCTTTGCCATGAGCAGCAAGATCGGCCGTGACACGCCCTTTAATGGCGACCTGCGAGTTCGTTCTCGTGACAATCATCAGGTCATCTATTTTGAAACGGATGATGCCGGCGCGCTGTTCAGATTCACCGACATGTATCCGCGGATGTACGGCGGCCAGATGTGGCTCGCGATGGATCCGCCGACTCAAGAGCAGACCCCACAGAGCGGAACGCTCTATATCCGCAGATTTGTGGTGCGCGGGGAGCCTACGCTCGACAAGATCGTATCGGGCGCTCCAAACTCACGAAATTCGGCGGGCGTCGATTTCAGCGAGATGCGGGCCGAATTCACGCGCTTCCCGGGCAAGATGGCTGTTCGTGATGGTATTGTGCGCGGACCCCTGGTCGGCGCGACGGTCGAAGGCAACATCGACTACGTGACAGACGACGTTCACCTGCGGGGCACGTTCGTGCCGTTCTACGGGCTCAACAATATGTTTGGGCAAATTCCGATCGTTGGTTTGTTTCTCGGCGGTGGCAACAAAGAGGGCCTGCTTGGCATCAACTACGAGGCCGTCGGCCCGCCCAGTGCGCCGAGGATCACGGTCAATCCGGTGAGTGCAATTGCGCCCGGTTTGCTGCGCAAATTTGTTCCTTCGCCGGGGACATTCGATCCCAAGTTCGCCCCCTCGCCGGGAGCGTACGATCAGCACTTTAATTCGCCTTCACGCTGATCAGTGTGGCTTCAATAGCACGTGTTGCTTTTTGCCCAAGGACAACTTGATGACGCCATCCGGCGTCATGTCCTTGCTGGTAATTACATGCTTGTCGCTGGTTATGTGGGCGTCGTTGACTGCAACTGCGCCGTTGCCGATGGCGCGCCTGACTTCGCCATTCGACGCTGCCAGGCCGGCCAACACAAAGGCGTTGAGCACGCCGATGCCTGCTGACAAATCCTTTTGTGAGACCGGCACGGTCGGCAGGGACAGGGCGGTCGTGCCTTCCTCGAAGGTTTTCCGCGCAGTTTCAGCTGCCTGATCCGCGGCAGCGCGGCCATGCACCAGCGCCGTTGCTTCGGTCGCGAGAATCTTTTTTGCGTCGTTGATCTCGTTGCCCTTGAGTGCGGCAAGGCGCGCGATCTCGTTCATCGGCAAGACCGTGAAGAGCTTGAGAAAGCGTGCGACGTCGCCATCCTCCGTATTGCGCCAGTATTGCCAATAGTCGTACGGACTCACCAGGCGGGGCTGCAGCCACACCGCGCCCGCCGCGGTCTTGCCCATCTTGGCGCCCGATGATGTGGTGATCAAAGGTGAGGTCAGCGCGAAGAGTTGAACGTTCTGCATGCGGCGGCCCAGATCAATACCGTTGACGATATTTCCCCATTGGTCGGATCCACCCATTTGCAGAATGCATTCGTAACGTTTGTTCAGCTCGACGAAATCGTAAGCCTGCAGGACCATGTAGTTGAATTCGAGAAACGACAATTCCTGCTGACGATCGAGGCGCAGCTTTACGGAATCGAAGGAGAGCATGCGGTTGACCGAAAAATGCCGCCCAACATCGCGCAGAAAATCAATGTAGTTGAGCGTGTTCAGCCAATCGGCGTTGTTCGCCATGACGGCGTTGCCGCCGGACCCTTCGAATTTCAGGAATTTGGAAAAGATCGTCCGGATGCCGACGAGGTTTTCGCTGATCATCGCGTCGGTAAGAATCCGGCGGCTTTCGTCTTTTCCCGACGGATCGCCGACCCGTGTCGTCCCGCCACCCATCAGGGCGATGGGCCTGTGTCCGGTCTGCTGGAGCCAGTAAAGCAACATGATCGGCAGCAACGAGCCGACATGCAGTGACGCTGCGGTGCAATCAAAGCCGATATAAGCGGTGATCGCGCCGGCCTTCGCGCGCGCATCGAGTGCCTCGGGTTCCGAGACCTGATGAATGAAGCCGCGTTCGGCCAGGACATTGAGAAAATCGGATTTATACGCGCTCATTGTTGGGTGCTCGTGCCGGCCGCCTTGTCGCATACGTCGGCGGGTGGTGTAACAGGTCCGGCGTCGGATTCAACAATGCTTGCGCCGGCAGCCCTGTCTTCGGGTGGCGAACGCGCAGACCTCTGCGTGTCTTGTCGTGCGAGCCTAAACGACCTTCCGATCACCTCTGCGAGGACGACCGGCGTTGCGCGGCCGCTCGAAGGTAGCCCCGTTGCGCGACCCCAGATAGTTTGCGGTGACTCGCCACTTCCTCTTCAGGAAGGCCGCACAAAATCCCGCATCGAACTGCCGATAGTCGTTGGTAATCTCTTCGCCCTTGCGAATGGTACGCGTCGCGACGATGTGACCATTGTGCCAATGGGTATTGGCATTGTCGGAGTGGTTCATGTGGTGGTCGTGATCGATCGTCAGCAGGATCTCACCGTCCACGCGGTATCCGTAATTCCAGATGTACTCGCGCGCGGGCTTCGGCAGTTTCGCAAACTGGCTCGGCGAGTAAACCCGGTCGAATCCATCGACAAATCGCCACACCTTCGTGCCCTTGCGAATAACCTCGCGCGCGAAAACACCAAGGCCGTGGATGGCGCTTTTATCGAGATAAGTTCTGACAAGAAGCATGTTAGTTCCGCGGACGGTTGCCCGCGTGTCGCAAATTCCCCCGCCAGACACGAACCAAGCGTTGCGACGCGGGACTCGGCCGACTTTTACGCAGCCGGCTTGCGCTCCGTCTTCAGCCGCTTGTCGAGATAGGCGCTGATCGAAGTAAGCAGCGCTTCGACCTTGCCGTCAAAGAAATGATTGGCGCCTTGCACAACCTTTTGCTCGATCACGATCCCCTTCTGGGTCTTCAGCTTATCGACCAGCGTCGTCACGTCTTTGTGAGGAACGACAGCGTCCTTGTCCCCATGAATGATGAGGCCTGACGAAGGGCAGGGAGCCAGGAACGAGAAGTCATAAAGATTGGCCGGCGGGCAGATCGAGATAAAGCCCTCAATTTCAGGACGGCGCATCAGAAGCTGCATCCCGATCCAGGCGCCGAACGAAAAGCCGGCGATCCAGCAGCTCTTGGCCTCCGGATTGATGGTCTGCGCCCAGTCGAGCGCAGCTGCGGCATCCGACAGTTCGCCCTGTCCGTGGTCGAACGAGCCCTGACTGCGGCCGACGCCGCGAAAGTTAAAGCGCAGCGCCGAGAAGCCGCGATGTACGAAGGCATAGTACAATTGATAGATGATCGGGTGATTCATCGTCCCGCCAAACTGGGGGTGTGGATGAAGGATGATTGCGATCGGCGCGTTCTTTTGCCGCGCGGGGTGATAGCGCCCCTCGATGCGGCCGGCGGGGCCGGCGAAGATTATTTCAGGCATTGCTCCAACCTCGGACGTGTTCGCCGCATCGGCGACAGGGTCATGCTCCGGAGGGACCTTAACGAACCCCTGTACCTAGTTTAGAATTATTCTAATTATATGATTTCCGCTGTCCCCGGCTTCAACACACGTTATAAGAGCCGGGCGATGCGGGCTTCTACCACGACCGCTAGGGCAAAAAGCAAGCTTTTTACTGGTTCCGGAACGGGAAAAGGTAAGGAAATACTCCGAAGATTATGATGGAACGCGCATATTTCGACTGGAATGCAACAGCCCCTCTTCGGAAGGAGGCGCGGGACGCCATGTCCGCTGCACTCGCCGTGACCGGCAACGCCTCGTCGGTTCACGCCGAAGGCCGTGCCGCCCGTCGGCTGATTGAGCAGGCTCGCGAGGAAGTGGCCGGTCTGGTCGGCGCCGAAAGCAGAAATGTAACGTTCACAAGCTGTGCGACCGAGGCCAATTCGCTGGCGTTGACGCCGGCTATCGAGATCGGTGGGCAGCGGGAAGCTCGCGACCGACTGTTCATTTCCGCAATCGAACATCCATCGGTGCTTGGCGGCGGCCGGTTCAGCGCCGGGCAGGTGGAACAATTGCCGGTGACTGCGGACGGGACTCTTGACGTGGAGGCACTGCGCACAGCACTTCCGCGATCCGAGCGCCCGCTCGTTTCCGTGATGCTTGCCAATAACGAAACTGGCGTCGTTCAACCAATCGCCGAAATAGCCGAAATTGTGCACGCAGCAGCCGGCGTTCTCCATGTCGACGCGGTGCAGGGGGTCGGCCGAATCGAGTGTCGAATTGATACGCTCGGCGCAGACCTGATGTCGATCTCATCGCACAAGCTTGGCGGTCCGCAGGGCGTCGGTGCGCTCATCCGGCGCGGCAATATCCATATTGCCGATCCGGTGATCAAAGGCGGTGGTCAGGAGCGCGGGTTGCGGGCGGGAACGGAAAACGTGGCGGCTATTGCCGGATTTGGTGCTGCAGCGTCTGCGGTAAAGGAGCCGGACCTGCAGGGGCTCGCCGCATTGCGCGATCGCTTCGAGATCGGCCTCAAGTCGTCGACACCGCAGGTGATAATCTTCGGCGAAAAAGCCACACGCCTGCCCAACACGAGCCTGTTTACTGTTCCCGGACTTAAGGCCGAAACCGCCGTAATTGCTTTCGATCTCAATGGCGTAGCGGTGTCGTCAGGTGCTGCCTGCTCGTCGGGCAAGGTTCAGGCCTCTCACGTTCTGGGGGCCATGGCGGTGGAACCGGCGCTCGCGCGGGGCGCTGTACGTGTCAGTCTGGGCTGGAGCACCACTGAAGCCGAGATTGATGCCTTGCTAACTGCTTGGAATAAGGTGGTTTCGTCATTACTTAACAAGCATGCAACTGCCGCCTGAGGCGGCGCCAACCGGGATCGATCGCGACGCACAAAGCGAACCGACCATAACCGACAAATCCAACCCGCGGTCCTTGCAACCGTGAGCGGAGGGAAGAATGCCGGCCGTACAAGAGACCGTCGACCAGGTCCGCCGTATCGACGTCGACCAATACAAATATGGGTTCGAAACCAAGATCGAATCCGAGAAGGCTCCGAAGGGCCTTTCGGAAGATACGATCCGTTTCATCTCGGCCAAGAAAAGCGAGCCCGAGTGGATGCTCGCCTGGCGCCTCGAAGCCTATCGGCGCTGGCTGACCATGCGCGAGCCGACCTGGGCGCGCGTGAACTACCCGAAGATCGACTACCAGGACATCTACTACTATTCGGCGCCGAAGGCGTTCAAAGCGCCGAAGTCTCTCGACGAGGTCGATCCGGAAATTCTCAGGACCTATGAAAAGCTCGGCATTCCGCTGAAGGAGCAGGAAATCCTTGCCGGCGTGCGCAAGCAAGGCGAACCGAGCGCACTTGATGACGAGATGACTGGCGGCGATTTCCGTTCCGGCCGCGTCGCAGTGGATGCCGTGTTCGATTCGGTTTCGGTCGCCACCACCTTCAAGGCCGAGCTGAAAAAGGCCGGCGTGATCTTCATGCCGATCTCGGAAGCGATCCGCGAGCATCCGGAGCTCGTGAAAAAATATCTCGGCTCGGTCGTGCCGACCTCGGACAATTTCTTCGCGACACTCAATTCGGCGGTGTTCTCCGACGGGTCGTTTGTGTACGTGCCCGAGGGTGTGCGCTGCCCGATGGAATTGTCGACGTATTTCCGCATCAACGAGAAATCGACCGGCCAGTTCGAGCGTACGCTGATCATCGCCGACAAGGGCGCCTATGTGAGCTATCTCGAGGGTTGCACCGCGCCCATGCGGGACGAAAACCAGCTGCATGCGGCCGTGGTCGAACTCGTCGCGCTCGACAATGCCGAAATCAAATATTCGACGGTACAGAACTGGTATCCGGGCGATGCCGAGGGCAAAGGCGGCATCTTCAACTTCGTCACCAAGCGTGGTGACTGCCGCGGCAAGAACTCGAAGATCTCGTGGACCCAGGTCGAGACCGGCTCGGCCATTACCTGGAAGTATCCGAGTTGCATCCTGCGCGGCGACAATTCGCGCGGCGAGTTCTATTCAATCGCCATCTCGAACGGCTATCAGCAGGTCGACAGCGGCACCAAGATGCTGCATCTCGGAAAGAACACGGTCAGCCGCATCATCTCCAAGGGCATCGCGGCAGGCAGATCGAACAACACCTACCGGGGGCTGGTTTCCGCACATCGCAAGGCCAAGGGCGCGCGCAATTTCACCAATTGCGATTCCTTGCTCATCGGCGACCAATGCGGCGCACATACTGTGCCCTACATCGAGGCCAAGAATTCTTCGGCGACCTTCGAGCACGAGGCTACGACGTCAAAGATTTCCGAGGACATGCTCTTTTACTGCCGCCAGCGCGGCATGTCCGCGGAGGAGGCGACGGCGCTCGTCGTCAATGGCTTCGTCAAGGACGTGCTGCAGCAGCTGCCGATGGAATTTGCGGTCGAGGCGCAGAAGCTGATTTCGATCTCACTCGAAGGCAGCGTGGGATAGCCGCCATGGCACGTTATTGGTTCCGGCCAAGGCGTTACGGCTACGGTGCCACACCGGTCACCTGGGAGGGCTGGGTATTGTCGGCGGCGGTGGCGGCGATCGTTGCTCTGTCGGTCGTAGCCATGAACTTGCTGGTCGACCGGTCGAACTTTGCTGTCTGGATTGCATGGGCAGCGATCATTGCCGGCGTGGTCTTCTGGTTTGTCCGCATCAGCCGCCGAAGAACCGACGGCGAGTGGCGGTGGCGCTGGAATGCTCCGGGGCCGGATCATTCAATCTCGTGAAAGGATGAAGACGTGGCGTTTCTGGAAGTCAAAAATCTGCATGTCGAGATCGAGGGCAAGAAGATCCTCAATGGCCTGACCTTATCCGTCGAGAAGGGCCAGGTTGCGGCGATCATGGGCCCGAACGGCTCGGGCAAATCCACGCTCGCTTATGTGCTGGCCGGCAAAAGCGAATACAGCGTCACTGAGGGCGACGTGCTACTTGATGGGAAGAGCATCCTTGAAATGGCGCCGGACGAGCGCGCCGCCAAAGGCGTTTTTCTCGCCTTCCAGTATCCTGTCGAAGTGCCTGGCGTCGCCACGATGACGTTCCTGCGCACCGCGCTCAATGCACAGCGCAAGACGCGCGGCGAGGGCGAATTGTCCACGCCTGAATTCATGAAACTGGTGCGCGACACCGCTACCCATCTCGGTATCAGCCAGGAGATGCTGCGGCGCGCGGTCAATGTCGGTTTCTCCGGGGGTGAAAAGAAGCGCAACGAGATTCTGCAAATGGCGGTGCTGCAGCCGAAGCTCGCGGTGTTGGACGAAACGGATTCCGGCCTCGATATCGACGCGTTGAAGATCGTCGCCGATGGCGTGAACCGACTCCGTTCGCCCGAACGTTCGATGGTCGTGATCACTCACTATCAGCGGCTGCTCAACTACATCGTGCCCGATGTAGTGCACGTCTTGGCTAAGGGACGCGTGGTCAAATCCGGCGGCAAGGAGCTTGCCCTTGAGCTCGAAGCCAAGGGCTACGCGCAATTCCAGGATGAGGCCGCCTGATGAACGCGGAGGTGCGCGCCATAAAGACGCCGGCGGAGCAGGACCTGAACGCGGCCTACACAGCTGCGCGTGCAAAACTGCCCGGCAACGGCGCAATTGCCGATCTGCGCGAGGCTGCCTTCCAACGGTTCAATGCGTCTGGACTTCCGCATCGGCGGATCGAGGAATGGAAATATACCGATTTGCGCGCGCTGATGCGCGAGGCAAAGCCGCTTGCAGCACCGGCAAAAGCCAAGGGCGAAGTACCGCTATTGCCAGGCGTGAATGCTGGCCGGATCGCTGTCGTCAACGGCCGATATGAACCAGCCTGGAGCGACATCAAGGCGGGGGCGGGCGTTGAGTTGAGTGACGTGTTTGCCTTTGCGGCCGATCAAAAAATTTATCGACTAGGCGAGATTCCTGGCGGCGACGATATCGCCGTGTCGCTCAATACAGCCTTTATGACGGGTGGCGTGGCGCTCCGCGTGGCAAAGGGCGCGGACGTCGAAAGACCGATCGAAATTGCGCATGTTTTTGCCGACAGGGCGGCGGCAGCAATGTATCCACGCTCGGTCGTTGTCGTGGAGCCCGGCGCCCGCGTAACGCTCATTGAATCTTTCAACGGGCCCGCCGGCATTGACTACCAGTTCAACTCGGTACTCGAACTGGTGATTGGGGACGGCGCGCATGTAGATCACATCACGATCGGTAGCGATGGAGACAAGGCATTGCGCGTTTCCACCTTGGCTATCAAAGTCGGAGCTAGGGCGATCTACAATGGATTCACGTATACGGCAACCGGCGCCGTGGTCCGCAATCAGATTTTTGCCTGCTTCAATGGCAAAGGAACGCAAGCTTCCATCGGTGGCGCGACGCTGCTGAAAGGGCGTCAGCACGTCGACAATACGCTTGTCATCAATCATGCCGCGGGCAGCTGCACGAGCCGGGAGCGTTTCCGGACCGTGCTCGACGGAGAGAGCCATGGCATTTTCCAAGGCAAGATCATCGTTGAGCCGCATGCACAGAAGACCGACGCGAAAATGGCGAGCCATGCGCTGCTGCTCTCCGATGAGGCGGAAGCTGACAACAAGCCCGAACTTGAGATCTTCGCAGACGACGTGCAGTGCGGTCACGGTGCGACGGCCGGCGCGCTCGACGGCGGTCTGAAGTTCTACCTGATGTCGCGCGGCATTCCAGAGCATGAGGCCGAGGCTCTGCTGATCCAGGCCTTCATCGGTGAGGCAATCGAGGAGATCGCTCACGAGGGACTACGTGAAGCGCTGCTGAACGCCGCTGCCAAATGGCTGGCTACCCGGGAGCAATGAGAATGCACCCGGCTGTCAGCAACGGTGCTTACGACGTCGCCAAGATCAGAGCGGATTTTCCCGCGCTTGCATTGAAGATCTATGGCAAACCACTCGTCTATCTCGACAACGCGGCATCGGCGCAAAAGCCCAAGGCCGTTCTCGACCGTCTGACGAAGGCCTACACCGAGCAATACGCCAATGTGCATCGGGGCCTGCATTATCTCGCCAATGAGGCGACCGAAGCCTACGAGGGCGCGCGAGAAACCGTGCGTGCCTTTCTGAATGCCGGGCGCAAAGAAGAGATCATCTTCACGCGCAACGCCACCGAAGCGATCAATCTTGTCGCCTATACCTTTGCGCGCGAGCGCATCAAGACGGGCGACGAGATCGTGCTCTCGATCATGGAGCATCACTCGAACATCGTTCCCTGGCATTTCCTGCGCGAACGGCAGGGCGCCGTTATCAAGTGGGCGCCGATCGACGAGGATGGCAATTTCCTTCTGGAAGAATTCGAGAAGCTGCTGACGCCGAGGACCAAGATGGTGGCGCTCACGCACATGTCGAATATGCTCGGCACCGTCGTTCCCGTGAAGGAGGCCGTGCGTATCGCACACGCGCGCGGCATCCCTGTGCTGATCGATGGGGCGCAGGGGGCGGTGCATCTGGACGTTGACGTCCAGGACATCGGTTGCGATTTCTATGTCTTTACTGGACATAAAGTTTACGGCCCGACCGGGATCGGCGCCCTTTACGGCAAGTATGAGCATCTCGTGGCAATGCCGCCATTCAACGGCGGCGGCGAAATGATCCATGAGGTTTTTGAGGATCGCGTTACTTACGGCGAGCCTCCGCACAAATTCGAGGCTGGCACGCCGGCCATCGTGCAGGCTATCGGCTTCGGTACGGCGATTGATTACATCAATTCGGTGGGCAAAGCGCGCATCCGTGCGCATGAAGGTGCGCTGGTCAAATATGCGCAGGAGCAGCTTGGCAAGATCAATTCATTGCGGATTGTTGGCAATGCTCCTGACAAGGGCCCGATCGTTTCGTTTGAAATGAAGGGCGCTCATCCGCACGACGTGGCCACGATCATAGACCGCGCGGGTGTGGCGGTCCGCGCCGGGACCCACTGCGTAATGCCTCTGCTCGCTCGCTACGGATTAACTGCGACGTGCCGCGCGTCATTCGCAATGTACAATACCAAGGACGAAGTTGATACTCTCGCTGCTTCGCTTGTGAAGGCTCAGGAATTTTTTGCATGACCGACGATACAGTTCAAAATCCGCCTGTTGTGGAAAGGCCACCTGAAAATGCGGCGGTCACCGGTTCGTCCGCGTTACCCCAGGATGAGCTCTACAAGCTGACCGATGACATCGTTGCGGCATTGAAGACCGTTTACGATCCCGAGATTCCAGCGGACATTTATGAGCTCGGGTTGATCTATAAAATTGATATCGGTGACGATCGTGGTGTGAAGATCGACATGTCACTGACATCGCCGAATTGCCCTGCCGCGCAAGATTTGCCGGTCATGGTCGAAAACGCCGTATCGAGCGTGCCGGGCGTGAAGGAAACGAAAGTCGACGTCGTTTGGGATCCGCCATGGGATCCCAGCCGAATGTCGGATGAAGCCCGTCTTGTGCTCAACATGTGGTAATCTGCGGACGCGCGATTACATAAGGATTCGCGAAGAGGACGAAATGGTGACTCCGAGACCGAGACCCCAGGTGATGCGGCTGACCGAAGCCGCAGCGTCGCGCATCAAGGCGGTGATGGCGCAGGCAAGCAAGCCTGTCGCGGGCGTGAGGGTCGGCGTGAAAAATGGCGGTTGTGCCGGTATGGAGTACACGATGGAGTACGCGGACGCGGTCCGGCCGACCGACGAGGTCGTCGAGGACAGGGGCGTTAAGCTCCTGATCGATCCGAAAGCGGTCATGTTCCTGCTTGGAACCGAGATGGATTACAAAACCGAAAAGCTGTCAGCTCAGTTCGTTTTCAACAATCCGAACCAGACAAGTGCCTGCGGCTGCGGTGAATCGGTGCAGCTGACACCGGCGAAAGCATCTGAATAACGCGGTCAGGCGACCTGTGCTGCGTTATTGCTGGACGAAGAAATTTCAGGGTCAGTCTCGCAAATCACGCGGTTGCGGCCGTTGCGCTTCGCCGCATAAAGGCAAGAGTCGGCACGTTCAATAAGCGATTGGGGCGTATCGCCCTTGCGTAAAGTGGCGACTCCGATTGAAATCGTCACGTGGCCGAGATGTTCGCCTGTCGAACGCTTCATGAGCTCCTTCGACATCACTTCGCGACGGATATGATCGGCGACGGTCGTCGCCGCCCGTAAAATGGTATTCGGAAGAACGACGGCGAACTCCTCTCCGCCGTAGCGAGCCGCGATATCCTTGCCTTTGACGTTTTGCCTTACCGAGATCGCCACCAGACGCAGCACCTGGTCGCCGGTGAGATGCCCAAAATTGTCGTTGAATGCTTTGAAATGGTCCACATCCGTCAGCATTAGCGACAGTGGCTCATCCTTTTCGATTGCGTCGGCTATGGCTTTTTCCAGGGTGACGTCGAAATATTTTCGGTTGGCGAGCTGCGTGAGTGGATCGGTGAGGCTCTCCGTACGTACGGCCTCAAGGCTTACCTGGAGCTCGTTGATTTCTTTCTTGGAAGCGCTCAGCCGCTCTTCCAGTTGCTGGTTCGAGCGTTCCATCGCTTTGGTCGTCGCCACGAGATTTTCGACGATGCCGCGCAGTCCGTCGCGATCTTTTGAGATGGCGAGCTGCTCGGTCGCGCCGGCAAGGCTCTCGCTATAGCTGCTCGCCGTGCCGGCGACGGTCTCGATCATGGCCATGACATGATCGATCTCGCTCTTGACCTGACTGCCCACCTCATCGATGCGTTCGGTCAGACGGGAAGGCGACAGGTAGCTGTCGTAAAGCTGGGTGAGGTCGGCTTCGGTAATGACGCCCTTTGCCTTGAGCGTCGCGTTGATCTGCTCGTTTAACGCCGGGTGATAGCCCGTCGCGTAAGTGTACCAGATTTCGTAGTTGCGCGGATTTCCTGCGTGCCGCAACGCCTTCATCTGCCCGAGGGCGATTTCGGCGAATTCCATCGTGCGTTCGTACTCTTCCGCACGCCCGGTCATTGCTTAGACCCCCGAATGCAGGCCCGGCCTGGAGAGAGAGCACGCACACCATCTCTCTGTGCACGGAACGGTATGCGACGGAAATGAATGAGCGGTAAATTCGGAACTCTGCCTGCAAATAGCGCAGGGTCAGCCCGCAGGTATCACGCCTTCAGCGATACCGGCCGTAAAAGGAAGGCGGGCAAATGGCCGCCGCTGTCGTCTTCGGCCTGTGGCGTCCGGGCCTTCGGGTTATCCTTCTGTTTCACTGGCGAGCGAGCGGGTTGGTGCCCGCGCCGGTTGCGCGCAGCCGGTTTTTGCGAAGGCCGTCCGCCTTCCTGCGCCGCGTGACGATGTTCAGCCGGCGGCTCGGCCGGAGCGGCCTTGCCCGTCCATGCAATTGACTGGCCGATCAAACGCTCGATAGCGCCAACGGCCTTGCCGTCAATCGGCGCCACAATCGTAATTGCAGTGCCGCTTCGTCCGGCACGGCCAGTGCGGCCGATGCGGTGGACATAGTCATCAGGATGGTGCGGCACATCGAAGTTGAAGACGTGACTCACTTCCGGAATATCAAGGCCGCGGGCCGCAACATCCGATGCAATCAACAGCTCAACTTCACCGCGGCGGAAACTGTCGAGTGCCGCCATGCGCGCGGGTTGATCCATATCGCCATGAAGCGCGACCGCATTGAATTTATGGCGGAGCAGGGAGCGATGGAGATTTGCGACTTCCCGCTTTCGGTTGCAAAAGATGATGGCGTTCTTGAATCCTTCCGCAGAGCGGATCAGCTGCCGCAGCGTCTCGCGCTTCTGGTGGGGATCGCGCCCGGTTGCGACGAGAAACTGCGTGATCGTCGCGGCGGTGGTGGCCGGCTTTGCGACTTCGACGCGAACAGGATTATGCAGGAATGTATCGGCGATGCGCTGGATTTCCGGCGGCATTGTTGCCGTGAAGAACAACGTTTGTCGGGTAAATGGCACCAGCTTGCCGATCCGCTCGATGTCAGGGATGAATCCCATGTCCAGCATGCGGTCTGCCTCGTCGATTATCAGGAGTTCACATCCTGACAGCAGCAGACGCCCGCGCTCGAAATGGTCAAGCAAACGCCCTGGCGTGGCGATAAGCACGTCGACACCGCGCAGCAATTTTGCGTCCTGGTCGTCGAAGGAAACACCGCCGATGATCAGTGCCACGTTGAGCTTGTGGTTCTTTCCGTATCTTTCGAAGTGATCGGCAACCTGCGCAGCGAGTTCGCGCGTCGGTTCGAGAATAAGCGTGCGCGGCATGCGTGCGCGGGCCCGACCTTGTTCCAGCATCGTAAGCATCGGCAGCACGAAAGCGGCTGTTTTGCCGGTGCCGGTCTGCGCGATACCCAAAACGTCGCGCCGCGCAAGCACGTGCGGAATAGCCTGATCCTGGATGGGGGTGGGGGTCTTGTAGCCGGCGGCCTCAATGGCCGCGAGAACTTTGGCGGATAAGCCGAGATGAGAAAAAGCCATATAACCTCAGGGATCGCCCAGATCGCGCCGGACTGAAAAACCGATTGCTATGCGCGGAGGACGACCGAATCTTCACGTCTGATCGGTTGCGGGGAACATAGGGTGCGATGCGCCAAAGTCAATGCTCCAAGGTGGCATAAGTCGCATTAATTCTTAATCTTTTCAGCGCGGTAACTCTCATCAGGTCACAGAATGGCGGACGCCGTTGAAATGCTCGCTGATTTTCCCGCATCGAAACTAACGGTGCCGCGCTTCGATAGGGTGAGGTCCATCGGTAGTTGTTGCAATTTGTGCAAGGCTTTCCGGCCTTCATCCCTTTGCCATCTTTGAGTCGGCTGCCTATAGGTCGGCGTCTCGTTCGCCAAAGGCATCACGATGCGCACGCAAGTCGGAATTGTCGGTGCGGGTCCGGCCGGCCTCATGCTCGGGCGGCTTCTTCATCTGCAGGGTATCGAGTCCGTCATCATCGAGAATCGGAGCCGCGATTACATCGAGAATCGAATCCGGGCAGGCTTGATCGAGCACTGGGCGGCGGACCTCCTCGCCGATGTGGGAGTGGGCGAACGGATGCGGCGCGAAGGCATGCTACACTGGGGCATCAACATCGGCATCAACGGCGACCTGCACAGGATCGATTTCAAGACGCTGGTAAACAAGCGCGTCACCATTTACGGGCAGCAGGAGGTCGTTAAAGATCTCGTCGATCGCCGCCTTGCCGATGGGGGGCCTCTGCTGTTTGAGGTAGGCGACGTCACAATCCACGACCTCACCGGAAAACTGCCTAAGATCAGGTTCGAACACGAAGGCCGCCGGCAGGAGATCAGCTGTGATTTCATTGCCGGCTGTGACGGGTTTCATGGTGTCTGCCGGCCGGGCATTCCCGACGGTGTGCTCAGCGTGTTTGAACGGGACTATCCGTTCGGCTGGCTCGGAATTCTCTCAGAGAGTCCGCCGCCGGATCATGAACTGGTCTATTCCTACACCGATCGTGGCTTTGCGCTTTACACGATGCGCTCGCCAACACTTGCGCGTCTGTACTTGCAATGTGACCACGACGAAGACATCGAGAATTGGCCCGACAATCGTATCTGGGATGAGCTGCACAACCGGCTGGGAGGAGCGCGCAAGCTTCGGGAAGGGAAGATGCTGCAAAAAGGCATCACTCCGATGCGCAGCTTCGTAGTTGAGCCCATGCAATACGGTCGACTCTATCTTGCCGGCGACAGCGCACACATTGTTCCGCCCACCGGTGCCAAGGGAATGAATCTGGCGTTTGCCGACGTTGTGATTTTATCGCGGGCGCTCGATGTGTTTTACAAAAGTGATCGAAATAATCTTCTGGAAAATTATTCGGCGACCTGTTTGCGGCGTGTATGGAAAGCTCAGCGGTTTTCCTGGTGGATGACCCAGATCATGCACCGCTTTCCGCATGAGACCGCCTTTGATCGCCGCCGGCAACGGTCCGATCTCGACTACCTCACCGGATCCAACGCTGCAGCGACGTCATTGGCTGAACAATATGTCGGGCTTCCGCTAGACTAGCCCCGCAAGATCGAGCGCAACGGAAAGCTCAACAACATGATCGCCAGCCCGGCCGTGCCGGAAATTACCGCGAGCATGAGGAAGAACTCCATCTTTTCCATAGTTGGCCAAAGGCTGCCGAGATAGCCCGCCAGGAAATTTCCGGCAAAGCTGGTCGCGAGCCAGATACCCATCATCATTGAAAGCAGGGATGCGGGTGCGACCTTCGTCACCAGCGATAAGCCGGTCGGTGAAAGATACAGCTCGCCAATCGTAATGATCACGAAATAGGCCAGCAGCCAAATCCAGCTGGCCTTGCCGGTGCCGGCGTTCCAGGCCGCCGCCACCATAGTGAGATAGGCCAATGCCGTGAGGAAGCAGCCGAGCGCAAGCTTCATCGGTGTCGATGGCTCGTTCCGCCCCTGATAGCGCCAGAACGCGACGATGAAAGGCGTAAAAGCAAAAATCATGAGAGGGTTGAACGCCTGGAACCACGTTACGGGAATGTCGGCACCAAAAAATCGGCGGTCAGTGAACTGGTCCGCCCAGAGTGCGATGGTGTTACCCTGCTGCTCATAAGTCGCCCAGAACAGACTGACCGGCACAAACAAAAGAAGCAAAGCCGCAATCGATCGCCGCGCGTTTCGATCGATAGGTGCAGGAGGTCTTTTTCGTAGAACAAACTCGTCCTCGGGCAAATGCGGCGTTGCCAGCAGGTAAATGATCAATCCTGTAGTCATGCCGAAACCGGCGGCAGCAAATCCGTAGTGCCAGCCGAACTCTTCGCCGAGCGTGCCGCACACCAGAGGTGCGAGGAACGCACCAAGATTGATGCCGACGTAAAATATTGAAAAGGCGCGATCGCGCCGGCGATCATCCGGCGCATACAGCTCTCCGACCTGAGTCGAGATGTTCGGCTTGAAGGCGCCATTTCCGAGAATAAGGAGCCCGAGTGCGAACAAAAAGAGCTGCTCGAATGCCATTATGAAATGACCGATGGCCATCAGCGCTGCGCCTGCGATCACAGTTCGACGCCGTCCCAGTATGCGGTCGGCAAGCAGACCCCCAATAATTGGAGTCAGGTAGACCAAACCGGTGTAAAATCCGTAGATGTGAGAGGCAAATGGCTGCGCCGCCAGCGGACCGAAAATGTTTTCGAGCGCGGTCCGGAAAGCCGATAGCCCTATGACGTGGCGAATTCGCTCCGGCTCGAGCAGATACTTGACCATGTACAGGACGAGCAGTGCGCGCATTCCATAGTATGAAAAGCGCTCCCACATTTCTGTTGCGAACAGATAACTGAGAGCGCGCGGATGACCAAAAAGGTCCTTCGTTTGGCGGTCCTTCAGCATGTGTGCGCAGGATTTATGCGGGCTCGTGAAGCTCTATCAGCAAGGGCTAGATAACGGACAAAGGCATTTTCCTACGGCTGCCTACAGTGTACGCTTTTGAGACGCGGCACTGGAAGGACGGTGCGCAAAGAGGGGAATGCAATGATCAAGTCACAAAAGGTTCTGCTCTGCGCCCTGATGACCGCGCTGTTGGCATTTCCGGCCGGGCGGGTGAACGCACAAGCTGATTATCCAACTCGCGCAATTCACTTCATCGTTGGGTTTGCCGCAGGCGGTGGTAACGACCTGTTTGCGCGGCTTGTCGTGCAAAAATTCCAGGAAAATACCGGCGCGACGGCTGTCATCGAGAACAGGGTTGGTGCGGGCGGGCGTATTGCGGCGGAATTTGTCGCACACCAGCCGGCCGACGGATACACCGTGCTCGTTGGTGCAACCGGACAGATGTCGATCGCAACGGCGGTTTATTCGAACCTCGGGTATCATGCGAGCAACAGCTTCATTCCACTCAATATGATTGCATCTTTTCCGTTGGTTCTTGTCGTCCCCGCAAACCACCCGGCAAAGACCGTCAAGGATCTCGTAGCTTGGGCAAAAGCAAATCCCGACAAGTCGAATTACGGCACATCGTCGCCGTCATTCACGATCACCACGGAATTGTTCAAGTTGAAAAGCGGAATGCCGGCCGTGGCCATTCCGTACAAGAGCAGCAATGAATCGAACCTGAGTGTTGTGTCCGGGCAAAGCCTGTTCACGATTTCGGACGGGCCACCGGCAATCCCACTGGTCAAGGGCGGCAAGACGCGGGCCCTGGCGGTGACCGGATCAGAGCGCTCGCCGGAGCTGCCGGATGTGCCGAGCATGGCTGAGGCCGGATACCCTGAGGTCAATACACAGCTGTGGAGCGGATTCTTTGTACCGGCAGGAACCCCGGCGCCGATTGTCGCCAAACTAACCGCAGAGTTGGGTAAAGCGCTCGCCAATCCCGCTGTGCAGGAAGGTTTGAAAAAGATGGCAGTCAAGCCCGGCGGGCCGACGGGCGATGCCTTCAAGAAGCGGATCGACGATGACATAAAAACTTTTGCCGATGTGGCAAAGGCGGCCAACTTGACCTTCAAATAGTCATCAACGTCACCAACAAAGCAGCGGCGTCGTGCGCTGCCTCTCGGCTTGAGCCAATTGCGGCTGCACAGGCTGCTGTTATTGTTACAGACGTTGGAGTTTCGGCAGGATGCGGTCGGGTGCAATCATTGGAGTGGCGGTCTTGCTGGTCTTGCCGGCCATTGCACTTGCTGCTTCGGTGGAAGAGGTGTTTCAGGAGTTCGGATTGTTCGGCACCTGGGCGAGGGACTGCAGCAGCCCGGCGACGCCGGTCAATCCGCACGTCAGTATAACCATACCGAGCGCAGGCCTCGTCCTTGAGGATCACGATCTTGGCCCCGACTTTGCGGTCAACCGCTACAGCGTTTTGTCGGCGGTGCCGGTGTCGCATTCGAATGTGTCGGTACAGGTGATCTTTCAGCCCGGCACCGAGGTGGAAGAACGGCAGAAGCTTGTATTTTCAGTCAATAACAACACGCGCCGCACCCTTTTCAATCAGAGTGATGCAGGCGCGATAAGAGTCAAAGACGGCATTGCTGTTGCGCGCGGCAGCAAGACACCGCTGCTTCGGAAGTGCGAAGAGGGCAGGGTCAGCCGCTGACGGCTAGACGTCCAGTAGGTCGGCGCTCGCGAATTCGGCCTTTTCCTGGATGAATTCAAAACGCGCTTCCGCTTTCGTGCCCATCAATCGTTCGACGGAACGGGCAGTTGGTTTCATTTCCTTGTCCGCGAGCACCACGCGCAGGAGAGTGCGCTTGCCGGGATCCATTGTCGTTTCCTTGAGTTGAGCCGCCATCATTTCACCGAGGCCTTTGAAACGGCTCACTTCGACCTTTGCGTTTGGGTGAAACTCCTTTTTGAGCAGCGCTTCTTTATGTTTGTCATCGCGGGCGTAAACGATCTTGCCGCCGTGCGAAAGACGGTAAAGCGGCGGCACTGCAAGGTACAGTTTTCCTCCTTCGACCAGTTTCTGCATCTGGCGATAGAAAAAGGTGATCAAAAGCGATGCGATGTGCGCGCCATCGACATCGGCATCGGTCATCACAATGACCTTTTCGTAGCGTAGGTCCTTTTCGTGGTAGTGCGTTCCGGTTCCGCAACCCAAGGCCTGAATGAGATCGGCAAGCTGCGCATTCTGCGCCAGCTTGTCCTTTCCGGCCGACGCGACGTTCAAAATCTTGCCACGCAGCGGCAAAACAGCCTGCGTACGACGATCACGCGCCTGTTTTGCCGAGCCGCCGGCACTGTCGCCTTCCACGATGAAAATCTCGGAACCCTCTGATGCCGATGAAGTACAATCTGCGAGCTTGCCCGGCAGGCGCAGCTTACGGACCGCGGTCTTGCGGGCAATATCCTTTTCCTGCCGCCGCCGGACACGCTCTTCCGCTCTTTCAATGACGAAATCCAGCAGCTTGTTGGCCTGCATTGGATTGGCGGCAAGCCAGTGGTCGAACGGATCCTTGATGCCCTGCTCGACAATGCGTTGAGCCTCCGCAGTAGCCAGCCGATCCTTGGTCTGGCCCTGGAATTCGGGCTCGCGGATGAAAACCGACAACATGCAGCCGGCGCCGGTCATCACATCTTCGCTGGTAACCGGCGTGGCGCGTTTGTCCTGGCCGACGCGAGCGGCATGATCTTTCAATCCTCGCAGCAAGGCCGACCGTAATCCCGATTCATGGGTGCCGCCGTCGGGTGTTGGAATTGTGTTGCAATACGAATTGAGAAAACCATCGGAGTCGGCTGTCCAGGCGATTGCCCATTCAATGGCACCGTGACGGCCGGTTTTTCCGGTTGAGCCGGTGAAAATCTCCGGATGGACGAGTGTTGCGCCGGTCAGATTGGACGCAAGGTAATCTTTCAGGCCCTCGGCGAAATGGAACGTCGCTTTCTCAGGAACGTCATCGACGCCTTTAAGAAGCGCCTTGTCACAATGCCAGCGAATTTCGACGCCACCGAAGAGATAGGCCTTCGATCGCGTCATCTTGAAAATGCGCTCGGCTTTAAACGCGGCCTTCGGTCCGAAGATGTCCGGATCCGGCCTGAAGCGCACTTTTGTGCCGCGCCGGTTGGGCGCGCGGCCGGCTTTCTCCAGCTTGCCTTTCGGCTTGCCGCGCTCGAATGCCATCCGGTAAAGCTGCTGCTCGCGCGCGACTTCAACTTCCATCCGTTCGGATAGAGCGTTGGCCACGGAAACGCCGACGCCGTGCAGGCCGCCTGAAGTCTCGTAGACTTTCGAGTCGAATTTCCCGCCGGCGTGCAAAGTGCACATAATGACTTCGAGCGCCGATTTGCTCTTAAACTTCGGATGTGGGTCTACCGGAATTCCGCGTCCATTATCGGTGACGCTGACGAAGCCATTAGCTTCCATCTCGACTTCGATCCAGTCGGCGTGGCCGGCCAGCGCCTCGTCCATGGCGTTGTCGATAACTTCCGCAAACAGATGATGCAGCGCCTTCTCATCGGTACCACCGATATACATACCTGGCCGCCGGCGTACAGGCTCGAGTCCTTCGAGCACTTCGATGTGCTTGGCGGTATAACCAGCTTCCGCGCTGGATCCGCGTGCCGCCGCTTTGGATCGGGCGCTCGGTTGTCCTCGGGCAGACGCTTTGGGTGCTTTGCGCGCCGCGGAGTTGGCGGTCCGCGGGTCGAAAAGATCGGGCTGTTTGGCGGGCTTTTTCTTGGTCGCTGTCTTGGCCATTGAAGCCTTCAGATATTGTCGTGGCGAATCGGTTGCCACCCACTATGCCACGGCTGCGCAATTCTGACCGCCCAACCTGCGCTGCTCCCCTTAAAGGAGACTTAAATGCCGATCAGTCTCGATACAGGGCCGAAATGAGCTGGCGGGCAACCAAACGGAACCTCGCCAGTTATCAAGGCCATGGAAGCAGGCGATACTGAGGCCGGACATCGGCGTGAGGCATCAAACGCGAACCGAGGCCCCAAACCGGCACGATTCGCGTTTTCAGTCAGCGATCCTCAACCCGTAACCGAAGTCGCGCGGATTTGGCGTACCACGGCCCAAATTGCGACGATCGGCATGTTCGTCATTCTGTTTATTATTGCCTTAAGCCTGGCAAGGCCGATTTTGTTGCCCCTGGTATCGGCATTCGTGATCACGATGATGCTGGGGCCGTTGTCGGCGCGCGCAGAGCACTATCAGGTGCCGTCACTGATTTCCGCTATCGTCTTTTGGTTGCTGGTCGTCGTCGTGTTTTACGGAGTGATCGTCCTTTTGGCGGCTCCAGTCGTCAATTGGGTCGGTAAAGCACCGGATATTGGACGCAACATCCAGGAGAAATTGCATGTGCTCGATCGGCCGTTGTCTGTTTTGCAGGACCTGCGCGATGCCTTTCTGCCATCCGAAAAAAAAGGCGGTATCGGCCTGGACATTATCGCATTCGTGCAACCCGCAGTCCTGATTGTTACGCCGGCTATCGGCCAGATGCTGATTTTCTTCGGCACCTTGTTTTTCATGCTGCTTGGGCGCTCAAGAATCCGTCGCGTCTTGGTGGCTTTTTTCGATGAGCGTGACGCGCGCTTGCGGATGCTCAAAATTATGAACGATGTTGAGCGCAATTTAACAGGCTACCTCAGCGTCGTTACCGTCATCAACATAGCAATCGGCGTTTGTGCTGGATTTGCGGCTTGGGTAACCGGACTGTCTGATCCGATTGCATGGGCGGTCCTTGGGTTCATACTCAATTTTATTCCGTATATTGGTGCGTTGATGATGGAGGTTGCAATGTTTATGGTCGGCCTCGTGACATTTGACACGCTTGCGCACGCGCTGATGGCGCCGCTGATATTCTTGGTGTTGGCGACATTGGAAGGTCACTTTATAACGCCGAGCATTATGGGTAGGCGATTGACCCTGAATCCCCTTACAGTATTCGTATCACTGGTTTTCTGGACGTGGTTGTGGGGGCCCGTTGGGGCGTTTTTGGCGGTCCCGCTATTGATTGTGGCTCTCGTAGTGGTCGATCACCTCTTTCCCGAAAACGAGCCTGAACTCCCTGCCTAGTGTACTGGCGCGGAGATCGGCGGCGGGCTAGACAGAAATATTCGCCAGCCGACGCTCCAATGGATTTCCAAACAAACATCCAACATACCGTCGAGTTTGTGCATCACAACCAGGCTTGGGCGGTGCCAGTCGTTTTTGCGTTGGCTTTCGGGGAATCTCTGGCGTTTGTCTCGTTGTTGATTCCGGCTTGGGGCGCGCTAGTCGCAATTGGTGCTTTAATCGGATCAAGCGGAATAAAGTTTTGGCCGATCTGGGTCGCGGCTTCGCTGGGGGCGGCTATGGGGGACTGGGTTTCCTATTGGATTGGCCTGAAGCTGGAATACAGGGTTGCGCATATGTGGCCGCTCTCGCGGCATCCCGATCTCATTCCGCGAGGAGAGGCCTTCATGAAGAAGTGGGGCATTCCTGGAATTTTCATTGGCCGGTTTTTTGGGCCGCTGCGTGCAGCTGTGCCACTGATCGCCGGAATTTTTGAAATGCCCTTCTGGCATTTTCAGATCGCAAACTTTGTTTCCGCGTTCATATGGGCGGCCACGTTGCTCACGATTGGTGACGCGATAACCAAAGCGCTCAGATTGCTTTGGTGATCGAAAGCCGAAGTTTCAGCTCTTTGAAAAATGGATAAACGCGTGCACGCGCTGATGTTGTCCGTCCCTGCGAGCGCAAGACGTGGCGCGGCCGGCAATCCGGCCGCGCCACTCGCGCTTTACTTCAATGCAGCGGCGCCCGCCTGTGAGACGGTGTCGTCCTGTGAGCCGGTACCGCCGCTTACGCCGATTGCACCTACAATCTTGCCGCCGGCCACGATAGGGTTGCCGCCGCGCGAGCCGACAAATCCGGCGCCTAGTGTGGGAAGATAAGCAAAGTACTGGCCTTTCGCGATCAACCGCTCGAACACCAGTGTGGGTCGACGAAAGCGCGCTGCTGCTCTTGCTTTGCCTTGGGCGATGTCGACGGATGCGTACTGGCAATCATCCATCTTTTCGAAATAGACGAGTTCGCCACTGGGGCTGACTACGGCAATGCACATGGGCCAGCCGCGCTTGGTCGCTTCGGCGAGTGCAGCTTCGGCGACCTTCTTGGCATCGGCAAGCTTTATGGTTTCGCCATAAGGTGTGAAGTTGTATTTGTCCGGCACGTTTTCATTTGGATTATTCGGGTCGGCCGGTACCTGCGCGAAAGCGCCCGAGCTGATCAGCAGCGCGGCGCCGAGTGCGCCAGCTAATATAGTCAAACGACGCATTATGTACCTCCCGTGAGAGAGCCGGTCGTTGCCGGCTTTGCTGGCCTGGCCAAGGCGGCTCAGGGTTTAAACGCCATCAGCTTAGCCAACCGAACAGACGCCGCCTATACGGGTCTTGGCTTCCAGGCCCTGCAAGGAATAAGGAATAATGAGCCGGACGCGGGGTTACTCGCGCGATGGGATACTGCGCCGAGCAAAAATCGGCGAATTTAAAAGCCAGGGAGGCACAATATGATGCAACTGACGCGACGCCATCTGTTTGCCGGCGCGGCCGCCGCCGGCGCCGTTTTCGCAGGGTCAAAGACAATTGTTGCTCCGGCGAGCGCGTCTGCGCCCGTCGCGGGCACGCAGAATGCCGGCTGGTATCGCTATAAGGTTGGCGATTTCGAAATCACCGTCGTGACAGACGGCCAGGGCGCAAACCCGTTGGGCGATAGCTACGTCACCAACACGCCGAAAGACACCGTCGCAAAAGATCTCGAGGCGCAATTCCTGCCGAAGGACAAGGTGATCCACACTTACACGCCCGTGGTCATCAACACCGGATCAAAGCTCGTCGCGATAGACACAGGCCTTGGTCTTGGCACATACGCGCAATCCAAAGGCAAGCTCGGCCAATATCAGGCCAACCTGAAGGCCGCGGGCATCGACGCGAATAAAATCGATGTTGTCATCATCTCGCATTTCCACGGCGATCATATCAATGGACTTATCGGCCCCGATAACAAACCCATGTTCCCGAACGCGGAAGTCATGGTGCCGGAAGTCGAGTGGACCTTCTGGATGGATGAGAGCAACGTCAGCAAATTGCCGGAGCCGGCGAAGGGGCAGATAAAGAATCCGGCACGGGTGTTCGGAGCGCTCGGCAACAAAGTGACGAAATATCAAGGCAAGAAAGAACTCGTGCCCGGGATTACTTCTGTGTTTACGCCCGGTCACACGCACGGACACCACTCGCACATTGTCTCTTCCGGCAACAACACGCTGCTCGTCCAGGCGGATGTCACCGCTGGCGCGGCTACCCTTTTTGTGCGCAATCCGGATTGGCAGTTCGTGTTTGATTCCGACAAGCCGCTGGCAGTCGAGACGCGCAAAAAGGTTTACGATATGGCTTCCGCCGACAAGATGATGGTGCAGGGCTATCACCTGCCGTTCCCAGCGGTTGGCTATATCGAGAAGGCAGGCAGCGGCTATCGCCTCGTGCCCGCGACCTGGAATCCGTCGATCTAGTTCGATCGACGCGCGACCGACGGAAGGCCGCCGCTCACGGCGGCCTTCTTGTTTGCAGCTACGCGCACGGTAAGCTGCTGCTTCGCGGCAACGGGAACTACCCCATGGCTGAGACGGCGTTCGAACAGGCCTTGGCGGCGCGCACGGCAGCGATGCTGGATGCCTGCACGCGCTGCGGCAAATGTGTCGAAATTTGCCCGATGGCACAGCCGGCAGGCGTAGGGGATGCTGCGCCGGAGAGTGTGATTGCCGGCGTGCTCGATATCGTGCGCACAGGCGACGGACCGGCAGCGTCGAAAGCCTGGGCGAAAGGCTGTGCGCTGACTGGCGACTGCATCACGGCATGCGATGAAGCGGTCAACCCGCGCTTCCTGCTGGCAATGGCACGCGTCGCGCTCGCCAAGCAGTCCTCGGAACTTCGCAATCGGCGCAAGCAAGGCGTCGACAACTTCCGTCTGGTTGCCGATGGCGTGAACGTCCTCGCCCGCATGCAACTCGATCAGAACGACCTCGCGCGTCTTGGCCAATATGTGAACGAGCGCTTGCAGCAAGGGTCGACCGCGAAGCCGGGTGAACGCCCGGACTTTGTCTTCTACACCGGCTGCAATGTGCTGAAGACACCGCATATGGCATTGACGGCGCTCGACATCATGGATGCTCTCGGCGTGACTTATCGCGTCATGGGGGGACCGACGCATTGTTGCGGCGTCATTCAGTTGCGGACGGGTGACACCGAGGTTTCGGGCCGTGTGGCGACAAGTTCGCTCGATAAGCTGGCTGAAGGCAAAGCGGGAGTGATCTCCTGGTGCGCAAGCTGTCATGTCCAGTTCACTGAAATGACGATTCCAACCATCGAAAAGTTAAGGGGATCGCGGCCATTCGAAATGACGCCCTTCATGTTGTTTTTGAAGACTCGGTTCAAAGGTGTTCGGCCGATGCTGAAAAATCCGGTTCCGATGCGGATCGCATTGCACAAGCACCCAGGCGTTAAGGGCGTGGTCGAAGCCGGTACCGAGTTGTTGAGCATGGTGCCCGGCATCGAGATTGTCGATCTGCATCAGCCGGCAGTCGGTCTCATGAGCAATGCGCTGAATGCGCTGCCGGAGTACAAACGCGGCCTGCAGCTCTCCGAGCTTGAGGCTGCTGCCGCCGCCGGCGTCGATGCGCTGGTTGCGATTTATCATGTCGATCATCGCGAACTCTGCGCGCACGAGCGCGACTGGCCGTTTCGCATCATCAATATCCTCGACATCGTCGGGGCAAGTATGGGGCTTCACCACGATGACCACTTCAAGCGGCTGAAGATCATGCAGGACGCTGATGCGATCGTGGCCGATTGCAAGGACATGCTTGCGGTCTACGGCCTTGAGCCCGCATTTGCACGGGAGGTCGTCATCAAGGCCATGCTGAAAGAACAACCTTTGCCGTTGCGCGGGTACCGAGTTGACGGATCGGAGACTGCGGCCTATATGCCGCGCTCATGACGATGCTTTTGGCAAAGAAAGCGCCACGCCGCCGCCGTGCTCCCGAGGCACGGGCGTAAAGCGATCGTCACCCGTGCCGCTGGATTGCAGGCCGCGGCACCTTTCTCCAAGACAGAGCGTGCTGTTGGTCTTCTTCCGGCAGTTCTTTAAGACTCCTGGATAAGGATCGATTCATGGCCACAAAAGCGAAGATCGGAGTGCTTGGGGCATCGGGCTATACCGGGGGCGAGTTGGTGCGCGTGCTGTTGCGCCACCCGCGCGCCGAGATCGTGCTGCTGACTGCCGAACGCAGCGCCGGCAAGTCGATGCGCGAGGTGTTTCCTCAGTTCTCGCCCTTTTCGCTGCCGCAGCTTGTGGCGATCGATGGGATCGACTGGAAAAACGTGGCACTGGACGTTGCTTTTTGTGCCTTGCCGCACGCGACGACCCAGAAGGTCATCAAGGATTTACTCGCGAAGTCGCCGGAGACCAGGATTGTCGATCTCTCCGCAGACTTCCGCCTGGCCGATACCGTGGCCTATGCGAAATGGTATGGCCACGAGCATCACGCGCCGGAGTTGCAGAAAGAGGCGGTGTACGGGCTGACAGAAATCCATCGGCGCGCGATCAAGCAAGCACGGCTTATTGCCAATCCTGGTTGCTATACGACATGCGCGCAGCTGCCCTTGATCCCGCTGATCAAGAACAAGGCGATTGAGCTCGACGAAATTGTCGTCGACGCAAAGTCCGGCATGACCGGAGCAGGGCGCGCGGCCAAAGAGGCGATGCTCTTCTCCGAGGTATCGGAGGGCTTCCATGCTTACGGCGTCGGTCATCACCGGCACATGGCCGAACTCGACCAGGAGTTTTCGCTTGCGGCCGATCGGGAGGTGGTTGTCACTTTCACTCCACACTTGGTACCGATGAACCGCGGTATCCTGTCGACGATCTATGTCCGAGGACGGCGGGGCCGGACCCCCGAGGATCTTCATGCAATACTTTTAAAGTTCTACATGAGGGAGCCGTTCGTCCACGTCCTGCCATTTGGGGAAACGCCACAGACGAGGCATGTGCGGGGCTCCAATATGACCTTCATCGGCCTGGCAAAAGACCGGGTCCCCGGGCGCGCAATCGTCGTGTCCGCACTCGATAACCTGGTCAAGGGCGCTTCGGGACAGGCAATCCAGAACATGAATTTGATCATGGGCTGGCCGGAAACGATGGGGCTGGAGCAGGTCGCGTTGTTCCCCTGATTTCACTGGTACAATCGCCGTACCTTCGGAGAATCTACGGCCGATGTTCGAGGTTCAGAACCAGCCGCCGCTGCTTGAGCCGTACAATCTGTTCACGAGCGATGCGGTATTACGCGAGGCGGTGCAGCGTGAGGGCGCAGGCTGGGCCAAAAGCGAACTGACGGAACTGGGCGCCAGGCTCGGCCAACCGGAGACGGTGCAACTCGGCTTTGACGCCAACAGATTTCCTCCGCAACTCCGTACGCTGGACCGTTACGGCTATCGCCTCGACGAAGTGGACTTCCATCCGGCCTGGCATCAGTTGCTCGAAATCGCTCTCGGTGCCGGCCTTCACTCGAGCCCCTGGGCAAATCCGAAGCCGGGCGCGCACGTCGCGCGAGCAGCTGGAACCTACATGCTGGGGCAGATTGAAAGCGGCGTGTATTGCCCGCTCGCCATGACATATGGCTCGGTCCCCACATTGCGGCACGCCCCGCAAATCGCTGTCGAATGGCTGCCGCGAATCTACTCGCGCGAATACGACCGCCGTTTTCGGCCGGCACGTCTGAAAACCTCGGCACTTATCGGCATGGGCATGACCGAAAACCAGGGTGGCTCGGATCTGCGCACCAATACGACGCAAGCAAAACCCTCCGCCGACGGCAGTTTTCGTCTCTATGGCCACAAATGGTTCATGTCGGCGCCGATGTGCGACGCTTTTCTTGTACTGGCACAGGCGCCAAATGGCTTGAGCTGCTTTTTGATGCCGCGATGGACCCCGGATGGCGAACGCAGCGCGATTCTCATAATTCGGTTGAAGGACAAACTCGGCAATCGTTCGAATGCATCGAGCGAGGTGGAATTTCACGGCGCCTACGCTCAACTCGTCGGGGAAGAGGGGCGCGGCATTCCGACCATCATTGAGATGGGCAACTACACGCGGCTCGATTGCTGCATAGGGTCCTCCGCGTTGATGCGGCAAGCTGTTGCCCAGGCGATCCACCACGCACGACACCGCATCGCGTTCCAGAAAAAGCTCATCGACCAACCGCTGATGACGAACGTGCTTGCCGATCTCGCGCTCGAGTCGGAAGCCGCTATCGTGCTGAGCATGTGGCTTGCGCGCGCCTACGACGAAAACGACGAGGCTGCGCAGGTGGTTCGGCGGGTCGTCACTCCCGCGGCCAAGTTCTGGATCTGCAAGCGGGCGCCGTTTTTGACCTATGAGGCCATGGAGGTGCTCGGCGGCTCCGGCTACATCGAGGAAAGCGTCATGCCGCGCCTCTATCGCGAGGCGCCGGTTAATTCGATCTGGGAAGGCTCCGGCAACATCATGTGCCTCGATGTACTGCGTGCACTGGAGCGTACACCTGGTGCGAGGGAAGTTTTTCGCCGCGAGTTCGGCCTGGCCAAGGATTCCCGGATCACCGCGTTTGCCGAACGGATTGAGAGGCGACTCGCTGCCCGCGCTCACGCAGATGAGTCACAGGCACGCGTGCTCGTGCGCGACCTCATGCTTGCCCTTCAGGGTTCTTTGCTGGTCAGACACGCACCGGCCAACGTATCGGACGCATTTTGCGCGTCGCGGTTTGGCGAAGAGGCGACGTCGGTATTCGGACTGTTGCCACACGGTCTGGATATGCGGGGCATCGCCGAACGCGCCGGTCCTGCGAACTAGAGCTTTCCGAACACCGCGAATACGAGCGCGACCTGCGCGAGGAAGCCGACGGCAAAGGCAAGCGTTCGGAGAACCGGCACTCCCATCGTGTAGACGATGACATGCGCCAGCCGTGCCCAGAAATAGACGGCGCACGCTATGACAGTGGACCTGGTCGAGTAGCCTTGCGCGTCAAGAATGAGAACCAGCGGCGCAAAAATAATGAGGTTCTCAACCGCGTTGGTGTGCGCAAAATAAAGCCGCTGCGCCCATTCCGATTGTGGTTTGTCCTGCCGCGAGGGGTTGGCCATGGCGCCCATGAGGCCGCGAACCATTACGCGATCCAGGATATACGGCACCCACATCAGTCCAGTGAGGATTACCGTCAGCGTCAGCCACATCAATTCCTTGGTCATCGGCGCTCCCCATTTCATATATGAGAGACCTGAGCATAGGGGATGTACCCGGTGTTGTCCCGGCTGCCGGCATCAAGAAGCCGTCAATGATCTTACGAGGACATAAAATCCAACAGTGATCACGATGCCCGAAAAAATGCGATTCAGGGCACCCTTACGGCCGGAAAGATACCTCGCAAGCCGGATGCCGAGCAGTCCGCCCAGCGCGCCGCCAAGTACAAAGAGAAGTGCAAGGCGCCAATCGACCAGACCGGACCATGCGTAGCTCGCCGCGGTAGTCAGGCCAAAGGCGGTAACCGATACCAATGATGAACCGATCGCGTTGATCAGCGGCATTGCAGTCGCAACGATCAATGCGGGCACGATCAGGAAGCCGCCGCCAATGCCAAAAAAGCCCGACAACGCACCCACTGCGAGACCAAGGCCGATGAGTAGCGGCAGCAATTGCGGCAGGCTTTCACGCGTGAGCTTTACGTCGGGGTTGCCGGCCACCTTACGCGGCCGCAACATCAATATACCCACCACGATCATCAAGCCGCCGAAGAGCGAGAGAAGGCGGGCGCCATCGACCATTTTGCCGAGTTGCGCGCCGCCGGCTGCGCCGATCATACCTGCTATCGCAAACGTAATTGCGCACGGCCATTTCACCGTCCGAGCGCGTGAATGACCGGCAAGATTGACGGCGGCGCTAAGGGCGACGGCAATCGCGCTTGTGCCGATCGCAATGTGCGGGGAGGGTACACCGACAACATAGACCAGCAGCGGTACGGCCAAGATCGAACCACCGCCACCTACCAGGCCCAGGACAAAGCCGACTGTGCCTCCTGAGACAATGGCAAGCAGGTCATGCAGCATTGTTACGCCACGCGTGGCGGTCGGCGGTTCCAGGGCATGAACGCCAGCAAATGTGCCATTCCACAGAAACCGCTGATGCCAGCAAATACCAGCCCTGCACCGACAAAGGCCGAGAGCGCATAAAAGCCAGGCGTCAGGAATGTCCCGAGCAATATGCCAATCAATACCAACGAACCTGCGGCGATCTGAACCTGCCGTATGATATCGATCGGCCGGCTGTGGTCGAGCGTGACCGGCAGGCCGGCCTTTTTCCATGCGTCAAGGCCGCCTTCGAGAATGTAAGCCTCGCAGGTCGCCGCTGCCGAAAGACGCGCAGCATGTCCGCGCGTGCGCGCCCCCGACCGGCAATGAAATACAAGGACTTCGTCGTCGGAACGCGCTGGAGTTTCCGCGTCCATCCGGCTCAGTGCGTGATGTCGCGCGCCAGGGATATTTTCCCGCGCGTGCTCGTCGGCCTCGCGAATGTCAATGAGGACAGCGCCTCTGCGCACGAGTTCGGCGGCGCGTTGGGGAGAAATTGATTGCAAGTCAGCCACGATTGTTCTCCTTTTTGTCTGGTTGCCCGTCAAGGGCAGTAGATAGTCTTGAGCAGTGCCAGCAACCGTGCCGCGTTCGGATCAGCGATGCGGTAGAATACGGTCTGGGCTTCCCGCCGCGTGGCCACCAAACCGTCTTCGCGCATCTTTGCGAGATGCTGGGATAGGGCCGACTGGCTCAAGTCCACGGCCTTGGCGAGATCGCCCACCGACATTTCCCCTGCGACAACCAGCCGGCACAAGATCAACAGCCGGTTTTCGTTAGCGAGTAACTTGAGCAGGCCGGCGGCTTCGCCTGCCTTGCGCTCAAGTTCAGCAATGCCAATATCGGCCCCAGCTTTTGTTCGACGGACTGTTTGTGAAGGCACGGCGTACAACTCCATAATTTAGATGTTGCTAAATTAGGTATCGCTAATATATAAGTCAAGTGCCAGGTTGAACCGAAAGGGAGTGCGTTATGGCTGCCGCTGCGAAACCTGAGGTCCGGGGGTTTTTCGATGAGCCGACTAACACCGTCAGCTATCTGGTGTGGGATCCTGCGACGAAAACGGGCGCGGTGATCGATCCCGTCCTGAATTTCGATCATCGCAGCGCCGAGGCTACTGTGGAATCGGCCGACGCCATCCTTGCAGAGGCGAAGAAGCTCGACGTTAAGATTGCGCAGATTCTGGAAACGCATGCGCATGCCGATCATCTGTCGGGCGCGCCCTATATCAAGCTGAAGACCGGCGCACCGGTTGCGATCGGTGAACACATCAAGGATGTGCAGAAAATATTCCGCCCGATCTTCAACGCCGCGGATGTGTCCGGTGACGGCTCGGAGTTTGATCGTCTCTTCAAGGACGGCGAACGGTTTAAGGTTGGTACAATTGATGCGGAAGTGATCTATACGCCCGGCCACACTCCGGCCTGCGTTTCCTACAAGATCGGAGACGCAGTATTTGTCGGCGACACCATGTTCATGCCCGACTATGGTACGGCACGCGCCGATTTCCCCGGTGGCAACGCGCGCGAACTGTACCGCTCGATCCAACGGATACTATCGCTGCCAAATGAGACGCGGTTATTCATGTGCCATGACTACAAGGCGCCCGGACGCGAGCAATATGCATGGGAAACGACGGTAGGCGAAGAAAAGGCCCGCAACGTTCATGTGCATGAGGGCGTGTCAGAAGATGAATTTGTCAAAATGCGTGAAGCGCGTGACGTCACGCTTGCGACGCCGTTGCTGCTGCTACCCTCGATCCAGGTCAATATTCGCGCCGGTAAGTTTCCGCCGGCCGAGTCCAACGGCGTGCATTACCTTAAGGTTCTGGTAAAACTGGCGTCCTAGCGCGAAGTCAGGTCCAGCTTTTCACCTTGACGTACGATCCGGGCGCATCTTCGATCGGTTTGAACTTGCCGCGGCCGACGTCGCGAGCCGTCACGGTTGCTTCGCCCTGGCCTTTAAGCCAAGCGAGCCAGTCAGGCCACCAGGAGCCGGGATGCTCGGTGGCTGTTTTCATCCAGTCTTCCACGCTTTCGCCATTCGGATTATTACCCGTCCAATACTGATATTTTGGCTTGGCGGGCGGATTGATCACACCGGCAATATGGCCGGAGCCGGCGAGCACGTATCTGACAGGACCACCGAAATATTGCGAGCCGTAAAGCACCGACTTCGCTGGCGCAATGTGATCTTCGCGCGTAGCGAGATTGTAGACCGGCACTTTCACTTTCTGCAGGTCGAGCCGGGTGCCGGCAAATTCCATTTCCCCTTTGGTGAGCTTGTTGTCGAGGTAGCAGTTGCGCAAATAAAAAGAATGGTTGGCCGCAGGCATGCGGGTCGCATCGGAATTCCAGTAGAGAATGTCGAAAGGCAACGGTTTCTTGCCGCGCATATAGTTGTTGACGATGTAAGGCCAGATCAGATCGTTTGAGCGCAACATGTTGAACGTGTTGGCCATGCGCGAGGCTTCCAGATAACCTTGCTCCTTCATGTGCGACTCGAGTTTCCTGATCCGCTCCTCATCGACAAACACCATGAGGTCGCCCGCGTAGGTGAAATCGACCTGGGCGGTAAACAATGTCGCCGATTTGACGCGATTCTGTTTTTTTGCTGCGAGATAGGCCAGGGTGATGGCGAGCAGGGTCCCGCCGACGCAATAGCCGATGGCATGAGTCTGCGCTTCACCGGTGATTGCTTCGACCTTGTCCAGGGCGGCGATCACGCCCTCGCGCATATATTCTTCGAAACTTTTCTCTGCGAGCCTGGCATCCGGATTGACCCATGAAATCACGAACACGGTGATGCCCTGATCCACGCACCATTTGATGAAGGATTTTTCAGGAGTGAGATCGAGAACGTAAAACTTGTTGATCCATGGCGGCACAATCAGCAGCGGCAGCTTCAGGACCTTTTTGGTAGTCGCCTCATATTGGAGGAGCTGCATCAATTCGTTCTGAAACACCACCTTGCCGGGCGTCGTCGCGAGATTTTTGCCGACATCGAACATTGAAGGATCGGACTGGCGGATTTTGAGAACCCCCTGACCCGCCTTGATGTCTTCGGACAGCATGTGCATGCCGCGCACGAGATTTTCAGCGTTTGAAGAGAGCGTCTCGCGCAGCAATTCCGGATTGGTCAGAACGAAGTTCGACGGCGAAATCGCGTTGGCAATTTGCTTGACGTAAAATTCCGCCTTCTTTCGCGTGTGCTCGTCGATGCCGGCCGCGTCTTTCACGAGCTTGTCGGCCCATTGCGTCGTGAGCAGATAGGCCTGTTTCAAAAAATCGAAAAACTGGTTCTGCGACCACTCGGGGTCGGAAAAGCGTTTGTCTCTCGGATCGGCCGAGATCGCCGGTTGGGCCTGTTGGCCGGCCATACGCTTCACCGCGCCGTGCCAGAGATTAAGGTAAGCCCGGCCGAGGCTGGCTTGTAGTTCGACAGTACGCTGAGGATCGGACAGCCAGTATTCGGCCACGCGCCCGACCGTCTTAATGGCGTCGGTGAGGTCTTCGGTAAGGTCGCTTCGTACTTTGCCTTCCTCACGCGGCTTCAGGTAGGCCGCGAGCGCCTTGCCGCCTTCCTCGATCAGACGCGCAAGATTGCGCGAGAGCACCTCAATATCGATGTCGCCGGCTTTGGCAGGCTCTGTGGTGGACTTATCCATCCTTTCCGCTCCCCTCTGCCAAGACAATTGGCCCGCGGCGTGTTCCATCGCAAGACGTGTCCATACGCATGGTTTCGCGAGCCTAGAGGCGACCAGTCAGCGAGTGGTCACCCACCTTGCTGCGGCCATATTAGGCCGTTAACGACACGGTGATATAATTTATTGAGTCTACATCGATTTCTCCCGCTCGTGCGGCGCGTCGGCGGAGCAATGTGGGTGTCAGGCAAGTTTTCTCTATGGGCAGCATTAGGCCTCGCCGCGGCGCTGACTGGATGCGCTCCGGGGCCGATCATCGACCGTTTGCCGAATGACCTGGGATTGCCCGCCGGCAGCCCGGCGCGTCCGGAAACTCCTTACGAATATCCTGCCGTGCACGATATGCCGCCCAATCGTGCGTCATCCCCCATGACCGAGGACGAGCAGGTCAGGCTTGAAAAAGAGCTGATCAAGGTCCGTGATCGTCAGGAAGGCCGTCCGACGGCTAGCAAAAAGGGTCCTCCAGCAACGAAAAAGCAGCCGAAAGACGCGCAAAATGGCCAAGCCGATGGCGTCAAGGCGAACCCGTGATAAAAGCCTGCCGGGGATTTGCGATGGCTGGTGAGGCAGCTGTCCTTTGAGGTTTTAGACGATGGACGATTTCTACCGCATTCGCCGCTTGCCACCTTACGTTTTTGAGGAGGTAAACAAGGCCAAGGCGAAGGCCCGCAATGCCGGCGCGGACATCATCGATCTCGGCATGGGCAATCCCGATTTGCCGGCGCCTGCGCACGTCATTGAAAAGCTCAAAGACACGCTCGGCAAACCGCGCACTGACCGCTACTCAGCTTCGCGGGGTATCGCCGGATTGCGTCGTGCGCAGGCTGCCTATTACGGCCGCCGCTTTGGCGTGAAACTCAATCCTGATACTCAGATCGTCACCACGCTCGGCTCAAAGGAAGGCTTTGCCAACGTGGCGCAGGCAATCACGGCGCCCGGCGACGTGATCCTGGTACCGAATCCAAGCTACCCCATTCATGCATTTGGTTTCCTGATGGCGGGTGGAGCAATTCGCTCGGTACCCTCGGAGCCGACACCGAACTTCTTTCACACTCTTGAACGCGCGGTCGAGCATTCAATCCCCAAGCCGACCGCTGTCGTGGTCTGCTATCCGGCAAATCCGACCGCATATGTGGCCACACTCGATTTCTACAAAGACCTCGTCGCCTTTGCGAAGAAGCATGGCATCCTGGTGCTGTCGGATCTCGCATACGCGGAAGTCTATTTCGATGACAACCCGCCGCCGTCCTTATTGCAGGTGCCGGGAGCCAATGACGTTGCGGTCGAATTCACCTCAATGTCGAAGACATTCTCGATGCCGGGCTGGCGTATTGGTTTTGCGGTCGGCAACGAGCGTGTCATCGCCGCATTGGGTCGGGTGAAATCCTATCTCGATTATGGTGCCTTTACGCCGGTCCAGGTTGCGGCGACTGCCGCCCTCAACGGTCCGGAGGATTGCATCAAGGAGATGCGAGCGACTTACAGGCGTCGCCGCGACGTCCTGGTGGAAAGTTTCGGGCGCGCCGGCTGGCACGTTCCGGCCCCGCGCGCATCGATGTTCGCGTGGGCGCCGATACCTGAGCCTTTCAAGACGCTGGGAAGCGTGGAATTTTCCAAACTGCTCGTCGAGAAGGCCGACATTGCGGTATCGCCTGGCATCGGCTTCGGAGAATATGGTGAGGGCTATGTCCGCATTGCCCTTGTCGAAAACGAGCAGCGTATCCGGCAGGCCGCGCGCAACGTTCGTCGCTTTCTCGATCATGCGCCCGAACAACTACACAACGTAGTCCCGCTCGCAACGCGGCGCTAACAACGGGCGCGCAAGTTCATGGCACCACCCCTGAAAGTGGGCGTCGCCGGGTTGGGCACGGTCGGCGCCGCGTTGCTCGCTCAAATCTCGCGCCAGCGAGACGCGCTGGCGGCGCGCTGCGGACGTCCCATTGACGTTATTGCCGTCTGTGCGCGCTCACGCAACAAGGACCGCGGCGTCGATCTAAGGAAAATGAAATGGTTCACCGAACCCGCTTTGCTCGCTCGCGATCCTGACGTCGATGTTTTCGTCGAGCTGATAGGCGGCGCTGGCGAACCTGCCAAAAGCGCGGTTGAAGCGGCTTTGACATCCGGAAAATCGGTCGTGACAGCCAACAAGGCGCTGCTGGCTCGACACGGCGTCAAACTTGCCGGGATTGCCGAACGAAATCACATCGCGCTGAACTTCGAAGCGGCTGTCGGCGGAGCCATTCCAATTGTCAAAACCCTGCGCGAGGGAATGGCGGGCAATTCGTTTGAGCGCATCTATGGCATTCTGAACGGCACGTGCAATTACATCCTTACACGAATGGAACAGGACAAGACGTCCTTCGCAGAATGCCTCAAAGATGCACAACGCCTTGGTTATGCCGAGGCGGATCCGAGTTTCGATATCGAGGGTCACGATACCGCGCAGAAACTCGCCATTCTTGCCGGCCTTGCGTTCGGCACCAAAGTCGATCAAAGCGCGATTTATGTGGAAGGCATTTCCTCGATAACTCCGGCAGACCTTTCGGCAGCGGATGAGCTCGGCTACCGGGTGAAACTACTGGGCGTCGCTGTAAGGACTCCGAAGGGCATCGAACAACGGGTGCATCCCACAATGGTGCGCAAGGATTCCGCTATCGCTCAGGTTATGGGCGTGACCAACGCTGTAACAATCGACGCTGCTGGCATCAATCCGCTGACCCTGGTTGGTCCTGGAGCAGGCGGGGCGGCAACGGCGTCGGCAGTCCTGTCCGACATTGGCGACATCGCACGGGGGGTACGTACCGCACCTTTCGGACGCCCGACCGGCCACCTTACCACGGTGAGGAAGGCTCCGATGCAGCGGCATGAAGGAGGCTATTACATTCGACTTGTTGCCCGCGATAAGCCAGGAACCGCCGCTACCATCGCTACTCGGCTTGCAGAACAGGACATTTCATTGGAATCAATTGTGCAACGCCACGATCCCGCGCACCTTGGGCGCGACACCAAGCCGGGTTCCGTCCCCGTTATCCTCATTACATATGCAACAAGTGAGGATGCGGTACGGAAGGCTCTTGCGGCGGTGGGCCGCGATAGGGTGATCTCGGGTCGCCCGCAAGTCATTCGGATTGAAAAGAACTAAGCCGCCCTAGCGTTTGTGAGGGGAACGTCAGATGCCGAGCATTACCGTCCAGCCGGAATTTCTGCTGGAACGTATCCTTAGTCTCGAAATCGTGCGCGTGACGGAGCGGGCGGCCGTCTCTTCGGCGCGCTTGCGCGGACACGGCAAAGATAAAGCCTCTGATCAGGCGGCGGTCGATGCCATGCGACGCGAGCTCAACAAGCTACCCATCGACGGTACCGTTGTTATCGGAGAGGGCGAAATGGACGAAGCTCCGATGCTGTTCATCGGAGAAAAGGTTGGGACAAAAGCCGGGCCCAAAGTCGACATCGCGGTCGATCCGCTTGAGGGTACGACGCTGTGTGCGAAAAATATGCCCGGTGCCATCGCGACCTTGGCGATGGCGGACGCCGGAACCTTGCTGCATGCGCCCGACTGTTACATGGACAAGATCGCGATCGGCCCTGGCTATCCCAAGGGCACGATCGACCTCGACGCGCCGCCGGCAGAAAACATTCTTGCGCTTGCAAAAGCCAAGGATGTGAAGCCGTCGGAAATTACGGCGATCGTGCTCGACCGTCCGCGTCATGCGGATATCATTGCAGCGGTGCGAAAGACCGGTGCCGCGGTCAGCCTGATCAGCGACGGCGATGTCGCCGGCGTGATCCACTGCGCGGATCCAAAAACCGGCATCGATATCTATCTGGGCATCGGCGGTGCGCCCGAAGGCGTGCTCGCGGCTTCGGCTTTGCGTTGTATCGGTGGCCAGATGCAGACGCGGTTGATCATCGACACCGAGGAACTGCGCGAGCGCACCTTAAAGATGGGCATCAAGGATCCAAAAAAGAAATATCAGATCGAGGATATGGTGAGGGGCGACTGTCTTTTCGCCGCCACGGGGGTGACTTCGGGTGTGATGCTCAGTGGCGTGAAGTTCGGCAAAGACGTGATCGAGACTGAGACCGTCGTCATGCGCTCAGTGACGGGCACGGTTCGGCGCGTCCTGGCCGAGCACAGGCAATTCGATAAATTTCATCTAGACTGACTTTGATTGCGGCTTATGGCGGCCAATATATGCGAAGCCATACAAGCCTGCTTTGCATTCATGCACATTAGCCGCCGGGGGTGGACTGGTCTGCCTTTGCGGCCTTCGTCACTATATGCGCCTTCCGATAGCCGATTCCCGGCAGCCGATGCTGCCCCGTAAGAACAGCAAAGACGGCCATGGCCTTGCCCGCTGCAAAACTGAGTGAATCTGACCGCTATTTCCTTGGCGTCGAACGTTCGCTGACCGGCCGCGCCTGGCGGGATCGCCTTGATGCCGGTGGCGCGGCACGCGCACTTGCTATTGCCCAGCGCCATGGTCTCGACGAGTTGCTCGCCCGCGTCTTGGCGGGGCGAAACGTCGCTGTTGAGAATGTAGAAAGCTTTCTGGATCCGACGATCAAGCGCCTGCTGCCCGAACCCCACACTCTGACCGACATGGAAGCTGCGTCTACCCGCATCGCCGACGCCATAGTGCGCGTGGAAAGCGTTGCAATTTTTGGGGACTATGACGTCGACGGTGCGACGGCGGCGGCATTGTTGTGCCGCTATCTGCGACATTGCGGCCTTGATCCGATCGTTCACATTCCGGACCGCATCTTCGAAGGTTATGGACCGAATGTAGATGCAGTCGGTTCCTTCGCCGACCGCGGTGTGAAGCTGCTGATCACGGTCGATTGCGGTGTGACAAGTCTCGAGCCGCTCGCAGAAGCTAGAAAGCGAGGGCTCGATGCCGTGGTTATCGATCATCATCAGGCCGATGAAACGCTCCCCGAGGCAGTTGCAATCGTCGACCCAAACCGGGCCGACGATCTCTCCGGCCTCGGTCACCTCGCGGCGGTGGGCCTGGTTTTTGTCACGCTCGTGGCTGTCACGCGTGAACTTCGCCGGCGCAACTTCTGGAACGATGGCAAAACTGAGCCTGATTTGCTTTCACTGCTTCATCTCGTGGCGCTGGGAACTGTTGCAGACGTCGTTCCGCTTCGTGGCCTGAACCGCGCTTTTGTGGCTAAGGGACTTATTGCACTGCGGCGGCGCGAGCATCCCGGGGCGACCGCCCTCATGGATGCAGCGCGCTTGGCCGGTCCTCCCGAGCCCTGGCATCTCGGATTCCTGCTTGGCCCGCGCATCAATGCCGGCGGGCGGATCGGCCGTGCCGATTTAGGGGTGAGACTCTTGCTGGAAGAAGATTTTACGGAGGCCACGCGTATCGCGGCCGAACTTGATCGACTCAATCGCGAGCGTCAGCAAATCGAGCAGGCCACGGTTGCGCAGGCTGAGGCCGAGGCACTTGCTGCGATGGGCCGCGAAGAAAAGGACACGGCTGTAGTCACCGCGGCTGAGGGATGGCATCCAGGGGTCCTCGGATTGGTGGCCGCCCGGTTGAAGGAGCGCTATGGCCGCCCAGCCTTTGCTATTGGGTTTGGCCCGGGAGGCGTGGGCACTGGTTCGGGGCGTTCAATTCCCGGAGTTGATCTTGGCCGCGCGGTCCGTGCTGCAGTTCAGGAGGGCGTGCTCATTAAAGGTGGCGGCCATGCTATGGCTGCCGGTGTCACGCTTAAGAAGAGCGCGCTTGGGGCTTTCCGCGCATACCTCGAAGATAATCTCGCTATATCGGTCGAGGCTGCTCGTTCCGACAGCGCACTGCCGATCGACGGCGCCATTTCCGCCGCGGGCCTCAATTATTCGCTTGCTGACTTGTTGTCGCGAGCAGGGCCTTACGGCGCCGGCAATCCTGAACCGCTTCTCGCACTGCCCGCGCATACCATTGCTTTCGCCGATCCGATTGGCGACAGCCACGTCCGCGTACGGCTTCGTTCAAATGACGGAAAGTTAGTGAATGCGATCGCTTTCCGCGCGTCAGGTCAACCGCTCGGCAAAGCGCTGCTCGAAAATCGAGGCCGTGCCGTACACGCCGCCGGTCATGTTGCAATAGACCGTTGGCGGGGGGAGGAGCGCGTACAGCTGCGTTTGGTTGATATAGCCGCAAATTAGACGGCGTACAAAAAGCCTCAATCAGCTGATGCCGGTTGAGGCAGGGTCATTCCGATGGCGCCGGCTACCATCCGAGCCATGAATTCATGAACGTCTAAACGGACCGGTCATCTCGGATCTCGTTCGGCTCACTCTCACGTCTTGACGTCGGCCGGTAATTTCCCGCCGTTGGCAGCAAGCTTCTGCATGATTTGTTTATGCAACCACACGTTCATGGTGGCGGAGTCGTTCATGTTGCCGGTGTATTTCAATTCGTTCGCGAGCTGCTTGCGAGCCGCCAGGCTGCTGTCAAGATCGAGCGCCTTCATGAGGTCGACGATTGACGTCCGCCATTCAAGTTTCTCGCCTTTTGCCGCCGCCGCTTTGTCAACGATTGCGGCAACGTCGACGGTCTGTGCAGGTGCTGCTGCCGGTGTAGGCGCCGTCGGCGCAGTACTTGCTTGCGCCGAGCCATGACCGAAGATCGCGCCCATGATGCTTCCAAAAATGCTCATGATAAGGTTTCCTCAGCGAGCTATTGTTGCGTTGCTACTTTGCATTGCGATGCTTCTTTGGAGTTTTGCGTAAGGTCATCCTATTTGCGCGACAAATCATATTGGCCCAAAGCCCCACAAGGGGCAGGGTGCCCTATTATTTTACCGCCACGCAGAAACGGGGTTGGCAGGAAAACGGAGTGCATGTTTGGGGTGATGATATTGCCAAAAACCAAATTGCCGCCGCAGGCCGCCGGCCGATGAGGCAGCGCTAATCATTGACGCAAAAATATTCGCTCGTATGACGCTTGCGTGTTGAGGTCGCCCCTTGGCCCGCCGGGCTTTATGCGATTTAATTTGCAACGCCGAGCTCGGATTGTGCGGAGCCGCAATAGACACGGAGGAATCGCAATGGCCGACAGTAAAACGAAACGTGGAAAAAGTGACCGCGCGCGGGTTTCAGGGAGTCAAGCTTCGGAAGTCTACTATGTTGCCAGAAAATATGGTGTCAGCGCGGATACCGTTCGCAAAGTGATCAAGCGGGTCGGCAACAGCCGCGCCAAAGTTTACGCTGCACTGGACAAGCTCTAGGCGGCCGGATAGTTCGGACCAATCTGCACTGGTGGAAGACATGGTGGGTCGCGCCCAAGCGACGTCTATTTAGGCGGAAAAAGCCGACGACATGTTGGAAGAATTCAAAAAATTTGCATTACGTGGAAACGTTGTTGATCTCGCCATCGGCGTCATCATTGGCGCCGCGTTTGGAGCGATCGTAACGTCACTGGTAGGCGACGTGATCATGCCAATTATCGGTGCAATTACGGGCGGACTGGATTTCTCGAACTATTATTTGCCGCTCTCGTCCAAGGTCCATTCCGGTCTTTCTTACGCGGACGCAAAGAAAGAAGGTGCCGTCCTTGGATGGGGAGCGTTCCTGACGGTCGCGCTGAATTTCATGATTATTGCCTGGGTTCTGTTCATTGCGATCAAGGGCATAAACAGACTCAAAACCAAGGAGGCCCCCGCGGAAACGCCGGAGCCGACACCAGAAGTCAAACTGCTGACGGAAATTCGCGATCTTCTGAAAAGGTGACCGCAACAAGGGGCCGGGCCGGAGATTGAATCCGCCGCCTCTTTATCTGTGGGAGAACGAGACCTTCCTTGATCAAGAATAGAGAGAGATACCGTAAACTCCTCAGTCAGGGCGATTCGTGCGCCCGAGTTCGCGTTGGCGTGCTCGCGCACCATCGAAGCGATGCCTTTTCAGGGAGCGCCCATGATCCGCGATTTCCGGTCAATGCTGCCATCCGAAGCGGCAATCCGATATGAAAATGATGGCACATATCGCCAAACTTGGCGTGATCAACTGGTAATGGTTGGCGCGGCCTCTTTGGCAATGATCATCGTCGCCTCTATTGCCATTTTGATGGGGATGGCCTGACCGGACGACGATTCGCCGGCGACTTGTTCCAAAGATGCACCTCAGAAGCCGCATGCGGCCTGACGCCGGGCCGTCGTACTGCGTCATGCAGATGACGGCCCGGTTAGGGGATAGGCCTGTCAAACGGGTTGTCGTGTCTTATTTTACGTGAGCGCCCGCGCGAGCAGACTTTAATCGGATCGCTTGCCTGCGCACAGGCGCTTTGTCAGCATTGATTGCTTTGGGAGACCGGCAATGCCGCAAAACATCACGATTGGGTACAAGACCTTGTGCGAGGCGGCCGAACGGGAAATCGAAACACTACCTGTCGAAGACGCTATCAAGCTTCTAAGGCGGGACGATGCCGTGCTCGTAGACATTCGCGACATCCGCGAGCTGCAGCGCGAGGGCAAGGTGCCGGGCGCCTTTCATTGCCCGCGCGGGATGCTGGAGTTCTGGATCGATCCGCAAAGTCCCTATCACAAAGAAATATTCGCGGACGACAAGAAGTTCGTGTTCTTCTGCGCTGGCGGTTTGCGCTCTGCGCTTGCGGCACAGACTGCGCAACGCATGGGGCTTAAACCTGTCGCCCACATCCAGGGTGGCTTTAGCGCGTGGAAAAAGGCCGGCGGACCGGTGGAAATGGTCGAGGCGAAGAAATAGTGGTCATTCACGGATCTGTTCGAGGCCATCAGAAAATATCGTTTGTTGCAACTTCAAGCTTCCCACAATTTTTACGCTGGGGACCCCGCGTCATGGCGCTGACATTGATCATTGGTAACAAAAACTATTCGTCCTGGTCATTTCGGCCATGGATAGCCATGAAAGTGGCTGGGATCGCTTTCGAGGAAAAGGTCGTCCCGCTCTACGAACCGGGCAGCCGCGAGCAGGTTCTGCAGTATTCTCCGCTCGGTAAGGTGCCTGTGCTGGTCGATGGTGATCAGCCAATTTGGGAATCGCTGGCCATTCTCGAATATCTGGCCGAGAAATTTCCCAAAGCGAAACTGTGGCCGGAGGATACTCGCGCGCGCGCTCACGCCCGCGTTGTCGCGACCGAAATGCATGCCGGATTTCAGGCGCTGCGTAAAAGCTGCCCGATGAATTTCTGGCTGCCCGTGAGGGCGCGGCTGCAATCCGAGGACGTGCTGGCCAATGTGCGACGCATCGAATCCTTGTGGGCGGATTGCCGGGCACGTTTTAGCCACGGGGGACCCTTCCTGTTCGGGGGATTTGGAGCAGCAGACGCGATGTATGCGCCGATCGTCTCGCGATTGCATTCATACGGTCTGAAGGTCAGCGGCGGGACAGCCAGCTATATGGAAGCCGTTATGGCTTTGCCGGCCTGGGCGGAATGGAGAACCGCCGCGCTCAAGGAACCCTGGATACTGAAAGGGGACGAGCCGGAATGGCCTTTAGTGCGCGGTGTTCCTGTTGCTTGAGCCCGTCGTGCCTCTGTTCTGCACTCAGTCCCAATTTTGTCAAAATCGCGCGCAGGATACGCGATATTCCTTTCACGACAGCGAGTCGTGTCTTCCGCCGCGGGGGTGACGTTCATGCGGGTTATTGGCCCGCACGGAGTTGCTCGCCATGCGCTACCGTCTGCTCGCGCTATTCGCTTTATTGCTGATCTTCGCTACGCCAGCGAGTGCTGATCCTCCTAAGGATATCAAAGGCTTATTTCTGCTGACCGACTATCCGGCGGTTACTGCACAGCCCGGCACGACATCCACGATCAATCTTAAGCTCCGAAATTACAACCTCGCGCCGGAGCGTCTGTCCCTGTCTGTATCGGGGGTACCGTCCGGGTGGACGGCCACGCTCCTAGGTGGCGGTCAGCCGATTGCCGCGGCTATGCCCGCGGCCGATGAGAGCGTTCCGCTAGACCTGCGGTTGGAGATTCCCAAAGACGCCGGCATCGGCACGCACACGCTGACTGTCACAGCCGAGGGAACTGCCTCGCGGGTGAGTCTGCCGGTCGCGGTAACGCTCGCAAAAGAGTTGCCAGCAAAGCTGACGCTGACGCCGCAGTTACCCGAACTGCGAGGCTCATCTCACTCAAACTTCGAGTATACGCTCGCGATCAAGAACGACAGCGGCAAAAAGCTTTTGGTCAGCCTGGCGGCTGAGGCGCCTCGCAACTTCGACACTTCTTTCACCGAGGCCTATGGGACGCAGCAGCTTACGGCAATTCCGGTGGATGCCGGGAAGAGCAAAGACGTCAAGCTCAAGGTCACGGCGCCCGACACCATTGATGCCGGCCACTATCCGGTGAAAGTCCGTGTGGCTGCGGAAGACGCCAGCGCGACCACCGAAGTGACTCTCGACATTACGGGCCAGCCGAAACTTGCGCTGGCAGGCCGGGAGGGGCTTTTGAGCGCGCGCGCCACCGCGGGCAGGGACAGCACGATACCGGTGACCGTGACCAACACCGGAACCGCGCCCGCAGACAACATTCAACTGTCGGGTACGGCACCGAGCGGATGGAAGATAAGCTTCGAGCCTACGACGATCGACCGTATCGCACCGAATCAGCACAAGGAAGTGCAAGCGATCATCCGTCCGTCCGACAAAGCGATCGCGGGCGACTATGTCACGACTTTGACCGCCACGAGCAGGGGAGAAACAGGGACTGCCAATTTCCGCGTAACGGTAACCACATCGACGATGTGGGGAGTGGCAGGCGTTGGCATTATAGGGGCGGCCTTGCTGATTATGGTCGGCGCGGTTGCGCGCTATGGCCGGCGATGAAAGAGAAAGTCATTGAGGCGAGAGGCCTCACCAAACGTTATCGAAACGCTACGGCCGTCGATAATGCGACATTCGATGTCGCCGAGGCCGAGATTTTCGGGATGCTCGGGCCGAACGGCGCGGGCAAGACAACAACGATCCTGATGCTGCTCGGGCTGAGCGACATCAGTGCGGGATCTGCGAGGGTGTTCGGTCACGATCCGGCGCGTGAGCCCTTGGCGATCAAGCGACGCGTTGGCTATTTGCCGGATTCGGTTGGCTTCTATGACCAACTGACGGCTGCCGACAATCTTCACTATACAGCCCGGCTGATGGGCCTCGAACCGGAGGTGCGGTCGCCTAGGATTGCCGCTGCGCTGGAACGCGTAGGTCTCGGCAACGTCGCAAACAAAAAAGTAGGCACTTTTTCGCGGGGTATGCGCCAAAGGCTCGGGCTTGCGGAAATCGTGATGAAGGACGCGCGGGCGGCGATTCTCGATGAACCGACAAACGGGCTCGATCCGCAGGCAAGCGTCGAACTCCTCGAACTTATTAAGTCTTTGAAGGCGCAAGGGGTGACAATCCTCTTGTCTTCGCACCTGCTCGATCGCGTGCAAAGCGTGTGTGATCGCGTAGCCTTGTTTAATGAAGGCCGTATCGCCCTCATCGGCACGGTGGCCGATCTCGGGCGCCAGGTGCTCGGCGGCGGCTTTGCCGTGGAGGTTGAGACCGAAGGCGGCGCGGACGTTGCCCGGCGGCTTTCTTCATTGCATGGCGTGCGCAGCGTAGAGCAGCTTCGGGCGGGAAAATGGCGGATTACCTGTGATCGCGACCTGCGTGCGGAGGCCGCTGCTGAAGTGATTTCCGCCGGCGCGCGGCTCAGCAAACTCTCGCTCGATGAACCCAGCCTGGAGACCATATACAGGCAATATTTCCAAAAAGTGCAGGAGACCGCTCATGCGGCGTGAAGGATCGGCCTTTCAAGGTCTCGGCGTAGTGGTGTTGAAAGAACTATCAGACCATTTCGCCAGCGCCCGCATGCGCGTCCTCGAGTGGCTTGTTGTGCTCACGGCTTTGGCGGCCGTTTATGGTGCCATTCAGCAGGTGCGTGACGTCACTGCGGAAGATCCCTTTCTGTTTCTTCGTCTTTTCACTACCGCACGCGAGCCGTTGCCGTCGTTCGTGTCGTTCCTCGGCTTTCTGGTCCCGTTGATGGCGATCGGCATGGGATTCGATGCGATTAACGGAGAGCACAGCCGGCGAACGCTGTCGCGCATCCTGTCCCAGCCGATCTATCGGGATGCATTGCTGTTCGGGAAGTTTCTTGCAGGTCTGCTGACTTTGACTGTCAGCTTTCTTTCGCTGTGGCTTCTCGTGATCGGTCTTGGACTTATCATGCTTGGCGTACCCCCCGGCGGCGAGGAGATGGCGCGGGCATTTCTTTTTCTGTTCGTGACAGTCGTCTATGCCGGTGTGTGGCTTGCCCTCGCAATGCTGTTCTCGATCATATTTCGCTCGGCCGCAACCGCGGCACTCGTGACCCTGGGCCTGTGGCTGTTTATTACTGTTATCTGGCCGGCATTGTCGTCAGCCGTTGCGGAGGCTCTGTTTGCAACGGCCGATCAGGCGACGCTCGTAACAGGCGGGCAGATGCTCGCCCGGCTGTCGCCTGCAACCTTGTTCGGCGAAAGCGTGCTGGCGCTGCTGCACCCGACAACTCGCACACTTGGACCGGTTTATCTCAGTCAGCTGCAGGGCGCGGTTATGGGCTCGCCGCTGCCATTCTGGGATAGCGTGATGGTGGCTTGGCCGCAGATTGTCGGGCTGATTGCTGCGACGATTCTTCTGTTTGTGGTCGGCTACATCTCTTTCCAGCGTCAGGAGGTGAGAGCGTAGCGTGACGCTTTTCGACGCCGGTCAAGCAGTGCCGCTTCTTTTCAGGTGAAGGACGAGTTCATCGATGAAGGCCCGCTGGCCGGGCAGGATCTTCCGCCGCGCTCTTGCGACGCTGAAATAGGCTATGCGATCGATTTCGGGGAAGTTTTGCCTTTTCCCCGAGCGTGGCGGCCACTCCATTTCGAACAGGTTGCTGGAAAAAGTACCGAGATCGAAGTCGGCCTCCATTGCAAAAGCGTGGACTGTTTTTCCGCTCTTTTGGCGCAATGGTTTGAGCGCGATAAAAGGTCCAGCGGCACTAAGACCGGTTTCCTCATTGAATTCCCGCTTTGCGCAAGTCAGCAAATCGCCGGATTCGACGTTGCCCTTCGGAATTGACCAGGCACCGTCGTCCTTGTTGCGCCAGTACGGGCCTCCCGGATGCGCGAGCAGTAATTCGATAGCCGGCTTTCGACGGAAAGCGAGAATGCCGGCACTGGTTTCCGACCGTCGGGACACGTGGTCACCATGGCCGCTTGGCCGAGTTGGTCACGTGGTCGCGATCCGGCGCGGTAAAGCATATGCCGACACAGAGGTAAGGCAGTTCCCGATGCGGATTGTGCCCGCGGTGAAACTTTGCGATCGGCTCGGAATAGCACTCGCCGGCTTTCGCCTTTACCAGTATTCCTTCCTGGAAATGGGCTTCGAACAGACCCTGTAGCGCGACAAAGAATGCCGCGCCGTTGTGACAATGCCAGTTAGTAAAACCACCAGGCATGATTTCAGCATTGTAAATCTGCACTTTTACCTGCGGATCGCGGGGCAGTGAAGCATAGAGCGTATCAAGAAGCAGGTTGCGATAAAAACCATGCCCGGGCGGTACTATACCCTCGAGCTTGAGTTTGAGATCCCTGTAGTCGTCCGTTTTGGCGTCCATGGGTGGCCTCTTGGTAAGAGTGGAAGCCTATTACGCCGTCGGCCCCGAAGTGAAGTTGCAAACGAAAGCCCGACGCATGCGCCGGGCTTTGTCAAACCTGCTCGTTGTTGAGAACTGCAACTTAGGTTTTAAGCCTCGAGGATTGCGACGATTTCGTGAGTGCGTGGGTTGATGACCACGATTTGATCGCCAACAAGGATGTAGTCAAAGCCGCGCCATTCCGGATAGACCTCAACCACTTGTACCGGCAGCGAGTAGAGGTAGACGCTTTCCGGCACGCGCGTGCCGACGCTGATCGATACGTTCAGTTTTGTCGGCTCGACCTTATGTTGCTTGATGATCGACGTGATCTTTGTGCGCTGCTCGGTCGAGAGTTTGCTTGAGCCAGCCGCTGCACCTTGACCGGTTGTCGCACGGTTCTGCTGCTGTGGAGTGGACTTCGACGAGCTACCGTTTTGCTCCGTCTTAGAGCGGGCGTCCGACTTGCCGCTCGAGGTGCCGGATTTGCCCTCCCTATCCATCTTGTCCTTGTCCATGGCCTTGTCGTCCGCACTCGATTTCGGCGACTGGCCGGTCGTTTCCTGCCCCTTGGTCACCTTGCTGTCCGGCGTAGGCTGACCGGTCGTCGGCGACGAGTTATGGTGGTTCATCGAGGGCGCGATCTTCTCGGCCGGCGCCTTCTGCTGGGATGCCGGCGCGCGTTCCGGGGGCTCTTTACTCATACCCTGTGCCGACGCACCGCCGGCGCTCAGTAGCAACGCCATCGCAACCGTTGATAACAATTTCACTTTCCTCACGGCATGCCTCCCTCTGGATGCCCCTCCGAAATTCCCGACCGTGTCGGGACCTCCGATGAAACGTTTTGCGGGAGCTGCCAGTTCCGAAAGTTACGGGTTCGTAATGCAAACTGCCGGCATTGCGTTCCCGGTTCCGCCAAGGCACCTTGCTTGCACTTGAGGGAGAAACCACTTTGGCGATTCTTTCGTCGTCGATTGATAAAGGCGCCGCGGAATTTCGCACAAACGCGGAACGCATGCGCGTGCTTGTCGGTGAACTGCAAGACCGCCGCGCCCAGGCGGCTCTCGGTGGATCCGAACGCGCACGTGAACGCCACGTGGCGCGCGGAAAGCTGCTTCCACGAGACCGGGTTACGACCTTGATCGACCCTGGTTCGCCCTTCCTCGAGCTTTCGCCGCTTGCCGCCAATGACATGTATGACGACGCGATCCACGGCGCCGGCCTTATTACGGGTGTCGGCCGGATCGAGGGCCGTGAATGCGTGATCGTGTGCAACGATTCGACCATCAAGGGCGGAACCTATTTTCCGATGACCGTGAAGAAGCACTTGCGCGCGCAAGAAATCGCCCGTGAGAATCGTTTGCCTTGCATCTACCTCGTCGATAGCGGCGGCGCCAACCTGCCGCACCAGACCGAGGTTTTTCCTGACCGCGAGCATTTCGGCCGGATTTTTTACAACCAGGCTATTTTGTCGTCGCTTGGTATCCCGCAGATCGCCGTTGTGATGGGCTCATGTACCGCCGGCGGCGCTTATGTTCCCGCGATGTCGGATGAAACCGTTATTGTCAGAAATCAGGGCACCATATTCTTGGGCGGGCCGCCGCTCGTAAAAGCGGCAACCGGCGAAGTGGTGAGCGCAGAAGATCTCGGCGGCGCCGATGTCCATGCCCGCAAGTCCGGAGTAGCGGACCACTACGCTCAAGACGATCATCATGCGCTCACTATTGCGCGCCGCATCGTGGCAAACCTGAACATGAAAAAAAATTCCGACATCGCGCTCATAAAGTCGCGCGAACCCGTTCTCGACGCTGCCGAGCTGGACGGGATCGTGCCGGTTGACCTAAAAAAGCAATATGACGTGCGCGAAGTTATCGGTCGCATCGTCGATGCGTCCGAATTCGACGAGTTCAAGGCGCTCTACGGCACGACACTGGCGACCGGATTTGCCCATATTCACGGAATCCCCATCGGCATTCTGGGCAACAATGGAATACTGTTTTCGGAAAGCGCTTTAAAGGCTGCACATTTCATCGAACTATGTTGCCAGCGACGCATCCCGCTGCTGTTTTTGCAAAACATTGTGGGCTTCATGGTCGGACGCGACTATGAAGCGGGTGGGATTGCGAAGGACGGCGCGAAGATGGTGACGGCAGTCGCCTGTGCGCAGGTGCCGAAAATTACCGTCATCATCGGCGGCTCCTATGGTGCGGGCAATTATGGCATGTGCGGGCGGGCCTATAGTCCGCGGTTTTTATTTAGCTGGCCGAACTCGCGAATATCCGTGATGGGCGGTGAACAGGCAGCCAGTGTCTTGGCGATGGTCAAGCGCGAGAATATCGAGGCGGCCGGAGGCAAATGGTCGGAAGTTGAGGAGGAAGAGTTCAAGCAGCCGTTACGCGATCAATTCGAATACGAGGGCAATCCATATTTTGCGACGGCACGATTGTGGGATGACGGCATTATTGCGCCGTCAGAAACACGCCGGATATTGGCACTTGCTCTTGCCGCCACCTTAACGGCACCCATACCCGAAACCAAATTCGGTGTGTTCAGAATGTAGAATGTAAAATGTAAATGCTGGCCAAGCGCGCACGTTGCTGCATTTTTTTAATTAGACAAATTCCAATGTTGGATCGACTGACTTGAATTCGTCCGTACAAGATGCAGTGATGGCGGCGCTCTTTTCGGTTCGCTTACATTGAAAGAATTTACCGTGCGTCAGTCACTTTTCGCCTCTCTTGTTGTTTTTGCAGTTGCGGGTCCGTTGTTGGCGAGCGCGCAACAGCCGTCCTCAACAAATCAGTCGGCAGGCAGCGCGAACTCAGTCGTGCCTAAAGCCTACGTGCCCGGCCTCGAGCAATTCATGAATGTCATTCTGATTGAGCACAACAAGCTTTGGTTTGCAGCGAAGGCACGCAATTGGCAACTCGCGGACTACCAGCTTGGCGAGATCAAGGAAATCATGGGCGACATCCAGGATCTTGTGCCGACCTTCAAAAGCCTGCCATTGGCAGACATGCTCGATGCCGTGATCACGAAGGAAATTGTCGAAGTCGAAAAGGCGATAGAGGCCAAAGACTACAAGGCATTTGTGCGTGGTTACGACAAGCTGACACAGGCGTGCAACGCGTGCCATCAAGGTACGGGCAACGGTTTTATCGTTGTTCAGCGGCCGACGCGGCCTGCGTTCACAAATCAGGTTTATCAAAACCGTCGTTGAAGGCCGCAGAATACGACATCGACCCACCATGGCTGCCGGCTGTTCTCCATGCTAAATGGGACCTGCATGACCACTCCCGATGACCTCAAACAACTTGCTCCGACGGGGACGTTGCGGGCTGGTGTTGTTGTGGCCCCGGCAGCGTCGGCCTTTTTTGCAATCAGGAATGACCGGGGAGATGTAAAGGGCGTCACCGTCGACTTGATCCATGTTTTCGCAGGGGCATTGAAGTTGCCACTGGCATTACAGGTTTTCGATAATTCCGGGCAGGTGACCGAAGCGGTCGCCACAGGCGACTGTGATCTTGCCTTCATGCCCAAGGACGCAGAGCGTGCGAAACGGGTGGACTTTGGTCCGGCATATTACTTCATCGAAAGCACCTATTTGGTGCCCGTCGGGTCGCCGATAGTGACTATTGAAGAAGTCAATCGGCCCGGGCGACGGATCGTCGCAATCTCGAATACAACAACGGCTCGCAGTGCTCGCCGGACCGCGCCCAATGCGGTCGTCGAAGAGGTGCCTAGTGTCGATCTGATGACCGAGATGGCCCGGCAAGGACACGGAGATGCATTTGCGCTATCCCATGACTCCTTTGCAGGCCTCTTGCCGAAACTGCCAGGCGCGCGCGTGCTTCCGGGAAATTTTCAGCAGACGGGGATAGCCGTCGCCGTGCCGAAAGGTCGGACAATCGCTTTGCGGATTGCCAGTGAACTACTGGAGGTGGCCAAGAGTTCAGGCCTGGTGCGGCAGGCGCTCGATTCGGCTGGCTTTCCGGACGCCGCGGTCGCGCCGCCTCAGCGCTAGACTACGGAGCCAACTAACCGCCGGAGGGGTGCGAACCAAGCAGGTCACATCGTCACCAAGACATTGCCGAGACATCCGTGTTCAACGGCCTCGTGCGCGCCAATGATATCCTTGAGCCTGTATCTCGGCTGCGCGATACGGTTCAGCAGAGTACCTTGCCTCAACGCGCAGTCGATCATGGCGAGCGCATGCTCGCGCTGTTTTGCGTCCAGTTCATAAACCAGAAAAAATTCCAGACGAAGAGAGTTGACCAAACAGAAGGCGGCCGGAAGCGTTGCTTCGGGACCCGTCCCGTATACGATGACGCTACCCTTTGGTCGCATGACAGCCGGGATGAGCTTGGCGTTGGCTGTGAGATCCATCTCTATCACGACATCTACGCCGCGTTTTCCGGTAATCTCCATAATTCGACTGCCCACGTTTTCCCGCTTGTAGTCGATCACGTGGTCGGCACCGGCTTCGTGCGCTGCCTTGGCTTTTTCCGAAGAGGAGATAGTCGTGAGGCAAACCGCGCCTTTGGCCTTTGCGAACTGGATGATGTATTGGCTCACCGCGCCCGCGCCGCCTGAGACCAATACGGTTGTGTCTTTGCTGACACCAGCAAGGGCCACTGCATGTGCGGCTGTCATTGCAGGGATTCCCAGGCACGCGCCGGCTTCGAAACTGATATTTTCCGGCAGGCGGACAGCCTGCGTCGAAGGCAGCGCGATGAATTCGGCGGCGGTCCCAAATGGGCGTTTCCATTGACCGTTCCAAATCCACACACGCTCTCCGATCCGCGAATTCGACACGCCTTCTCCAACATCATCGATGACGCCGCCACCGTCGCTATGCGGAATAACGCGTGGGTAAACAATTTTTCGAGTCGTGCCCTGACGCGACTTGACGTCCGACGGATTGACACCTGAAACGGCGAGTCTGACACGCACTTCGCCGGGGGCGGGAGCTGGTGTTTCGACCTCACCAACTTGAAGGACCTCACGCGCGCTGCCATTATGTTCGTAGTAGGCCGCTTTCATGTCATCGTTCCCCGTCGCCGCCGACGATAGCACACTGCTCCTGACTAAAAATTGCTCTCGAAACCTTCGCGTCTATTTCACGTTATCTTTGTTGGGCAATATGTTGGACGGGCGGGTTGGGCCGAGACGAGGTTTGTTATGACTTATCGCGTTTACAGTGGACCAAAGGGATCCGCTGATGTCTCTCCGCTTGAAAAGTCGCAAATGCTTTTCAAGGAACTGGCCACACTCGACGAAGCCCTGTCATGGGCGCGTCATGTCGAGCAGACAGGCAGAACGCCGCTTTTGATTGAAGGGGACGACGGCACCCGGATGACTCGGCGCGCGATCGTCAATGCACTTCGGGTAGGCATGCGGGAGGAGGTCGGCAACCTGTTCGCCGACTAGTCTGCAACGCTGTCAGCTTGCAATTCGGTTCCACTCGGCCTTGGCGCGCTCGGTTAGGCTGTTCCATTTAGTGCCGACCACATCCCAATTTACCATTGGCCGCTCGGCCTGAATAGCGGCTGAGCCCTGCGCCGAGCGCAAATCGTAGAGGTAGGCGCCCCCCACGGTCAGAACGGCGCCAAGAACGATCCCAATGAGTACGCGCATGGAAAATCTCCTCGTTGCAATCCAAAACGCAGGGGGAAAAGGGCGGTTCCCCGGTGTCAGAGGTCGATTATGCCGTCAAACCCGCCAATTTTAGGTCGCAACCTGTTAACCCTCTACGTTCACCAATCTGGCTCTAAGCTATTGAAAATATTATCATTCGTGCCGAAAAAACTTTGCCCGCAAACAAAATTTGCTGCTATATTGAAACTATGAGCAGACATTCAACGAAAACGGTCGGACGGTCCACCAAGACCGCCCGACGAGCCGCCAAGAAGAGTACGAAAGGCGTACGTTCTGCGGCAAAAAAGGCATCGAAGTCGGCGCGCTTGCCGGTCGGCAAGGCCACGCGGCCACCACGGCCAGCGCGGCCAGCCGGCCCTGAGACCAAGATGATCCGTACTCAGAGTCCTCCGGTCCAGCCGGTTGCCACGCAGGAGATTCCTGTACGCACGCACAAGTACCATGTTGGTGAGACCGTCTACTATACATCGCCGACATTCGGGCGCGCGGCCGCTACTGGCAGCTATACTGTGGTGAAGCTGTTGCCATCGGAGGGCGATGACTATCAATACCGGATCAAAAGTTCCGGTGAGGCTTTCGAACGCGTCGCCAAGGAAAGTCAGCTCGATCGCGCCTGACCACAGGATGGCGGTGTCGCGATTTTGCCTAGGCAGCTTCGTACAGGTCTTCCTTAATTGCACAACTTCTGCCTGGAATTCGGCAGGCCCATCGCAAGGCACCCTCTAATATTCCCGGCGTTGCGGCCGGCCTGTCCTGCGGATACAGGGGGACGGCTTGTACGAAGCGATAAAACGTAAGATTAGGACGTCACAACGAGCCTTCAAAAGGCATAAAGGCATAAGGGGAGGAATTCATGCGCGCGTTTTTTCGTTTGGCTGCATTCGTGTTGCCGGTATTGCTGGCATGGCCCGTGTCTGCACAAAATTACCCGAATCGCGTCGTCAAATTGATTGTACCTTTTGGTGCGGGAGGCCCTGCTGACGTCTATGCAAGGGTGCTCGCGCAGTATCTTTCGGAAGAAACGAAGCAGTCTTTTGTCGTCGAAGATCGGCCAGGCGCGGGCTCGATTATTGGGACCGATGCCGTCGCAAAGTCCGCGCCGGACGGCTACACGTTGCTGGTGATGTCCAATACGCACACCACCAACGAATCGCTGCTTCCGAACAAGCCATTTCAGTTGATGCGGGATTTCGTCCCCATAGCGACCGTCAACTACTCGGATTTGTTAATGGTCGTGCACCCGTCCGTTCCGGCCAAGAGCGTGAAGGAATTCATCGACCTCGCCAAGAAGGACCCCGGCAAACTTAACTACGCATCCTCTGGTCCTGGCACGCCATACCATATGGCGGGTGAGCTATTTAAGGCGATGAGCCAAACCGACATCGTCCATGTTCCGCACAAGGCGTCGGGCGATGCCCGCAATAGCGTTGTATCCGGCACGGTGCAGATGATGTTCGACGCCGTGACGACGATGACGGCGCTTGCCAAGGGTGGGCAAGTGCGAGCTCTCGCTACCACCGGCACGAAGCGCTCGGAGCTCACGCCCGATCTGCCGACCGTGGGTGAAACTGTTCCTGGCTACGAGGCGACGATCTGGCTGGGCGTTATGGCCCCGAAGGGAACTCCGAAGGACGTTATTACCTTCCTTAACGGCCACATCAACAAGGTAATCAACAAGCCGGAAGTGAGAGAGGTTTGGCTCAAGCAAGGTGCAATTCCGCTGATCAAAACTCCCGAGGAGTTTGACGCTTTCCTGCGGAAAGACATCGAAAAGTGGGCCAATGTGGTAAAAGTGTCGGGGGCAAAAATTCAGTAGAGCCTCTGAAACAGGCGACGAACCGCAAGGCCAATGCCGACAAGCAATAGCACGCTCATAGATGGGCTGCTTTCGACGCCGCTGGTGGTGCCGGCTCCCGTAGCTGGCGCGCTGGCGGCGATGTTCTTCGTCCTGGCTGTTATCGCGCTCCGACGTGCCGCCCAAGGAAGCGCGGTGCGCGTTGTGTTGCCTGTTCTTGCGGCCTTGGTTGTGGGAGCGGCCGTCGTCGGCATCCTTGAGCGTTGGGCGCGTAGCGAACGCGCTTCCGAGGAACGTGCGTTGCTTGAGCGACATATGCGACTTAGCCTGACCGCTGCCGCACCGGGTTCGGCACTTTCGTGTCTTGACGGGCTGGCCGGCGAGGAGGTCGAAAACGCGTGCGAAAAAGCTCTTTTTGCCGACCCGCCTACCGTGGCGCGAGCAGTTACCTATGTCGCCGCACGACTATCGCTCCTGGCCGATGCGGCTGCAGTTGCTAGGCGAGGAGGAGCTGATCTACAGGCAGCATTTGCCACGACGCGACGATCAATTGAACTCGACCGTTTTGGAATTGCCGCGCATGTTCTGGCGCTGCGAGACGGTTGCACCGCAGAAAACTGTGTTGCCTTTGCATTGTTCAAGGACGTCGCGGCACTAAAGGCCAATCTCAAAGTGGGCGCTTTCGACACTTATGTCGCCCGCTACGCGTCCGCTTGGGGCAAGGGCGAGGCCGCGCCCGAAAAGGCGCCGCAAGCGTCGGCTCCCGGCACCGAAACACCGGTTGCTTCGGCTCCGGAGCCGTTGTCGCCGTCCCATCCTCTCGACAGCCGCTATGACTTTCCGTCTGCGGCATCAATCCCGCCCGTCAGCATTATGAATTCCGAACCGCAAGCCCCGAAGGAAGCGGTGAACCCCGCTCATGCGGGCACAGAGAAAACCGGGGCTTCCCCCCCGGTTCCGCCAAAACGTCCGCAGGCTCAAGCGGTATCTCCGGCGGCGCGGTAGTATCGAGGCCATCGGGTATAGGCCTCATGTTCAAATCCGTGTTGATTGCCAATCGCGGCGAGATCGCCTGCCGTATCGCTCAGACCGCGCGACGGATGGGATTGCGCTCGATCGCCGTCTATTCTGATGTCGACGCCGACGCGCTCCACGTCGGGCAATGCGACGAAGCCCATCTCATCGGCCCGGCGCCAGCGCGTCACAGCTACCTCGCGATAGACAAGTTGATCGCAACCGCCAAGCAGGCTCGCGCTGAATCGATCCATCCAGGTTACGGCTTTCTGTCGGAAAATCCTGACTTTGCCGAAGCCTGCATTGCGGCGGGCATAGCCTTTATCGGTCCCTCGGCTCGAGCCATTCGTACGATGGGACAAAAACATCAGGCCAAGATGCTGATGGAAAAGGCAGGCGTGCCTGTTGTACCCGGCTATCACGGTGAAATGCAGGAGCCGAAATTTCTCAAGCAGAAAGCGTACGAAATCGGGTACCCCGTCATCATCAAACCGATCGCGGGGGGTGGCGGCAAAGGCATGCGGCGTGTGGACCGCCATGCCGATTTTGAGGCTGCGTTGGAGGGCGCGCAGCGTGAAGCCAAGGCTTCGTTCGGCGATGGACGCGTCCTGATCGAGAAATATGTGGCAAGACCTCGCCACATCGAGTTGCAGATTTTTGCCGATAGTCGCGGCAACACCATCCATCTTGGTGAACGCGATTGCTCCCTTCAACGCCGCCATCAGAAAGTCGTCGAAGAAAGTCCGGCGCCCGGAGTGACGCCGGACATGCGTGCGCGCATGGGAGCCGCGGCAATCACGGCCGCAAAGACAGCGGGCTATGTCGGCGCCGGGACGGTTGAATTCATTGCCGATGCGGCCAACGGACTTAGGGCTGACGGTTTCTGGTTCATGGAAATGAATACACGGCTTCAGGTCGAACATCCCGTGACCGAGGCGGTGACGGGACTTGATTTGGTGGAATGGCAATTTCGGGTCGCGGCTGGCGAAGAATTGCCGTTGACGCAGGATCAAGTGACCTCAACTGGCCATGCGGTAGAAGCTCGCCTTTATGCGGAAGACCCCCGACGTGGCTTCCTTCCGTCGACGGGCCGATTGTTGGCCTTACAATTTCCCGAAATGGATGGGCTGCGCATCGATACGGGGGTGAAGGAAGGTGATGACGTAACGCCCTTCTACGACCCTATGCTCGCGAAGTTGATCGCACGCGGGAAAAACCGTTCCGAGGCCTTCAACTTGCTGACGGCCGCATTGCAGCAGACCATTGTCGTAGGTCCACGCACGAACGTGAGCTTCCTCGCAGCTCTTTGCAGTGCGGGTCCAGTGCGTAAGGGCGACTTCGACACGGGCTTTATAGATGCAAACGCTACTGACCTCGGTGCGGCCCCACAGGACCTCGACCTTGCCGCCGCAGCATTCGGCGCCTGGCAATTGCTTCATCAGGCTGCAGGCCCGATTGAGGATCGCAGTGGAGAGTGGATGTCACCTTGGGATACGACCGATGCCTTTCAGATATCAGGCGTCCGGCGCCTGACATTGCCGATCGTTGTCGACGGGCACCCAGTCCCCGCCGAGGTCAAGTACGGCCCGATGGGGGCCGAAGTGTCGGTCGAGGGCGTGGTGCCCGCGCGAGATGCCGTGGCGGTTTCTGGTCCAGACGCCATTTACGTGTTGCGTCAGGGCCGTCAGACCAAGGTCAGCATGCGCGATTCGGCGGCTATCGAGGCAGGCGATTGGGATAAAAGCGGATTTGTGCGAGCGCCTATGCACGGAAAAGTGCTGGCGCTGCTCGTACAGAGAGGGGCCAAGGTTACGCGCGGTCAACGTGTTGCCATCATCGAAGCGATGAAGATGGAGCATACGATCGCAGCGCCGACAGACGGCGTCGTGGCGGAAATTCTGGTCGTCGAGAATGCCCAGATCGCGGAAGATGGGAAGATAATGCTGATAGTGCCGCGGTCACTTCCTGACGAAATGATTCAATCGGGCTGACTTCCGGATGGTGCGCATTCGTTCAAACGTTGCCGCGATTGCAGTCAAGGGCATGGATCCCCAATGGCCAAGACAATTTCAGCGCTGCTTACGACTAAATGTGTTTAAGGAGTTAAGAAATCTTGGATTTTCGACGGATGTGGATATGTGAGGGACGGGGAGAACGCGCGCTAAAGTCTTCCCGATGAGGACTTTGCCCACTATGCATGTGCGATAAAGTCTCGCGCCGGCCAGGTCGGAAGATGCCACTTCATCTTATCAAGCTATGTGTTGGTTGCGATTCGGTCGCCGAACTCGAAGACTGGATCAGCCGGAAACTGAAAGAAAAGCAGCGACACAAACAAAAACCCGAGCATATCCACACGACACGCATGGTACCGAAACGTGCGGCGGAACTTGCCGAAGGAGGCTCGCTCTATTGGGTGATCCGGGGCCAAATCACGTGCCGGGAGCGAATTCTCGATATTCGTCCCTTCACCGACAAGGACGGCATTGGCCGATGCCGTGTGGTGCTGGACGGCAAAGTTGTCCTCGTGGAGCCGCGTCCCCGCGCCGCGTTCCAGGGCTGGCGGTACCTCGAATCGAAGGATGCTCCGCGGGATCTTTCCCGCGCGGCACCGGGCGCTGCCAGAATGCCGGAGCTGATGCGGCGAGAGCTGCGCGAACTCGGGCTCCTTTAAACCGCGGTATTGTCGATTAGTCGCGTTTTGCCAAGCCGCGCGGCAACCAGCAGGCGGACGGGCCCTTCTTTGATCGAGGCAATGGGCGCCAGCGTATGTGCATCGCGGGCCTCGAGATAATCGAGCCCAAACCCGGCCAGATCGATCTCAATTCTCCCTACATTGAGGACACGGTCGATTTTCTCGCCGCTTTTGATGCGTGACGCGCAACCTTTGAGGACTTTGTAGAGCATGGGAGCAACCGTCCGCTCCCCAGAGGACAAGTAAGCGTTCCGCGAGGAGAGGGCCAGGCCATCTGGTTCGCGGACCGTGGGGACGCCGATGACCTTGAGCGGCAAGTCCAGGTCCTTGGCCATTTGGGTGATAACGCGCAGTTGCTGATAGTCTTTTTGCCCGAAGAGCGCGAGATCGGGCGACACCTGCGTAAATAGCTTGGCGACCACTGTGGCGACGCCGCCGAAAAAATGAGGTCGAAACTGGTCCTCAAGTCCGGCCTTGGCCGGTCCTTCCGGCGCGAGACGAGTGGCAAAGCCTTCCGGGTACATCGCCTCGACCGATGGCGCCCACACAACGTCAACGCCGGCTTCACGCAACGCTTTGACGTCGGTGGCGAAATTGCGTGGGTAGCTTCCAAAATCCTCGTGCGGCGCAAATTGTGTCGGATTGACGAAGATCGAGACGACGACACGTTTGGCGCGTCGTTTTGCTTCGCGTACGAGGGCCATGTGGCCGCGATGCAGCGCGCCCATTGTCGGCACCAGCGCAATGGTCGTACCCGCTTTTCGATGCGGTTCCAATGTTCGGCGGAGGGAAGGAACCGTCCGTGAGATTTTCGGAGCGCTTGCCATAACTTTTGGGCGTATTGGTGACGTGTGTCGAAAAAAGCGCAGTACGACGACCAACGCGTTGACTGCAACTTACTAGTTGAGGATCAAATCCAGAATAACTTGACTAGGCTACATGAATATTTTGAGAATTGGCAGCCGGAGAGGGGCGGCATGCTGATTCAATCAATTCAGGAATCTATTCAATCAGCTCATGTAGTCGTTCTCGGAAACGAGAAAGGCGGGTCGGGAAAATCGACAACCGCCTTGCATATCGCCGTCGCGCTGCTGAAAGCCGGTCAGCGCGTTGCAACGATTGATCTTGATTCGCGTCAGCAAAGTTTTACGCACTACATTGACAATCGTCGTGCATGGGCTGAGCGCGCGAGAATTTCACTCGAGTTACCCACGCACTATTGCATCACTCGGGCAGAGGGCAATTCGCTTGAAGCCAACGAGGCCCTAGAATTCGAAAATTTCTCCGCGGCGATCGGCGCGATCGAACACAATCATGATGTCGTGGTGATCGATACTCCCGGCGCGGATACTTACTTGATGCGACTCGCTCATTCGATGGCGGATACGTTGGTCACGCCTCTCAACGATAGTTTCCTTGATTTTGACGTACTGGCGACGCTCGACCCCACGAACTTCACCGTAACCGGTGAGAGTCATTATGCCGAAATGGTTCGCGAGGCGCGCCGTCAACGACGCCTGGTGGATGGCCGGCTGACGGACTGGATTGTGGTTCGAAATCGTTTGTCCAATCTGGTCTCGCGTAACAAGCGGCTGGTCGGGGATGGGATCAATGAGCTGTCGAAACGAATGGGTTTCCGGTGCGTCGAAGGTTTTGCCGAGCGGGTAGTCTACCGCGAGTTTTTCCCGCGCGGTCTGACTGCGCTCGATGACCTCGACGAAGAGACCCTTGGTACCCGGCCAAATCTTTCCCACGTGACGGCACGGGAGGAGGTCATTGCAGTGCTCAACGCTCTGCAACTTCCCCTGTCAGAGAATGGTAAACGCCGTGCGGCTGCGCGTGCGGAATGGTTCTCCGTCATGGACCAGCCCCTGCAGGTCCACGATATCATCGGCTAGGCTGGGAACTTGCATTTGGGTCCAGAGGCGCCATTTGAGGCGTACTCGCGATGTCGCGCCGGCGCGCTCTTTGAGTGTAGAGTTGGGCCATGGCCAAGGACCCCCAGCAGACGCCTGCAACCGTTTCGTCCAAGCCCGAGATCGAGGCGTTTCTTGAGCGTGTGCGGGCGCTCGGGCCTTCAAGTGCGCAAGGTGGCCGAGCTCGCCTGGTTTTCGCGCTTGATGCAACTATGAGCCGGCAACCGACCTGGGACACGGCCTGTACCTTGCAAGCCGAGATGTTTCAGGAAGCGGCGGGCATAGGGGGCCTGGACATCCAGCTCGTCTATTTTCGCGGCCTAAATGAGTGCCGTGCCTCCCGCTGGGTCGCGGACGGCAAGCAGCTTGCACAGCTGATGTCTCGGATCGATTGCCGAGGTGGGCAAACCCAGATCGGCAAGGTCCTCAGCCATGCCCGTCAGGAGCACGCGCGCGGCAAAGTTCAAGCGGTCGTTTTCGTCGGCGATGCCATGGAAGAGCCGATCGACGACCTGTGCCAGGCAGCCGGGGAATTAGGCATTCTCGGGATTCCGGTCTTCATGTTCCAGGAGGGCGGCGACCCGATTGCGGAAAATGCCTATCGCGAGATCGCACGCCTGTCGCGCGGCGCATATTGCCGCTTCGATCTGGGTTCTGCCCGTCAACTCGGCGAATTGTTGCGCGCAGTGGCGGCCTACGCGGCCGGCGGTGTCCGCGCGCTCAGAGAACTATCAGCAAAGCGCTCGTCGGGCGCGCAGATATTACTGGCTCAACTCGAATAGCTATGCCCGCGCTTATCTTCGGCGTTCTGATCTTGGTCCTTGTGCTATGGGCCCTCAGTGTCATTTCCAAGGTTGATCCAAAAGTTGCCGCGCGCGTAACGAAATTGGGTGGCGGCTTGCTTTCGCTTGGACTTGCGGTGTTTCTCGGCTTGCGAGGAGAGATTGGAATTGCCATTCCGCTTGGTGCGTTCGGGTTGGGATTGTTGGGATGGATACCGTTCGGGCCAGCGGGCTTCCGTGCACGCACGCAGAAAAGTGGCGGACAGACGTCAAGGGTGCGCTCCGCCTACTTCGAAATGGAACTCGATCACGATACCGGCTCGATGCGCGGCAGGATTCTTGCTGGAAGGCACCAGGGTATTGAACTTGATCAGCTCGACCTCAAGACGCTGATCGCAATGCTGGCCGAAATTGACGACGAGAGCAGGGCTCTACTTGTAGCGTATCTTGACCGCCGGGATCCCGGTTGGAGTGAGCACGCGCAAGCGGACGCGGCAGCGGGGCGGCGCGCGACGGCTACCGGAAAAATGTCTGAGCAGGAGGCCTATCAGATCCTTGGCCTGGAGCCCGGTGCGACCGCCAATGACATCAACCGTGCGCACCGCACGTTGATGAAGAAACTGCATCCCGATCAGGGGGGCTCGACGTATCTCGCGGCCCGCATCAATGAAGCCAAGGAAGTCCTTCTTCGCCGCCATCGCTGAGGTACTCCACAAACTCGACCGTCAGCGGCTCCTGGTTCGGCACGTCCCTATTATATTTTTTTTGAAAGCTCAGTTTTTCAGCAGCATGCATGGGATTTCGCTGCGCTTGAGATGCTTGCAGGCGGTTTCGGCCTGATTTTTCTCCAGCCCCGCGAACCGCGCACGAAACAAAATTTTATCGCCTTTCTCGATGCGTTCCGTGAAGGGATCGGCATTTCCGAGAATATCTCTCAGCTTGTTCTGAGCGACCTCCAGCCGATGCCAGGCATCTTTTTCGTCGGGGAGCGCGCCGATCTGGATAATCCAACCGGAACGCGGCTTCGTAATGGCCTCGGGAACCGGCGCTGGACTAGGTTGAGGGGCGGCCGACGCCAGTTTGGCGACAGGTTCGATGGGCTCGTCTGGTTTTGCCGCCGCAGGCTCTGAAACAGCTTCGGTACCCGACGCAACGATCGCAGCAGGCTCGTTCTTCACGGTGGAAATGGTAGTAATCGTGGTACGTCCCAATTGGGAGGAAGCAGTCACCAATTGTCCGCTTTCCGTGGGTGGGGGCAACATTTCAGAAGTCCGGATGCTTCCGGGGTGCACGGTGACGGTTTTTACGGCATTCGGCTTGATCGGATCTGTCGACCCAGGCAGCGGCGCATCCAAAGAAGCCGGGGCCGCAGACGCAACACGGACCGGCGCAGAACCCGTACGGTCATCGTCTTTATTTTTATGGTCCTTGCGGGCCTGTGCGGTTTCCCATCCCTCGACAACCGGCGGAGCGGTTCGTTTCACGGCTGCTATGTTGATATTGTTATCGATGAGGCTTCGTACGCGAGCATCGCGGGCGTCCGCGCTGCGGCCGCCGAACACGACCGCAATTATGTGACGGTTCGCGCGGCGTACCGATGTAACAATATTAAATCCGGAATCGCGGATATACCCGGTCTTGATTCCATCAACGCCATCGACCGTACCTAGAAGGTGATTGTGATTGCGGATCGCATGTCCGCCATATTCGAACGTTCTGGTTGCGAAGTACCGATAGTAGTTCGGAAAGCGATCCTGAATAGCACGGCCCAGAATCGCCTGATCGCGTGCGGTCGTAATCTGTTGATCGTCGGGCAATCCCGACGCATTTCGGTAAATTGTTTGGTCCATGCCGAGAGCCCGCGCCTTTGCCGTCATCAGTCTGGCAAAGTCGGCTTCGTCGCCACCCAGCGCTTCTGCCACGATGACGGCTACGTCGTTGGCCGATTTGGTAACGATCGCGCGGATCGCGGTCTCTACGCGGATGGACTGGCCGGGTTTGAGGCCGAGTTTGGATGGCGCCTGGGCGGCGGCATGTGCGGACACGGGGAGATCCGTGGTCAGTTTGATCTTCCCTTGCTCCAGACGCTCGAAGAGCAGATACAGCGTCATGATCTTGGTGAGCGATGCCGGATGGCGCGCTTCATCGGCATTGGTTGCCTGCATGACAGCGCCCGAATTTGCATCCACGACAATCGACGAATAGGCAGGCTGATAAGTTTGGGAGCTGGCGGTACGGCTCCGGTGATGGCGGCGGGCTTCGGCGCTGGTCGTTACGGCCGTAATTGCAAGTATTGTTGCTAAGCCGAGAGCGCACCAGCAGAGGCTACGCTGAAATAAGCATCCCCCAACCGACATCCATTCTCCCCAAAGCCCGTTTATGGCCGCTCCCTAGACAGCCATCATGGCCGATTTATAGCTTCACTGCGGCGCCACAAATTACAACCGTAGGAGAACGTAGTTTACAAATTACTAAGTCAATCGTCTGACATTTAAGCTGTTTTTGCAGTGCAATAATTAGCCTTGACTTTATTGTGCAGTGCAGTATATTGGGCAAAGTTCTGGCGAGGCCAGATTCGAAATTTGGCACAGTGGCGCCGCATCGCGGGCCGGGAAGGGATGACATGGTGAAGAATTTCGAGGACCTCCAGCAGGTCAGCAAAGACAACGTCGACGTGACACTGAAGGCCATGGGTGCGCTTTCTAAAGGAACCCAGGCGATTGCAGTTGAAGTCGCGGACTATTCGAAAAAGGCGTTCGAAGACGGTACGGCAGCTCTTGAGAAGCTTTTCGGTGTGAAATCGTTCGACAAGGCAATCGAGGTTCAAACCGAGTACGCCAAGACCGCATACGAGGGTTTTGTGGCGAAGGCTTCAAAGATCGGCGAACTCTATGCCGACCTGGCCAAGGAAACCTATAAGCCGTTCGAGTCTCTGTTCGCAAAGACGAAGTAAGTTGCGTTGAGTTCGCGTCGGTAGCGTCGCGTAGACTTCAGTTGGAATGCAAAGCCCGGCTCTTTGAGCCGGGCTTTTGTTTTGTCGCGAAAGCTGCCCTCTGGTCCCGCTCTATTTATTGCGCCACCCGCAGCTTGGTGAGGTTGGTGCCGATGGCTTTGAACGTGGCGGTGATCTGGTCAGCCGAGGTCAGCAGATAGAACTTCGCCGGATCGCTGGCGCAGTTTTGAAGCAGAGTCGACGTTGGATCGCCGCTGGTGTTGACCTGAATGGTGTAGACGTCGACTTTTGCAGTCCTGAGATTATCGCAGGTAATCTGTTGGCGCGCGTCGATATCGGTCGCGCTGTTGTACCACCTATCTTCGGTATTCAAGCCGTCGGTCAGCAGAATGATGACCTGCTGATATTTAAAGTCCGGATCCATAGCAGGGACCGTGAACGGCCCGCCGCCGACAAGCGACATCCAGCCGACCTGCAAGCCAATCGCCTGATTGGTGTTGCCATTCGGCGTCATGTTGTCGACCAGCGTCTTCATGTTGTCCCACTCATCACTCAGACCTTTTACAGACTTCGGGCAGGCACTCGACGAATAGTCTGCGGCGTAGAGAGATGACCACTTCGGCGTTACCGGATCGATGGGATCCGCATTTGCATCGAAATTGTAGGTCATATCTGGGCCATCCGGATTGCCGCGATCCATCACGCAACCATTCCAATAAGTGTCGTTGTGGGGCCTCGGCGTCCACACGCCCGTTGTCGTCCAGGTGCCGTTGTAAGATGTCCAGGTGTTAACGGTCCATGTCGCGCCATGACTGGTGCAACTGCTTTTCTTTGTATACGAGCGATTGGAACAGGTGCCGTGGCTTGTGCAGGTACTCTCGGAGCTATAGCCCCCATTGCTGCATATTCCCGAACTGGTGCAGTCGTCTTGGTTCGTGTATCCCGAAACGCTACAGGTACCGATTTTGGCGAAGCAATCGCTGCGTTTTTTCTGGTTGCTGGCGCCGCTTCCGCCGCTACAGACGCCGCTGTTCGCGTTCCAGGACGTGTCATCGTAAGGGGGGGACGCCGAATCCTGGATAGGAGCGGAGGGATTGTTAACATTATTGTCTACCGGTGCAGTGCCCCAATAGATCCAATCCGCGCTGTAGTTCGATTTGCCCAGGTTGACGTCCTTTGCAAACGGAATAATCGAGACATAGACGTCGCCGCTCGTCGTCACGGCACCGTGCAACTGGTCGATCAGATTCTTGGTCGCTGTCTTCAGTGCGGTCATCTTGCCCGCGCTGTCCATTGATCCCGTATTGTCGAGCACGAGCGCTACGCGCAGTCGGGTGATGCCCCACTTCGCGGTAGAAGAAGCTTTCAGGTGGAAGGTTTCGAATCCGAGAACTTTCACAAATTGTGCATCAAGAGAAGCCGTCGCTTCGATCTTGATATTTGACCCTCCAATGGTCCCGTAATTGACCGTCACATCGACGTCCTTGGCCTCATCGCGTGTGAAGAGAGCCGCGAACATTTTCTTCGCGTTTTCGTTGAGCTGGTCTTCGGTGTCGCTAGCGGCCTCCTTGGAGAGCATCAACGCGGTGGCATCGAGCGCGGTCTGCATCGCGGCCTTCACCGAATTGGCTCGGCTGTAGTCAACGGCAGCGCCGACGAAGCCAATAATCGGCAGCGATGCAAAGGCGAAAGTGATCGCGACATTGCCGGCCCGCGCGACGCGGAAGGCGGACAACGTTCGACAAAACTTCTTCCAGGCGTTCATCATGGCGACGCACCAAAAATGTTTGGGTCCGGCTGCCGTATTAAAGTACGGTGCTAAAGAGCAGGTATATCGGCGATGGCCGAATCGGATGACGTCAGTAAGTAATTTGGCTCGGTTACGCACATTGCGACCGGATTTTCAAAGGCTTCGATGGTAAACGGCACTGCTACTCGTTCAGACAAATGCGCGCAATTCTTGTGAGGCGTCGTTAACGCGCCGTTGGTCCGATCGATGAATCGCGCCAAAAGCGAGAGAAAGAGTCGGCGTAGCAGCGTGTGTCGCTGCTACGCCCGGTTTGTTTACATTGCCAGGCGGAGCTTGGAGAGCGAAGTACCAATTTGACCGAACGTGGTGACGATCTGACCTGCAGACGTCAGCAGGAAAAATTTTCCCGGATCGCTCGCGCAGTTCTTCAGCAACGAGGACGTTTGATCACCGCCGGTATTGACTTGCACGGTGTACAACGTGATGCCGGCGGCTTTCACATTATCGCAGGTCTTTTTTTGCCGAGCGTCAATCGAGGTTTGCGACGTGTACCAGCGGTCTTCAGTATTAAGTCCGTCGGTCAAGAGGATAATGACGGTCTGGTATTTGTATTCGGGATCGACCGGCGGCACTGTGAAGGGGGCGGCCGTGAGAGTCTGCCAGCCGACCTGCAAGCCGATCGCCTGGTTGGTATTGCCGACCGGCTGCATGGCGTCGATTTTTGCGTTCAAAGCGGTCCAATCATTGCTCAGACCCATCAGCGGCGCTGAACAAGAGTCATACTGCTCTGTCGGATAAAGTGTGGCACCGGCGACCGGAGCATCGTTAGTGGTGTCGAAATTCTGGTCGCGGTCGGTTACACAGCCATTCCATGTACTGTGGGGCGCAGGCGTCCAGACTTTTCCGTGAGAGACGCAGCTGCTTTGCTTTTGATAGCGCGTATCACTACAGGTGCCATTAACGGCTTCCCACAAGTCCCAACCCAGCCAGCTTTGACTGTAGTTGTCCGCACCGAAATTCACGTCTTTGCTGAAAGGAACGATGGAAACATAGACGTCTTCGGGCTTGAACGCCGATTCTTTGAGCTGGTTGAGCAGATTGTGCGAAGCAGTCTTGAGCGCACCCATTTTTCCCGCGCTCGACATCGAACCGGTATTGTCAAGAACGAGTGCAACACGAAGGCGGGTGTTGCCCCAGGTTGCCACAGATGTGGCGCTGATATTGATCTGATTGATTCCTATCACGCCGAGAAAATTGGTGTTGAAGACGCCACTGCCGTGAAGGGTTAGTTTTGCCCCGGCATCCGAGTTGTACGTCGATGTGACGGAAATATTGTTGACGTCCGGCTGCTTATAAAGCGAATTGAACGTCTCGGTGGCGTGCGTTTGCAGCGCCACGCTGTCCTGATTTGCCGCATTCTTTGAAAGCATCAATGCGGTGGCGTCCAGTGAGATTTGGAACGCAGTGCGGGCGGCATTGGCCCGCGTATAGTCGACAGCCATGCCGACGGCGGCGAGCATAGGAACGGCGACTACGGCCATGAGGGGGGCGACACCGCCCCGGGTGTTCGACAGGAAACGGGCAAACATGCGGCTTCACCCAGTGTTTGTGGAAACGACCTACCAGTAGAGTTCCTCCTTATGGGGGTACCCCCCTTGAGAAACCGTGAGAACAACGGGCCGAATTTGGGGGAAAGTCGCGTCAATTTGCCTGCAAACAGGTTGCGATCGCTTAAGCAATAGTTATCTGCTTTTGCATGCGGTAAATCGCGCAAGTTTGGCCAGTTTGCCCCGGAACGGGGCAGGCCTAAGCGAATTGCCGACTTGGAATGGCTGCGCCGGGGTCTTTATTATGGTTCGCACCTGACGGCGCGGCCAAAGTGCAACCTCGGAATGCAATACCCGACCATGACGCCCCCCTTTGCCGAACATGACTTTGCGGAACGGGACCTAATCGCCGGTGAACCGGCAGGGATGGCTGACGATGACCGCAAGCGCCGGAGCGACCAGGGCGGGCCCGGGACTGCGGTCATCACCAAGACAAAGCCGCAGACCAAGCGGCCAAATATGTATCGGGTTCTCATTTTGAACGATGACTACACGCCGATGGAATTCGTTGTGCATGTGCTGGAACGCTTCTTCGGCAAAGACCACGAGGCTGCCACAAGAATTATGTTGCATGTACACCACCACGGGATCGGCGAATGCGGCGTGTATACCTATGAGGTGGCTGAAACCAAGGTCACGCAGGTCATGGACTTTGCACGTAAACATCAGCATCCTTTGCAATGCGTGATGGAAAAAAAGTGAGTCGCGGGGAGAGACGGTCAATACAAGCAGGAATGGGACACTGATGCCGACTTTCTCGCGAAGCCTCGAACAATCCCTCCATCGTGCCCTGGCGCTTGCCAATGAGCGGCATCATGAATACGCGACGCTTGAGCATCTGCTGCTGGCGCTGATCGACGATCAAGACGCATCCGCCGTGATGCGCGCATGCAACGTCGATCTGGACAAGCTCCGACGCAGTCTCACCGCCTATCTGGAATCGGAGTTGGAGAATCTGATCACCGACGGCGCGGAAGATTCCAAGCCGACGGCGGGATTTCAGCGCGTCATTCAGCGCGCAGTGATTCACGTGCAATCATCGGGTCGTGAGGAGGTGACAGGTGCTAACGTGCTTGTCGCTATTTTTGCAGAACGCGAAAGTCACGCCGCCTATTTCCTGCAAGAGCAGGACATGACGCGCTACGATGCGGTGAACTATATCAGCCACGGCATTGCCAAACGTCCGGGCCTTTCAGAGTCACGGCCGGTGCGCGGGGTCGAAGAAGAGGCTGACACGAAGGGCGGCGATGAGCCGAAGAAGAAGGGCGATGCGCTTGATGCGTATTGCATCAATCTCAACAAGAAGGCGAAGGACGGAAAGATCGATCCGCTGATCGGCCGGGATGCCGAAATCAATCGCACAATTCAGGTGCTCTGCCGACGGCAGAAGAACAATCCGCTGTTCGTCGGCGATGCCGGCGTCGGCAAGACTGCGATAGCGGAAGGCCTGGCGCGTCGCATCGTGCACGGCGAAGTGCCGGACGTGCTGAAGGGCGCGACTGTCTTTGCACTCGATATGGGCACGCTGTTGGCCGGCACGCGTTATCGCGGAGATTTTGAGGAGCGTCTTAAACAAGTCATCAAGGAAATCGAAGCCTATCCAGGCGCGATTATGTTCATTGATGAAATCCATACGGTGATCGGCGCTGGTGCAACTTCGGGCGGTGCAATGGACGCATCCAACCTTCTGAAGCCGGCGCTGGCATCAGGAACCATCAGGTGTATCGGCTCGACGACCTACAAGGAGTACCGGCAATACTTCGAGAAGGATCGCGCGCTAGTGCGCCGGTTCCAGAAGATCGACGTCAACGAGCCTTCGGTGCCCGATGCCATCGAGATCCTGAAGGGGCTGAAGCCGTATTTTGAGGACTATCACAAGCTGAAATACACCAACGAGGCAATCAAAGCGGCGGTGGAGTTGTCGTCGCGATATATCCATGACCGCAAGTTGCCGGACAAGGCGATCGATGTCATCGATGAGTCTGGCGCGGCGCAGATGTTGTTGCCGGAAAGCCGTCGCAAAAAGACGATCGGCATAAAGGAAATCGAGACGACGATCTCGACAATGGCCCGGATCCCGCCGAAAACTGTGTCCAAGAACGACGCCGAAGTCCTTCAGCACCTCGAACAGACGCTGAAGACTGTCGTCTATGGACAGGACAAGGCAATCGAGTCGCTTTCGGCGTCGATCAAGCTTGCTCGTGCGGGCCTGCGCGAGCCCGAGAAGCCCATTGGTTGTTATCTTTTTTCTGGTCCCACCGGCGTCGGCAAGACCGAGGTGGCCAAGCAACTCGCGGCCTCTCTTGGTGTCGAACTCATTCGCTTCGATATGTCCGAGTATATGGAACGGCATACCGTTTCGCGCTTGATCGGCGCGCCTCCCGGCTATGTCGGGTTCGACCAGGGTGGGCTGCTGACCGACGGCGTCGATCAGCATCCGCACTGCGTATTGCTGCTGGACGAAATCGAGAAGGCCCACCCTGATTTGTTCAATGTGCTTCTGCAGGTGATGGACCACGGCAAACTTACCGATCACAACGGGAAGCAGGTCGACTTCCGCAACGTCATTTTGATCATGACTACAAATGCGGGCGCTTCGGACCTCGCCAGGCAGGCGTACGGGTTCACCCGTAGCAAGCGGGAAGGTGACGATCAGGAAGCGATCAACAAGATGTTCGCACCGGAGTTCCGCAATCGGCTCGACGCGACGATCACCTTTGCACACCTGTCGCAGGAAGTGATTGCCAAGGTCGTCGAGAAATTCGTGTTGCAGCTTGAGGCTCAGCTCGGGGACCGCAATGTCACCATCGAGCTTTCGGAAGAGGCCTCGCGGTGGCTGATCGCCAATGGTTATGATGAACTGATGGGTGCCCGGCCGATGGCACGCGTCATCCAGGAGCACATCAAGAAGCCTTTGGCCGACGAGGTCTTGTTTGGTCACCTGAAGGGCGGCGGACATGTCCGTGTTGTCGTCGACAAGGACGACCAGGGTCGCGACAAGCTCGGCTTCCAGTTCCTGGATGGGCCAGTGACGCCCAAACCGGAGAAATTGCCCGTGCCGAAGCCTAAGGCGAAGCGCCGTAGTACTCCGCGTCCGAAACCCAGACGCGGTTCGGTGCCGAAAGTGCCGTTGGCCAAGGTCTGAGACCTCGCACTCAGCGCTCTTCTGCAAGGCCGGGCTCCCACGCCCGGCCTTTTTCGCACGTGCCGCATGCGGAGGAGGCCCGTTGCGGAGGTTCGCGCCCTATGAGAGACGTGGACGTCCCGATGCCCACGCCCATCGCTTTTTCATCATCCTCGGCTGCTTTTTTTGCCGGCGTAAAGACGGCGGTCACGTCCGTGTTCATGTTGGTGCTCGCCGGCACCTACATTGGCATCGGCGCCCTGACACATGATTTCGGCCTGACGTCCTGGTGGCTTGCGATGTCGACTGCTTTGGTCTGGGCCGCGCCGGCGCAAGTGATCCTGATATCGACTTTGGGAACGGGCGCCGCTTTGTTCGAAGTCGCACTTGCGGTCACTCTGAGCGCTGTGCGGCTGTTTCCTATGGTCGTTGCGTTGATGCCGATATTGCGCGGGCCGGGCACGCGTTTGCGTGAACTGCTGCTCCCGACGCACTTTACGTCAGTTAGCATGTGGGTGGAGTCGCTGCGCCTGCTGCCGGGCATAGCCCACACATGGCGGATTCCTTTCTGTAATGGCTTGGCGATCGGCTATATGAGCACGGCGATTATTTTTGGGTTCGTTGGTTTTTATCTGGCCGCCGGATTGCCACCGCTGCTTGCGGGTGGACTTTTGTTCCTAACGCCGATGTCCTTCTTGATGTCGACGGCGCGAAACGCCCGCATGATGATAGACAAAGTGGCGCTGGTCCTTGGGCTGGTGATCGGGCCGGTGCTGACGGCCCTCGATGTCGGTCTGGATCTGTTATGGACGGGGATGATTGGCGGCACGCTTGCCTATCTCGTGCACCGCATACGCGAGGCGATGGCATGAACGAAGTGTTTGCGGAGCTTTGGCCCTATTTTTTGATGCTGTTGGTCGGCTTTTTGCCGAATGAGATCTGGCGTGCGTTTGGTTTGGTGTTAGCGCGTGGCCTCAATGAAGATTCCGAGATTGTCGTCTGGTCGCGGGCGGTCGCGACGGCGATCCTCGCGGGGGTCATTGCCAAACTGGTACTATTTTCGACAGGTGCGCTCGCCGCGATACCGCTGCCGATACGGGTGATCGCGACGGCAGTTGGTTTTCTTGTATTTCTGGCAGTCAGGCGATCCGTGTTTGCCGGAGTCCTCGCAGGAGAAGTCGCTTTGCTGCTCGGAGGATTTCTTTTCGCCCACTGATTGAGTTCAACCGTTCGCGAGCGCGGCGGCGAGGATCCTGGCGTGTTCAGCCAGAACCTCGGGTTTTTCCTTCTCGCTTGCGGGGGGTTTCATGGCCACACCAACCTTCCGCGGTATGACATGGACGTGCAGGTGGAAAACCACCTGGCCGCCTGCTCCTTCATTGAATTGTTGGATCGTGATGCCGTCGGCCGAAAATGCCTTGATTGCAGCCTTGGCGACCTTCTGCGCTGTTATCATCACGTGTGCCAGATCGTCCGCACCGATATCTAGAATATTTCGCGCAGGCGCTTTTGGCAGGACGAGCGTGTGTCCTGGTGAACGGGGCATGATATCGAGAAAGGCGAGAGCCTTGTCATCCTCGTACACTTTGTAACTGGGCAGCTCGGCGCGCAGAATTTTCGCAAAAATATTGTTCGGGTCGTAGCTTGGCATCGGCTTCCCCACTAATCCTGCTCCACCAAATCTTTGCGGAATGGAGCGGCTGCCGCAAGCTCCCCCGCCGCGGCCTGTACATAAGCGCGTTCGCGCGCGAGGTATTCAGCGATAGCCCGACGCAAGGCTGGGTTGGCGATAAAATGCGCGGAATAGGTGGTGTGGGGTAAATATCCTCGCGCGAGCTTGTGCTCGCCCTGAGCCCCGGCCTCAACCCGCTTCAACCGGTGAGTGATCGCATAGTCGATCGCCTGATAATAACAGAGCTCGAAATGCAGAAATGGGTGGTGCTCGATAGCGCCCCAGTTGCGTCCATAGAGCGTATCGGCGCCGATGAAATTGATCGCCCCGGCGATCCACCGTCCGGCGCGGCGCGCCATCACGAGGAGAATACGATCGCGCATTTTTTCGGCAACAATCGAAAAGAATGCGCGATTGAGATACGGGCGGCCCCACTTCCGGGAACCGGTTTCCATGTAGAAGGCAAAAAAGGCGTCCCATACAGACTCGGTCAGATCGTTGCCGGTGAGCCAGCACACTTCAATATCAGCCTTCATCGCCTCTTTGCGTTCCCGGCGGATCGTCTTTCGCTTGCGCGATGCAAGCGCCGTCAGGAAATCGTCAAACGATCCGTAACCCGTATTCTCCCAATGGAATTGCTGATCGGTACGCCGCAAAAAGCCTTTCTCTCCCATTGCTTGCCATTCTTCCTGCGTGAGGAACGTGATGTGAGCTGACGACAGTTCGCTTGCTGTGGTGATTTCAACGATAGCGTCCGCCAAAGCGCCGCGAATTGCACCTCTTTGAGCCCCGGGCGCAACGAGCAAGCGCGGGCCGGTCACCGGCGTAAACGGCACCGCTAACTGAAGCTTCGGGTAGTAATTGCCACCCGCGCGCTCGAACGCTTCCGCCCAGCTATGGTCGAAGACGTATTCCCCGCGCGAATGCGTTTTCACGTAGCACGGTGCGGCGCCAACAAGCTCGCCCGAAGCTTCAGCTAGGAGGTGCCTCGGTTGCCAACCGGTTCGGCCGCCAACCGATCCAGAGGCTTCCAACGAACTCAGAAATTCATGTGAGACGAAAGGGTTACCGCTATTTCCTTCAGTTGATAATATCGGTGAAAAGATATCCCCAGCTGTGAATTTCGCTTCAGATTCTGGTTGAGTTGATAACGGCACCGTCTGACACGCGCACGTATTCCACGCCCGGGCTGGAACGTCGGCGAGGGATTGCGTTATCCGGATGCGCAGTTCGACATCGGTCATCGGATAGCGCCACTGTACCCCAATTTTTTGCGCGAAATTGGCACTAACTTATTCGACCTAGCTTTGCCGGCCATGCGGATAGCGGCAAACGACGACATCGAACCCTGTAGGGATGCCGTCCCAATTGTAACCCATTTCAGGACGGCAGCCCGGCGGAATTCGGTGGCAACCGGTGACGGTGCAGGCGATCTGGCCGGCCTCACGCGGTTGTCGTGCAGATCGCGATTTCTTGCTGACCGGTGAAAGCGCAACGCCAGTCTGGTTGTCCTCTGGCGTGTCTGCAATGGCAAAAGTTGCACCAATAAAAACTGCGACGACGGTGACGGAGAGCAGGTAGTGAGCCATTGCGACCTCCCAGGGTCGTATATGCACTGTGACAGCGCTAGCGCAGATGTTTGGCAAATTATGGCCGCCAATCCTCGAAAATGACCTGATCCGCCCAACGGTTAGCTCGGTTCCGATCAGCGTCGTTGCGCACTGTCCAGGCCAGCAACGGCAAATTCAAAAGCGCGTGCATCAGTAAAGGCGGCGCAGCCGGCAAGTCACGCACCGAGTACGCTATGAATACAGGGCGGCTCCGCGGCACGTGGAGCAGCCAACTCATGTTCCATCTCGCCGAAAGTGGCAATTTCCAATCCCGGTCTGAGTAGTGGCGCTGAGCGACTATCCCGCGGATGAGAGCAGGGTGCCTGTGGCGAGCGAACTCGAGCAGTGCGGGGTCGAAGGACATGACGGCAACGGGACCCGAATAAGACGATAGGACCTCCGCCGTTCGCGTGACGAGCCTGGGATCGCCATTGAAGTGGCTTTTGAGCTCCACGACTAAAGTTGTTCGTCCCGCTACCAGATCACATAATTCGCCGAGCGAGAGTATGCGATCGTCTGTCGCTTTGAATCGTATATTTTTGATCTGTCCGGCATTCAGGTCGGCAAGACGTCCGCTTCCTTCAGTCAGGCGGCCAAGTGCATCGTCGTGATGGACCATGGCTTCACCATCTGCGCTGATCTGCAGGTCGGTCTCTATGCTGTATCCATGCGAGATTGCGGCAGTAAAGGCGGTCGCGGTATTCTCGATGATGCCGCTCTGCACATCATGCAGGCCGCGGTGCGCGATCGGTCTCGCCGTAAGCCAATCGAGGCCGGACATCGGATGTTTCAGGAGACCTCGAACTGGCCTTCCACCTCAACGGACGCATTTGCGGGCAACGCGGCGACACCGACAGTACTCCGAGCGTGCCGGCCCTTCTCGCCAAAAACATCCACCATGAGGTCAGAAGCGCCATTCATGACTTTAGGTCCGTCAGCGAAGCCGGGCGCTGAATTGATGAATCCGCCCAAGCGCACGACACGGGTAACCTTGTCCAAGTCGCCGAGGGCCGCTTTGATTTGCGCCAACAGGTTGATGGCACAAGCACGCGCGGCTTTCTGTCCGTCCTCCATCGAAACCCCAGCGCCCAATTGGCCTTTTGCGACAAGACTGCCATCTGGCGCGAAACAGAGCTGGCCCGACACAACCAGCATGTTCCCGGTGCGGACGAACGGAACATAGTTGGCGACAGGGCTGGCTGGCGTGGGCAGATTAATTCCCAGACCGGCAAGCTTTTTTTCGACTGAACCGGCCATGATCCCCTCCGAGACTTGTGAGCCGGCGCGATCCTTGGCTGATCGCAGACCTGCGCGCAAGACCACGCGATCGTGTTGCCGGAATCTGAGGTGGCCTCTATCTTGCCAAGATAATCCTTCTTGGTCGGCTTCCGGCATCGATGCTGAAGGGAAAAAGGTCCACAACAATGCACACTTCGGCGGGCGCGAAGATTTTCAGCCTTGTTTTTTTGGCAGTTTGCATTGCCCCGGTTCAGGGGTACCAACAGGCAGCGGCTGCGCCGCCAGCGGACCAGGTGTTACTCGCGCCGCACAGGGCGATTTATGATCTGAAGCTGGCCAAGTCGCGCGGAAGCCGTGGGATTGAGGGCGTTCGGGGCCGCATTCTGTATGATTTTTCCGGCAGCGCCTGCGAGGGTTACCAACTGCAATTCAGGCAGGTTTCTGAACTCGATTCAGGTGAAGGTAAGGCGGCCCTCAGCGACTTGAGATCGACGACCTGGGAAGATGGCGAAGGCAGGAAATTCCGGTTCAATTCGGAAAACCTGTTTAATGAGCGACGTACCGATATTGTTGACGGACATGCCGAACGCAACAAGAAGGCGGTGGCAGTTAGTCTGAACAAGCCAAAAGAGAAAAATTTCACGGTGCCGAGCACGGCTGTGTTTCCGACCGAACATATGCGGCGGATCATTGCGGCAGCGCGGGAAGGCAAGTCAGTTCTCGATTTTCCGGTGTATGACGGCTCGGAAAGCGGCGAGAAGCTCTACAATACTCTTACGGTTATCGGTCACGCGATAGCGCCCGGCGACAAGGCGCCAACCGATGCGAGCGCAAAAATTTCGGCTTTGTCGAAACTTGCTCGGTGGCCGGTGACCATCAGCTACTTCGACAAGAATGACAAAAAATCGGAAGAGGGAGAGGAAACACCGGTTTATTCAATCACATTCGAGCTTTACGAGAACGGAATTTCGCGTTCGCTCATTCTCGATTATACGGACTTCACGATCAGCGGTGAGATGACCTCGCTGGAAATGAAAAACGCAAAGCCCTGTCCCTGAGAGTTTAGTTGTCGTCGAGGGCAAGTCCTTTCACGACGGCGTTACGCCCGAACTTCGACCGTAGCTTGTCAACCGCGTGTTCGGCATTCGCCGCGCGCCGGTCGAGAAGATCGGCGATATCGTCGCCTGAAGCATCTTCAAGATTGCTCAGGCCTATCCCGATAAGGCGAAATCGCGTACCCCCCACCTCATGCACCAGCAGGTCTCGGCCGGCCGCGAATATTCGCGAGGCGAGCTGGGTGGGAGCACTCAGTGCGCGCGCCCTTGTTCTGATTTTGAAGTCGGCGCTCTTTAGCTTGAGCGTCACGGTCGATCCCGCAAGTGCGTTTGCCTTAAGACGTGCGGACACGCGCTCGGTCAATTCCCACAAATATTGTTCAAGTGGACGAAATTCGCTGATATCATGATCGAAGGTCGTCTCGGCGGAAACACTCTTGGTGTCGCGCTGCGGGTTTACTGCACGCGTATCAATCCCGCGCGCAAGCTTCCAGAGGCGCAAGCCTTCATCACCATAGCGCCGTATGAGGTCACGCTCGTCAGCGCGCTGGAGGTCCGCGATTGTACGAAAACCATCCACGGCGAGTTTGGCCGCGCTTACCGCCCCAACCCCGTAAATAAAATTAACGGGCTTGGTTGCGAGAAACGAAGTTGCTTCGGTGCCACCAAGAACCGCGAAACCGCGCGGCTTGTCGAGGTCGGATGCGATTTTGGCGAGGAACTTGTTGGTGGATAGTCCAATTGAAACCGTAATTCCAAACTCACGTTCGACCTGCAGTGCAAATTCCGCCAGGGCCTTGGCCGGGCTTTTACCATGCAATCGTTGGGTGCCGCTGAGGTCGAGAAAAGCTTCGTCGATCGACAATGGCTCGACAAGTGGAGTCAGAGCAAACATTGCCTTGCGAACCTCGCGGCCGACCTGAACGTATTTTGCCATGTTCGGCTTTATGACAACGGCATCAGGGCATCGGCGTTTTGCCTCGAACATCGGCATTGCCGAGCGAATGCCGTAAGTACGTGCGATGTAGCAGGCGGCGGCGACGACGCCGCGGGTGCCGCCGCCGATAATGACGGGTTTGTCGGCAATGTCGGGATTGTCTCGCTTTTCGATAGTCGCGTAGAAGGCGTCGCAGTCGATGTGCGCGATCGTCAGGCTGTGAAGCTCCGTATGGCGGGCAAGTCGTGGCGAGTGGCATGCCGGGCATCGGGCCGCATGTTCGCGCACGTCGCTGAGACAATCGCGACAAAAGCTCATGGCACATCCCGCTCCCAACGGTTGCCCGCGAGCATCGCGCGGCTGCGCTCGATGTCGGTGGGATTTAACCCCATTTCGGCAGCCAAATCGGTAACCAGCCTTTCGTCGGATGCGACATAGTCGAGGACACCACCGAGAAATCCCGGTTCGCCTACGGCGGCGCGAATCTCGGCCGGGCCAATCCCGGTGGCCGCGAGAAACCGGCCGAGCCTTTCGCCATCACCGGCGATAAATGTAAGGGCCTGAATCGCAAGTGCTTCCGCGTCTTTGCGGGCGAATCGAGGGCCTTGCTTCATTGGCTAATTTGCCTTTCCGTAAGAAATCGGCACTAGCTTGCCGATGATGCCTCAGTATGACGGGGCGCAAAAGGACGGAAGAGGAATGCCGAAGACCGTCCTGATTGTGGAAGACAACGAACTCAACATGAAGCTCTTCCACGACCTGCTGGAAGCCCATGGCTACCAGACTGTGGGGACCCGCAACGGCATTGAAGCGCTCGATCTCGCCCGCAAGCACCGGCCAGACCTGATCTTGATGGATATCCAGTTGCCGGAGGTCTCGGGGCTTGAAGTCACCAAATGGCTCAAGGATGACCCCGAACTAAAGCCAATTCCTGTCGTGGCTGTAACGGCTTTCGCCATGAAGGGTGACGAAGAGCGCATTCGCGAAGGTGGCTGCGAGGCCTACCTGTCGAAGCCCATCTCGGTCGGGAAATTCATCGAAACCATTCGTCATTTTCTCGGGACCGCTTGACTGTCGCGAGGAGCACTGGGTGCCTTGAGCAACGATGCATCGGCTCGGGCGAGGCCGGTATTAATGTTTGTTTTGCGCAAGGAAGGCTGGCTAGCTTCCAGCCATTGTGCAGGGCCCACGCAATACTGTGCTCGCTACGGGCGGACGATCGTCCAGCCCTTTTCGCCAAGCTCGATCAGCGTGACGACACCTGCCTTTACGCGCTCGGCATTCTCCACGAGCGGCGGTTCCTTGCCCTCGTTTCGCGCCATCGCTTCGAGGGTGTTTTCGCACGCCGCGAATGACACGTTCGGCATGCCTTGCTTGAAAGACTTCAACCGCGGCTTCACCGGCGAGGTGTCTTCACGGAGCATGTGAAGACCGGCGTTGAACGCCACAATCTGGATGTCGACCTCTTCGCCTTTATCCGAATAGTACTTCGACACGTTTGCGGCGACGTTGAGGACCGCATTCATTTTTGCCGGATCGTTGTCGCTGATTTGCAGCGCGAGTTTGTGCTTTTCGGCGGCGCCTGCGGGCAGACAGGTCAGCGGGATCAGCAGCAGAGCGGCAAGAACCGTGCGAAGCATAGGACTGCTCCCGCGACTACTTGATCTTGGATTCCGTATACTCGACGTGTTTTTTCGCGATCGGGTCGTATTTTTTCTTCTTCATCTTGTCGGTTTGCGTGCGCGAATTCTTGCGCGTCACGTAGTAATGGCCGGTGCCGGCGCTCGAAACGAGTTTGATCTTGAGACTGATGGCCTTGGCCATGGAATTTACCTTTTAACTTGAGCTGTGATGGCGCTGATTGGCGCGGAAACTAGCGCCCGAGCGCAAAAAGTCAAGAAAAGCACTGGTTTGCAGCATTTACAGCAGTTCCCGAAAGAACTGCTGATCGATCATGTAATAATAAGGGACCGGCAGGTCATGTCCCATGCCGGCCTCCACGCGGGCGAGGAGCTCCTCGAGGATGATCCCGGTGATCGTCGGCATATCGAGGTGAGTCGCTTCCTCGATGGGGACCCAGGCCAGTTCAATCAGTTCGGAATCCGGCCCGACTACCCCCTCGATCGTATGCGCAACGGCGGAAGCATCTGCCGTCAAGAAGCGCGTGTCGAAACGGCGCGGCCGGCGCGGCGGTGTGACCGCGCGCGCAATAAAATGAATCTGGCCGAGGTCGGGGTAAACATTGGCTTTGGCGAACTCGGTCCAGATTTCACCTGGGACTTCCGGCGGATGATCGCGCCTGACGCCCAGCAGGAGACCGGTCTCTTCGGCAGTCTCGCGCACTGCGGCCAGCGCAAAAGCGCGCGCGAAGTCAGGGCTCCGCTCAGGCGCGCGCTCAAGAAGCTTTTTCTGAGCATCCGGGTGCAACTCGCTGATCGCAGGCATCTTCCGGTCGAGAGGCTCGATCCTGCCGCCTGGAAAAACGAACTTTCCAGGCATGAACTTGTGACTTGCGTGACGGCGGCCCAGAAGGACCTTCGGCGTGGATCCTGACCGGTCGATCAGCATCAGCGTTGCGGCGTCGCGGGGCTCGCTGTCAGGGAACGACTGGTCGCGCTCCGTTTTTGTCATACGTTCGGCCCAGATCTTTCCCAGATCTTTCGTCATCGGGACTTCCGTTGCTTGCCGCGCGGGTGCGGATAATGCCGCTCATGTCTTGGGCGCGAGACAGGCCGGCCGGTCCGGCCTTGCGTGAGAAGTTCGAAGCGTAGCGCGCCCGCAACCGGTGCTGCTTCGACCAGTTTTACTGTTACGCGGTCGCCCAGCCTGTAAGTTTCGCCCGATCGCGACCCAACCATAGCGTGGCCTTTTTCGTCATACCGGAAATATTCATCACCGATGGTGCGGGCCGGGACGAACCCATCGGCGCCCGTTTCGCGCAGTTTCACGAAAAGACCCGCGCGCGTGACGCCAGAGATGCGCCCTTCGAAGCTCGCGCCGATGCGGTCGGCAAGAAAATGGGCGATCAACCGGTCATTCGTCTCACGTTCGGCCAACATTGCACGGCGCTCGGTTGCGGAAATCTGTGCGGCAATTTCTGCCAACGTCTTCTGGTCCACGTCGTCGGGCAAGCCATCCTGGCCGAGCTTGAGCGCGCGGATGAGCCCGCGATGCACGACCAGATCCGCATAGCGCCGGATCGGCGACGTAAAGTGAGCGTAGCGGCGCAGGTTCAGCCCAAAGTGCCCATAGTTGTCGGCGGAGTATTCTGCCTGGGCTTGTGTGCGCAGGACGACCTCGTTGACGAGCTGCTCGGCGTCACGGCCTTTCACACGGGCCAAGATCCGGTTGAAGGCTTCAGCCCTGAGCACGCCGCCCTTCGCGAAGGGGATGTCAAGCGTGGCGAGGAATTCCCGCAACGCCTGTACCTTTTCCAGCCCCGGCTCGTCGTGGACACGATAGACAAGCGGCACACGGGCGCGCTCCAGAGTTTCAGCGGCGGCGACGTTCGCCAGGATCATGAATTCCTCGATCAGGCGATGGGCCTCGAGCCGCTCCGGTGTCATCACGCGGTCAACGGTCCCATCAGCCTTCAGAAGGATCTTGCGTTCAGGAAGATCGAGGTCCAGCGGCTGCCGTTCGGCTCTTGCACGCGTGGTCGCTTCGTAGGCGGCATAGAGGGGGCGGAGCACTGGCTCGACAAGCGGCTGCGTGACTTCATCGGTGCGTCCGCCGATCGCAATCTGTGCTTGTTGATAGGACAGACGCGCGGCCGAGCGCATCATGATTCGGTGAAATGTGTGCGATCGTTTGCGCCCGTCGGCGCCGATAATCATCCGAACTGCAAGGGCCGCACGGTCTTCATTCGGACGCAATGAACAAAGGTCGTTCGATATTCGCTCGGGTAACATTGGCACGACACGATCGGGAAAATAGACCGAATTGCCGCGCGCAAGCGCTTCGCGATCGAGTGCCGACTTTGGCCGCACGTAGTAGGCGACATCGGCAATAGCGACGTTGACGACAAATCCGCCGCGATTGTTCGACGCTGGGTCAGGCTCGGCCTGGACGGCATCATCGTGATCCTTGGCATCAGGCGGATCGATCGTGACGAATGGGACGTGCCGCCAGTCCTCGCGGCCGGCGAGCGTCCCCGGTGTGGCGGCATCGGCCTCCTGTTGCGTTTCGCCCCGGAAGACGGACGGGATGCCGTGTGCGTGAATGGCGATGAGGCTGACGGCCCGTTCGCTCTTCAGCGATCCCAACCGCTCGACGACGCGGCCGGTCGGCAAGCCAAGGCGTCGGGCGTGCGACGTTTCGACCGCGACCAGGTCGCCATCCTCCGCCTCGGCAGCAGCACCGGCAGCTATTGCAATCTCCTTGCCGAGCATTTTCTTGTCGACCGGCTCCAGCCGGCCGCCGCCATGTGCGATCTTCCGGAAAATTCCCAGCACTCGGTGCTTGGGGTGGTCGATGATCTTGATGATACGGCCTTGATGGCGAATGCTGTCGTCTTGGTCGACTTCCTCAACCCGAAGCAGCACCCGGTCGCCCAGACCGGCCGCGTCGCCGGGGCGCGGTTTGCGGGGCACCGGGATGCGAATCCGCGGCGCGGGTCCGTGGGCGTCCTCGTCCCATTCGTCAGGCGTGGCGATAAGGTCGCCATCGCTGTCACGTGCTGTCACATCCGCCAAAACAGTCGAGGGCAGGGCGCCCGGATGATGAAGTTTCTTTCGTCGCTTCTCTATGGAGCCTTCGTCGGCAAGTTCGCGGAGCATGCGTTTGAGATCCGCACGTAGTGTATTTTTCAGCCCGAACGCGCGCGCGATTTCGCGGGTACCAACTTTTCCGGGTCGGTTGCCGATGAAAGCGAGAAGGTCGGCTTTGGAGGGAAGGGAGGGGGCTTGTTTCGATTTCTTGTTCAAAATAGACAGTCCTGCGCCGAAACGGCGCTACTCAATAAAATGTAGTGAGGGGAGGCGGAATGCGCCAGCTATTCGGCTGCCGTAAATTTTGCCGCCTTCTTTGCCGGCTTTTTGCGCGGCTTAGTTGATTTCTCAGCCTTGTCCGCCTGGTCCGCCTTCTTGTTGCGGCCCTTCGGAGCTTCTGATGGCTCGCCGGCTTTCTTGCGGCCGGCCGCGCGCCGAGGTTGAGAACTGAGTTGGTCGGCGCGTGCGTCGAGAAGAACAACGGCCTCGGTAAGCGTGATCGTTTCCGGGGTCTTGTCGCCGGTGATCGTCGCATTGATCCCGTTATGGCTTACGTAAGGGCCGTAGCGGCCGTTTTTGACGACGACCGGACCACCTTGATCAGGATGCTCGCCCAAAACCTTGCCCGGGTCGGCGCCGAAGCGCCGGCCCTTTTTCGGATTAGCCTTTTTCTCGGCAATCAAGGTGACGGCACGGTTGAGGCCGATCGTCAGCACATCATCGCCTTCTTCCAGGTTCGCATAGGTCTTGCCGTGCTTGACGTACGAGCCAAATCGGCCGATGCCGGCGATAATTGGCTCGCCGTCTTCGGGCGACAATCCGACTTCGCGCGGTAACGACAACAGGCCGAGCGCCTTCTCCAGATCGATGTCGTCGGGCGACACGCCTTTTGGAATTCCGGCACGCCGGGGCTTCTCGACTTCCGGTTTTTTCTCGCCCTTCTTCGGCTTCGGCGGCTTGATCTGTTCGCCAAGCTGCAGATAGGGCCCGTACCGGCCTCCGCGCAACGTAACTTCCAATCCCGTAGCAGGATCCTCTCCCAACACCCTCTTGCCCTCGACGCCGTCGGCGCTTGGGGTGATCTGCCGCGTGAAATTGCATTCCGGATAGTTCGAGCAGCCAACGAAGGCGCCAAAGCGGCCGGTCTTCAGCGAAAGCTGGCCGGTCTCGCATTGCGGACATTGGCGGCGCGGTTTGCCGTCGGCGCGCTCGGGAAAAATATGGGGCTCGAGGAGATCGTTGAGCGCATCAAGCACGACGCGATTGCGCACCTCCTTGATGTCGTTGACGGCGCCGACGAACTCCGCCCAGAACTCGGCGAGCACAGCGCGCCAGTCGATATTGCCCGCCGAAATCTCGTCCAGCTTTTCCTCGAGACTCGCGGTGAAATCGTATTCGACATAGCGCGTGAAGAAGCTTTCGAGAAAGGCGACAACGACGCGTCCCTTGTCTTCGGGAATGAGGCGCTTTTTGTCGATCCGCACGTAGCCGCGATCCTGCAGCACCTGCAAAATGGATGCATAGGTCGAAGGACGACCGATGCCGAGTTCTTCCATCCGCTTGACGAGAGCCGCCTCGGAAAAGCGCGGTGGCGGCTCAGTGAAGTGTTGCGAGGACTCGATAGCCTGTTTGCTGAGTGTCTCCCCCTCCGACATCGCCGGAAGACGGCGCGACTCATCGTCGTCAGAAGCTTCGTCCTGACCTTCCTGATAGAGAGTAAGAAAGCCGTCGAATTTCACGACCTGGCCCGACGCGCGCAGATCAATGTTACGTGAGCCGGCCTTGGCAACGATGTCGACTGTTGTGCGCTCAAGCTCGGCAGATTCCATCTGGCTCGCAACTGCCCGGTTCCAGATCAACTCATAAAGTCTTGCCTGATCGCGATCGACATATTTGGCGACGTCCGCGGGGCTGCGGCTTGCGCTGGTCGGTCGCACGGCTTCGTGCGCCTCCTGGGCGTTCTTCGATTTGTTGTGATACTCGCGCGGCGACGCGGGGACATACTCCTTGCCGTAGTTACGGCCCAACATGCCCCGGATATCCGCAATTGCCTCCGGCGCCATATCGATGCCGTCGGTGCGCATGTAGGTGATCAAGCCGGTGGCCTCGCCGTCGATTTCGATTCCTTCATACAGCCGTTGGGCGAGACGCATGGTGATCGCGGGGGCAAAGCCAAGCTTGCGACTTGCCTCCTGTTGCAACGTTGACGTGGTAAAGGGCGGCGGCGGATTGCGTCTTGCCGGTTTTGCCTCGACGGCGGTCACCTTGAAGGTGGCGTTCTCGAGGTCGCGGGTGAATGCTTCCGCCTCGGCGCCCGAACCGATGTCGAGACGCTGGATTTTCTGTCCGTCGGCGCCGACCAGGCGCGCTTCGAACACTTCGTTTCGCGGAGTGGCCAGCTTCGCAAGGATCGACCAGTATTCTTTTGCTACAAACTTCTCGATCTCAAGTTCGCGATCGCAAACAAGGCGAAGCGCGACCGACTGTACGCGGCCCGCTGAACGCGCGCCCGGTAATTTGCGCCACAGCACGGGCGAAAGCGTAAAGCCGACGAGATAATCAAGCGCGCGGCGGGCGAGGTAGGCATCAACGAGTGCTGCATCGATCACGCGCGGGTGCTTCATCGCCTCCATCACCGCCTGCTTGGTGATGGCGTTGAACACCACGCGCTCGATCTTCTGGTCCTTGAGGGCCTTCTTTTCCTTCAGCACTTCGAGCACATGCCAAGAGATTGCCTCACCTTCGCGGTCCGGGTCGGTCGCGAGGATCAATTTGTCGGCGCCTTTGAGCGCCCGCGCGATATCGTTGAGCCGCTGGTTCGACTTGGAATCGACCTCCCAGAGCATGCGGAAATCATTGTCCGGGTCGACCGAGCCGTCCTTTGGAGGCAGGTCCCGGATGTGGCCAAATGAGGCGAGAACCTCGTAGCCGGTGCCGAGGTACTTGTTGATTGTCTTCGCCTTGGAGGGCGACTCGACTACGACAATATTCATGAAAATCCAATAGGTTAGCCGCCAGGCCCGTTGACAATCAAGGCGGAATCGGCCGCATGTTTGGCTCGGAACATGGGGAAGGTGACCCCTACTGTCAAATACGCGAGTTAAGAAGGCGTGTCAGACCAGCGAAATAGGGCGCCAAAGAGACTACAACTATAACTTGTAAATTATAAGGATAATACCATTTAAGAGAGTTTTTCGGGCGCTCTACCGATGGGGGGAAACACCGAGCTTTTCGAGCAGCGCAGGCGTGGGGTTGCCGTCCGGAAGCATCCCCAGCTTCTTTTGCTCGGCCCTAATATTGTCGCGCAGGTCAAAATCGATATGGCCGTCGAATTCGTTGACCTTGTAACCGAGCGCCGCAAGCCTCTTCTGCAAGGCAACGCGCGCGTCGCGTGAGAGCTGGCGGTCCTCCTTGGGCCAGGGCGTCTTGATCAGCTCGCCGCCGTGGATGCGGTCCGCGAGGTGACCGACGGCAATCGCATAGGCATCAGAGTTATTGTACTCCTTCAGCACATCGAAATTTTCCGTGACAATGAACCCTGGGCCGCCGGCGCCGCTGGGAAAGAAAAGGATGCCTTGCCCAGAATCGGGAAACGGCTTGCCGTCAGCGCGGCGCACGCCGAGTGCGCGCCATTCCGCAAAGCTCGCACGACTGCGCATGTAATCAAACCGGTCCGGCACAAGAACCTCAAAGCCCCAAGGCAGGGCCGGATTCCATTTCCACTTGCGCAGATAGTTTGCCGTCGACGCAAGCACGTCCGGCACGTTTCCCCAGATGTCCGCCCGTTCATCGCCCGAAAAATCGATTGCATAGTCGACGAAATTCGACGGCATGAACTGTGTTTGTCCCATGGCGCCCGCCCATGAGCTCACCATCTTTTCGCGCGGGATCTTGTGGTCCTGCATGACACGCATCGCCACGATCAATTCGTTGCGAAAATAAGGATCGCGGTATTTGATGTAGGCCAGGGTGGCGAGCGATCGAAACACGTCCCAGCGATCTTTTTCCGATCCGAAGTCCGATTCCATCCCCCACAAGGCAAGCAACACCCAGCGTTCGACCTGAAATTTCTTTTCCACCGCATCGAAAGTTTTTGCCCATTCTCGGCTCTTGAGCTGTGCGTCGGCGATGCGCCGCTTTGAGACAATCGCGTTGACATAGTCGCCGACGGGCTTGCCATATTCGGGCTGCCGCTTTGTCGCGGCGATCACACGCTGGTCAGGGACAAACCCTTTCGTCGCAGAATCGAAGGTTGACCGGTTTACGCCTTTGGCTTGCGCATCCGTCCATAGGTCAGCAAGAAAAGCTCGAACGGTATTTTCCTGCGCTGCAACCGGATAACACAGGAGCATTAAACTGGCGGCGACAGCCAGGCAAAATCGTCTGGTCATGGAGTCACCCGTTGATGGTGCCGTAATGGACGTTACACCAGTGAGACGAACCCTGCGCCGTGATGTTCTATCCGGCCAGCGATTTCAAGCTCAAGCAGGGCAGTGCGAACAAGCGTTGGCGTCGCTTGTGCCAACCGTACGAGGTCGTCAATTGAAACGGGCGTTGGGCCGAGCAATCCGACGATCCGGCTGCGCTCATCCGGGTTCGGCTGGACACTCGAATAGTGCAACGGATCCTGTGACGGCTCCTCAATGGTTGGCGGTCTGCTTTGCGTGCCCACGATGGGCTCGACCGCAGCGATTACATCGGACGCCTCCGTTACCGGAGTTGCGCCCTGCTTCAGCAGCGCGTTTGTTCCCTCGCACCGGGGATCGAGAGGGGATCCGGGAACAACAAAAACCTCGCGGCCCTGTTCGCCTGCAAGTCGCGCGGTAATGAGCGAACCGGACCGCCGCGCTGCTTCAACGACGATAACACCGATCGAAAGTCCGGAGATCAGTCGGTTGCGGCGCGGGAAGTCATGCGCTCGCGGTTCCCATCTGAAGGGCATTTCCGATACGGCGGCGCCATTGGCCAAAAGACTTTCCGCGAGATCAAGATGAGCCGGCGGATAGATGCAGGCATGACCGCCGGCAAGGACCGCAATCGTACCGGTTTGCAGGCTGGCGCGATGCGCGGCCGCGTCGATGCCGCGCGCGAGGCCGGACACAACAATAAAGCCGGCACTGCCGAGGTCGGCCGCCATTCGCTCGGCGAATTTTATTCCGGCGGCAGAAGCGTTGCGGGAGCCAACGATTGCAATCTGTGGTCGCGCCAGGACTTCGATTTTTCCGCGGACCGCGATCAATGGCGGCGCATCATTGATCATTTGCAGCCGAAAGGGATAGGCGGGCTCACCTAAAGCGACATATTCAATACCTGCAGCATGCGCAGCTTTGATTTCCGCGGCAGCCTGCTCCGACGGGTACACGCGCGGCGCGCGAGACGAACCGCCGCGACGTGCAAGTTCGGGAAGAGCGGCGAGCGCAGCCCGCGCGCTTCCAAAGTGTTCAAGAAGATCCTGAAAGGTTCGCGGACCGACATTGTCCGTTCGAATGAGGCGGAGCCAATCCAGCCGCTCTTCGTCATCCAGCCGTCGTTGCTCGATCAACCTGCCACCGCCCGCGTTGACTGCAGGCAGAACTACAACCGATGCGACTGTAAGACAACCGTAAGTTTAGCGAGTTTGAGACGCGTGGGCGCCAATCTTCCCTTCATTGCCATTCAACAGGCGCCCGATGTTGGCTCGATGTTTGACCCACAACAAAATGGTAAGCACCAAAAACAATGCTGCGGTTTGCGTCAGTCCGAAATACCAGATGCCAGGCGGGGTCAGTGCGCTGGCGACCAGCGCAGCGAGAGAAGAATAGCGTGTGGCTGCAGCGATGACGAGCCAGATGAAGCAGAATAACAATGCTGCGGGCCAATGCAGGCCAATAAGCAAACCGATGTAGGTGGCGACCCCCTTACCGCCCTTGAATTTCAGCCAAACCGGAAAGAGGTGGCCGAGAAATGCACCAAGCGCGGCCGTGAGCGCGGCATCGGTGCCATAGCGCGCAACGGCGAGAACGGCGACGGTGCCTTTGAGCATGTCGCAAACTAAGGTTGCCGCGGCGAGCGCCTTGTTTCCCGTGCGCAACACGTTGGTCGCGCCGATATTGCCCGAACCGATCGCCCTGATGTCGGGCCCGCCGACCGCGCGCGTCAGCAACAGGCCGAAGGGAATCGAGCCGAGCAGGTAGCCGAACACGAAGGCGAGGGCGGCGGTCATACGTATTCGTAGACGGTGCGACCGGCAACGATCGTGCGAACGACGCGACCGGTCAGCCGGGCTTCATCGAACGGTGTATTCTTGCATTTCGACTTGAGTTCGTTCGGATCAAGAATCCACGGCATTTCCATATCGACCACGATGACGTCGGCGGGCGCTCCGCTCTTTAATGTGCCACCGGGAAGACCGAGCAGCTCAGCCGGACGGGCCGACATCGCACGCAGCAATTTCACCAATTCGAGTTCGCCGCTGTGAACCAAACGCAAACCAGCGGTGAGCATCGTTTCAAGACCGATCGCACCGGGTGCCGCCTCGGCGAAAGGTAAGCGCTTGGTCTCAACATCTTGCGGATTGTGATCCGACACCACCACGTCGATGAGACCGCTCGCCAATGCCTGGATCAGAGCCCTGCGATCGTTCTCCGTTCGCAATGGTGGTGAAAGCTTGAGAAACGTCCGGTACGGACCAATATCATTTTCATTGAGCGTAACGTGGTTGATCGAGGCGGAAGCAGTGACATTCAAGCCCGTCTCTTTTGCACGGCGCAGGACTTCGAGTGTTTCGGCGCAAGTGACAGAAGCCGCGTGATAGCGGCCGCCTGCCAGAGCAACGAGACGGACGTCACGTTCAAGCATGACTGTTTCGGCTGCCTTCGGAATACCAAGAAGGCCGAGACGCGCGGCGAATTCACCCTCGTTCATTACGCCGTCGCCGACCAGATTTGGATCTTCGGTGTGGTGCACGATCAACGCGTCGAAGTCGCCCGCATACGTGAGGACGCGCCGCATCACTTGGGCATTCGTGATACTTTTTGCGGCGTCGGTGAAAGCAACGGCGCCGGCGGCCTTAAGGAGGCCAATCTCGGTCATTTCCTTGCCTTCGAGGCCTTTGGTAATTGCCGCCATCGGATGAACGTGGACGATTCCGGTATCGCGCGCTCGGCGCAGAACGAAGTCGACAGTGGCCGGATCGTCGATCGCGGGTGACGTGTCAGGCTGGCAAATAATTGTGGTAACGCCGCCGGCGGCGGCGGCCTGGCTTGCCGAGGCAAGCGTTTCGCGGCTGGCTTCACCGGGCTCGCCAATGAAAGCGCGCATGTCTATCAGACCGGGAGCAACAAGCTTGCCCCGGCAATCGATCACTTCTGTGCCCTCAGGCACGCCGGCGGCGCCTATTCCTTTTTTTGCCTCGCGTACCACACCTTCTGCGATCAGAAGGTCACCGACAATATCCAACTCGCGCGACGGATCGACGATCCGGGCGTTGGCGAGCAGGATCGGGCGGCGATCGGACAACATCATCGTCATGCGTTCGGTAGATTTCGTGAAAGCGCTTCCAGAACGGCCATGCGAACCGCCACGCCCATTTCGACCTGCTCGCGTATTAGCGATTGCGCGCCGTCGGCGACGATAGAGTCGATTTCAACGCCCCGATTCATGGGTCCGGGATGCATGACAAGCGCGCCGGGCTTCGCATAGGCGAGTTTCTTTTCGTCCAGACCGTAGTACTGGAAATATTCCGACATCGACGGGACGTACGAGCCATTCATGCGCTCTTTCTGAAGCCGCAACATCATGACGATGTCGGCATCGGCGAGACCCTCGCGCATGTCACGCGCCACCTCCACGCCGAAGCGCTCGATGCCGGGTGGAAGGAGGGTAGACGGTGCGACGACACGGACACGCGCGCCCATGGCGTTGAGCAAGATGATATTCGACCGCGCGACACGGGAATGAAGAATGTCGCCGCAGATGGCAACCAGCAGTCCTTCGATGCGGCTTTTATTGCGCCGGATCGTGAGTGCGTCGAGAAGGGCTTGCGTAGGATGCTCGTGGGCACCGTCACCGGCATTGATGACCGAGCAGTCCACCTTTCGCGCGAGCAATTCCACCGCGCCGGATGCATGATGCCGCACAACGATGATATCCGGATGCATGGCATTGAGGGTGATCGCAGTGTCGATCAGGGTCTCCCCCTTGCGCATTGAGGACGAACTGGTCGACATGTTCATTACGTCGGCGCCAAGACGTTTGCCGGCAAGTTCAAAAGAGGCTTGGGTTCTGGTGGAGACTTCAAAAAACAGGTTGATCTGGGTACGGCCGCGCAGGGAGGTGCGCTTCTTTTCGACCTGACGGTTGAGCTCAACGAATTCCTCGGCAAGGTCGAGGAGGCCGGAAATGTCGGTTTGGGAAAGACCCTCGATCCCCAACAAATGCCGCCTGCTGAGGACAAACGAGGGTTTCGGCGAAATGGTCATTAAAGCAAGACCTATAGGCGGAACTCCTTGTCCCGGCAAGACCGTAACTTGTCGATTCACAAGTCCCCGCCGCGATCGTTAATGGGCGCTCACCATGCAAATCCGTTCCCCGAGTGACCAATCCGTCGCGGCAGTTCCGCCAAATATTTGTGACGTGACGATTTCGTTACTGCCCCGACACCTCCAGTGAGGAACAAGCCCCGTTGTTCCTGTGTTTGGTTCGGATACGTGCAAAAGCCGACACGGAAGGAGAGAAGTATGAACACGTTTATCAAATACACCGCTGCAGTGGCGTTGACAGGCGCGCTGGCCCTCGCTGCCGCAACCCCGAGCGAAGCGCGGCACGGCCGTAACGCCGCCGCGATCGGATTCGGCGTCGGGGCTTTGGCGGGCGCAGCGATCGCCGGTTCAGCATATAACGGCGGCTACTATGGCTATTACGAGCCCGGGTATGCTTATGCCCCAGGCTACGCTTATGACGCCTATGACCCTTATGATTCCTACGGATACGGTGGCTACGCCTACGCGCCAGCACCCGGCTACCGCTATTATCGGAACTGGTCGGATGAGCACAGCACGAACAATTTCTCGATCGACTCGCAACGCTAGTCCGTACGGTTTCGTGATGAGGAAGCCGCTCTTCGGAGCGGCTTCTTTTTAGCTTCGCGCCAACCGGTCGAGAGCTCCCTGCAAAATGAAGGCGGCGGCGTGCTGGTCTATAACCGCGGCCCGCTTTTTCCGGCTCACATCGGCCTCGATCAGTTGCCGCTCGACGGCGGCGGTCGACAGGCGTTCGTCCCACAGCCCAATCGGAAGATCGGTGAGTTTGCCGAAGTTGCGGGCAAAGGCGCGGGTCGACTGGGCGCGCGGGCCCTCGCTGCCATCCATGTTGATCGGAAGACCCAGCACGTAGCCGACCGCAGCGCGTTCGGCAGCGAGCGCAAGCAGCCGTTGCGCGTCGGTCGAGAAGTTTGTTCGCGCGATGGTCTCTATTCCGGTTGCAAGCTTGCGATCAGGATCACTCCCGGCGACACCGATCGTCTTCGTTCCAAGGTCGATGCCAAGCAGAACACCGCGTCGAGGAAAATGCGCAGCGGCTTCGGCGAGCGGCAGGATGACAGGCATGCCTAAGCGCTAGCACGAGGCCTGTATGCCGCCAACGGTGCTACCTCAGGGGACCGTGCCGGGCGGAAGTTTTTCCGCATGAGCAGCGATATTGCCGGCCCTGGTGAGCCACACTCCCGCGTCGGCACGACTTGCGATGTGCTTGAGAGCGCGCGCGAGATGCTTGAAACGATGCGGCCATCCGACAATGTAGGCATGCAGTGCAATGCCCATGACCAGAGGCCGCTTCTTGCTTTCGTGCTGCATCATATCGAATGCGTCCACGATCATGTCGGCGAAATCGGATCCTTCGCGCTTCCGCGCGACGACCTGGGGAATATCGTTGAGCTCCTGCGGATAGGGTAAGGACAATATGCGGCCCCGGCGGGTTTTCATCCAGATCGGCTGATCGTCATGACACCAGTCGAGAAGGTAGCGATAGCCAGCCTCCTGCAGGAGATCCGGCGTAAGTGGGGATTGCGAGATCCATGGGCCGAGCCAACCCTGCGGGCGTTCGCCGGAATGCTTTTCAATCGCCTCCGTAGTTTCGGAAATCAGGTCACGTTCTTCCTTTTCACTGAGGATGCCCTGCCGCTCTGAGTTTGTCCGGCCATGGCCAATGATCTCGGCATCGTGGAATGCGGCAACCGCCTGCGGTGCATGGCGATACATTTCTGCGTTGATCAGGAGCGATACCGGCAACTTCAGCTCGGCAAAGAGTTCCGCCAGGCGGAAGACTCCAACGCGATTGCCATAGTCGCGCCAGGCGTAGTTGAGGACGTCCGGTTGCGGTCCACCCGGCGCGAGTTCTGCGCCCAGGCCCTCTCCAAAGGAGAACCACTCAAGATTGAGGCCGATATAGACGGCGAGGCGCTTGCCGTCGGGCCAGTCGTAGACCGGCCTGGAGGAAATAGGAGAATAGGGATAGCGGTCGTGCGTTCGAATTGGCATTCGGTGATCGTAGCCCGTTCCATATCGTTTGCCTCTACCTTAAATGACATCGTTCGCCGCCGTAGCAGCTGCGGTTAACCGGCGGCGAATTCATCTGCGGAGGTGAAAGCGCTAACGTCACAGCCACCGCAACGACAGGAGCATGGTGATGTGGCCGGACCGGAGGCTTTTCGATCTTTTTGCGATCGATGTCCCGATCCTCCAGGCGCCGATGGCTGGAGCATCCGACGCCGAACTTGCGATCGCGGTCGCAAAAGCGGGCGGGCTCGGAGCTTTGCCTGCCGGCATGCTGAGCGGCGAGCAGGTTCGGATGCAGGTCGAACAATTCCGCGCTGCGGCCAAAGGCAGACCACTCAACCTGAATTTCCTGGCGCACAAAATGCCGATACCGAACAACGCGCGCGAAGATGCGTGGCGGGAACGGCTCAAGCCCTACTATGTCGAGTTTGGGATCGATCCGGCCGTACCCGTCACGTCGGCGGCCCGACGGCCGTTCGACGCGGCGACGTGCACGGTTGTGGAAGAGATCAGGCCCGCGGTCGTGAGCTTCCACTATGGCCTGCCGGAAAAAGAATTGATGGCGCGGGTCAAGGCTGCAGGGTGCAAAGTCATCTGTTCCGCAACGACGGTTGAAGAATCTCGCTTCCTGGAAGCGAACGGCTGTGACGCGATCATCGCGCAAGGACTGGAGGCCGGCGGTCATCGCGGCATGTTCCTGAGCCCCGACCTCGCCACTCAGGTGGGTCTGTTTGCGCTCCTTCCGCAAGTGGTGGATGCGGTCAAGGTGCCCGTGATCGCAACGGGCGGTATCGGAGATGCGCGGACGATCGCGGCAGCGTTGATCCTCGGCGCGGCAGCCGTTCAAATCGGAACGGCGTTTCTGTTCTGTCCGGAGTCGAAAATATTGCCACCACACCGTGCCGCGTTGCGAGCCGTGCACGACGACAGTACAGTCGTGACGAATGTGTTCAGCGGACGGCCGGCGAGAAGCTTGGCTAACCGGGCCATTCGCGAACTCGGTCCCATGAGCGATATCGTGCCGGAATTTCCGCTCGCCAGCGGCGCATTGGCGCCGTTGCATGCGAAAGCGCAGGCGCGTGGCTCGGGAGACTTTTCTCCGATGTTTGCAGGGCAGGCTGCTGCCCTGGGCCGCGAGCTGCCCGCCGGTGAGCTGATCCGACTATTGGCTGCCGAAACGCTCGATTTGTTGTCAGGGCAGCCGCAGACAGTGACCCGGTTGTCGCGGTGAAAGACGCTCTGCTATAGGCTGGCGAAGGTCATCTGATTTCCGGAATCTTCAATGTCCGTCGACGCCAATACCGTACGCCGCATCGCGCACCTTGCTCGTATCGCAGTGGCCGAGGATGAGGTCGAGCATCTCAAGGGTGAGCTGAACACCATGCTCGCCTTTGTCGAGCAGCTATCGGAGGTGAATGTCGAAGGCGTCGAACCGATGACGTCAGTCACGCCCATGGCCATGAAAAAGCGCGCAGATGCGGTGACTGACGGCGGCATCCCAGAAGCCATCGTCAAGAATGCGCCGGTAAGTGAGGACAATTTCTTTCTGGTGCCGAAGGTGGTCGAGTAATGTGCATCGCTTGCGAGCTCGGATATTGGGCAATGATTGACGCTCTTGAAGCGGAACGCGCTGCCGCGGGCAAGAATGCAATCGATAGTCCGCTCTTTACGTGCGAGCCGGACGGCGAAAAGGTTGAGGGAGAGCCGGCGCCACTTGCACAACGAACGGCGAACGAGTCGACCCCGTGACCGAATTGACGTCGCTGAGTTTGGCGCAAGCGCGTGACGGGCTGAAAAAGAAATCCTTTTCCGCCGGAGAATTGACCGCGGCCCACGTTTCGGCGATCGAGAAGGCGCGCGCCCTCAATGCGTTTGTACTGGAGACTCCGGAACGCGCGGCCGAAATGGCGAAGGCGTCTGATGCACGCATCGCGTCGGGCG
>DATBHE010000045.1:0-24549 GCA_036557605.1 Pseudolabrys sp.
GGTAGGACGAAGGATGACGCCGAGTCGATCCTTTCCACCTTTAGGACCGACCAAAAGGAATCCGTAGGACTTGGCTTGACGGAGCTGCCGAACCTTTTCGCGGGCAGTTATTTTGTCATTCATTTCGACGCATTGAGTTAGATCATGCAGTTTCGTCTTGATAGGCATCTTGATTACGCGCATGACAAGTCGTGTTGGCCCTTCCCCGGTTCTGCGCAAGAACTCCTCACGGCGTCGAATAGATAGCAATAGCGCCGAATGACGGGACTGCGCGAGCACACATACGCCGTATGACCCGTCGCTGAAGTGTGAGGGCTCGGGGTCGGGGTAGGCAAACGGAGCGACAAGCCAGTTTTGGTCAACGCTGCGATCTTCGGGAAGTAGTAGTCCGGCGCCACCCTTTTCTCGAACGCGCGGATTGGTCAGTGTTTCAATCCGCTTGAGCGCTTCCCACTCCTCCTTCGGCGCGATCGGTTCATACAATTCGACCGGTGGAAACCGAGAAGGAATCAGACGGAATGCATCGCCCCAATCGATCCGCCTTACAGGAATGTCTTTCAAATCAGCCACCGCGCTGCCCGTCCAAATACCGTCTCACTTGGTATACGTCGGATAAAAGGCCCGTTCGCGTCATAAACTCTAAAGCAGAGGTGCCGTTGAGAAATGGCGCTTGGTTTTCTTTCCGCACCCATTCGTCGCAAGCCTGCTCATCGGTAAACACGATGCGCAAGCATTTATAGATGCTCAGCAGGTGTGAAAGGCGCTCTACTGTATCAAACGGAAGCTGGCCTCCTTCTTTTTTCCATTTGAAAAACGTCGAGCGCGGCGGCGATCCGAGCAATTTGATCTGCTGTTCAGTAGTGAGCCGCCATTTATCTGCGATTTGGAAGAAAGCCCTTAGCGCAACCGCTGAATCGTCTTCGTTGACCCGGACAGCCTGCTCTTGGCCGGAGTTTTGCACAGTCGCTCCATGTCTTGTTTTGGACTTGCAAAGCAATTCAGTCTAATGCTAGACAAGTCCAAGGTTGGACGCGAATCGCATTTTAGTCCCGGACCCAAAGAAAGGGAACGAAAATGGCGCCTTACCAACAGATACGGCAGGGCGCCGGGCGCCCTTCGGTCGGCCGAAAAGGAGATGACTCAATGGTAGCGACAGAGACCGGCAGTGCGGCGGATAAGGGCGAGGAGCCCGGCAAGGACGAGATTATCCTGGACGTGGCCACGCCCAAGGGGCCGTGGAGCGGCGCGTTCCCGAAAACGACGAAGATCCAGGTGGTGATCGACACCATCGTGAACGACCTTGGGCTCAAGCAGGAAACCTTCCAGTTGGTCTACAACGGCACCCCCATGGAGCCGACCAGCCGCACGCTGGTGAGCTTCGGACTCGAAGGGCGCGTGAAGTTGACGCTTGTAGCGACCGGCGACGGGGTCTAACCGTGCCAACCGCCTCCGAACTGCTGATCGAGGAAGAGCGGCAAGACTTGGCGAACAACGCCGCTCTCCTAAGTTGGACCTATACGCCGATGGATGCGGGGAACTTCGTCCTCGGGGTGACGGCGCGCGATGGGACGATATTTCATCTTTGGTGCCAGCATGACCGGTATGGTGTGATGCCGCCAGCCTGGCACTGGTTCAATCCGGAGACGAACGCCCGCGACCAAGCCGGCGATATTCCTAAAGGCGGTTTATTTTTCCACGGCAACAAAGTCATCTGTGCCCCCTGGAATCGCTTGGCGTACAGCGCGATCGATTCTCGCGGCCCGCACGGCGACTGGGAGTTGGCCAACTGGCGCGAAAACCCAAAGACGGGCGCGTGCCTGACGCTAAGCGCGATGGCGCTGCGCATCCATTGCGAGCTCAACGCCCTGTCGTTTCAAGGCAGGATTCCCTGATGCTGCACTTCTTCCGCAAGTTGTTCGGCGCGGCGAAACCCGGTGTCCGCCGCCTGCCGCCCAAGCCGAAGCTTATTTTAACAAACGCCTGCGTTGACGCGGCGCGAAGCGGTCTGGCGTCGGAAATCCAAAAGGAACATGAAGGCATTGTATTCCTGCTGGGCCGCACTGACGGCGTGGTCACCTTGGCGGTCGGCGTGTTCAGGCCGAAGGCCTATACTACATCCGGGAGCTTCCACGTTCCCGCGGCGGCGATGGCGCAATGCATCGAAGCGGCCGCGAGCCTCGACCTGCAAGTCGTCGGACAAATTCATACTCACCCCGGTCAGGCCTATCACAGCGACGGGGACGTCGAAGGAACGCGCATCCGATACGCGGGCTTCGCCTCCGTTGTCGCCCCGAACTACGGCCGAAACCTCCCGAATCTTTCAGGCGTCGCCGCCTACCTCTGGCGCGAGAGCGGCAGTTGGCACCAGCTGACTGCCTCCGATGTCGTCGTTTTGCAAGGAGCTGGGCCATGGATCGCCAAAAGTGGCTCGACGAACGGGACAGCCGGACGCTCCGGTACAGCGATCGTCGTCTAGACCCTGATCGCTGGATTGCGATCGCCGCCGACGCAGAATACGCCGGGACCTACGAAGGCCAAGTGGCGATCATCGTTGCGGCCAATCTGCTCGGCCGGATGACCCCCTCGGTGGCGATCGCCGTACCAAATATTCTCCTGCAGACGCCACTTCCCTGGGCCGGCCGATGGCTACACGAGTTCGTGCTAGCACAGATGAAGGACGCAGATCGGGACGGCCAATTTACCGCGCGCGCGTCTGTCACGACGGACGTTGTTCTTCACCTCGGGCCGAGGGATCACGAGACCCTGGCGCACGGCGTGGGTTGGGACACCTATCTCGGCCCTGCGCCCTCCCCGCTGAAGGTGGCCAACACCGCGCCGAACCCATTCGGGGCGGCGTTGGCCGCGATCTTGAGCGTGGGGCGTCTGTTCGTCCACGAACTCAGCCCGCCACCGCTGCAGTTCGTCTGCAACACCCTCAATTGGAAAGCGCAGCCAGCGCCGGCCGACGCTCTTCCGCCGACGCGGGATGACCTCGGCTGCCTCTGGTTTATCGGTCTTGGATCAGTCGGGACGGCCGCGGCGTATTTCCTGACGCTGATCAATCGAGAGTTCTCGGCCGCGCTTTTCGACATGGACGATGTCAAGGTCCACAACCTTGACCGGTCACCAATCTTCTCGGCCGCCGACGCCGAACGCAAGGTGCGCAAGGTGCTCTCCGCCAAGGCTTACCTTCGCAGTGTCGGCGTCGACGACGTCATCGGCGAGCCGAAAGCGCTCGATGAATCAGTGCTCTGGCGAAATCGGCAGGACGGCACGCCTGATGTGCTGATTTCCGCGGCCAATGAGCGGAATGCGCGGCCGATTATTGAGGGCGGCTTTCCGCCGCCCCAGCTTTACGCGACGACCGGCAAAAATTTCCAAACGGCGCTGTTTCGCCATGTGCCGCTAAAGGACCCCTGCTCGGTCTGTATGTTCCCAAGCCAGAGCGCCCAACCGCAGGCGCGGTGCGCTACGGGCGAGGTGACGGACCGTGTGGGCGATCGGGAGATGAAGGTCGATGCCGCACTTCCATTCTTGTCCTTCGCCGCTGGCTTGATGACGGCGGCGGAGCTAACGAAACTGCAACATCCAAATTACCCGTACTCGTCAAACCGTGTTTTCCTGCAGACCCGACCTGAACCGACCTTGATTGCGGTACCGATGTCGCGCCGCCATGGCTGCGCCTGTGCCGCCCGAAACATGCGCATTCACCGCAAAATGCTAAAGGGCTCGCGCTACGAACGATTCAGCTTCCACTAATGGCTCAGATTTACCGCGATCGGCTGGACCATTTGCCGCCCGAGCTTGCGGCGGCGGCTCAAGAATTCGTCGCCTGGTCGCAAGAGCAACTGCTCGTCGAGCAGGTAGAGAGCACGCCCACGGAGCCCCTCTATCACTACACAGGCGAAGTCGCGCTCAAGGGCATTCTCGGCAACCAACACCTGTGGTGCTTTAGCCACCTGCACCAGCGTGACAAAACCGAATTCGCTTATTCCCTCGGGATTGCGCGGCAGGTTATTCATGAAGTGGGGCTGAGCAACGATTTCTTCACGCACCATTTCTGCGGCTGCCTCGACGACCTGCTCAACAACAATTCGCTCACCGATACTTTCGAGTTCTACATGTCCAGCCTGAGCCGTCACCGCGATGACCCACAGCAATGGGCCGAATACGGCTATGCCGGGCGCGGCTTTGCAATTGGATTCGCGCCCGAACTCTTTCAACCCGATGAGACTGAGCTCAAAGAGCAGGCGAATGAGAACCTTCATGTTGGTCGCGTGATTTACGGCGATGAAGCGACCGAGCGGCGCCATCGTCAAGTGATCGAGCGCGCGGCCGACATAGTAAGCCGCCACGGCCGCGCCCATATCGACGCCGTGCGGCGTCTCGGGCCCGTGCCTTACCTACGCACCATAGTAGACGAGGTGATCGCCTCGCAGCTAATCTGGAATTGCCTGACCGCCAAGAGCATGCGCTATGCCAATGAGCGCGAGGTGCGTTACGTCGTACTCAATCTCCGCGGCAAATTCGATGCGCACCGCAAGATGTTCGACGGGAAGGCCTACATCGAAGCGAAGCTCCCCCTGAAGGAGATGGGAAGCCTCGCCGAGATCCTGGTAGGACCGCTCGCGCCTGATGACGCTGAACAGAAGCTACGGCAATTCCTAGACGAGCAAGGTTATCCGGCAGTCCCGGTTTCGCGATCCATCGCGCGATTCGAACTGGCACAGTAAGGGGGCATTCTTGCAAAATGTCGAACCAATCTCCGCACTCGCGAACCGAGTCTCCGCCAAATAAATTCGGATATTGTAATTTCGCGACCGGAGACTGAGCACTCAAATTGGATGTTTAGGATCGGGCAATCGGCGGCTCATGCGGAGGTTAATGTCAGTACTCAAGTTGGAGAGCTCTCAGGCAAAGCAAGCCGCGCACGCCATGCATCGTATTCGTATACCCACTCCGTGTCCGTCCTTTCACGGAGCCAAGTATTTTCACGATTAGTGAGTTGCATTCGATCAGTGCGCGGTTTGCGACTCGCAGTATAGACCGCGAGCGCCTTCGAGATATCGTCGCAGCCAACGTGTTCAAGGCAACGGGCGAGAATGACTGCGTCTTCGATCGCGGTTGCCGCCCCCTGCGCCATGTAAGGCGCCATCGGATGGCACGCATCGCCGAGCAACACGATGCTATTTTCCCACCATGACGGCATAGGATCGCGCTCGACGAGCGCCCATTTGCGGATCTCCGGCGCCGCCGAGAGAATGGTGCGTACGATTGGGTGAAATCCAGCAAAGGCCGCCCGCAGCATGTTTTTGTCGCCCACCATTGACCAGGATTCAACGCGAAAGTTCGGCTCAGGCGTAACCGCGATGAAATAGATCTCGTCCTTGTTTGGCGTAGTGAAGTAATGCACTACATGACGGTCCGGGCCCCACCACTTGGCACGCTCATCGATAGCAAGGCCCCTAATTCGCTCGGTGGGATAGGTGGCGCGGTAGGCGACACGCCCGGTGAACCGAGGTTCATCCGCACCGAACAGCGCCTCTCGGACCATTGAATGAATGCCGTCCGCACCGATGACCAGCGCGGCTTCTGCGCGGCTACCGTCGGCGAATGCGAGCGCGGTGACGCCAGATCCGTTGTGCTCAATCCCGATCAGCTTTTTACTGAAGTGGATGCACTTGCACGGCGTTAGGGCAGCAAGCACTGCATGGAGACGGGCACGGTGGATCATCAGATCCGGTGTACCATAGCGCTCCTCAAGCGATTTGCCCATCACTAGGACGTTGGTAACCTTTGCCGTATCCCATTCTCGGCTATGAAATGCTGCAGGCACGAAACCCTTGCTGCGCAGCGGTTCGATGAGCCCGAGTCCTCCCAGCGCCTGCATGGCATTTGCGGTGAGTTGAATACCGGCGCCTATTGGTGCGAATTGCTCTGCCTGCTCATAGACCTCGACCGTGAAACCCAATCGTAGCAGGCTCGCTGCCGCTGTCAGTCCGCCTATTCCGGCGCCGACGATCGCAATTTTGCGTTTTTCTGTCTTCATTGCTTGCGGATAAAGAGCACTCTCCCGATAAGAGAGCTCACCCTGTGAAGCCTAGTTACACGCTGGCAAGTGAGCCGGTCGGGATTGAATGCACTGATTTCTCCGCGGCGGATCCGATCAGCACCAAGAAGCACGCCAGACCGGCCCTTATTAATGCTTGGGCGTTTTCGAAGTGGATGGTACGCTATTTAACGGCCAGGAGCGAGCTTGGGCGGGGCGCGAAGGGCGTTTGGATGCCGATGCTGCTATGCTTCACGCAATTGAACGGCCATGCAGGTGGAAAGCCCCGAGGCGGCACAGCCGCGTGATGCAAAGGAAATGAGATTACGTCTTAGGGAGGCGGAGCCATGAAGCTTACGGTCAACACAAACCACTTGGCTTTGATCGACAGAGTCGTCGACGCGGGCTTGATTGGCAAGACCCGCGAGGCCGTCCTGAACTCGGCGGTGGTTGAGCATGCTCGTTATCTGCTCGCTGGCGGGACTCCGTTTAAAGCGTGGCAACCCGGTGTCGTGGACGTTGATACACCTATCTACGGGGAAGTACGCGAGGATGTGGTGATCGTGCCAATCACCGGCAAGGCTCTTCCGGTCCATGCGGGCGAAGTGCTGCGGATCAGCCAAATGGAGGGTGGAACGTGTGTCGATTACAATGCGTACAACCTGCATGATCACAAGGAGTGGCTTGATTGCGGATTCAACCGCATTCGGCAGATGGCATTTGGAAAAGGTACGATCATCTGGAGCGGCTCGCCGCGCGCGCGACCAATCCAGGCTATTCTCGATCACTCCCCCGGGCTTGATCAGTATTACCAGGGCCACCGATGCAACGGCTTGTTGAACGAGATCGAATACGGCTTCATCGACCATCCCTCTTGCCAAGATACGTTCGCAGAAGCAATTCGCGAGTACGGACTCACACCGGACGACGTGCATGATTCATACAATCTTTGGATGCGCACCAATGTCAGCCCCGACGGCCGGCGGGAAATGCATTGGAATCGCGCCAAAGCTGGTGACTATGTTGATTTGCTTTCAGTGATTGATACCCTGTCGGTGCCGGTTATTTGTGGCATCGATACGATTCCGCTGAACAATTACGGCCCGGGATCCATACAATTGCAGATATTCGATGCGTCGCCGTCAACAAAAGAAGTCGTGGACATTATTCAAAAGCGGTTCGCTCGATTCCATGCCCAGAAGACGCCAGAAGACTTCAAAATCAAAGAGATTCGCGTGGAGCGGCAGTTAAAGCGTGATCCTGGTTATGTGCCAGATTACTTGCCGAGGCCAGCGGAGAGCGCAATTGAGGTCAATCTCACCCCAGAGGCAGACCGGATGCTAGACACGCTCCTCGCGACCGGAGATTATTTGGACAAGAAGGAGCACGCCCTGCTAAACTGCTTCCTGCGCTACTACGACGTTGCCTGGCCTCGCGATCACGTCAACACGAAGTTGGCGTTCCGACCGAGATTAACCAACGAGTAAGCGGCTTTTTTGTGCCGCCCAACCTAACTTGGAGGGTAAGGCATGAGCAGTCCATCTTCCTGGTCCACGCCGACATCGCGTCGACGCCTCCTAAACAAATCAGTATCGGCCGGGGTCGCGCTGGCGGTGCCACTTTCGCCATTCCGGGCCCGGGCCGCAGTGCCGCTCAAACAAATCTCGATGACCCTCGACTGGCTTTATGAAGGCACCAACGTCGGCTTCATGATGGCGCAGGAGAAGGGGTTTTATCGCGACGCGGGGCTCGACGTCGCGATCGCCCCCGGCAAGGGCTCTACCACCACCGCCCAGTTGGTCGCCAGCAAGGCGTCGCAATTCGGATTTGCTGACGGCTTTGTTGTCGGCAATGGAATCAGCAAGGGGATGAGCCTGAGGACCGTTGGGAGCATATTTCGGCGCAATCCCTGCGTGGTCATCGTTTTCGACGACTCCCCAATCAAGTCGCCGAAGGATCTGGAAGGCAAGAAAGTCGGCATTAGCGCTGGCAGCGCCATCATTCAGCAATGGCCGGCGTTCTGTAAGGGCGCGGGCGTAGACGCATCGAAAGTCGAGATTAATAACGTTGGCCCTGCCGGTCTCGCGCCTGCACTCATCAATGGCCAGGTCGACGCGCTCGGAGTCTTTGTCGCCAGCTTCGTGCCGCCCTTGGAAATCCGTGGGAAAAAACCGCTCCGCATGTTTTGGTTTGCCGACTACGGAGTCACTGTTGTCTCGAATGGTATCATCGCGCACAACGACCTGATCGAAAGCGATCCTGCGCTCACAAGCGCGTTCGTTCCGGCGTCGATCAAGGGCTTCCTGTATGGGCGACAGCACCCGGACGAGGTTCTAGCCGTGGTGAAGAAATACCAGCCGACGGCCGACCCAGCGATCACGAAACGCGGGCTGGAAGTGTCGTGGGAAACCTGGTTGACCCCGAATACTCGAGGCAAGCCGCTGGGGTGGGGTTCCGAGGCCGATTGGACTTCAACGATCGAAGTGCTCCATCAATATGGGGGGATAACCATTCCCCTCAAAGCGAGCCAACTCTACACCAATAAATTCGTTCCGACCGGCGCCGAATTCATACCACCGCAGAAGGCCTAGCAACTAAGACGTTGTGAATTGATTGAAGCGATCGAAAACCCGCCAAGGCGTTGCGCGATGTGGGCGAGTTGCGGGCCAAAGCATTGCGCCGCGCCGAGGTGAATTGCTGCGATAGCGCGGCAATCGGAGCGTGCTCACCCTCGACGAGGCTCGAGACTTTGCGCGTAAGGGCCGCCTTCGCATTCATCATTGATGGGGAGTGATTCGGGACCCTTACCGGGACCGATCAGATCATCGCAGTCAGCACGATATCATGCACGGGACCGTGCTCGACGAGACGTGGCGCAATCGGGTTACGCCTCGCGCGGACGCGCAAGCGTAGGCTTACTGAATATGGATGCAGCAGCTACGGCACGCTAACCGTGATTTCAGAGACCCTGATCTCGCTCCGACTCTTTGCACGGTGCCAACATTCTACGAAGAGCTTTCACTCTTTCACCCGCTCGAACTGGTCTCTACCTAGATCGAATTTTCGGGCCAGTTCAAATCAGACCAACTGCCTTTGTCAGGCGACGATCCGACCCGATAGTCCTTTTTGCGCGAGTTTCGCTGCACCGACCGCGGCTTCGTTGTCGGCGGGCTCAACTAATGGCGCGTCAAGTATTCGTTCGCGGATGGCCCGCCATGCTGGATTCCTTGCAGCAGCCCCAACTGTGCGGATCGATGTAATCGACGGACCGCCCAGATTAGCTATGACGCTGTAGCCCAGCTTCTCGACGCCAGTTACGCCTTCCATAAGAGCCTGCAGGAAGAGTATCTCATTATCAACGCTCGGCTCCAATCGGGCCTCCAGGTGTGGATCGCAAATTGGGAATCGCTCGCCGCGTCCGGCCAAAGGATAGTAATCGAGCCCACTTGGCACTTTTGGATCCATCCTCTTCGATAGCTCGCGAATGCGGCCGAGACGAAAATGCTTGGTGATCGCCGCGCCGCCGCTATTCGAAGCGCCCCCAACGAGCCAGGCATGGCCGATGCGGTGGCTATAGATGCCAAACTCGGGCACAAAGATCGCGCGGTCAGAGAGCACTTTGAGAACCAGGGTCGTGCCAATTGATGTCACAGCGTCACCGCAAGTCTCCGCCCCAGCTGCCAAGAATGCGGCGCAGCCATCAGTCGTACCGGCAACGATCGCGACATCTGCCGCCAAGCCGAGCTCAGTGGAGCGCGAACGTTCAATCCTGCCGGTAATGGTGCCGGCCGGTACGACCGTGGGAAGCAGGTTCGGTCGCGTGCCCGCCTTGACAAGCCAGTTCGGCCACCGCCGCGTAACCGCATCATAACCGGTTTTCAGGGCATTGTTTTCGTCGGCGAGGTCAAACCGCCCCAAAAACTGACCCGAGATCCAGTCTGCTTGATGAATCACCCGGGTTACCCCAGGCTGATTTTGCAGGGCAATGGCACGCGCCAACGCTGAGGTGGGGCCGACGGCGACCGTTTCGGCAGGAGCGACCATCGCAATTCTGCGCAAAATCTTCGTTGACGCCTGGCTATTATACATCTGCGCCAGGGCAGCCGGGCGTCCGTCTGCATGGACGCCGAGAATTGTGCCTGACGTTCCGGCGACCGCTATGGCACCAATCCGCTTAAGTTCGATTTGCTGCGATAGACGCCGAAGGGCGCGCCGCGTTGCCTGCCACCATATGGCAGGGTCCTGGGTCACTAACCCGTCTCGATCTAAAGGAACAGTCATCCTAACGGCGGCGAACGCAACACGGAGCCCGTTTTCATCCACCGCGGCCGCCCGAACACCGGAGGTGCCGACGTCTATGCCAAGGGCAAGATTATGCATTGCTGGTCGCTGCGCATCGGCGGTCCTACGCAAGATCCATTGAGTGTTCGGACTGTCACGCCCATAGGCATCGCCGGCCGCTAAGCCGGTTCCATCCGAAAAACGAATTTATCATGACTTCGTCTTGGCAGAGCGATTGCCTCTCGCATTGGCCGAGCGACTGCCTCTCGCCGCAAGCGTTTTGCCACTTCGCCGAGTTTGTTTTACGTTCGGCAAAAAGCGTCGCCCTTCGGCGACGAGGAAATCACGCAAACTGCTGGCCGCTGGCATCATCCGTTTCGTCGCTGGATACACCACGAACCACTGCCGCATCTCTGGTAGGCCGGCAACATCGAGAATTGTGAGCCGGCCGTCGCCAATCTCCGCCGCAATTGTGTGTGCAGAGATAAACGCGATCCCGAGACCTGCCATGACTGCCTGCTTGATCGTCTCATTGGATCCTATCTCCATGCCGATGCGCGGCTTGATGGCTCGCTGGGAAAGAAATTTTTCCGCCAACAGGCGCGTTCCGGAGCCATTTTCGCGCATCAGAATGGTTTGCTCCGCAAGTGCGCGCGGCAAGATAGAACGCTGCTTGGCCAGCGGGTGATCCGGCGGAGCAATGATGACCTGAGGATGTTCGCCGATTAGCGCGCTTTCGACCTGGATGTCTTCCGGAGGGCGCCCCATGATCGCGACATCGAATCGTCCGCTGCGGAATGCAGCGATCGTGTCCTCGCGGTTGCCGATGACGAGTTCCATGTCGATTCCGGGATGGCCTCGCATGAAGGCGGCGAGCATTTGCGGGGCGAAGTACTTCGCCGTCGATACCACTCCCACAGTGACCCGTCCGCTCTCGAGTGTCTTGAGAGCGGCGAGACCAGCGTCGCAATCGGCAAGGACCGCATGAATCCGCTCGGCCGCGGCCAGCACCTCGCGGCCGGCAGCGGTCAGGCCAAAGCCCTGACCGTGGCGCTCAAATAGCGGCAGTCCGGCATCGGCTTCGAGCTGCTGCATCTGCATGGTCACTGCCGGCGGGGTGACGTGACACGCATTGGCGGCAGCGACAAAGCTGCCGCCGCGGGCCGCAGCGGCCAGGAGCCGAAGTTGCTTGAGGGTCGCGTTGCGCATGACTTCAGATATTCTGAATACAGCCATAAGATAATTCAAATTTACTTAATACGCCAGGGCGATTAAATCTCCTTAATCGGAGATTTAAGCCATGGTCGAAAGCACCAGCCTCACTAAAATCCGCGATGCCAAGCAGCGCTACAAATCCGGCGTCATTCCGTACGCCACGATGGGCTATTGGGAACCCGACTACGAGGTCAAGGATACGGACATCCTGGCGATGTTTCGCGTCACCCCTCAGCCCGGGGTGGATCCGATCGAGGCCGCGGCCGCAGTAGCTGGCGAATCCTCAACGGCGACCTGGACCGTGGTTTGGACCGATCGTTTGACGGCGTGCGAAATCTATCGCGCCAAGGCCTACCGGGTGGACCCGGTTCCCAATACCGGTCCCGGCACTACAACCGAGGCGCAGTACTTTGCCTACATTGCCTACGACATCGATCTGTTCGAGCCGGGCTCGATCGCGAACCTCACAGCATCGATCATTGGCAACGTGTTCGGCTTCAAGGCGGTTAAGGCGCTGCGTCTTGAGGACATGCATATCCCAATCGCCTACCTGAAGACCTTCCAGGGCCCAGCCACCGGCATCGTCGTCGAGCGCGAACGGCTCGACAAATTCGGGCGGCCGCTGCTCGGCGCTACCACCAAGCCGAAGCTCGGACTCTCTGGCCGCAACTACGGTCGCGTCGTCTACGAGGCGCTGAAAGGCGGCCTGGACTTCGTGAAGGACGACGAGAACATCAACTCGCAGCCGTTCATGCATTGGCGCGACCGCTATCTCTATTGCATGGAGGCGGTGAACAAGGCGCAAGCTGCCACCGGCGAGGTCAAGGGGCATTATCTCAATGTCACCGCCGGCACCATGGAGGAAATGTACGAGCGTGCGGAATTCGCCAAGCAACTCGGCTCGGTCATCGTCATGATAGACCTCGTGATTGGCTACACCGCTATCCAGTCGATGGCCAAGTGGGCGCGCAAGAACGACATGATTCTGCACTTGCATCGCGCAGGCAACTCCACCTATTCGCGCCAGAAGAGCCACGGGATGAACTTCCGCGTCATTTGCAAATGGATGCGCATGGCGGGCGTGGATCACCTGCACGCCGGCACGGTGGTCGGGAAGCTCGAGGGCGATCCTCTCATGATCAAGGGCTTCTACGACACCTTGCGCAGCACCGACACTCCGGTGAGCCTGCAGAACGGCCTTTTCTTCCCGCAGCAGTGGGCGTCGTTGAACAAGGTCATGCCGGTGGCCTCGGGCGGCATTCATGCCGGCCAGATGCACCAACTGCTGGACTATCTCGGCGAGGACGTCGTGCTGCAGTTCGGCGGCGGCACGATCGGTCACCCGATGGGCATCCAGGCCGGCGCTACCGCTAACCGCGTTGCGCTCGAAGCGATGGTGCTTGCGCGCAACGAGGGCCGCGACATCCGCAACGAGGGGCCGGAAATCCTTCGCGACGCTGCCAAATGGTGTCGGCCGCTGCGCGCCGCGCTCGACACCTGGGGCGAGATCACCTTCGACTACACCTCTACGGACACCTCGGACTTCACTCCAACCGCCGTTGCCGTCTGAGACATGACTGCAAGCCCCCAGGAGGGATCGACATGCGCGTGACCCAGGGCACTTTCTCCTTTCTCCCTGAACTGAGCGACTCGCAGATCGCCGCGCAGGTCGAGTACTGCCTGCGCCAGGAATGGGCGGTGAGCGTGGAGTTCACCGATGACATTCACCCCCGCAATACCTACTGGGAGATGTGGGGCATGCCGATGTTCGATCTACGCGATGCCGCCGGCGTGATGGCGGAAGTGCGCGCCTGCCGCGAGGCTAATCCGAATACCTACGTGCGGGTCGGTGCTTTCGATTCGACGCGAGGATGGGAGACGGTGCGCTTGTCGTTCCTGGTCCAGCGTCCGGCCCAAGAGCCCGGCTTCCGCCTTGACCGGCTGGAAGGGGAAGGCCGCACCATCCGCTACCGATTGAGCGCCTACGGCATCGATCGCCCGCCCGGACAACGTTACGACGTGAGCGGCGGCCCAGCACCAGATGGGCAACGATGAACTCCCCCGCGGCCGCCACACTCGCGTCCAGCGCACCGCCCGACAGGGCTGTTACCGAGACGGTCGACCTCAAAGCGCTGCAGGCTGAAATCGACCTTAACGCGCCGATAGCCGAACTCGATCGCGATCTCGTCGGGCTGACCCCCGTCAAACAGCGCATTCGCGAGATAGCGGCGTTTCTTTTGGTGGCACGCGCGCGCAAAGAAGTCGGGCTCACATCCGACCCGCCCACGCTGCATATGGCCTTCACCGGGAACCCCGGCACCGGCAAGACCACGGTGGCTCTGCGTATGGCCAGCATCCTTCATCGCCTCGGCTACGTGCGCAAGGGCCACCTCGTCTCAGTCACGCGTGATGACCTCGTCGGCCAGTTCATCGGCCATACCGCGCCGAAAACCAAAGAGGTGCTCAAGCGCGCCATGGGCGGCGTGCTGTTCATCGACGAAGCCTACTATCTGCATCGCCCAGAGAATGAGAAGGATTACGGACAGGAAGCGATTGAGATCCTCTTGCAGGTCATGGAAAACCAACGCGAAGACTTGGTCGTAATCCTGGCCGGCTATCGCGAACGAATTGAGCGGTTTTTCGTCTCGAACCCCGGCTTTCGGTCGCGCATTGCACACCACATCGATTTTCCCGACTACGACGCAGGCGAACTCCTTGCTATCGCCGAAGTACTGACCGCGCAGAGCGAGTATCGCCTGAGCCCGGCCGCGCGCGACGCAATGATCGATTATATCGAGCGGCGTCGCCAGCAATCGAGCTTCGCCAATGCCCGCTCGATACGCAATGCGCTTGACCGCGCACGCCTGCGTCAAGCCATGCGGCTGTGCGCCGCCAGCGGCGTCGCCAGTCGCGAGGCTTTGCAAACCATAGAAGCCGAAGACATACGAGCAAGCCGCGTGTTTACGACATGAGCCGAGCAAACGCGGCGTTCGGGAGGCTATTATGCGCGATCAGTTCGCTCTCGATGAATATCTGCAAGCCTGGGCGGGAACCGATGATCTTCGCCGCGCCGCTGCGTCCACAATAGAGGCGCTCGCAGGCTCCTGCCGAGAAATTGCCGCCGTGGTCGCCGCCGGACCATTCGCCGGCGATCTGGTGACGCGTCACCGCGAGAAGGCCGCCGGCGACTTTCAGACCGAACTCGACTTGCGCGCCAACGATCTTCTGGTCAAGGCGCTTGCACAAGCAGATGTCGCTGCCGTCGTATCGGAGGAAATGGATACACCCTTGCCACTCTGTGCGGGTGCGCCGATCAACGTGGCCCTGGATCCGCTGGACGGTTCCTCGAACATCGAAACCAACGTTTCCATCGGTACTATCTTCTCCCTGCTTCCTGCTCCTCACGGCAGCAGCGCCGAGCCGGCGGCTTTTCTGCGCCCAGGGCGCGAACAGGTCGCCGCTGGCTATGTGATCTACGGGCCGCAGACCGTGCTCGCGATCACGCTTGGCGCCGGTACCGACCTGTTCACGCTCGATCCGGCGTTCGGAAAATTCATCCATACCCAGGCCGATGTCAGTGTGCCGCCGCAAGCGCGTGAGTTCGCGATCAATGCCTCCAACTATCGCCACTGGGACCAGCCGGTGCAGAGCTGGTTCAACGATTGCCTGGCGGGCGCCGACGGCCCCCGTGCTGAGAATTTCAACATGCGCTGGATCGCTTCAATGGTCGCCGAAGCGCACCGCATTCTTGTTCGCGGCGGAGTCTACATTTATCCCGGCGACGCGCGGCAGGGTTACCGCAACGGCCGGCTGCGGTTGATCTATGAAGCGAACCCGATCGCATTCCTGATGGAACAGGCCGGCGGTCGGGGCTCTACCGGTCGCGAGCGCATCCTCGATCTGGTGCCGCGGCTTCTGCACGACCGCGTGCCGCTCGTGCTCGGCGCACGCGAAGAGGTGAAGTGGATCGAGCGCTATCATCTCGGTAACGCGAAAAGCGAGACCTCGCCGCTATTCGGACAGCGGGGCTTGTTTGTCCGAGAAGCTTAGTTTGATCAGGGGTGCGGCGCGGTGTCAGTCAAACATCCCATTATTTCGGTCACCGGATCGTCCGGCGCCGGTACCACGTCGGTGCGGCGGACCTTCGAGCAAATCTTCAGGCGCGAGGCAATTTCCGCCGCCTTCATAGAGGGCGATGCTTTCCATCGTTATGATCGTGCCGGCATGAAAGCGGCGACCGAGCAGGAACGCAAAAAGAACAACTTCAACTTTAGCCATTTCGGTCCCGAGGCCAATCTCCTGGAAGATCTTGAAACGCTATTTCGCGAGTACGGCGAGCACGGCACGGGTCGCACGCGCCACTACGTGCATGACGTCGAGGAATCAAAAACCTTTGGGCAGCCTCCGGGCACGTTTACACCCTGGGCGGACCTGCCGGAACAGACCGAGCTCCTGTTCTATGAAGGCCTTCATGGCGCCGTCGTCACTGACCAGGTGAATACCGCCCAACACGCAGATCTCAAGATTGGCGTGGTCCCGGTAATAAACCTCGAATGGATTCAGAAAATTCATCGTGACCGGGTGGAACGTGGCCACTCCGAGCAGGGGATCGTTGAAACGATTCTGGGCCGCATGCCCGATTACGTGCACTTCATCTGCCCGCAATTTACTCAAACCGACATCAACTTCCAGCGCGTACCGACCGTGGATACGTCCAATCCATTCATCGCTCGGTGGATTCCCACGCCCGACGAATCGATGGTGGTGATCCGTTTTCGAAATCCGCGCGGTATCGACTTTGCCTATCTCGTTGCCATGATTCACAACAGCTTCATGTCTCGCGCCAATTCCATTGTCATTCCTGGCAGCAAGCTTGACCTCGCCATGCAGCTGATTTTGACGCCAATGATTCTCAAGCTCGTCGAGCGGCGCCGCCGTGCCATGCAGGAGCCCTATCGATGAACGTAATGACGCGCCAAATCTCACAGCCGCTCGATCGGTCAATCACTACCGCCTTGCGCGCGTTGGCAATGGACGCTGTGGAGAATGCGCAATCCGGGCATCCCGGCGCGCCGATGGGCTTGGCGGAAGTTGCTGCGGTGCTCTGGCGTCGCCACCTGCGGCATAATCCGACAAATCCCATGTGGCCTGACCGCGATCGTTTTGTGTTGTCTAACGGTCATGCCTCGATGCTTCTCTACGCTCTGCTTCATCTCACCGGCTATGACCTGCCGATGAGCGAGCTAAAAAGCTTCCGCCAGCTTCACTCGAAAACCCCTGGTCACCCCGAATTTGGCGTTACTCCTGGAGTGGAGACAACGACTGGTCCGCTTGGGCAGGGATTCGCCAATGCAGTCGGAATGGCGATCGCTGAGAAAACGCTCGCGGCGCAGTTCAACCGGCCGGGTCACACCATCGTAGATCATCGCACATTCGTAATTGTCGGCGATGGCTGCCTGATGGAAGGCATCAGCCATGAGGTTGCGTCGCTGGCCGGCAGGCTCCGGCTCGGCAAGCTGGTTACGATCTACGACGACAATGGAATTTCGATCGACGGGAATGTCAGCGAGTGGTTTGCCGACGACACGCCAAGGCGATTCGAAGCATACGGCTGGCACGTGGTGCGCGACGTTGACGGACACGATCCGATCGCGATCGACGCTGCGCTAGCGGCAGCAATCGCTGAGACGGGCCGGCCGAGCCTGCTGTGCTGCAAGACCGTGATTGGGCGCGGTGCTCCCAACAAACAGGGTCATCAGGATACGCACGGCGCTCCACTTGGCGCACAAGAGATTGCATGTGCGCGCGCCGAGCTCGACTGGCCCTATGCACCGTTCGAGATTCCTGCCAGTGTCGCGGAATCCTGGGATGCACGCCGCCAAGGTGCTGTCCTCGAAGCGGACTGGAACCATCGCTTCGAACGTTATCGAAGCACATTTCCTGGTTCTGCAACTGAGTTCTCCCGCCGTCTCGCCGGCAATCTTTCGTCGGAATTTGCGGCCACGGCAGACGCCTTGATCGCCGCATGCGCGGCCAAGGGCGAAACAGTGGCGACGCGGAAAGCCAGCCAGAACACGCTGGCATCGTTTGCCAAGGTATCGCCGGAGCTGTTCGGCGGTTCGGCCGATCTGGCGCATTCCAATCTAACCATACATCCGCTGACCCTACCCGTCACGCGTGAGCCTTCAGGTAACACCATCTTCTTTGGCGTACGTGAATTCGGAATGGCCGCGATTGCCAACGGCATTGCACTGCACGGCGGCTTTATTCCTTACGCTGCGACTTTCCTTATGTTCTCCGATTATGCGCGCAGCGCTATCCGCATGAGCGCACTGATGGGCCGGCGCGTTGTTTATGTATTCACCCACGACTCGATCGGCCTGGGCGAAGATGGCCCGACGCATCAGCCGGTCGAGCACTTGGAGTCGCTTCGCCTCATCCCGAACCTTCACGTCTGGCGGCCGTGCGATGCAGTTGAGACCGCGGTCGCCTGGCGTAGTGCGCTTGAACAGACCGATACGCCCACAGCGTTTGCGCTTTCGCGCCAGGCGATTGCGCATCAGCCACGCACGCCGGCGCAGGTCGATGCGATCCGCCGCGGTGGTTACGTCCTGATGGACCCGGAAGCGTCGCCGCCGCAAGCGATCATCATCGCGACCGGATCAGAGGTGCAGCTCGCGTGCGCCACCGCTTCGGAGCTTGCGTCCCAGGGCTTGCCTGTGCGCGTCGTCTCCATGCCATGCGTAGAACTGTTCGATAAGCAAGATGCCACGTGGCGAAGCGCGGTACTTCCTCACGATCTGCCGGTAGTCGCCATTGAGGCCGGCGCAACGCGCGGCTGGTGGCGTTATGTCGGCCGCAGCGGCGCTGTGCTCGGCATGGATTGCTTCGGCGAGTCCGCACCGGCGCCGGCGCTTTTCGCGCATTTTGGATTCACGCCGCGCCACGTTGCCGACGCAGTCCGGTCGGCGATTCCCGGAAGCCGTGGCAAATCAGGTCATTAGGAGAGAACAATGCCGCTCATTTCCATGCGTCAGCTGCTCGACCACGCCGCCGATGGCCAATACGGCGTTCCGGCTTTTAACGTCAATAATATGGAGCAGATCAAGGCGATCATGGAGGCTGCGCGCAAAACAGATAGCCCTGTGATTCTCCAGAGCTCCGCTGGTGCACGAAAGTATGCCGGAGAACCGTTCCTGCGCCACCTCGTCGCCGCCGCCGTGGAGGCTTACCCCGGGCTTCCGATCGTCATGCACCAGGACCATGGTGCTTCGCCAGATGTTTGCATGGGCGCGATCCGCTCCGGGTTTACCTCAGTGATGATGGATGGCTCGCTCAAGGATGACGCCAAAACGCCGGCCGACTATGCGTACAACGTCGCGGTCACCCGTAGCGTAGTTGGTTTCGCACACGCGATTGGCGTGTCGGTTGAGGCCGAGCTCGGTTGCCTTGGCTCACTCGAGACCCTCACTGGAGACAAGGAGGACGGCCATGGTGCCGACGGAAAACTTTCGCGCGAGCAACTCCTGACCGATCCCGACGAGGCGGCTCGGTTTGTCGACGAGACGCAATGCGACGCGCTGGCCATCGCCATCGGCACCTCGCACGGAGCCTACAAGTTTAAGCGCCAGCCGACCGGCGAGATACTCGCAATAGATCGCATTAAGGCAATCCACGAGCGTCTCCCGAACACGCATTTGGTCATGCACGGCTCATCCTCGGTACCGCAACATCTGTTGCAGGAAATCAGGTGCTATGGGGGCGACATCCCGGAAACCTATGGCGTCCCGGTTGCGGAAATTCGCGAGGGGATCCGTCACGGCGTGCGCAAGGTCAACATCGATACCGACGTTCGCCTCGCCATGACCGCCGCCATGCGTCGGATTATGAAAAGCAACTCCCACGAGTTCGATCCGCGCAAGTTCTTGCAAGCTGCAATGGACGAGACCGAAAAGGTCTGTATCGAGCGTTTCGAGGCGTTCGGCTCCGCAGGTCAAGCGTCCGATATACTTCCGATCGATCTTGAAGTCATGGCCCAACGTTATAAGGCTGGCGGTCTACGCCAATTCGTGCATTGAGCCAAGTCGCAAGTGAAGACGCGCAGGGTGACAAAGTGGCGGTTGTCACCGGCGCGCAAGAACGCGCTCATCAGGCGCCGTACGCCTAATCAAGCGCCGAGTGAGCAGTAATAGGAGACCGCGATGTCCATTCGCATTGCTATTAACGGCTTCGGCCGGATCGGCCGAAATATATTGCGCGCGATCGTTGAAGGCCGCCGTTATGACATCGAGGTCGTCGCCGTCAGCGATCTCGCCCCGATCGAGACCACGTCCCGCCGCTCCGAGAAGCATATCGTGGGGAGCATGGATGCCGCCCCACGAATCAAAATCGCAAAAATATCGAACCGTTCTCCGCACTCGCGAACCGAGTCTCCGGCAAATGAATTCGGATATTGAAATTTCGCGACTGGAGACTGAGCGCTCATATTGGCAGTCCGGCGTCGAGTAAGGGTCAGTCTTCGACCGCAGAGACTGACAAACGCACCGCTAAGTAGCGGAAATGTGGCTCATTTCTCCAGAACACGGAAATGACCCGCAGAGACCGGACTGGTTGGCTGGGGCGGGAGGATTCGAACCTCCCCATGGCAAAATAACAATCGCTGCGGCTAAGGCGGCCACAGGCCTTTGATCTGCGATCAAAGGTCGCTTTTTTTAGCGCCAACCTGCGAGAAATGACTGGCAATCCGCAGCAAAGAGAGCGGTACTGCCGACAGCTTCGAACGCATAGCGTGCTCGGAGATCCTGCCCCGCCGGTCCTAGGCCGAATCGGGGCTTCGGTGGTGCGGCAAGAGCCGCAAACCGAATGGAGGATCTCATGCGAAGCACTACGAAGAAGACGAATCGAAAGCATGCCACTGCGGCCGCTTCTGCTGTCAAACTGGGCAACGCTGCTCAAGCAAAGGGCGGGAAACAAAGAAACGCTCAGCCTGGGCTGAGTGCGCCTGCCCGCAAGCTACGTCGGCAGGCCCAACGTGATCCAAAAACCGAAAAATCCAGCTCGAAGCAATCACGCGTGCTCGCGATGCTCCAATCGCCCCAAGGTGCCACAATTGCGGCGATGATGCAGGCCACCAGTTGGCAGCAGCACTCGGTGCGTGGCTTCTTGGCCGGCGTCGTGCGGAAGCGCGCGCAAGGTCAACATGATATTGTCGCTTGCGTTTCTCGCGCCCGACCTCGTCAAAGCCGGAATGGAGGGTCGGCTCCCACGCGGTATAGGTATCGCACGGCTGTGCGACCTCCCCGCCTCTTGGTCTGAGCAGTTTCAGCGGCTTGGAATTGCACAACCCTCGACCTAATTGAGCGGCGGCGGTCTCCGAATCGACAGTTGGCCTCACGGCAGCATAATCGGCCCTTCGTTGGGTTCACAGTCGCAGTGATAGCGGTTTCGAACTTGTCTCTGTCGAACCGGTCTTCCGTTTCGCAGGAAACGGAAATTTCGGGCCAGAGACAAACCGCGAAAAATTGCTGTTGGGCGGACTCAGACCGCGCCAGAGACCTTCGGCTCCCTCGGAAGGCCGCCAATCGGCGGCTACTTGCGTGGTCTCAGGAAAATCTCTCCCGCCGCGGAGTGGGTGGTGGGCGCACAAGGACTCGAACCTTGGACCGGAGCCTGGACGGAAGGACGACGACACAGTTAGTTTTATTCTGAGCATATGTGGCTCGCGGGACTCTTAAGCATCTCGAGGTTTTCAAGCACCCCATTGCATCGGAGTTTCTTTGGCTATCAGCAGAATCTCAACCTCACAAATCTCCCAGCAGGAGTGGACGATCGTTGGATTGATGACCGTCCTCAGATCTGTATGTGACTGATAAGGAAAACAGCATTTCCTTATCAATCAGCAATGGTTGGGACCGCTTGCTGGCGAGATCGAAGCGCCGGGATGAACTCCGCGGCACCCAGGCTCCGTGCCGTGCAAACTGATTAAGAAAGATCACTTTCTTACTCAGTTGGTTTGGCGCGGATCACCACACTTTTTTCTTGAAGCTCAGCAGCATCTCACTATGATTCACTTTGTGAACGCTTTTCAGTTTTGAAAAATGTCTGGACGGCAGGCAAAAATAATTTCCGAAAGTACCTACAAAGACCTCCTCGTCTTTGCCGCCACCACTCGGTATCCGGTTCGCAACCGGTTGCTCGTCCTGCTCTCGGTCAAGGCCGGTCTGCGGGCAGGCGAAATTGCAAACCTGGCTTGGGACATGGTCCTCGATCCGCGTAGTGAAGTTGGACCGGTGATCGAGCTGCGAGACTGGGCGGCGAAAAAAGGCAGCGGCCGGTTGATCCCAATCCATCCTGACCTTCACGACGGCCTTGTCGCCTGGCGAAAGTCGGTCCTCCCCATCGGTGCATTGATCCACTCGGAGCGCGGCCAGGGCATGAGGCCGGTCAGTATTGTGAACTGGTTTGCCAAGGCTTACCGAGCCATCGATGCCAAAGGTTGTTCATCTCATTCCGGCCGCCGGACGTTCATCACCCGCGCCGCTCGGCTTGTCCACAAGGCTGGCGGCTCGCTGCGCGACGTTCAGCTCCTGGCCGGTCATCGGTCGATCCAGACGACCCAGCGGTACATCGACGGCGATACCGACTCGCAGCGCAAGCTTGTGGCGATGATCTGACATGACGCGCCCTGCTCGGACCATCCCGCACCACCCTGCGCGCTCGAAACAGGGCCAGGTTATTGGACAGGCGGCGCCGCGCGGTAGGCAAGATGCGGATGCGGACGCGGTCCGCCACGCAACGAGGTTGATCTATGCAGTTTGCTGCCTGGCTGGCGCGGCTGACCTGCTCGACGAAATACGGGTCGAGATGGACGCCGAAGGAATTTCCGACGCGATCCGGCGCCACGACACGGCGCCGCTGTTTGACTGGCTGATCGCGGCATTCAGCTATCAGGGCATCTCGGATCGGGTTGCCACCGAATACATGGCCCGACACGGTCGGATCCGGTGGCACGCCATCGACGCCGAAGTCAGGGAAAACCCATCCTGTCCCAAGTTGAAGAATTATTGGGAGTTCTACGATTGCAAATTCGACAAGATCAGCCGGACGTGCGCCGAGCCCGACCATTTCGAGGGCTGCCCGCTGCCGCGGCACATGTTGCGGAATGGGAGGCTCAACCGGACGGCCTATTCGCTGTACTTTTTCATTCGCGACATCGCCCAAGGCGACCTCGTCGGCTGGATCGACAGCCAGTTACGCCGCCCCGATGAAGGCACCGACGACAACCGGCTTGTTCGGATCGGTCTACGGGTCATTGACCCGCTGCGGTACATCTACGGTGTGTCCGACAAGGTGCTGACGATGACCTTGTCGTGCATCTTGCTGGCCGCGCCCTCCGGCTACGAGGTGTGGCGCGAGGTCGGCGGCAGCATGATCGCGGTCGATACGCTGGTGCACAACTTCCTGCACCGGACCGGCATCTTGCGCCGGTTTGGCGCCGAGCATTGCTACGGCGCCGCCTGCTACCGGGATGGCGGGTGCGCCGAAATTCTGGGCCGCGTTGCCCGGCAGATCGACGCTAGTGCGTTCAATCCGGCCTTCCCTTTAGTCTTCCCTCGGTTCGTGCAGCACGCGGTGTGGCGGTTCTGCGCCCAAAACGGCCTCGGCGTCTGCAACGGCAATCGCATCGATGACCGCAAGCCTTGCGGCAACGTCTACTGCCAAGTACGGCCGATCTGCGATAGAATAGTCTTAGATGATTAAGAGTATTACTGATAGTATTCTAATGTATATTACAGTATTATTTAGTAATAGCGTACTTTGACTACATTGTAAGTTTGGCATAATATAGCTTTGAGAGGCAAATCAGCCTCTCGTCAAAAAAAGAGGGCGCGAATTACTACCATGAGACCTTACCCACCGCCGGGAATACCCCGGCAAACCTGCAAACATCTGTCGAACTCGCTGCAAAGGGGCCCATCGGGCCCCTTCGGCATTTCTGGAGACACCCAATGACCAAGACCGCAACCAAACCTGCTCCGAAAGCCAGCTCGCAGGCTGGCACGTCAGTCCCCCTGATCGTTCTCGGCTACGACGATCAGCAAAAGGCACACGGCGCTCGCTTTCAAAGCGCCGACGCCAAGCTCGTGACCGAGGCTGCCAAGGCGATGGGGCTGAACGTCTACACGGCTGCCAACGAGGATCTGATCGCCCTCGCCAAGAAACTACCCACCGGGCGGCTGTACTCGAACGGCAAAGGGTTCGTGCCAAACATCAGGCAGAACCTGTACAGCGCCTTGATCGCCAACCTTGCGCAAGCACCGCAGGCGGCACTCGCCAAAGATGATGAGGCTCCCCTGCCCCAGGTTTCGTCCGGCCTGCCGAGAAGCTGGGACGAGATTGCGCCAGGCCACCTCGTGATCGCGCAAGAGACGCTCGAATACGGTTGGTGGGAAGCAATCGTGCTCGACCGCAACGGCGACATGCTGAGCCTGCGGTTTCGCGATTATCCGAAGCTGCCAAGGTTTGTACGGCATCGGTCAGCGGTCGCTCTGATCAGTACCGCATTGGGGGAATCACGGCCGCCTAGCGCGTAGGCCAAGCAATGGCGGTGGCTCGTCGTGAAAGCCGTCGGGCCGCCGTCACCCCCTGCCCTCAACAACCCAACCCAATCGCCCTGCCCTGCCCGGCTGCCGCGCTTCGCGAGCGCGCAGATCGGCTAGGCGTGCGCCCATCAATGGAGCTCAAAATGTCTACGACGCCAACCTCGCCCACCCAGACCGACCGCATTCGTGCGCTCAACGACGACCTACGGCAGAACATCAGTCACGGTCGCGGCCATGCCGTCATGACGACCGGTATTGCCGCCCTCGGCGCAGAAGCCGTTGCACGAATCATCAAGACCATCGAAGTCTATGATGACTTTTGCCACGCCAACGATCCGCATGAAGAGCACGACTTCGGCTCGTTCGAGGCTGACGGTCACACGGTCTTTTTCAAGATTGATT
>DATBHE010000046.1:0-141179 GCA_036557605.1 Pseudolabrys sp.
GCCTGGTCGGCGATCGAGCGGGTGATCGCCTGGCGGATCCACCAGGTCGCGTAGGTCGAGAACTTGTAGCCGCGGCGGTACTCGAACTTGTCGACCGCCTTCATCAGGCCGATGTTGCCTTCCTGGATCAGGTCAAGGAACTGCAGGCCGCGGTTGGTGTATTTCTTGGCGATGGAGATGACGAGGCGCAGGTTGGCCTCCACCATCTCCTTCTTGGCCTGGCGCGCCTCGCGCTCGCCCTTCTGCACCATGTGCACGATTTTGCGGAATTCGCCAATCTCGACGCCGGTCTGCGCGGCGAGGTCGTGCACCAGCGAGCGGATCTCCTTGATGCGATCCTTCTCCTTGGCGACGAGATTCTTCCAGCCTTTTGCCGACAGTTTCGAGACGCGGTTGAGCCAGCGCGGGTCGAGCTCGCCGCCCATGTACTGCTTGAGGAAGTCCTCGCGGATGACGCCATAGCTTTCGGCAAGCCGCATCAGCCGGCCTTCGTTCGACACCAGGCGCTTGTTGATGTCGTAGAGCTGCTCGACGAGGGAATCGATGCGCGCCTGGTTCAGCCGCAGCGACTTCACCTCGGAGATGATCTCTTCCTTCAGCTTCTTGTATTTGCGCTCCTGCGCCGGCGAGAGCGAAGAGTTCTTCAGGCGGAATTCGATGTCCTGCTCCTGCAGGCGGCGCAGGCGCTTGAACGAATCCGCAATGGTGTCGAAGGTCTCGACGACTTTCGGCTTCAGTTCGGCCTCGATGGCGGCGAGCGAAAGCGAATTCTCCATCTCGTCTTCGTCGTAGTCGCTCTCGGCCGCGGCCTCGCCGGGATCCTTCGGCTCTTCCTCATCGCCGTCGCCCGCGGGCGCCTTGAACGGAGTAGCGGCAGCGGGCGCGGACGGCGGCGCCGGCGTCTGCACGACCTGCAGATGCGGCGCACCCGGCACAGGCGTGCCGACCGCGGCAACGATCGGCTTGCCGTCGGGGCCGATCACCGGTGGCTGCATCTTCTGCGCGTCGGGGCCGGCGTAGGTCGCCTCGAGATCGATGATGTCGCGGAGGAAAACTTTTCCCTCGTTGAGCTCGTCGCGCCAGATGATGATGGCCTGGAAAGTGAGCGGGCTTTCGCACAAGCCGGCGATCATCGCCTCGCGGCCGGCCTCGATGCGTTTCGCGATCGCAATTTCGCCCTCGCGCGAGAGCAGCTCGACCGAGCCCATCTCGCGCAGATACATGCGCACGGGATCGTCGGTGCGCTCGGAAGGTTCTTTCTTCTCGGTGGTCGCCAGCGACTTCGCCTTGGTCTCGACGACCTCGGTGCCGGTATCCTCTTCGTCGTCGTCGCCTTCATCGGCCTTTTCGTCAGCGTCGGCTTCCTCGGTCTCGACGACGTTGATGCCCATCTCGTTGAGCATCGCATAGATGTCCTCGATCTGGTCGGAGGAAACCTCGCCCGAGGGCATCACTTCATTGATCTGATCGATGGTCACGTAGCCGCGCTTCTTGGCGGCCTTGATCATCTTCTTGACGCCGGCATCGGAGAGATCGAGAAGCGGCAGCGGCGTATCGGGCGCGCCTTCCTCCTTTTCCGGGGCTTCTTCTTTTTCTTTCGCCTGCGCTGCTGCTTTCGCCTTGCTCGCCATTCCGCCTCTCCTGACCGTCAAGGTCATTCCCTGGCCCGATTTCTGACCGGCGCATCGCCCCTCGGTTCGACGGCCGAAAAGGGCCGCGCCGCGAGGGCGTAGCCCCGAATCAGGTCTCAAGTCTCCTCGGAAGCCGCTAAGCTCCGATTAACTAAAACAATACCGCTTGAATTGACCTTTATTCCAAGCGCTTTCTGGAACTTCCGTGCCGCCCGGACTCATGAGCCCCCGGCGGCATGACCTCATAAGCTACGAACGCCGCGACCGGAAGAGGCTCCGAAGCCTTCAATAAGCGCCTCGGTGCCTTCCATCCGCGAGAGGCGTGCTTTGACGTCGCGCAACCGTAGGTAATTGGCTTCGCTTGCGTCCTGACCCAGCGCCTGCTCGGCGTCCTTGAGCTCCTTAGTTAGTGAATGCCATTGCCGATGCAAGGCGACAAGCTGCTGCCACGTCACTAAAACATCGTCGGGCCCGGCCTCCGGGCCGGCACCCCAGACCGCGGGCGTCGTGATGGCCGAGGCGATCCGCTCCATGACCGCCGTAAGGTTGCGGGCGGCAAGCTCGACCTTCAGCGCCTCGGGGTCGAGCGCGGCGGCAACTTTCGCATCAGGTTTCGTATCAAGTTTCGTATCTTGGCCCGCACTATGGGCGGCAATGTCGATCAGCGCCGCTTTCAGCCGCTCGGCATCGCCATGCCGGAACTCAAGCGAGGCGAGCTCCTCGAGGTGGTCATGCAACAGCCAGGGGTGGTGGAGCGCCGCCTGTAATATGAGCGCGTCGCGGCGCGGCACGGCGGTGCGGTGGCCGCGATGCACCGGGCTCGATGCGAGCTCCCGGCTCATCACAACGTAGGGGGCCGATCGTCCGCCGGTGCGCGGTCCATCGCGGCGCGGCCAGTCGTTGCGGCGCTCGCGCCAGTTTCCGCCCGCCCGCGGCTCCCGCCAGTTCGGTTCGCGCATTTCGCGCTGTTGCTGCGGCGGGGCGAAGAATGCCGCAAGCCGTGCGCCGAAATCCTGCCGGTAGTAACGCCGTACCGCCTCGTCGGCGATCGCCGCCGTGACCTTATTGATCCGGGCTTCGAGCGCCGCACGCCGCTCCGGCGTGTCGAACACCTGCCCTTCCGTCTCACGCGCCCACAGCATTCCGGCGAGTGGACGCGATGCGCCGATAACATCGGCTATCGCGTCGCGTCCGCCTGAGCGCGCGAGATCGTCGGGGTCCTGCCCCTGCGGCAGCAGCGCGAAGCGCAGGCTCTTGCCCGGGTTCAGCCGCGGCATTGCGAGATCGACAGCGCGATAGGCCGCGCGCACACCCGCGTTGTCGCCGTCAAAGCAGAGGATCGGCTCGTCCGCCATCTTCCACAGCAGGCCGAGCTGGTCCTCGGTCAGCGCTGTGCCGAGCGGCGCAACGGTTGCGGGATAGCCGGCGTTCACCATCGCGATGACGTCGACATAGCCTTCGACCGCGATCAGCGGCGAACCATCATGCGATGCCTGGCGCGCGGCGGCGATGTTGTAAAGCGTCGCGCCCTTGTGGAAGAGCGGCGTCTCCGGCGAGTTGAGATATTTCGCCTGCGCGTCCTTCTCGAGTGCCCGGCCGCCGAAGGCGATGACACGGCCGCGCAAGTCCGTGATCGGAAACATCACGCGGTCGCGGAAGCGATCGAACGGCACCGGGATGTCGTCACCGGAAATCAAAAGGCCGGCCTCCACCAGGTCTTCGACCGGAATGCCGTGCGAGCCGAGATGCTCTTTCAGCGCGAAACGCTCGGACGGCGCGTAGCCGAGCCGAAACTTGAGCTGCGTCGCCGGATCAAGCCCACGGTCGGCGAGATAGCCGCGCGCCTTGGCGCCGTTTCGTGATGCGAGCGTGTCCTGGAAGAATTTCGCGGCCAAGTCCATCACGTCGTGCAAGGTCTTGCGGTGCGCATCGCGCGCCTCGTCCTCGCGCGAGATTTTGGGCAACGGCACGCCGGCGATCTGCGCCAGCCGCTCGACCGCTTCGGGAAAGCTCACGCCTTCGCTTTCCATGACGAAGTCGAAGATGCTGCCGTTCTTGCCGGAAGAGAAATCGAACCAGGCCTGCTTCTGATCGTTCACGAAGAAGGACGGCGTCTTCTCCTTGTTGAATGGCGACAGGCCCTTGAACTCGCGGCCCGCGCGCACGAGCTTCACGCGCCGGCCGACGACTTCCGATACCGGAAGACGGGCCTTCAATTCATCGAGAAACTGGGACGTGAAGCGCATGGGTCCGTCTGGGCGAATCGCTGCGGCGATCATAGAGCGCGGAAATGAGACAATGCGATGTTTGGCGCGGGCCAGCCGTTTAGACGATGGGTTCGCAGCCTTTTCCCAGTTATTCACAGGGGTTGCACCACGACGCCAGAGCAGCGAGCCTTGACGCCTCGGTCATACATTTGTATATACAAGCATCGGCCAGCGACGGCTTGACGTCATAGCTGAAAGCAATCTCAACGCCCTGTTTGCAGGCGTCCGGAAATTCGGATGGAATCCGAAAAAGCGCGAAAGCAACCTCAAAGACCACAGGATCGACTTCGAAGACGCGAAAGAAATTATCGACGACTACACATTTGTCCGCCGGTCGGATCGTCATGGCGAAACCAGGTACCAAATCTTCGGATATCTCGAAGGCCAAGAAATCACAGTGGCGTGCACGCTCCGCGGCGCGCTCTGCTGGATCATCTCGGCGCGGCGCGCGAGTCGCGAAGAAAGACGAAAATATTACCGTCGTCTCGCGATACAGCCATCGCAAGGGCAGAACTGACTGGAAAGCACTCGATGCCTTGACCGACGAACAAATTGACGCCGCGATCGCCAGAGATCCTGACTGGCAAGAAATGAAGGCTTTCGACTGGTCCGATGTAGTCCTTGTTACGCCGCCGAAGAAAAAACCTATATCGATCAGAGTCGATGAGGACGTTCTCGATTTTTTCAAACGCGAGGGCGCAGGCTATCAGCGGCGCATGAACGCGATCCTGCGCTCTTACATGCAGCAGAAGAAGGCCAACAAGAAACGAGCCTGACGCCGTGACCGCGACAACCTTCCTCCTGGTTCACGGCGCATGGGGCGGCGGTTGGCACTGGCGTCGCGTGGCCGACCGGCTGCGCTCACGCGGACACGTTGTCTTTACGCCCACACTCACTGGGCTCGGCGAGCGATTGCACCTGTTGCATCGGGGCGTCGATCTGTCCCTGCACATCGCCGACGTGCTCGGCGTCATCAAATATGAGAGCCTCGATAACATCGTGCTGGTCGGCCATTCCTATGGCGGCTTCGTCATCTCCGGTGTCGCCGAAGTCATCCCCGACAAGATCCGCTCCATCGTTTTTCTCGATGCGTTTGTCCCTGACGACGGCGATGCGCTGGTCGAAATCGTGCAGCCGGCGGTGCAGGAGATCATTCGCGGCGCGCAGGTACGCGATGAACCGACGGTGCCGGTGCGCGATGCCGCCGCCTTCCGCATGAACGAGAAGGATCGCGCGTGGGCCGATTCACTCGCCAACCCGCAGCCGATCGGCACGTTTCTCGAAAAGATCAGGCTCACCGGCGAGCGCGATCGCATCGCCAGGAAAACCTACATCCGCGCCGTGGGCTATCCGAACGTGTCGTTCGACAAGGCTTATGCACGCGCGAAAGCCGACCCGTCGTGGCGGACCTACGAAGTCAACTGCGGCCACCACATCATGATCGACGAACCCGACCGGCTGACCGAGATTCTGCTGGAGGTATCGTAGGGGCTTGAACGCGCGACATTATAACCGCCATGCGCAGCATCAGATAACTGCCATGCGCAGCATTGGCCGTCCCTTAACCCGCCTCGCCTGAACCGCTATGATGTTTTTTCGCGCTTGGGGGCAAGCGTGAGACGGTAAAATTCCTGCCGTCCACGGCTGCACGCTCCGCTGGCGTCGGAGGGGCGACATGCCGCGACGCGGTGAAAACGGACTGCCGGAGCAAGCCCCACGCACGAACAGAGAGAGTATCCCCAAAGCATCGCGCGCGTGGGCTCATTCGGCAGGGATCGCCATTGCACTGGGCATCGCCTATTTCCTGGCGGCGCGTCTCAGTCTGCTGCTTCTCACCAAGCCCGATGGCGTTGCTGTTTTCTGGCCGGCCGCGGGAGTCTCTGCCGGCGTGCTGATCGGTTTTGGGCCGCGCGCACGGTTGCCGGTCATTGTCGGCACAATGCTCGCGACTATCGCAGCCAATCTTCTGGGCGATCGCAATATCTGGAGCGCCATAGTCTTTGCCCTGTGTAACGCCGGCGAAGCCGTATTGGTGGCTGCACTTATCGAAAGGTTTTTCGGCCCGTCGTTCAATACGGACAGGCTTCGCAACGTCATCGGACTGCTTGGCGCAACGATCTTCGCGTGTGCGATTTCGGGAGTCGGCGGAACATTAGGTTTTGAGCTGTTCCACAACTCCCCCTCGCCCACGCTGACAATCTGGCATCACTGGTTTGCGTCCGACGCGCTCGGCGTTATCACGGTTGCGCCGCTCGTCATCGGACTGGTTTATGCGGTACGCGATCGACCGCCGCGCAGTGAAGTCATCGAAGGCGTCGCGGTACTGGTCATCCTGACCATCGTCAGCGCTCTCGTTGTCCTGTTGCCGCGGGAGCCATGGGTCGCCGTGGTCCCCACCGCATCGCTCTTTCCCCTATTATTGTGGGTCAGTGCGCGTTGCAGACCGATGTTCGCCGCAGCGGCTGCATTCATCGTTGCACTCACGGTTGTCTGGACCACGACGTTCGGCATCGGCATTCTCGGCGATCCGAGCCTGGCGATCACGCAGCGAATTCTGTGTGCTCAAGCAAGCATCCTCACAGTATCACTCTGCGCATTGGTTCTTGCTGCATTGTTCGCAGAGCGAAGGGCGCATGAGCTGCGCCTCACACACTCGAACATGATGCTGGAGCGCGAACAAAACAATAAGTTGATGAGCATGCAGGCAGTGACCGGTTCGATCGCTCACGAATTGAAGCAGCCGCTGACCGCCATTTCGGCAAATGGCGAGACCGCACAACTCATTCTCAGCCACAGGCGGCCGGATCTCGAAGCGGTTCGAACAGCCCTGAACAGCATTGTCGATGACAGTCATCGTGCCGGCCAGACGTTAAGCGATATCCGGGCTCTGTTTTCGAAAACCGACCGTGAGCAAACGCCGGTCGATATCAACGAAATTACCGTTCAGGTGTCACGCCTGCTTCGAGAACAGTTGAAAGCGCACGATGTCACGATTCACGTCGAACTCGCATCCGATCTGCCACCCGTCAGGGGCCACAAAGGTCAACTGCAGGAGGTCGTTATTAATCTCTGTCAAAATGCAATCGACGCGGTGAACGCCATCAAGAATGGCCCCAAGACGCTCCGCCTGAGAACGAAGCGCGACGGCGATGATGCCATCGTTGTTGAAGTCGAGGATTCAGGGCCCGGAATTGATGCGGCGGGCCTGAACACCATATTTGATCCGTTCTTCACGACAAAATCGCAGGGGATGGGATTGGGGCTGGCCATTTGCCGCATGATCATCGAACGTCACGAAGGACGCCTTTTGGCTTCGTCGGACGGCACCAGCGGGGCGCTGTTCCAGATTGTTCTGCCGACGCGCGAGCGCCAGGCCGGCACCGATGGCGAATTGCGCGTCGACAAACTTCACCGCGGCGAGGTAGGAGCTATTCTTCCGTAGCAGGCGAGGAGTCTGTCATGCCCTCTGTTGACCAACTCATAGTCTGGATCGTTGTTGGGTTACTCGGCGGTGGTCTTGCTGCGGCCTTGATGACCTGGGAGCGAGCGGGCTTCGGCTTCTTTCGCAATCTGGCACTTGGCCTCGCTGGCGCTCTCATCGGCGGGATCTTGTTTCGCGTCTTCGGAATTTGGCCAGGCCTCGACAAGATCGCCATATCGCTTCGTGACATCGTTTCCGCCGTCCTTGGCTCACTTCTTGTGCTTGCAGCGCTCTGGCTCTGGCGAAAATTCAGATCGCCGGAAATATGACGATCTCGATGTCTCAAGTTGGCTGGCGCTGTAGCATTACAACGCACGTGAGCTCACGGAAGCGCTACTGCGGCTGCATGCCGGCGGCCTTCACTACTTGCGCCGCGGCGGCGCGGTCTGTCTTGATCTCGGCCGCGAACTCCTCCGGCGTATTGATCGCCGGCACTTGGCCGCGGCTGATGACGAACTTCTCAACAAAGTCCTTGTCAGCGAAGACACGCTTCACCTCGCCCGCGATCTTGTCGATGATCGGTCGCGGCGTGCCTGCCGGCGCGAACAGCCCGTACCAGGTCTGCGAAGGCGCGCCCTTGTAGCCGAGATCGGCCAGCGTCGGCGTCTCGGGCAAGAGCGGCGTGCGGATATTGTTGACCAGCGCGAGCGCCGTCATCTTGCCGGCGCGGATGTTGGAAATGACATTGCCGAGACCGAGCAGCCCGATCGGGGTCGAGCCGCCGAGGATCGCGTTGGTCGCCTCGCCGCCACCCTTGAACGGCACGCGCACCCAGTCGGCGCCTTTCTCTTTCTTCAGGCTGTCCATGTAGACGACGCATGGGATCGACGCCGTGAGGTAAGACAGCGTGCCCGGTTTCTCGCGCGAGGTCGCGACCAACTGGTCGACGGTCTTCGCCTCGAGATCGGAATTGATCACCAGCACCTGGATCAGGTGGAAGAGATTGATAATCGGCGTGAGCTTCTCGGGATCGAACGGCAGGTTCTTGAACAGATACTGGTTATAGATCAGCGGGTCGGCATTGATGATGCAGATGGTGTAGCCGTCGGGTGCGGCCTCGGTGCAGGCGCGCGAGGCGATGTTGCCGGCGCCGCCGGGGCGGTTCTCGATGATGATTGGCTGGCCGAGGCTCTTGTGCATCTCCTCGCCGAGCACGCGCATGAAGATGTCGCTGATGCCGCCCGCACTCGAGGTGGTGAGCACGTGGATCGGCTTGCTGGGATAATCCTGCGCCGCTGCCGGAGCAAGGAGCGCTCCCAATGCCAGCAGCGCAATACTGAAGCGTTTCATGCGATGTCCCCTACGCTGCGCGCCGCCACCGGACGGGGGGCGCGCGCGAAGGGAGCATAGCCGGTCGCCATCTCGGCGGCGACCCGGGCGGTCAGCGTTTGACGATGACCACCTCGAGATATTCGCCCGGCACCACCATGGTGCCGTCTTTGGCCCTGTTCCAGCGATTGAGCAGGGACAGCAAGTCGTCGAGCAATGCCTGCTGGCCTTGGGGCGGCAGCGCCGCGAGCGCCTTCACGACCGGCCCGAAATAGTTCTTGAACACGTCGATCCAGTGTTGTGGCGAGCGATAGCGGAACATGAAATCCCGTGGTGTCGCCTGGATGGATAAGGCGCTGGCCTTGAACAGCTCATCGATATGCGCAGGGGTGCCCCACAGCGCCGGTGGCTTCAACCCGGCGGGCGGCGGCACGTGCCTGGTCACCGTGCGGAACATCTCGCCGCAAAACCCTTCCGGCGTCCAACTGGCGAGACCGATTTTGCCGCCCGCCCTGCAGACACGCAGCAGCTCACCTGCAGCCTTGTGGTGCTCCGGCGCAAACATTACGCCGAAGGTCGAAAGGAGGGCGTCAAAACTCGCATCCTTGAACGGCAGATTCTCCGCATCCGCCGTCTTGAACTCGATCCGCCAGCCTTCAGCCTCGGCACGCTTGCGGCCGCGCTCGAGCAGCGCGGGGACGTAGTCGGTCGACACCACGTCGGCGTAGCGCCGCGCGGCCGCAAGTGTGGCGTTACCGTTTCCGGCGGCGACGTCGAGGACCTTCTGACCGCCACGCAGGTCAATCGCCTCGCACAGATTTTCTCCGACCAGCTGCAGCGTCGCGCCGACGACGGCATAATCGCCCGCGGCCCAGGTTGCCTGCTGTTTTGCTTTGACTGCCGCGAGATCGGGTGCGCCTTGCCCCACTTTCGATACTGTCGCAACATTCATGGCCAATACTCCTTATTGGGGTGATGGCCCGATCCTCCGGCCCGCTTGCTGTTCCTTTCCAGTCCAGCAAATGAAGCGCCGCGATTTTGCCGTAACGGCACGCGCAGCAAACGGCTGAAAGCGTCGATGTTTTTGGGTCGAACCGTGGCGAAGCGGAACTTTTGCGGTACAGTTTTTGTACTTGTCTTTCCAACGGCACCAGTTGAGGCTGATCAGCATGAGCGTTCGATTCGAGCAGCGCAGCGTTTATCGCCAGTTCTGTCCTATCGCGCTTGCTTCAGAGATTTTCTGCTCGCGCTGGACGCCGCTGGTGCTGCGCGAAATGATCTGCGGCTCGCGGCGCTTTAACGACATCAGGCGGGGGCTTCCGCGAATATCGCCGACGCTGCTCTCGAAGCGGCTGAAAGAACTCGAGAAGGCCGGGCTGATTGTCGAGCGAAAAAGAGCCAAAGGCGGCAGCGACTACCGTTTGACGCCGGCCGGCGATGGTCTGCGCGGCGTGGTGATGTCGCTCGGTCTCTGGGGCAATCGCTGGATCGAATCATCGGTCTCGCTAAAAAATCTCGATCCGTCCTTGCTGATGTGGGATATGCGCCGCCGTATCGCCCCGGCGATGTTCCCCAAACGCAGATGCATCGTAAAGTTTCTCTACACCGAGGCCAGCAGCGGACGAAGATCCTGGTGGGTGATCGCTCAGGACGGCGCGATCGATGTCTGTCTCGTCGATCCGGGGTACGACGTTGACCTGTACGTGCGCAGCTCGTTGCGCAGCATGACGTCGGTATGGATGGGCTATTCCACGCTGAAGGCCGAGCTGGAAGCCGGCAACATCACGGTCGAGGGCGACAAGACGTTGGCCCGCTCGATGCAACAGTGGCTGGGCCTGGGTGCGTTCGCGAAGGAAAAGCGCCACGTCAGCTAGGATGGCGCCGCGACCAATTCGTTCAGTGGCGCGGACGATGCACGCCGAAGTGTCGGCGGCGATGCGCCATGGCGGTACGCTTGATGAGTTCCGCCGCCGCAAGATAGCCGACGACCAGCACCGCCATGGCCAGCAGGATCGGGAGCGCGAGCGGGACAAAGCCGAATGGCCGGCCGAGCGGCGTGAGCGCCAGGGCAAACGCGAGTGCCAGACCGCCCAGCGACGTGGCCACCAGAATGCGATGCGGCCTGCCCTTCCAGAACGGCTCGCTGCTGCGGATCAGGAAGACGACCAGGATCTGCGTCGCCATGGATTCGACGAACCACGCGGAATGAAAGGTTTCCGGAGTTGCACGAAATCCGTGCAGCAGAATCATGAAAGCGGCGATATCGAACACCGACGACAGCGGTCCCATGATCAGCGTGAAGCGCAGTAGTTCCGACATCTCCAGGCCGTGCGGGCGGCGGATCGTGCCGCGCTCGACGGTATCGTAGGGAATGCCGATTTCGCTGAGATCATAGAGAAGATTGTTGAGCAGTACCTGGATCGGCGTCAGCGGCAGGAACGGGATGAACACCGAAGCGACCGCCATCGACAGCATGTTGCCGAAGTTGGACGACGTGCCCATGCGCAGATATTTCATGATATTCGCATAGGTCCGGCGGCCCTCCTCGACCGCGTTATAGACAACGCCGAGATCGGGCTCGAGCATGATCATGTCGGCGGCCGCGCGCGCGACCTCCGTCGCGCCTTCGACAGCGAGCCCGACATCGGCCGCATGCAGTGCCGGCGCGTCGTTGATGCCGTCGCCGACAAATCCGACGGTGTGGTTGCCGGCGCGGAGCGCGCGAATGATGCGGGTCTTCTGGTCGGGCGAAACGCGCGCGAACAGATCTGTCTTTGTCACCTGATGCGCAAGCGCGGTATCGCCGAGACTTGCGATATCCGCGCCGGTCAAAAGGCCGCGCGCCGGAATCTTGAGCGTCTCGACCAGGTGACGCACGGTCGGCGCCGCATCGCCGGAGATGATCTTGACGCGGATGCCGGCGCTTTCGAGCCGCTTGATGGCGGCGGCCGCGCTTTCCTTCGGCGGATCGACGAAGAGACAGAAGCCGGTGAAAACGAGCTGTTTCTCGTCGGCGACACCGACGCCCTGTGTTGCCGCAGGCAGCTCGCGCCAGCCAACGGCGATGCTGCGCAGGCCTTGCGCGCACCTGTCATAGTAAAATTTCTCGATCGCAGCGCGGCCGCGGTCATCCAGCGGATGCACACCGGATTTGTCTTCCACCTGCGTCGACAGCGAAAGAATGTCCTCGGACGCGCCTTTCACAATCAGCAGGCGGCGATTGTCTTTTTCCACCAGCACTGAGGCACGCCGGCGGTCGAAATCGAACGGCACATCGGCGATATAGCGCCAGTCGGCCCGCGAGATCGCGTCAGCTCCGGCGAGGATGGCATTGTCGAGCGGGCTGCGCTGCTTGCTTTCGAAGCCGCTGTTGATCGCGGCCAGCTCCAATACCCGTGCGCTGTCGGCGCCATCGGCGCCAGGATGGCCGGCAAGCTCGATCTTCGCCTGGGTCAGGGTGCCGGTCTTGTCCGTGCACAGCACCGTCATCGCGCCGACATCATGGATGGCGGCGAGCCGCTTAACGACCACCTTGCGCCCAGCCATGCGCACGGCGCCGCGGGAGAGCGTGACCGTCATGATCATCGGCAGGAGCTCCGGCGTCATGCCCACCGCCAGCGCGAGCGCGAACAAGAAGGATTCGAGAACCGGCCGCGAAAAGGCGAGATGCGCCAACAGCACGAACAGCACCATGAAGCCGGTCAGCCGCAAGATCAGCACGCTGAAAGCGTGCAGGCTCCGCTCAAGCGCGCCGGGTGGCTGGACGGATTCAAGTGCGGCCGCGATGCCGCCGAACCGCGTGCGGTTGCCCGTGGCCGTCACCAGCATCACGGCAGTGCCGCGCACCAGCGCGGTCCCGCCGAAAAAAGCATTGAAAGCTTCGGCAGGCGTTGTCGCGGCGCAGGAGCCGGGCCGCTTGTCGACGGGGAAAGCCTCTCCCGTCAGCAGCGCCTCGTTGGTCTGCGCGCCGGTTGCCTCGAGCACGATGCCATCGGCCGGAACGAGATCGCCCGCAGCCAGCTCGACGACGTCGCCCGGCACCAGATCTTCGACCGGCGTTTCAACGACGCGGCCATCACGCCGCACTGTTGCATGAAGGGCAACAGAACGCTTGAGCGCCTCAACGGCTTTTTCGGCATTGTTTTCCTGCGTCACCTCGAGTGCAATGGAAAAGGCAATGACGACAAGAATGATGGCGCAGCTCGCAAGATCGCCGACCACGCCCGACACGATGGCCGCGACGATCAGAATTGCGACCAGCGGGTCGACCAGCCGGCGCAAGATTTTCGCGCCAACGTGCCGCCGCGCCGGCTCGGCGACAACATTGTGGCCGGTTTCAAGCAGGCGGCGCTGCGCTTGAGCTGCGCTCAATCCTGCAGCGCTCGTGCCGAGTTTTGATAGAACCTCATTTGCGGCTGCGGACCAGAACGCATCGTCCGGGTGTGACGTGCCGATCGCTTGGTAGGACATGCGAGCATCTCGATCAGTTGGCCCCGGTAAATTCAGCCGGACAGCCGCGCCTTCACCATTCCGCTCGCCTTGGCCATGTCCATTTGCCCGGCATATTTGCCCCGCAATACGCCAATGACTTTGCCCATGTCTTTCATGCCGCCGGCGCCGGTTTCCTTCACCGCAACCTCGATCGCCGCCTTCATCTCGTCGTCCGACATCTGCTTCGGCAGGTAACCGGAGATGATCGCGATTTCCTCCTGCTCCTGCTTCACGAGATCGGCGCGGCCACCCTTCTCGTAGAGCTCGACCGATTCCTGCCGCTGCTTGATCATCTTCTGCAGCAGGCTGAGCACCTCGGTGTCGCCGAGCGGCTGCTTGCCCTGCCCACGCGCCTCGATATCGGCATTTTTCAGCGCCGAATTGACCATGCGCAGCGTAGACACTGCCCGCTCGTTCTTGGCTTTCATCGCTTCGGTCAGGGCCTTGTTGATGTCGTCGCGCAGCACGGGAACCCCTTTATTTCGTTAACTTAAGTGCAATGACGCGGCTGGGGGCGGAATCGCCCGGCCTCTTGCCTCTCACACTATAATACGCAAGTAAGAGGCCATGACCCAGTCGAAAGCCGCCTCCGCCGGCACAGTTTGGGCTGAGCCCAAACCGACCGCGCTATTGGTGCTGGCCGACGGGACCGTTCTGGAAGGTTTCGGGCTCGGCGCCACCGGACATGCGGTCGGCGAGGTCTGCTTCAACACCGCGATGACGGGCTACGAGGAGATCCTCACCGATCCCTCCTACGCCGGGCAGATCATCACCTTTACCTTCCCGCATATCGGCAATGTCGGCACTAACGAGGAAGACATCGAGAGCCTGAACATGGCGTCGCGGCCGGGAGCCTGCGGCGTCATTTTGCATAGCGCGATCACCCAGCCCTCGAACTATCGGGCGACCAGACACCTCAATGACTGGCTGAAGGCGCGTGGCATCATCGGGCTTGCCGGCATCGACACGCGCGCGCTCACCTCGCTGATCCGTGTGAAAGGCATGCCGAATGCCGTGATCGCGCATGAGCCGTCGGGCAAGTTCGACCTGCCGGCGCTGAAGAAGGAAGCGAAGGACTGGCCGGGACTCGTCGGTATGGACCTCGTACCCATGGTGACCAGCTCCCAGCGCTTTTCGTGGGACGAGACGCCGTGGGTCTGGAACAAGGGCTATGCACGGCAGACCAATCCGGAATTCCACGTGGTCGCGGTCGACTACGGCATCAAGCGCAACATTTTGCGCCTGCTCGCGGGCACCGGCTGCAAGGTGACGGTGGTGCCGGCGAAGACTTCGGCGGAAGACATCATGGCGCTCAAGCCGGACGGCGTCTTCCTCTCGAACGGCCCCGGCGATCCGGCGGCGACCGGCGAATACGCGGTGCCCGTCATCAAGAAGCTGATCGATTCAGACACGCCGACCTTCGGCATCTGCCTCGGCCATCAAATGCTTGGAATTGCTGTTGGCGGCAAGACCATGAAGATGCACCAGGGCCACCATGGTGCCAATCATCCGGTGAAGGATCTCACCACCGGCAAAGTCGAGATCACCTCGATGAACCACGGCTTCGCGGTCGACAAGGACACGCTGCCGAAGAATGTCGAACAAACGCACGTGTCGCTGTTCGACGGCTCCAATTGCGGCCTCGCGCTCAAGGACAGACCGGTCTTCTCGGTGCAGTACCATCCCGAGGCTTCGCCCGGCCCACGCGACAGTCATTATCTCTTCACGCGCTTCGTCGAGATGATGCGGCAGGCGAAAGACGCCAAAAAACGCAAGATTGCGTAGGTCAAGTCTTTCCTTCCGCTCATTCCCGCGGACCAACATCGGGTATACCCGATGTTGGCGTATACGTGCGCAAGTCGGCTAAAGCCGACTTGCGATGGGAATCCAGGACCAGATTGAAAGGCCTTCCAATATTGCTCTGGATCCCCGCTTTCGCGGGGATGAGCGGAAATTAAAGCAACTCTTCGTACCGAAGTTCGTTGTAACACGATGTCAACCACGCCTCTGACTTTCATGTTCAAGGACGATGGCGAGGTCCCGAACAATCCGGCCTTGCCGGCGCTCGTGTACAAAGCCGCGATCGATTTCGGCGAAAATGATCCCGCGCGCACGATCGAAAAACTGTTCGCACAAAACGGCTGGGGCCACGGCCAATGGCGAAATGGCATCTATCCGTTCGTGCACTACCATTCAATGATCCATGAGGCCCTCGGCATCGCGCACGGGACGGCGCGCGTACAGCTCGGCGGACCGCGAGGCAAGACCTTCGATTTTGCCGCGGGCGATGTCGCAGTGCTGCCGGCCGGCACCGGGCATCAGCGGCTGTCGGGCAGCGCCGATCTGCTGGTGATCGGCGCCTATCCGCCGGAGGGCACATATAACCTCTGCCGCGGCGACAATCCGTCCGACCGCGACAAGGCGCTCACCACGATTCCGAAAGTGCCGGTGCCGCAAAGCGATCCGGTGCTCGGTAAAAACGGCGGCCTGACGACGCTATGGCTGCGCTAGCGCGCCCAATTGCTCCGCTCATTCCCGCGGAAGCGGGAATTCAGGCCCGACCGAAAGCCTTCCGATAATTTGCCCTGGGTCCCCGCTTTCGCGGGGACGAGCGGATCACGAGCCGTCGTGCTGTGCTGGCGCTACGTGACTCCGCACGATAGAAAGTTCGCATGAGCGACTGGGTCAAGTTCTACGACTTCAAGCATTCGGTGATCTATGTGAATGCGCGTCACCGCGACGTGCATTACCGCACGATCGCCGAGGACATCCGCGCCTATGTGCCCTCGCCGGCCGCGCATGTGCTCGACTATGGCTGCGGCGAGGCGACGTCGGCAGACCTCGTCGCCGACGCCTGCGCGCAGCTCGTGCTGGTCGAAGCCGCGCCCAACGTGCGCGCGTCGCTTACTGTGCGTTACGCCAGCGATCCGAAGATCGCCGTGATTGCCGCTGAGCAGACTGCGGCGCTTCCGAAGGCGTCGTTCGATCTCATTATTATGCACTCGGTCGCGCAGTACCTGACCCAAGCCGAGCTCGATCGCCTGCTCGCGATGTTCCGCGCGCTGCTCAAGCCGGACGGACTTTTCATCCTCGGCGACATCGTGCCGCCGCACCTCGCAGCGCCTTCCGCCGCGTTGTCGTTGCTGCGCTTCGGCGCTGGCAACGGTTTCTTCTGGGCAGCGGCAGGCGGCCTGGTGCGGATTTTTAGCTCTGACTATCTGCGCCTGAAGAAAACCGCTGGGCTGTCACATTATACCGAGCCCGCGATGCTCGAACGCCTGCGCAGCGCGGGATTCAAAGCCGAGCGCGCTGCGCGCAACATCGGCCACAATCAGCGGCGAATGACGTTTCTCTGCCGGATTGGCTGAGCAAGCAGCCCTCGCGCCATTCCAGGTGGCAACACATTTCCAATCGTGTTTCCCCTTGGTCCAATTCCCTTTGGTCCAATTCCCAGCCTCGGCATCTTGGGAAGAACATCGTTCCGCTGGCAGTATTGTTTGGGCCGGCGCGCGCACGCAGAAAATCAGAAACGCGATCAGATTTCGCCGCGGGGGGTGGACCCCTGCATAACCTTTTAGGGCATCATCATGTCATCACTTGTGGACAAACTCAGGACATGCGGGAGCGCGGCATTGCTTGCGTCGGCCGCGCTTCTGTCTCCGGTTGGAGCTGCTCACGCACAAGGACAGCCGCAAAGACCGAACGTCATCTTCATCATGGGCGACGATATCGGCTGGAACAACATCGGCGCCTACCACCAAGGCGTCATGGCGGGCCGAACGCCAAACATCGATCAGTTGGCATCGCAGGGAATGAGGTTTACGGATTACTACGCCGAAGCAAGCTGTACGGCGGGCCGCGCCAACTTCATCACCGGCCAATTGCCCATCCGCACCGGGCTGACCACCGTCGGGCAGGCGGGCGCGACCCAGGGCATGCCGGATGAAGCGCCGACGATCGCCACTGTGCTCAAGTCCATGGGCTATGCAACGGGGCAATTCGGCAAGAACCATTTGGGCGATCTGAACCGGTTCCTGCCGACAGTGCACGGCTTCGACGAATTTTACGGATATCTCTATCACCTCGACGCAATGGAAGATCCCTGCCATCCCAACTATCCGCAGCAACTGAAGGCGACTGTGGGACCGCGTAACATGGTCCATAGCTACGCGACCACGGCTGACGATCCAACGGTGCAGCCGCGCTGGGGCAAGATCGGCAAGCAAAAGATCGAGGATGCGGGAGAACTCTGTCCGAAACGGATGGAGACGGTCGACGATGAAATCCTGGCGAATGCACTCAAGTTCGTCGACAAGGCGCGGCAGGACAACAAGCCGTTCTTCCTCTGGCTCAATCCGACACGCATGCACGTCGTGACGCACCTGTCGGACAAATACCAAAAGATGCGGACGGCCGAGAACGGCTGGTCCATTTATGAAGCCGGGATGGCGCAGCTCGACGACGTCGTTGGTTCAGTGATGAAGTACCTGCGCGACAACAATCTCGAGAACAACACTATCCTCGCGTTCTCGACCGACAATGGTGCCGAAAACTTCACCTGGCCCGACGGCGGCCAGACACCATTTGCCGGAGGCAAGGGCACAGTCATGGAGGGCGGCTTCCGCGCTCCAATGATCATCCGGTGGCCCGGCAGAATACCGGCCGGCAAGGTTGAGAACAGCATCGTATCGGGTCTCGACTGGTTCCCGACATTCGCGGCGGCAGCTGGCGACCCGAACATCGTTGATGAACTCAAGAAGGGAAAACAGATCGGCGACAGGACCTACAAGGTTCACCTCGACGGTTACGACCAGACCGATCTGATCACTGGAAAAGGACCATCGAAGCGGCACGAGATCTTTTACTTCGCCGAGACGAACCTTGGAGCGGTTCGCATCGATGATTTCAAATATCGGTTTATCGATCAGCCGAATGGTTGGCTGGGTGGCAGCGTGAGGCCGGACTGGCCCATCCTCGTCAATCTGCGATTGGATCCCTTCGAGCGGACTGGCCTGAGCGGATCGATGAATTACTACAATTGGTACGTCTACGAGTTCTGGCGCTTTGTCTTTGTGAAGGACAAGGTCGGCCAGGAAGCGCAGACCTTTATCGAATTCCCGCCGGTGCAAAAGGGCGCAAGCTTCAACCTTGAGGCCCTGAAGCAGGAACTGGAGAAAAAACTGGCCAGCCGCGGCGCTCAATAACGCCTGCGCAACGCGGGATTCAAGTCCGAGCGCGCCGCGCGCAACATCGGCCACAACCAGCGGCGAATGACGTTTCTCTGTCGGACAGCCCGAATCGATCCGGGGCAGACTTAGCGTCCGCCCCGGAATAACGAATCGTCCTGAGCACGCTCAGTTCGTTGAGCGAGCAAGCTGCTCCTGGACCTTGCTCAAGTTGAAGGCGCCGGGTGTCTGGCTCGGCGGATAGTCCTTCATAGTCGTGAGGAACCGCGCTGCCAGCTGCTGAACCGGCACAAGAACGTAGACCCGCGCGAGGAACCAGTCGTTGTAGGTGTTCGAGTTGTGCTGGGCCTTCTCGAACGGATCGCGCCGTAAGTTGAACAGCAGCGGCACACGCAACTCGACGAATGGCTCGCGCCAGATGCCGAACTGCTCGCCACGGTTCTCGAGGAACACGACTTTCCAGTCGCGATAGCGCGCCGCGACAACCTGGCCGTCATCATTGACGTACCAGAACTCATTGCGCGGCGATTCCTTGGTCTTGCCGCCGAAGTAGTCGAGCATGTTGTAGCCGTCGGGATGCGCGCGGAAGCGGCGGCCGGCAAAATTGTCGCCCTTCATCAGGCGGTCCTTGAGATCCGGCATTCCGGCCGCGGCGCACAGCGTGACCATCCAGTCCTCATGGGCGACGAGACCGTTCAGCGTGACGTTCGCCTGGAAATGGCCAGGCCAGCGCGCGAAGGCCGGCACGCGATAGGCGCCTTCCCAGTTCGAGTTTTTCTCGCTGCGGAATGGCGTCGTACCGGCATCCGGCCAGGCGTTGTAATGCGGACCGTTATCCGTCGAGTAGAAGACGATGGTGTCGTTGGTGATGCCGAGATCGTCGAGCAGCTTCAAGAGCTCACCGACCTGCCCATCATGCTCGACCATGCCGTCGCTGTATTCGTCCTGGCCCGACTTGCCACGGTTGGCGGCCTTGACGTGCGTGCGGAAGTGCATGCGCGTCGCGTTCCACCAGCAGAAGAACGGCGTATTGGAGTTCTTGTTGCGGGTGATGAAGTCTTTCGCCAGCGTGAGCGTTTCCTCGTCGATCGTCTCCATCCGCTTCTTGGTGAGCGGGCCGGTATCCTCGACGGTCTGGCCGCCCTTGCCGTCGGCTTTGGCGCGGATGACTCCGCGCGGACCGAACCGCTTGAGGAATTCCGGATCCTTCGGGTAGTCCTCGTTCTCCGGCTCTTCCGATGCATTCAAGTGATAGAGGCTGCCGAAATATTCATCGAAGCCGTGCATGGTCGGTAGGTGCTCGTCACGGTCGCCGAAGTGGTTCTTGCCGAACTGACCGGTGGCGTAGCCCTTGTCCTTGAGCAGCGCGGCGATCGTCGGATCGGATTTCTGCCAGCCTTCCTTCGCGCCGGGCAGGCCGACCTTGGTCATGCCGGTGCGGACTGGCACCGTGCCGCCGATGAAAGCAGCGCGGCCGGCGGTGCAGCTTTGCTGGCCGTAATAGTCGGTAAACGAGATGCCTTCGCGGGCGATGCGATCGATATTGGGCGTCATGTAACCCATCATGCCGCGGCTGTTGTGGCTGACGTTCCATGTGCCGATGTCGTCGCCCCAGATCACCAGGATGTTCGGTGGGCGCCCCGACGACGATGCTGCCGGGCGCTGCTGCGCCTGCGCGGTCCGGACCGGCATCGCCGATCCAATTGCCGACGCCGCTGCAAGCGTCGTGCCGCCGAGCAGGATTTTGCGGCGGCTCAAGCTCGAGTCACCGCTTTCGATCGTTCTCCTTATCTTGTCACTCATTGCGCTCTCCTCGTTGTGCGGGGTTGCTAGACAAGTCGCCCGTTGCCTCGCACCACGCATCGAAAGCCGACATGACTCGTGGAGGTGTCGATTGGCTGCGCATGCCGCGCAGCCGGGCGATAGCGGCGGCAATAGTTCGGGGCACACAGGTGCGAGCCGCCTTTGAGCACCTTGCGTGGAATTGTGCTGGCGACCTGACGGGAATCGTAGCTTTCCGCCTGGATACCGCCGCGCGGATTGCGCGGAATGCAGCACGCCTTCGGCGCGTCAGCCGTGTGACGGGTCGAATACCAATCGGCCGTCCACTCCCACACATTCCCGATCATGTCGTAGACGCCGTAGCCATTCGGCGGGAAAGCGGTGACCGGCGACGTGCGCTCGTAACCGTCGGTTGCCAGGTTCTGTTGAGGAAATTCGCCCTGCCAGGTGTTCGCCATGTGGCGGCCACCCGGAGTCAGTTCATTACCCCAGGCAAACTCCAAACCATCGAAACCGCCGCGCGCAGCAAATTCCCACTCGGCTTCCGTCGGGAGGTCCTTGCCGGCCCATTTGGCGTAGGCTTCGGCATCCTCCCAAGCGACATGGACGACGGGATGGTCGTCGAGCCCGCTGATCGAGCTGCGCGGACCATAGGGCCGCCGCCAATTTGCGCCGAACTTGAACGTCCACCACTCGCCCCAGAAGCGAAGATCGACGGGGTGTTTCGGCGGCGTGAAGACGAGCGAGCCCGCCCTCAGCATATTTGGCAGCGCTTTCGGATAATCTTCGGGATCAGGTTTCCGCTCAGCGACCGTGACATGGCCGGTGGCGTTGACGAATTTTCGAAACTCGCGATTGGTGACCGGAGTGGAATCGATCCAGAAGCTGTCGACGGCCACATGGTGGGCCGGGCTCTCTTCCGGATAATGGCGGTCCGACCCCATGCGGAACGTGCCGCCGGGTATCCAGACCATGTTGGGATAGTAAACTGTCCCTTCATTGGTGGGGCTGACGGACATGGCCGGAGGCGCCTCTCTTTGTGCTGAATCCGGCACTGAGTACCTCCCGCGCGGTCTTGGCACGATCCGCTCACAAAAATGGCGTGTGCTGCAAATCTCGTTGAAGACGCTACAGAGCCGCGGCAGAGCCGGCAGTCCCCCGTGCGGGGGACCGGATTGGTCGGAAACGGGGGACATTCCGCAAGAACGGCAACGAAACCTCGTCTTTTTTCCCTTCAAAATCCGTGAGATAATTTGTTGTTATGTCCGGGAGGCATCGTGTTTCAGGCCAAGGGATGATCCTTTCAGCGACCACGCAAGACGCGGCTGCCGCGTCTCCTGGCCTTCCACAACTCGCGCTGACCAAGACCGTGCCGCCGGCGGCCAACCGCGTGCGGGTGGAACGCAGGCGGTTGCTTGATCTCCTGCAGGCATCCGCAGCCCGAAGGTTGATCTTGCTCAAGGCGCCGGCGGGCTACGGGAAGACCAGCATCGCGGTCGACTGGTGCGAGAAATTACGCAGCTCCAAGGCGGTCGTCGCCTGGCTCAACGTCGATCAGGACGACAACGAGCCGAGCACCTTTGCTTACGAGATCGCCAAAACGCTTCATCGCGCAGCACCGGAGCTTGCGCAATCGGCCATCGATCTGCTCGCCGAAACCAAGCTGATTGCCCCACGCAGCGTCGTATCGGCCGCGATCAATGCCGTGGCTGAAAGCGATGACGAGGTGTATCTCTTTCTCGACGACTATCACGCAATTACGGACGGCCGATTGCACGAGCTGACCGCATTTCTACTGCGTTTTGCCCCGTCCAACTTCCATCTTGTAATCATGTCGCGGACCGAGCCGCCGTTGCCGATTTCGCGGCTTCGTCTGACGGAAGAGGTTGCCGAGATCGACGTAACCAGCCTCCGATTCACTTTAGAAGAAACCTGCCAATTTCTGAGCGCCGAGCAAGTTCCTCAGCTCACACCGGCTGACCTCTCCAAACTTCACGAAGCAACCGAGGGATGGCCGGCCGCTCTCCAGCTTACGCGCATATCGCTGCGAAACTCGCCGGACCCGTCAAAAACGGTGCGTTCCCTTTCAGGTGCATCCCGAAAGATCTCCGCCTTCATTGAAGACACGCTTGCCACACAAGCCGACGAAATCGTGCAATTTCTGCTTCAGACGGCCATCCTGGACCGACTTCATGGTTCCCTTTGTGAAGCTGTGACTGGCATTACACGCAGTACAGAGCTGCTGCGTGCGCTGAACCATGAGCAATTTTTGTTGGTGGCATTGGATGAAGAGAATGGATGGTATCGCTACCACCACCTGATGAGCGATTTCCTTCTGGACCGGCTGCGTAACCGGATGGCCGATCAAATCCCCGAACTGCATCGCCGGGCCCATCGTTGGTATGCCGATCACCAGATGTGGCATCATGCGGTCCAGCACGCAGTGGCCGCAAAAGATTTCGACCAGGCCTTACGCTACGTCGAGCACTGCGCGATGTCCCTCATCGCAAAAGGCGATTTCCTGACGCTGGTTGCGTGGCAACGCCAGTTTCCTCCGGAACTGATGAATGGGCAGATGGAGATTAACCTTGCGCTCACATGGGGGATGTCGCTCGCGCTGCGTTTTGACGAGGCCGACGCCTTGTTGCGGCACGTAGAAGCTTTTGCGAAGGCCGATCCGACCAATCCGCTTTGGTGGAAATGTCGTATCAGTCGCGCAGCGTGGTACGGCCTGTCAGACGATAGCGCGAGAGGATTCGAGATCGCGACCGACTGCGCGCAGCACTTGTCCCTGTATGATGCTTTCGAGCTCAACAGCGTTTGGAACGTGCTGCGCTACGGCCACCTGAAGGCCGGGAATTGGGAAGCATTTTATGCGCTTCCGAAACCTGACACGGATATGGATGAAACAAACTATGTGCTGGCCGAGAACTTCCGGCTTTTTCTGTATGGAGTGGCGGCAACATACAAATTGGAGACTGATGAGGCCTTGCAGTTTTATGCCGAGGCTCGCGCCCTGGCCGAAAAATACCTCGGCACTAAATCCGTCTCGGCGATCATGGTCACGGGTCTAAGTGCGCTATTGCGATACGAGCGAGGTGATGTCCTGGACGCGGAGGTTGCCGTCCTCGACGACCTCGACATCATCGAAGCAACCGCTTACCACGACAGCTTTTTAAGCGCCTATACGGTTCTTGTGCGCGCTGCCATGTCGCGTCACGACACAGAGCGTGCGCTGAGGCTTCTCAATCGCGCCGAACGGCTCGCCGGCGAACGCGGCTGGGCACGCGTTGTCGCAGCCTTTCTTCTTGAGCGAATACGTCTCCTGCTGAGCGAAAAGCGCACGCCGGAGGCCCGCGCGGCTGCCGATAGATTGTACGCAATTCGGAATAAGTACCCCGCTCCGAAACGCTGCGCCTGGTCCGACATCCATATTGGTTCGGCGGTTGCAGAGGGACTTCTCGCGCTCGACGCTGGGCAAATGGACGTGGCGATCCGCGCTATGACGGTGGCTTATGATGAGCTTCTCGCGGTAGGCAATCGCTACGGCGCGCTTCGTGTCGGACTGGATCTGGCGAATGCGAATTTTCTGGCAGGGAATCGGGTCGACGCGTTTCAATTATTGAACCAAATCCTGGATTGGGCAGCGAAGTCCGGCATGGTGAGTGTCGTTTGGGAAAGGTCGCACCCATTCCGCGAGTTGCTCAGCGCTGCTCAAAAAGACGCTCTCGGCGTCAATCCAGAGCATCGGATGTTTTTAGAACGGCTTCTGAGAAATGATCATACACAAAGCGGGATATCCGATAGTCCCACCAGCGGCCGCAAGCCTAAACCCGTCCTCACCGAGCGGGAACGGTCCATTGTAGCGTTCATCGCTGGCGGGCAGTCTAACAAGCAGATTGCCCGTACACTTGGAGTGACGCCTGAAACGGTGAAGACACACGTGAAGCGGGTTTTCATCAAGCTCTCGGCCGAAACCCGCGCGCAGGCCGTCGTCCGGGCGCAAAGCCTTGGAATGCTGAATAGACTTCATGCGAATTAGTGGCGGGCTTTGGCGCTGTGAGCCGGTTCGCGACAAGCTTCCCCCGTCTGGGGGATGCCAATTTTGACGCATGGGGGACTGAATCAGAAAGCCAGCCGGCCTAATCCTGGCCTGAAAAGTCCAGGGAGCAAGCCATGTGCGAGATTTTGGGTTTCAGCCTCAAGCAGGTGTGCGCGGCCATCTTCGCAAGTTGCCTCGTCGCGTCGATTGTCTGCGCCGATATTGGCCCGACGACGGCAAAATCCAGCCCCGGCGCCAACCCCGTAAATAAGAGCGACCGCCTTCGGTCGAATCCGGCGTCCGCGGTCAGGCCGGTCCGCACAAACGACAACCAAACATTGCCACGGCAAGTGTATGTGCCAGCCGGATGTGAGCCGATATCCAGTCCTCTTGTCGATCCAGCGCTGGCCCAAACGGTTGGCCGGTGCTTGACCTAGAGGCGCGTGGCTCCGTCTCGGAATAACGGCTCACGCGCGGCGTTGATCGCGCCCGTGCGAGGCAAGGATCTCCGCCGGATCGACGCTCGCCTTCACGAGTGAAGATGGTTGATCCGCGTCAGAAGGGACATGGATCAGCGCCACCACGGGACGGTACGCCGCAAAGTAGAACTCGCCGTTCAACTCTTCGTCAGGCACCAGCTCATAATCGCCCGCAGGCAGCATCCGGTTGACGCCCTTGACCGAGAAAGGCTGTCTGAACGTCAGCTGCAGACGTCGCCGGCGCTTGTCGTCATCAAAAGATTTCAAAGGATCGATACCGCTTATTGCTGAGCGGCGTCAGCGGAAGCAACCGACGCGGGTCGTTTCATTCGCCAGAGTTGATAGCCGTTCAGCCGAATTGCACTCTCGATCTTGATCCGGGAAAAATTATGCGGAGGCATTGCCGAAGCTTCGATCACGCCGTCAGCGCACCACGGCGCAAACTGCGCAGGCAACTTGCTCCCGTCCGCGTCGCCGGTGAAAGCGGACAGATCCTCGTTCGCTTCGGACGTGAAAATATAGATTCGCATCGTTGGCTTACCTTCTTGTGAAGCCGCCATCGCGCTGGGGGGTCCGCGCCCTGACGGCGTCGCCCGGCTTCTTGCGCGGAGCGGCGATGGAGCCGTCGCGGATAGCCTTCTTGCGTGCCAGCTTGCGGATCCGGCGGATCGCTTCGCCTTTCTCGCGCACCGTCTGCTCCGATGGTTTTTCGTAAAACCGGCGCCGCTTCATTTCGCGAAAGACGCCCTCGCGTTGCATCTTCTTTTTCAAAACGCGAAGGGCCTGCTCGACATTGTTGTCGCGGACAAAAACCTGCAATTGCGATCCCTTTATGCTGGAGGAGATAGAACCGGCAGGAGTGGCCTAGTGTGCCACTCGCAACGCGGTCATCCACTCATGACCACAATGCGCGCAAAGCCAGTGGTGCTGTATCAAACCATTGCCGCGATATTCGGACGCGGCAGGCGCGGCGGCCACCGCGGTGCATCGCGGACAGCAACATCCATTCCGGGAGTTGTCATTACAGGCCGGCTGCCTTACGCGAAACCGCAAACCGATTTGATCGGCGTAGCTATTTCGAACTGAGGTTTGAGTCATGCTTGCTCCCTCTAGGCGGGAGCACAACCGTGTCTCTCAGCCACCGGTGCCTGATGTGAAAGCCGGTAGTTCGATCACAATACATGAGATCGTCGGCAATAGCCATCTTTAGCATCAGCGACGCTCAGCATCGCAATCAGTCATGGACGGCGTCATTTCTTTGGCGCACTGTCTGCCGCGAATCGCTACGTCGAAAACGTTGACGCTGCGAGGTTGGCTTTGGCCGAAACCGAATGTTCCGGCCACTGCGTACGTTGCAGAGCCGATGAAAAAACGTCGTCAGTCGATGCTGCGGATGGCCCGCTCATTCAATCACATTGCAGAGCGCACAGAGCGGGCCTAATGCAACCAAATAGTCCCAGGCGCGGCGTTATGTGCGCGAAAAGGCGATAATCCCTTACCGCTCGGGGGCAACTTGCAAATGTACCGGGTCATATTTTTTCTGACGTGCACTGTGGGCCTGCTCGCTATCGTCTTATTCATCATGATCGGAACAAAATTCAAGCTTTCGATCGTCGTTCCCGCCGGCGTAAGTGCCGCATATCTTGCGTATTTGCTGGCTCATTGGGCCGTGTGGCCTTGACTGAAGGCATCGGTTGCGCGGTCCGGCGATTGCCTTCCGTGCAGGTTATCTCTATATAACTTGTATTCCGATTGAGCCTGACCTTGCAGTTTCGGCCTTAACAGCCTTTTCCAAGAACACGCAAAATCTGGATGTGAAGACCCATGCGAATGGTTTGCGTGGAGCATCAACGCCTTTGCGCGTTTTATAAGGAGGCCATTATGGCCACAGGTACCGTTAAGTTTTTCAATTCACAAAAGGGCTTCGGCTTCATCGTTCAGGACGGTGGCGGCCCCGATGTGTTCGTGCACATTTCGGCGGTCGAGCGAGCCGGCATGCATAGTCTGAATGAGGGCCAGAAGCTCTCATTCGACGTGCAGGCAGATCCGCGCAGCGGCAAGTCCGCTGCCGCCAATTTGCAAGCTCTCTAACGTTCACCCGAAAAGGAACACCAGCGGACAGCTGGTGTTCCGTTGGCGGCAAGCACCGAGCAGGTTCGTCCAGACAGCGAAAAAAAGGGCGGTCCTAGCTCTCCAGGGCGATTGCGATTCTTTCCCACGTCCGCGCAATGGCGAGCATAATGCAGGGCATGGTCGGTCTTAATCCGCGGATTCTCGGCCTCAGTGGCACATCGAAAAGCACGTGCCAGGCTCGCGGCGTCCGGAACAATCGCACTCCCGGCGCGTTTGGATCATGCATCCCGGAATCCGATTGAACTCGCCTCTCGCGGCCGCGCGCAATCTTGCGCTGTCTCGAACGTTGCTTTGACGCGATAAGGAAACGCCATGGAGTCACATAAGGATCGGGCTGAAGCGATCTTCAAGAAAAAGACAGAACCGGCGAGCGCTGCCGACGCTGCACGCAACGAGCAGGAGCAAAAAGCGTCTGCTGTTCGTGAACGAACCGCGCAGCTGAAGTCGCTTCGCCTTGCAAAGGAAACGGCCGACAAGGCGCGTTCGCGGAAGCAGCCATAGCTATCGCGCGCTGATGCGCGTGGGCTGCCAGCCTACACCTTACATCAATGCCGGCCGGCCTGTTGCTCCCGGCAGTCTTCCAGCCTGGTTCGATTCCAGGCCGAGTATTGCGCGTCTGCAGGCCGGCGGTTTTCGTCCACCGCTTATGCGCCGGGCGGCCCTTCCCTGCCCGGCGATTCTGGTCTAAAGACCCGCTCGCGCGCGGGGCCTTGCCTCTGCGCCGGCCCCGAGGACGCGCGTTATGCGCGCCCTTTTTTTGTGTCCTCTTCTCTCTCCCAAAGGGGAAAGAGACATTTTACATAGAATGCCGAAACGAACCGACATCAAATCGATCCTGATCATCGGCGCCGGCCCGATCGTCATCGGTCAGGCCTGCGAGTTCGATTATTCCGGCACGCAGGCCTGCAAGGCGCTGAAGGAAGAAGGCTACCGGATCGTCCTGGTGAACTCGAACCCGGCGACGATCATGACCGATCCCGATCTCGCCGACGCCACTTATGTCGAGCCGATTACGCCGGAAATCGTCGCCAGGATCATCGAGCGCGAGCGTCCCGATGCGCTGCTGCCGACCATGGGCGGGCAGACCGCGCTCAACTGCGCGCTCTCGTTGCGAAAAATGGGCGTGCTGGAGAAATTCAACGTCAAAATGATTGGTGCGACCGCCGACGCCATCGACAAGGCGGAAGACCGCGAGTTGTTCCGCGAGGCAATGAAGAAGATCGGCCTGCCGACGCCCCGCTCGCACCAGATCAAGACGCTACCGCAGGCGCTCGAAGCACTCGACGACATCGGCTTGCCGGCGATCATCCGCCCCTCCTTCACGCTCGGCGGCACCGGCGGCGGAATTGCCTACAACAAGGCCGAGTTTATCGAGATCGTCGAGCGCGGCATCGATGCCTCTCCTACCAACGAGGTGCTGATCGAGGAATCAGTGCTCGGATGGAAAGAATTCGAGATGGAGGTGGTGCGCGACAAGAAGGACAACTGCATCATCATCTGCTCGATCGAGAACGTCGACCCGATGGGCGTCCACACGGGCGATTCCATCACGATCGCGCCGGCGCTTACACTCACCGACAAGGAGTACCAGATCCTGCGCGATGCCTCGATTGCGGTGCTGCGCGAGATCGGCGTCGAGACCGGCGGATCGAACGTGCAGTTCGCCATCAACCCCGCCGACGGGCGGCTGGTGGTGATCGAAATGAACCCGCGCGTGTCGCGATCATCCGCGCTTGCTTCCAAAGCGACCGGCTTCCCGATTGCCAAGGTCGCGGCCAAGCTCGCCGTCGGCTACACGCTCGACGAGATTGCCAACGACATCACCGGCGGCGCGACGCCGGCCTCATTCGAGCCGACCATCGATTACGTTGTTACCAAGGTTCCGCGCTTTGCCTTCGAGAAGTTCCCCGGCGCCTCGCCGGTGCTTACCACATCGATGAAGTCTGTCGGCGAGGCGATGGCGATCGGCCGCACCTTCCAGGAATCCCTGCAGAAGGCGCTGCGCTCGCTGGAAACCGGACTGACCGGGCTCGACGAGGTAACGATCGAAGGGTTCGATGCCGCAAAGGGCATCGATGACACCGACAACAAGGCCGCGATACGCGCCGCGCTCGGGACGCCGACGCCGGACCGGTTGCTCAAGGTCGCACAGGCCATGCGCTTCGGCTCAACCGACGAGCTGATTCACGGTGCCTGCCGCATCGACCCCTGGTTCCTCGCGGAAATCCGCGGGATCGTGGAAACCGAAGCCGAGATCAGAAGCAAGGGTCTGCCATCGACCGCCGGCCCCTTCCGCCGGCTGAAGGCCATGGGCTTTTCCGATGCCCGCCTCGCCAAGCTGACCAATACCAATGCCGACAGCGTAATGGCGAAGCGCCGCAAGCTCGGTGTACGGCCCGTATTCAAACGCATCGACACCTGCGCGGCGGAATTTGCCTCGCCGACCGCCTACATGTACTCGACCTACGAGACGCCGTTCGCCGGAACGGTCGTCAACGAGGCGGAACCCTCCGACAAGAAAAAGGTCATCATCCTCGGCGGCGGGCCGAACCGCATCGGCCAAGGCATCGAGTTCGACTATTGCTGCTGTCACGCCGCCTTCGCGCTCAAGGAAGCCGGCTACGAGACCATCATGATCAACTGCAATCCCGAGACGGTGTCGACTGACTACGACACTTCCGACCGGCTCTATTTCGAACCGCTCACTCCGGAAGACGTACTGGAGATCATCGACACCGAGCGCTCGAAAGGAATATTGCACGGCGTGATCGTGCAGTTCGGAGGGCAGACCCCGCTCAAGCTCGCCGACCCGCTGGAAAAAGCAAAAGTGCCGATCCTCGGCACCTCGCCCGACGCGATTGATCTTGCCGAGGACCGCGACCGTTTCAAGAAGCTGCTCGACAAGCTCAAGCTGCGCCAGCCGCAGAATGGCATCGCCGCCTCGCCAGCCGCTGCGCGCGCAATCGCTGATGAGATCGGCTATCCGGTCGTGATCCGTCCATCATACGTGCTCGGCGGCCGCGCCATGGAGATCGTGCGCGACGGCGCGCAGCTCGACCGTTACGTGGCAAAGCTCGCCGGCGATCTTGACCGGCCGAGCGAGCTCATCGTGTCGAAGAAGAGCCCGCTGCTGATCGACCGCTATCTGTCCGATGCGACTGAAGTGGACGTCGATTGTCTCTGCGACGGCAAGGACACCTTCATCGCCGGCATCATGGAGCACATCGAGGAAGCCGGCATCCATTCCGGCGACAGCGCCTGCGCGTTGCCGCCGCACTCGCTGAATGACAAGACCATCACCGAGCTCGAACGACAGACGCGCGCGCTCGCGCTCGCGCTCAACGTGGGCGGCCTGATGAACGTGCAATACGCGATCAAGGACGGTGAGATCTACGTGCTCGAAGTCAACCCGCGCGCCTCACGCACGGTGCCCTTCGTTGCCAAAGTGATGGGCATCCCTTTTGCGAAGATCGCGGCGCGCATCATGGCGGGAGAGAAACTTTCGGCCTTCGGTCTCGAGCGCAAGCGCCCCAAGCACCGCGCGGTCAAGGAAGCCGTGTTTCCGTTCGCGCGCTTTCCCGGAGTCGATACCGTGCTCGGACCGGAGATGAAATCGACCGGCGAAGTCATGGGCATCGACGGCTCGTTCGAGATTGCCTTTGCCAAGAGCCAGATCGGCGGCGGCACCAGCCTGCCGCGCAGCGGCACGGTCTTCGTTTCGGTGAAGGACGCCGACAAGGCCCGGATCCTGCCGGCGGTCAAACTGCTGGCCTCGCTCGGCTTCAAAACCATCGCCACCTCGGGAACCCAGCGGTATCTGGCGGAGCAGGGAGTGGAAACGGCCAAGATCAACAAGGTTCTCGAGGGCCGGCCCCACATCGTGGATGCCATCAAAAATGGCGGTGTTCAGCTCGTTTTCAACACCACCGAGGGTGCGGCGGCCTTAGCCGACAGCCGTTCCCTCCGTCATGCGGCCCTCTTGCATAAAGTGCCGTACTACACCACTCTTTCAGGGGCCGTCGCCGCGGCGCAGGGCATCAAGGCCTATCTCGAGGGCGACCTCGAGGTGCACGCGCTGCAGAGTTACTACGGCGGCCGGGACTGAAGCCAACTGGCGCGGGCCCGGGCGACGGTACGAGTGCCGGAAAATCTACGGTCGCGGCATCAGGTCAGGCTGGCCGCGACGGGCTTTTTTGACCGGCGCTCGTCACATGTGACTCCGGTTTCGCGGGAGACCGCGGCCGGAGTCGTATTACGAGTCGATTGGGACGGGATTTCGAAAGTGAAAGGCGCTTGGCGGCGCTGATGCCGAAAGAGTGCTTTGGCGCCCGCCAGGAGGAGAAAAGACGATGGAGAAAATTCCGATGACGGCCGCCGGCTATGCGGCGCTCGAAAGCGAGCTCAAGCATTGCCAGCAAGTTGAGCGGCCCCGCATCATCCAGCAGATCACCGATGCGCGCACGCACGGTGACCTGTCGGAGAACGCCGAGTATCACGCCGCCAAGGAGGCGCAGTCGCTCAACGAAGGCCGCATCGCGGAGCTTGAGGACAAGCTCGCGCGCGCCGACGTGATCGACGTCTCGAAGCTGTCTGGCGACGCCATCACGTTCGGCGCGACCGTTACGCTGATCGACGAAGACACCGACGAAAAGCGAGTGTGGCAGATTGTTGGCGAGCCCGAGGCCGACGCCAAGAAGGGGCGCATCTCGATCACTTCGCCGATCGCGCGCGCGCTGATTAACAAGAAGAAGGGCGAGACCGTCGAGGTCAACACGCCGGGCGGTGCCAAGGCCTACGAGATCAAGAAGATCGAGTGGAAGTAGCTGAATCGTCGCCCTGCGGGCGCCATGCAACAGAACATCCGCTTCTGCACATCTGCTGATGGTGTGAAGCTGGCTTATGCCGTCACGGGCGATGGGCCGCCACTGGTGATGTCCGCGACCTGGCTCAGCCACCTCGAGCATCAGTGGCGCAGCCTGGCATGGAGACCCTGGCTCGAGGTCCTGGGTAGTGGTCACAAGCTGCTGCGTTATGACTCGCGCGGCTGTGGGCTGTCGGACCGCGATGCTGAAAATCTGTCGTTCGAAGCCTGGGTCAAGGATTTCGAAAAAGTTATCGATGCCGCGGGCTTTGGCCGATTTTCGCTGGTGTCGACCTGCTGGGGCGGACCGGTCGCAATCGAATACGCAGCGCGGCATCCCGAGCGCGTCGACCGCCTCGTTCTTTACGGAACCTACGCGCGCGGACGGCTGCGGCGGAACGATCAGCCGAAAGAGATCGAGAAGGCCCGTGTGCTACTCGACCTGACCCGGCTGGGCTGGGGACAGGAAAACCACGCCTTTCTTCAGGTGTGGGCCAACCATTTCCAGCCCGGCGGCAGCATCGAGCACGTGCGCTCGTGGTGCGACCAGCAGCGCATGGCGACGTCCGCCGAGGTGGCGGTGCGGTTACTGGGAATCGGCTGGAGCGCGGACGTGAGCGAAGCGGCGCGCAACATCAAGTGCCCGGTGCTCGTGATGCATCCCGAGCGAGACGCGGTAGTGCCGATCGACGAAGGGCGATTGCTCGCGAGCCTCATCCCGGATGCCCGCTTTGTCACGCTCGACAGCGAAAATCATATGCCGCTCGCCGAAGAGCCCGCTTGGGCGCAATTGGCCGCCGAAATGCGGGCCTTTCTGATGGCGCCGTCAGCTGTCTCCGCCAACACGGCGTTGCCGCTCGATCAGCTCACGGCGCGTGAGCGCGCCGTGCTGGACTGCATCGCCGGCGGACTCGACAATTCCGAGATCGCAGCCGCACTGAAGCTGTCGGAGAAGACGGTGCGCAATCATATCACGCGCATCTTCGACAAGATCGGCGTCGAACATCGCTACCAGGCGATCGTACGGGCGCGCGAAGCGGGGCTGGGACTGCATGACGGTCACTGAGCCGGGACAACTGTCCCGCTTTTCTGCGCGATAAATCTGCGGTTTCCGAGACCCTCGCCTCAATACGCGGTGCGGCGGCGCGCCTAGCGTGCGGCGAGGTCATGCATGCCGCATGGCCGCGACCGGAGAGATAAACCATGCCGAAATTCGTCATCGAGCGGGAACTGACAGGTGCCGGAAAACTTCCCCGGCAGGAACTGCAGGCGATCTCGCAGAAATCGTGCGGCGTGCTGCGCGAGATGGGTCCGCAGATCCAGTGGCAGCAGAGCTTCGTCACCGACGACAAGATCTATTGCATCTACATCGCGCCCGACGAAGACGCGATCAGAACGCACGCGCGCAAGGGCGGCTTCCCAGCCAATCGAATTTCGGCCGTGCGCGCGGTGATCGACCCGACGACCGCGGAAGCAGCCTGACGGACAAGTGCCGCACCGCGGAAACGCGGCGCGGTACTGGTCATTTTAACCATAGCCGCAGCGGCACGCCCGGCCTGCCCCGACAGCTCAGGATGCCGCTGTAGAAATCCGACAGTTTTCCGCTGTACGTGCAAGTGTCCCCGGCGACAAGCAAGGTTGCCTGGACCCGCGGCGGCGCGTCCAGGACCTGAAATCGAATTTCACCGGTCTTCCGCTCGGGACCGTCCTGCGTGCAGATACCGACATGCGTCATCGTCAGAGGCCCCGAGAACTCGCGGCTGAGCGGTGACGCCATTTCGGTAACGGTAGCGCTCAGCTCCCATTCACCCAGTTCTCCGCCATAGCCGAACAACTCGCGCGGTTCGGCGATCGCCACCCCCGCAGGCGCGACAATCATCATTGCAAGGATGAGGGCTCTCATGATGACGGCCCTGCTGGCGGCCTCAATGCATCTTCAGCAATTCGCGTGCATCGCTCACTTCGGTGCGGGTTTTGTCGGCGTTCGCCGCGATCGCCACAACCTTCCCGGCGTACTGCCGGGCCTTCTGCATGTCGCCGGCTTTGGCGGCAGCCTTGGCCGCGCCGGCATAGGCGCCGAGCCGGTTGGGCTCTTTCTTCAATACGGCCTCAAAGGCAGCAAGCGCCTCCGATGCCTTGCCGCGTTCCAGCAGCATCGTGCCGTACAGTTCACGCGCGGGAATCGGCGCCCCTGGCGTCACCGGATGTTTTTCGGATTTGTCCTCGGCATCCGCGGCGGCGCTCATGGCCTTGAGCGCATCGTCATATTTGCCTTCAGCATAGATTTGCCACGCCGATGCCACCTTTTGCTGAATATCGACCTGCTCCGTCCAATACGCATCTTTTCCGCGCAGCTTCTCGCGCAGTTCGCCAAGCTTGGCGATCTCGGATTTCGCAGCATCGGGTTGACCTAAGCGGGCGGCGCCCAGCGCGCGCGCGAAATGCGTTATCGCCTGTACTTGCGGCAGCAGAGTCGGCCGAATGTTCAGTTCGGCCGCCCGCTTCCAGTCGCCGCGCTCAAGTGCGTACCGCGCCGGCGAAATGGCCAAGGCGTACGGCCCCACCAGAAACGTCTCAGTGAATCCGGTGACCGTTGTCATCTGGTCGAGGACCGCCTTTGCCTCCTCATCCTGCCCGAGCTGCAGAAAGGCATAGACCTGATAGTCCATGGCGTGCAGTTGGTCGTGGAAATCAGATGACTCTTTCGCGACACGCTGCGCGACCTTGTTGGATTCGATCGATTCTTTCCAATAACCGACCCGCGTAAAGATGTGCGACGGCATATGCTGCGCGTGCGCTGCGTCCGGTGCGATCTTCGCATAAGCTCGCGCGGCATTGAGCCCCTTCTCGGCGATCGGAGGATAGTCGTAGAGGTGGATGAGATAGTGGGCAACGCCGGGATGGTGCGGCTGACGCGCGAAGATGGGCTCCAGGATCGCAGCGCCTTTCAGCTGATTGGCATAGGTCTTGTCGGCAGGTGAGGCCGACGTGTTGAGCGCCAGCGCGTAATAAATCTGCGCCTCATCGTCGTTCGGATAATTCTGCGCCACTTTCTCCATCGCCTTGGCATAGGCCTCGTTGCGCGCCCGATGGCCGAGCTTGTCGTAATCGGTATAAACGACGGCAAGAGCCTCGATATAGTCACGCTCACGCTGTGTTTTTGCACCGACGGTTTTTCCCTTGGCGATTGCCGCCGCGCCGTCCGCAAGATTCTTTGCCGGCGTCGGCACATGAGGGTTCAAGAGCATGCTCAGCGCGATGCCCCAATAAGCAATGCCGCAATCAGGGTCGGCCTTTAGCGTCGCTTCGAATTCGTGTTGCGATGCGCGATACCAGAACGAATGCTGATAGAGCATGCCGCGATCGAAAAGCTTTTGCGCTTCCGGCGTGCATGACGTTTCAAAATGCACCTTGCCGAGTTTGTCGTCGCCCGATTGCGCGCCCGCGGGCTGAGCCAGCGACACGCAGGCAATGGCCGACACTGCGAATGCGACCGACATTTTCATAGCTGCTGCCTTTCCGGTGTTCCAAAGGGCGGCGACACGGTTCCGCGCACCGCTCGGTTTTTGCGCTGATTTTCGACCGTAAGAGCGCGATTGCCGGAAGTCATAAGCAAGAAACAAGATTTCTATAGGTGGCCGGTACCTTTAAGATGGCGAGCGTTATGCAGGACCAGCCGATTTCGTTTGGCCAATATCGAATCGTGCCCCGCGTTGGCCTGATGGCCGGCAACCGCGAGGTGCGGCTCACGCCAAAGGCGCTTGCACTCCTGTCATTCCTGGCCGAACACGCGAACGAGGTTGTCAGCAAGGACGAGCTGTTTGCCGCGCTCTGGCCAAAGACCGACGTCGGCGACGCGGCCCTGGTGACCTGTATCCAGGAATTGCGAAAGGCATTGCGGGACAATGCGCGCCGGCCTCGCTACATCGAGACATTGCACCGCCGCGGCTATCGTTTCATTGCGAAATCGCCGGAGGCTCGGAAGCCCGGCAGCGGCACCGAGCCTTCCTCCCTCCCGCTTCCCGATCGGCCATCGATTGCAGTGCTGCCGTTCGCCAACATGAGTGGCGAACCGGATCAGGAGTATTTCGCAGACGGAATTTCCGAAGATTTGATAACGGGACTCTCGCATATTCGCTGGCTGTTCGTTATCGCGCGCAACTCGGTGTTCGTTTACAAGGGTCGCGCGGTTGATGTGAAAGCGGTCGCGCGCGATCTCGGCGTCCGCTACGTGCTCGAGGGGAGTGTGCGGCGCGCAGGCAGCCGAGTTCGCATCAATGCGCAGCTCGTGGACGCGACCATCGGCGTGCATCACTGGGCGCAAAAATATGACCGGGACGTTGACGATATTTTCGCCGTCCAGGATGAAATTACCCGCAGCGTTGCCGGAGCGATCGAGCCCAGCCTGCTTGCGGCGGAAGGCATTCGCGCGCTTGCGCGATCGCCAGATAATCTCGGCGCGTGGGAACTGGTCGCGCGCGCGCAGGCACATTTCTGGCGCCTGACCCGTCCCGATCACGAGGCCGCGGTTGAAATTCTCGAGCACGCCGTCCTTGCCTATCCGGATTATGCTTCGGCCCGAAGCCTGCTGGGATTCCGGTTGATCTTTGCCGCGCATATGGGTTGGCTCCCTCGCGACGAAGGTCTCAGTCATGGCCATCAACATGCCGTCCGCGCCGTCGCTTTGGATGAGCGGGATTCCTGGGGCCATATCGGACTTGGATACTGGGCGATGATGCAGCGACGCACGGAAGAATCGATCGCAGCATTCCGCCGCGCTGTTGCGTTAAATTCAAACTCGGCCGCGGCGCATGCCCATCTCAGCCACATCTTCGGTTTTGCAGGACAGGATCGCGCGGCAATCGCGCATGCCGAAGAAGCAATCCGCTTGAGTCCCCTCGATCCGGAAATGGCATTTTTCCTCGGCGGGATCGCGGTGGCCCACTACACTGCCGGGCGCTTTACGGAATCGTTGAAATACGCGACGGACGCCTTGCGGCTGCGGCCTGGTTTCCAGGGTGGGCAACGCATGCGCTGCGCAAGTCTCGCGCAAACCGGCGCGATCGACGAGGCGCGGGCAATGCTCGACACGATTCGTCGCGAACAACCGCAACTGTCGGCGGCGTGGATCAGGGCAAGCGTGCCTTATCAGACACCGGAACTGATCGAGCGCTTCATCGACGGCATGCGCAAAGCCGGGCTGACCGACTAGCTTTCCATCGGCACCATTGCTGCGTCCTTGGAATTGCGCAGCGTCAGCGACGTCTTCACGTTACGCACGTTCGGCGCGGCGGTGAGCTTTTCGACAAAGGCCTGAAAGGTCTTCAGGTCTGGAGCCACGCATTTGAGGACGAAATCGATCTCGCCCGAGAGCATCCAGCACTCGCGCACCAGAGGCTGCGCGCGCACGAAATTTTCAAAGGCGACCAGATCGGCCTCGGCCTGGCTCGACAGGTGGACCATGGCAAAGACGGTCACTTCGTAGCCCAACTTCTTTTCGTCGAGCAGTGCGCGATACCCCTTGATGTAGCCGGCCTCTTCCAGCGCACGGACACGGCGCAGACATGGCGGCGCCGAGATGCCGACACGGCTCGCTAGTTCCACATTGGTGATACGACCGTCGACCTGGAGTTCCTTGAGGATCTTGCGGTCGATAGCGTCGAGTCGGGCGGGCACGAAGGCACTCCACAAATCCGGGGACCGGCCATCAGTTAATACCGCGAAATAATATTTCGCGAAAGAATATTGCGCGCTCGACGGATCGTGATCGCTCCGGGCTGGCATGCTTGTGGGTGCGACGGGTTGCGTATCTTGCATAGCTCGGCCGGAAGCCATACATCGTCGAGGGCAAAAGAACCGGCAAATGCCCGGTCTGCCTGCGGCGCCAATGGGATCGCAGCGCCCGCCAGGGGGGCGGAAATATAAACATGACAAAGACCACCCACGCCAAAGTCGTGATTATCGGCTCGGGACCGGCCGGCTACACCGCCGCGATCTATGCCGCGCGGGCAATGCTCGAGCCGATCCTGATCCAGGGCGTGCAGCCGGGCGGTCAACTCACCATCACCACCGACGTCGAGAACTATCCCGGCTTTGCCGAGGTCATCCAGGGTCCGTGGCTGATGGAGCAGATGCAGACCCAGGCCGAGCATGTCGGCACCCGTATCGTCACCGACCACGTGAGCAAGGTCGAACTGTCGCAGCGACCCTTCAAGCTGACGTGCGATTCCGGCGACGTCTATCTTGCCGATGCCCTCATCATCGCGACCGGAGCGCAGGCGCGCTGGCTCGATCTGCCGTCAGAGCAGAAGTTCAAGGGATACGGCGTGTCCGCGTGCGCGACCTGCGACGGCTTCTTTTATCGCAACAAGGAAGTGATTGTGGTCGGCGGCGGCAATACCGCGGTCGAGGAGGCGCTGTTTCTCACCAATTTCGCTTCGAAGGTCACCGTGGTGCACCGGCGCGATGCGTTCCGGGCCGAAAAGATTCTTCAAGACCGGCTGTTCAAGCACCCGAAGATCGAGGTTGTCTGGGACACCGTGCTCGAAGACGTCACCGGCGCTGAGAACCCGCTCAAGGTCCACGGCGTAAAGCTCAAGAACGTGAAGACCGGTGCAATCACCGAGCGCAAGGCGGACGGTGTGTTCATCGCGATCGGCCACCAGCCGGCCTCTGAACTGTTCGCCGGCCAGGTGCAGATGAAGCCTTCCGGCTACATCGTGACGGCCGGACATTCCACGGCCACTTCCATACTTGGCGTTTTCGCCGCCGGTGACGTGACCGATGACATCTATCGGCAGGCGGTGACGGCTGCCGGGCAAGGCTGCATGGCCGCGCTCGAAGCGGAAAAATTCCTGGCCGTACACGAACATCGCCGCGTGGCGGCGGAGTAGCTCATGCCCGCACCCAACACCACGATGGACTGGGACAAGCTGAAGGTATTCCACGCCGCAGCGGAAGCGGGCTCGTTCACGCATGCCGGCGAGCGGCTCGGTTTGTCGCAGTCGGCGGTATCACGGCAAGTGTCGGCACTCGAATCCGAACTTGCCGTTTCCCTCTTCCACCGTCACGCGCGCGGGCTGATCCTGACCGAACAGGGCGAGTTACTCTATCGCACGGCGCATGAAGTCTTCATGAAGCTCGAGGCGGCGCGCACCAAATTGACCGACAGCCGCGAGCGTCCGAACGGCGAACTTAAAGTGTCGACCACACCCGGCATCGGCGTGCATTGGCTGACGCCGCGCCTTGGCGAATTTCTCGATCTTTATCCCGACATCCACATCACGCTCATCACGACGGATGAGGAGCTCGATCTGGCGATGCGTGAAGCCGATGTCGCCATCCGCCTGCGCCAACCGACGCAGCCCGACCTCATCCAGCGGAAGCTTTTTTCGGTGCATTCGCATGCCTACGCTTCGCCCGATTATCTCAAGCGCTTCGGGACTCCACGGACGCACGACGATCTTGATAAGCACCGTATCATTCTTCTCGGCGGCGGTGCCGTGCCGGCGCATCTGCAAAACCGCAGATGGCTGCTTGAGATCGGCCGTGACAGTAAGGGCCCACGCACGCCGCACCTGACCGTGACGAACGTCCTCGGCGTATTGCGGGCGTGTCAGCGCGGGCTCGGGGTGGCGATGTTGCCGGACTATCTTGTGGAAGAAAATGGCGGGCTGGTGCAGCTTTTCGGCGAGGCCGACACGCTCGCGATGGATGCGTATTTCGTTTATCCGGAAGAGCTCAAATCGGTGGCGCGTATCCAGGTCTTCCGCGACTTCCTGGTGGCCAACGCACAACGCTGGCACTTTTAGCTTTTCGAAGAGTCCGCGTTCCACCCTTCGCGGATACCGCAAACCGAAAGCCACAGTTCAGAGGAGCTCGACGATTTGCGATAGCGCATGGCTGGCATGCGGGTATCGGCGTTGATGCGAAGCAGACCGGTTCACATACTGTGCACTCGCTGTCGCGCCGGATGCGTATCCTCCCAGAACTTACCGGTGCGCAGCATGTTCCCCTCTGGAAGATGTTGCCGGCCCCCACGCCGGCAAACACTGAAACCGGGCCCCTTCTGGGGCTCGGTTTTTTTATGTGCGGGCTGTTTTCAGTCAGCGAAAGCGCGCGATGTAATATGCAAGTTGGACAATCTGTTGATCACTCACCGGCGCCAGCACCTCGGCCATAGTGGCATCATAGCCGCGACGCATATTGGTCTTGTATTCGCGCAGCGTTTTTACGAGATAGTCTTCACGCTGGTTGGCGATGCGCGGAACGTTGTCGCGGCCGGCCATATCCAGGCCATGACAGCTATTGCAGCGGTTCTGCGTGATCAGCGCGCTCGCCGCCTGCATGCGCCCGGCATCGCCCTGATCCGACGGCGTCTTCGGCGCCGGCAGCTTCGCAACAAAGTCCGAGAAATTGCGAAGATCGTCGTCAGTGAAACCTTTCGTCATTTCGGTCATCACCTGGATCATCGGGTCGTGTTTTTTCTCCGGCGCGGCGCGCTGCTGCTCGCGAAACATGTAGAGCTGGATCAGCAGATAGGGCGCGGGCTGTCCCCCCAGCGACGGAATTCCTTCCGTCTGCGACTGTCCGGTTTCGCCATGGCAGGCCAGGCAGGGCGCCGCACGCTCGGCAATCGTCTCGGCGTGACTTAAGGGAGCGGCGAGACAAAGGATCAGCGCAGCAGCTGCCGCGCGGACAAAACTGGCCGTTGTCATTTTGGTTTGGATCGAAAATGGCCAGGGCAAGGCAGCCCCGGCCATATTCCAACTACCGTCCGGCGACGCGCGGCTTGCCGTAAGTGATGCGGTAGATTGCGCCGTTCCAGTCGTCCGACAACAACATTGATCCATCCGCCATGAATTCAACGTCGACCGGGCGGCCGATGTAGTTGTTGTTCTCAAGGAAGCCGGTGATGAAAGGCTCGGACGATCTCACCGTGCCGTCCTTGTTCAGGAAGATGGCTATGACATCACCGCCGAACTTCTTCGAGCGGTTCCACGATCCGTGACGGGCGAGGAAGATCGCGTTCCGAAATTTCTTCGGAAACATGTTGCCATTGTAGAAGCGCATCCCAAGTCCTGCCGAATGCGGCCCGGTAAGCATGATCGGTGGGACGAACTCGCTGCACGCGTGGCCCCAGCCGAATTCGGGATCGAGGAAATTGCCCTGATAGCAATAGGGCGAGCCGAAGTGCTGTCCGACCTTGGTGACGCGATTGAGTTCGTCCTGCGGCACGTCCTCGGACAGCCAGTCGCGGCCGTTGTCCGAGAAATAAAGCTGCTTGTTCACCGGATTCCAGTCGAAACCGACCGTGTTGCGAACGCCGACCGCCACGTTTTCGCGGCCGGTGCCGTCGAGATTGATACGGCGGATCTGGCCGTGATCCTTGTCGTGCAGCACGTTATTGCCCGGCTGACCGACCGGAATGTAAAGCTTTTCGTCCGGACCGACGGCGATGAATTTCCAGCCGTGCGCCTCGTCCTTCGGCAGATCGCTGTAAATGACCGTAGGCTTCGGCGGGTTGTTGAGAACGTTCTCGATATTTTCGATCTTGGAGATCTGGGATAGCTCGGCGATGTAAAGCGTGCCCTTGTGGTAGGCGAGACCGTTCGGGCGGTAGAGGCCTTGCGCTACCGTCTTGATCTCGGTCTTGCCGTCTTTTTTGACGATCGCTGTGACCTTGTTGCCGAGACGCGTGCCGACAAAGACCGTGCCTTTATCGCCGACGCGCAGGGAGCGCGTATTGGGGATACCGCTCGCATAAACCTCGATGTTGAAACCGGGAGGAAGCTTGAGCTTCGCGGTCGGCAGTTTGTCGGCGGCAGTGGGTATTGGTGGCGGAGCAACCGGCGCGAGCTTGGCCGCGGCCGCACTGCCTTCCGGCCGGCCGATCAATGGGGAGCCCGGAGGAAGCGGTTGTGCCGCCGGCGCGGCGGCTGGTGGTGGCGACGCGGGCTGTTGCTGCGCATACGCCGGAGCGGCAAACAAAATGCCGGCGATCGTGCCGGCGAGCAAAATGGAACGCTGAGCCGAAACGCACGGAATCATCGAGACCTCCCTTTTGCGGAGATGCGCGCCTCGCATGATTGACCAAAACGGGCCCGCCCCCCGTTACATCAAGTCTCCACCATTTCACCCACCCGTTGCAATCGGGGGACGAATGGATTCAAGGCAGTCAGGTAGTCCGGTAATTGTAGGGAACATCCTGCCGCCGCTCCGCCAGTTCGGCGACCAATGCATGATGGGGGGAGAGGTTGCAGACGGGATCGGCGGCCGATGCGTCGCCCGCAATCAGGAAGGCTTGGCAGCGGCAGCCGCCAAAATCCTGGTCGCGGCGTGCGCAGGATTTGCACGGCTCCTGCATCCAGTCCTCGCCGCGAAAAGCATTGAACGCCGGTGCATTGCGCCAGATCTGGGCGAGCGAATGCTCGCGCACATTCCAGAATTCGAGTCCGGGGATGACTTCTGCCGCGTGACAGGGCAGGACCTTGCCGGCCGGCGTCACGTTCAGCGAGCGGCGCCCCCAGCCGCCGACGCAAGGCTTGGGAAATCGCGCATAATAGTCGGGCACGACCGCATCAATAGCGATGCGGCCCTGATGGCGCACGCGCAGCATTTCAACCTGGCGCACCGCCTCTTCTACCTGCGTCCGGGACGGCATCAGCGCGGCCCGGTTCTTCATGGCCCAGCCGTAATATTGAACGTGCGCGATCTCCACGCGGCTCGCGCCCAGCGCCAGCGCCAAATCAACCATCGGCTCGATGCGGCCGATATTGGCACGGTGCACGACCATATTGACGGTTAGCGGCAGACCAATGCGGACAACCTCACGGGCAATCGTGAGCTTGCGCGCGGACGCACCTTTGTAGCCGGCGATGTAATCGGCGGATGCTTCGTCGCGATCCTGGATCGAGACCTGGACATGATCGAGTCCTGCGTCGGCGAGCGTAGCGAGCATTTGCGGCGTCAGCCCGATTCCCGATGTAATCAAGTTACTGTAGAGACCCGTTTCGCGCGCCGCCTTGACGATTTCCGGCAGGTCGCGCCGGGCCGCAGGCTCGCCACCCGAGAGATGCACCTGCAAGACCCCGAGTGCCGCCGCCTCTTTGAACACCCGCGCCCAGCTTGACGCATCGAGTTCATCCTCGCGCCGGTCGAGCGCCAACGGATTCGAGCAGTACGGACAGCCGAGCGGACACCGGTGAGTCAGTTCCGCAAGAAGGCCTAGGGGCGCAGGCACTGCGTGATCGCCCTCGATCATAGACTACTGCCTCTTCTCCGTGGGCGGCGCTCGCTTTTCAATTCACTTCCAGCAACTTCTTGTCGGCCAGCGATCCGAGCAGATTCACCACGTCGGCATAGATGCGCTCGCGCGGAGCGGCGAACACTTTGGCAAGATCATCGACGATCGCATCTAGCGTCGCCGCGCCCGTGCAGCGCTGTAGAATCTCGACGGTTATGGCGTCGGCCTTGAAAACCCGTTCCGGCGCGAGCAGAACCCAGCCGCCCTGCGCTTCGCTTTGCGCCAACCGGACGCCGCGCGGCAGGCGAGGACACGCATCGCCGGAAAGCTTTGTCGCCGGCTTACTCACGATTGGTCCTCCGGCACAAACGCTCCTGACGGGACCTGCTTCGGATCGACATAGGCGTGATGCAGTGCGTCGAGCATCGCCCACAGCACGCCGCACTTGAATTCAAGTGCCCCCAGCACGGCCTGCTGCTGCTCGGGCGTCTTCGCATTGCGCTTGACGTAGTTGAGCGCGAAATTGGCGTCGCGTTCGGCCTGCGGCGGCCGCTTGTCGAAATAGCTCAGTGTCTCGCGCGTGATAAAGTCGTAGTTGGCCAACATCCCCGTCATGCGCTCACCAATGATGGCGGGTGAAAACATCTCCGTCAGCGATGATGCAATCGCTTCCAGCAACGTTTTTTCGCGCACAAACCGCACATAGGCGTCGACGGCAAAACGCGTACCGGGCAAAAGGCCGCGCAGCGACATGACGTAGTCGCGATCAAGACCAAGACCGTCAGTAAGGTTTAGCCAGCGCGCGATGCCGCCATCGCCTTCATGTTCTCCATCGTGATCGACGAGGCGCGCCCGCCATTCGCGGCGCACTGAAGAATCGTCGCAGCGCGCGATCAGGCTCGCGTCCTTGATCGGGATCATTGCCTGATAGTAGTAGCGATTGAGTGCCCAGGCCTGGACCTGTCCTTTTGTGCATCTTCCGCCATGCAATAGTCCGTGAAAGGGATGCAGGCGATGATATCGCCGGGCGCCGATGTCACGCAGTGCCGCTTCGAGATCTTCCGGCGACAGCAATTTCACAGCGCGATCTCCATGCCGTCCTCGGCGACTGCCCAGCCGGCGGCTTCAACTTTGCTCCGCTCTTTCGATCCCTCGATCAAAATCGGATTAGTGTTGTTGATGTGAATATAGATGTGGCGCCCGGGAAGGCCGTTCAACATTTTGAGTGATCCATCTTCGCCATCGATCGGCATATGGCCCATGCGTCGTCCCGTTTTGGCGCCCGTACCCATGCGGATCATCTCATCATCGGTGAACAACGTGCCATCGAACAGCACCACGTCGGCGCGCGCAAAACGCTCTCGCATCGCATCCGTCACCGATGCAGCGCCCGGCACGAACACGAGTCTTGCGTCGTCACGCTGCAACTCGATACCGACATTGGCCGGGCTCTCAACGTCGGAAGATTGACTCTCAAGATAGAGAGGAAGCTTGCCGGGCACCATGAACATCGTCGCCTCGATGCCTCCGGCGAGCATGAACCGCTCTCCCGGATTGACGGCATGGCGCTTCATCAAATCCATGGCACCGTACATGGCGTTTGAAGCGACCGCGGCGTGAGTAGCCGGCGTCGCGTAAAGAGTGAACGCCGTGCTTTCGCGCAAGGACAGAAGGCCTGCAATCTGGTCAATCTCGCCTCCAGTCAACACAACGCCGTCGATCGGGCTTCCGCGCACGCCGTCGCTCGGGTGCAAAGCAGGTGTTGCCCGGATTTGGGCCGCAAGATCAGGGGATGCGTTGATAAGTGTCCAGCGTCCGCCGTTTGCGGAGACCGCAATACCGGCCTGGGTTCGCGCGCGGACACGTCTGTCGCCGGCCCACGCCAAGGCGCAGACCGGGCAACGGCAATTCCATTGAGGAAATGCGCCTCCCGCCGCCGAACCCAGCACGATGGCTTTGAGACGCCCCATTTAGCGGGGTCGCGCGAGGCTCAGACGATCAGAATTCGGCCGGCAGGTAGCCGTTGATTTCAAGACCGACGCAAATTTCGATAAGGATCGGGGTCGTCCACGCCATGGCGTTCCCTTTCTGACACAAATGACCAGTGTCTCAACGCCAGATTAGCTCAGGGCCGGCCCACCGCAAGAGGCGCCCTCTACCCGGCGGGCATCACGGCTTTGTCATGGCTTCGGCATAGCCTGTAATTCGGCCATAAAAATCGCTCACGTAAACTTACGGGGTGCACCCGGGGGCAGGTACCCGGACACGGCCGGCAGGGGAGCATGCTTGCCATACGCCGATTTCAGGGGACAAACCGAGAAATTTGCCTCAAACAAGGTGGCAAAGCAGCTTATGCAACCAGGCCACAGTGGCAGACCTTTTCGTCGGCATTATTGGGAAAAACGTAACTCGCCATGGACTATCAGTTAGAGTGGCTGGGACGTATATGAGGCCTCGCCTGCCTCACGCAGATTTGGGAGAAAAGTAGTGAAACGCCCTCAATTTAACCGTTTGCTGGCCTCGACCGCCGTGGCGCTGGTGATGGCGCTGTCGAGCCATGCAGGCATGGCGCAGCAAGCGGATAGAGGCACCGAAGCATTGGTGCCGATGCCGGACACTACACTTCCTCCCCCACTCACGGCTAAAGATCTTGAAGCGCCGGCACGCCAGGCCGCCCCCGTCACCGCAAAGGATGAGCCGAAACAAGCGGCCACTAATTCAACAGCCGAATCAGCCAAAGCCGCGCCCGTCGCAACCACCGGCAACGAAATTGCCGAGAAATTGCGCGAGTTGATCACCAGCAAGCAATTTGACCGTCTGGTGCCTCGGAAGGCCGACCGTGCCGGGATCGAAGCGTTTTACAGCGGCCGCAACTACGAACCATTGTGGGTGAGCGGCAACGCCATCAACGACCGTGCCAAGGCCGCGGCCGGGTACCTCGCGCAAGCTGATGCCGTCGGCCTCGATCCAAACGATTATCCCGTTCCGGCCTTCAATTCAGGAAACGTGGAAGCGCTGGCCGAAGATGAACTCAAGCTCACCGCTTCTGCATTGACATTTGCCCGGCACGCACAAATCGGCCGCATCCACTTCACGCGCGTCGGCTCCGACATTCAGTATGATCTGGTCGCGCCCGATCCAGCAGCCGTGCTGGCAAAGCTTGCCGACGGGAATGATGCCGGCAAGGTTCTCGATAGCTTCAATCCGCCTCAAGCCGGCTTCAAGGCGCTGAGAGCGAAGCTTGCCGAACTGCGGAAGGGACCCGCCGAGGCCAATCCGAAGGCCGACGCGAAACCCGAGCGGCCGCGCGTACATATCGCTGAAGGGAAAATTTTACGTCCAGGCATGAAAGACGCTCGCGTCATCGCGGTTCGAAAGCGTCTCGACGTCGCAGGCGACAAGGACAATCCGCTTTACGATGATGCGGTTCGCGATGCGGTGAAGACATTCCAGACGGAAAGCGACCTGGAGGTCGATGGCAATCTCGGCCCGAACACAACGCGCGCCCTCAATGGCGAGCAAAAAGAAGTTCGTCGCCTGAGCCACAATCCGATCGACACCATTCTCGTCAATATGGAGCGCTGGCGCTGGCTGCCGCGCGATCTCGGCAATCCGCACGTCATGGTCAACGTCCCCGACTACACGCTGACGCTCTACAACGACGGCAAGGTTTATTGGCACACCAGGATCGTAGTGGGTAAGCCCAACCTGGCGACGCCAATGGTCAGCGCCGAGATGAAGTTCATCACGGTCAACCCGACCTGGAACGTCCCGCCCTCGATCATCGAGAAGGAATATCTGCCGGCTCTCGAGCAGGATCCGCAGGCTCTCGAACGTATCGGTCTCAAGCTGACGCAGGATGCCGACGGCACGATCCATATTTCGCAGCCGCCGGGCGCCGGCAACGCGCTTGGCCGCATCCGTTTCAATTTCCCCAACAAATTTCTCGTCTATCAGCACGATACGCCCGACAAATATCTGTTCGCGCGCGAGAAGCGCGCCTACAGCCATGGCTGCATGCGCGTACAAAATCCGCTGACATACGGCGAGAAGCTATTGTCGCTGGTGCTGCCGAAAGAACGTTACACGGAAGCGAAGCTCGAGAGCATGTTCGGCGGCAACGAGATCAACATCAACTTCCCGAAATTCATTCCGGTGCATCTGACTTATCAGACAGCCTTCGTCGATGACGCCGGCAAGTTGCAGTTGCGCGACGACGTCTATGGCCGCGATGCTAGGATGCTCGCGATCCTCAAGAGCAGTGAACGCAGGGTCGCCGACATAGCGGTCGAGCGTGCGCCGAATACCTCGTCCAAACCGGTGCGCATGCCGGTCGGCATGTATGGCGGTTCGAGTGGTGGCTACAGCTATGGCGGCGGTTCGAACTTCTTCGACTGGCTGTTCAGCGGGCCGCAAGGACGCCCATATCCGCCGCGTGCCATTCCGACCTACCCGCGCACTAATGGCAACGGCCGCTACAGCGCACGCTAGGTCTGATAAAGCATTCACCCAGAACGCCGGCGCAGTCCGCCGGCGTTTTTCTCTTTGCGTCACGTGAGGGACTGGTACAGGCGGGTGGACTTGAACCACCGACCTCTGGTTCCACAGACCAGCGCTCTAACCAACTGAGCTACGCCTGCACGCGTGATCGGTTTCGTTTCGAACCTGACCCGAGTGGCCGGAACCTAGGTGCCGCCCGCCTTTTTGGCAAGCATCTCAAGAGCCATGCGGACAAACAAAAGCCCGGACCTTCCGGTCCGGGCCCGAACATATTGCCCGTCAGTCGACCGCGTAAGGCAAAGACCGTCAGGCTGCCTTGTTGAGCGCGCCGCTGAAGCGACCTTTGATCGGTTCGGCGGTATCGGTCGCGACCTTCTGCGCATGCTCTGCAAGATCCCTCGCCTGGCTCACAAAGGCATCGAACTGCTTGCGCAAATAGGTGCTGTAGAGTTCGACGATTTCCGAATACGATTTGGCGTTCATCATGTCGCCCATCAGATCGAAAACCGCGTCGCTGTTGGCGCGCGTGGTTTCGATCACCTTGAGCCCGTAGCTGGCACAGCCCTTCGTAGCCGTGGAATAGGTATCCTCGATAACATCAGTCGCCTCTTCGGTCGCCGTCTTGACCTTCTCGTAATTCTCCCTGGCCTGCGCGATGCCCTTTTCGGCAAACTCGCGGAATGCGCTCGGAATCTCGAACTTCGGCATTTCGAACTTGGGCATTTCGAACTTGGGCAGTTCGTATTTCGGGGATTCGGTACCGGACGCACTGACTGCGACCGGTTTTGTTTTCGCTTTCGATGTGCTGGCGGACGTGTTGGTTTCGGCCATAACAATCATCCTCGACTAGGGAGGGCCCTCATTGATCGGACCATTCGCCCTCCGCGAAATCGGTCCGTATCCACTGCAAATCCGCCGGCCGACGCATCAATAGCCAGTGCCCGACGGAGCTTTGATCTGCATACTCTCAATTTTGGTGCATTGCAACAAAATTATTGCAATGCACAATAGTTGCGTCTTTTCGTAGGGTTGCCACAGGGTGTCATGCGGCTATCTCATTGCTGTCTGTTTTGGTCCTGCCAGATTAGCTGCGCATTTGCTCAGCTCTCTTGCCTGGTTCGCCAGTGTCGCGAGCTGACCATTCACATAGTCGCTATGAAGCATCAGCACGTCGTTGGGATCTTTCGCCCGCATTAACCGTTGGGCGAAGTCGAAAGATGATCCGATATTACGTTCCGCGTAACCGATCGCGAGTTCGCCAATCTCCTTCGCCCCCGCCCGCGCACTTGCCGCCTGCGTCTCGGCGGCATTGACGGCCTGCTCGGCGGCGGAAATGAAAACCTCAAAAGCCTCTTTCGCCTGCTCGACGCTCTTTTCTGCCACCGCACGCATATCGGCCGGGATGTCGAACTGCACGCCGCTGTCCTTGGTCATGAAAGTCCCTCCTCTTGTTCAACCGCAGGCTTGCGGTTTAACCCTATTTAGGCCGGCAGCACCTGACCGCCAGACATGGAAACCCGCTGCTATTAACTTTATCGCCGATTACAGCCTTGGCTGCGGCCTGACCCTGCGTGGACGCGGGTTCCTGTCGGCCGTATTAAGTCTTTGTTACCCTAATGTTGCGATGGCACGATGACGGACCTAACGCCGCAGCTTGCATACCTTCGCGATCCGCGACTCGCCGTATATGCGCTCAATCCAGCGCCGGTATGGCTGTGGAGCGCAAATTCCGAGCGCCTTCTTTGGGCCAATCCCGTTGGCGCGGAAATTTTCGGAGCGCTCTCGCCCGGTGAAGTTGCATCGTTGCGTTTCGATGCACGCCACGCTGCGGCTGCTCAGATCGCTCAACTGTCCGCCACGCTGCCGCCAAGCGGCGCAGCACGCCTTGAACGTCTCCGCGGCTTCGGAGCGAGCATCGGCGGTACGCTGATCTGCCTGTGCTCCCGAATTTCACTAGCCGATAACATCCCGGCAGTCTTGCTCGTATCTGTCGAACGCGCGGGAAAGAATCTTACATTGCCCGAGCGCGCTTCCAGACTACTGAAAGATCTCGGCGGTGCGACCGCCGTCTTCAACGCAGACGGTGAACTTATTGTGGCTGAGCCCGCCGCAATCGAGCGGATGGGCAACCAACGGGACCTTGTTGCGCTCGGCGCGGAAAAACTGGCCCGGGACGCAAGCCTGAACGACGAGGCTGATGGCACGATTCCGGCCGGCCGGGTCAGCATGATCAAGCTTGGCGCGGGCTCCACATTTGCACTGCTCGTTGCCTTCAACGGGGCGAAACAGCCAGCTCGCTCCGGTACGCGAAAGACTGTGGTTTCCGATGCCCGAAAAGTTCCGGCTCCTGTTGAACACGATATCTCACAGCGATCTTTCCGCTTCGTATGGCAAACCGATGCGGACACCCGCTTCACATTCGCAAGCCAGGAATTCACCGATTTGCTTGGGTCCAATTCTGCTGTTGTAGCGGGTCGCACTTGGGCAGACGTGGCGAAAAGCCTGAATCTGGACACCCAGGGGCTGGTAGCAACCGCGCTTGCCAAACGCGAAACGTTTAGCGGCCTTGCGATAGCCTGGCCGGTGGACGGGCTCGATCAGCCGCTTGCAATTGAAATGTCCGGCCTACCGGTGTTCGACAGTGACCGCCGGTTCGGCGGATTCCGTGGCTTTGGCGTGTGTCGCGAGGTTGATCGATTGAGGGAATTGCGTGCCCAAAAAATCAATCCGGAGCCCTCCGCTGACAGCGAACCATCGAAAATATTGGCCTTCCCGGCAGCGCCGGCTTCCCCTGCCGTCGGGCCGGGGCTGAGTCAAAAAGAACACAGCGCCTTTCAGGAACTCGCGCGCGAACTCAGCGAACGCCTGAGAAAAACATCCGCGAAAGGCAGGTCAGCTACTCCCCGTGAAGCCGAGCCCGAGCCCATCGCACAACCGGTCGAGCCGCCACAGCCAGAGCTAAAAACATTGCGGGACGCCGTCGAAGACCGATCGATCTTCGACCGCCTGCCCGTCGGCATCCTGATTTACCGCCTCAACAGCCTGATCTACGCCAACCGCGCGTTTCTTGATTGGAGCGGATACCCGACGCTGGATGCGCTGACCGAAGCGGGCGGCCTCGAAAACCTGTTTATAGAGCCCAGGAACGAACCTGGTGCCAAAGATGACAAGAATGCCGCAAAAACGCTGACGATCGCGACAAACAGCGGCAGCCAGAAACCGGTCGAAGGACGCCTTTTCAGCGTGAAATGGAGCGGCGACAACGCACTTGCTCTGGTGATCGACACGCAATCGGGAGCTGATCGCAAGCACGGCGACGATTCCCTGAAGCGCAGCGAAGAAGAGATTCGGGAACTCAAAGCGATTCTCGATACCGCAACCGACGGCGTCCTGATTCTGGACCGTGCCGGCCGCGTGTTGTCCGGCAATCGCAGCGCACAAGCGCTTTTTGGCTACGACGCCGGCGAAATGGCCAACCTCACATTGCGCGAGCTGTTGGTGCCGGAATCCCACCGCCAGCTGCTTGACCATCTCGACAAGCTCATCCGGGGAGATGGCGTCGACGCACTGGGCGCCGGTTATGAGACTATTGGGCGCGTACGCCAGGGCGGCCTTCTTCCGCTGCATATCACCATCGGCCGTATCGAAGACAGCGAGAAACTTTGCGCGGTCCTGCGCGACATCACAGCCTGGAAGCGCAACGAGGACGAACTGATCAAAGCGCGGCGTGCCGCCGAAAAGGCATCAACTGCAAAGTTAGAGTTTCTCGCCAAGATCAGCCACGAGATTCGTACGCCGCTGAATGCCATCATCGGGTTCTCCGAAGTGATGATGGATGAACGCTTCGGCCCGATCGGCAGCGAGCGCTACCGACAATATCTCAAGGATATCCGCGCCTCGGGCGGACATCTCATATCGCTGCTCAACGATCTTCTCGATCTCTCGAAGATAGAGGCGGGAAAGCTCGATCTGACCTTCGTCAACGTCAATCTCAATGATCTCGTGCAGCAGTGCGTGGCGATCATGCAGCAGCAAGCCAACCGGGGACGCGTGATCGTCCGCACCTCCTTGCAGGACAATCTGCCTCAGATCATCGCCGACACGCGTGCAATGCGCCAGATCATGCTCAATCTGCTGTCCAACTCGATCAAATTCACTGGCATCGGGGGTCAGGTGATCATTTCGACAGCGCGGTCTGACGATCACGAGGTCGTTCTGCGCGTTCGTGACACAGGTCCTGGCATGAGCGAGGATCAGTTGCAGATTGCCCTGGAACCATTCCGCGAGATCGTCACCATGACACGCTGGGAAACCGATGGAACCGGACTTGGCCTGCCGATTACCAAAGCGCTCGCCGAGGCGAACCATGCGCTCTTCAGGATTACCAGCCAGGTCAACGACGGAACGCTTGCAGAAGTGATTTTTCCGTCTGCCCGAGTGCTGGCGCAGTAATTCCGAAATCGGCTAGACTCATATCATGGGTCGATTGGGTCGTTTGTATCGCTGCATCGCATTCGCCCTGGTGCTCGCGAACGCATTTGTCGTTGCGCCGGCCCGGGCGGCGGAGGCGGTCGACCTGCTCCTTGTGCTCGCTGCCGACGTTTCGCGAAGCGTCGACAGCAGGAAATTTCAGCTGCAGCGCGAGGGCTATGCCGCAGCGATGGCCGATCCCCGCGTCATCGATGCCGTTCGCTCCGGCCGAAACGGCCGAATTGCCGTTCTGTTTCTCGAATGGTCCGGATTTGGCAACCAGAAAGTCGTCATCGACTGGATGATGATCGATGGGCCAAAGAGTGCGCAGACCTTCGGTGACCGGTTACTCGAGTCTCCACGATCGTTTGCTGATCGCACATCCATCAGCGGCGGAATCGACGCTGCAGTAGCCGAGTTGGCACGCGCGCCCTTCAGTGCCGATCGGCGCACGATCGACGTTTCAGGCGACGGTACCAACAACGCAGGGCGTGATGTCACCCACGCGCGCGACGAGGCAATCGCGCTTGGTATTACAATTAATGGATTGACAATTCTCAGCGAAACGCCGTTGCCGTGGAATCCCGAACACACGAATCCGGCCGGCGGGCTCACAAAATACTATCGCGACAATGTTACAGGAGGACCCGGGAATTTCGTGGTCGAGGCCAATGACTTCACCTCCTTCGGCCAAGCCATCATCAAGAAAATGATCGCCGAAATTGCCGATGCCGCCAGCGAGCCAGCGGTGGCAGCCCGGTAAGTCTTGCCGCAAGCCCAGCCATGAAAGGGTCACAGAGCCTATCCAAGGTTGGCCGCAGCGGGCCCGATGCTATAGTCCGCCGGCATCTCACGCCGAAATAACCGGAAACCTCCATTTGACAACCGCCACCGGCCTGAAACGCCTGGGACTTATCCTGCTCGCCATCATCGCGGGCGGATTGCTCGTGCTGACGACAGCCGGATACCTGATTTCCGCGGATGCAGTTCGACAGCAGGTGCTTGGCGAAATCCGCAGCGTAACCGGGCTCGAGCCGGTACTGCGCGGCGGGGTCAAGGTATCGCTGTTCCCAACCGGCAGTGTCACTTTCGACGACGTCATTCTGGGCGATCCCAACCAGCCGGCTCTCGTCGCGGAACGCCTGACGGCGCGCTTGCGCTTTTTTCCGCTCCTGGTCGGCCGCGTCGAAATAGCCGACGTCTCGCTCGGCCATCCAAACATTGTTGTGGCATTGCATCCAAACGGCCAATCCAACTGGTCGGGATTGATCGAGGCACTCACACGCAACCAGGCGGCGGCGCAGCGGCTCGCAGCATTTTCTGAAATGCGCATCGATGGCGGTACGATCGTGATCCGCGACGAGGGCCGCAAGATTAACGAAACCCTGTCGGGCGTTGAGTTCTCGGTAGCATGGCCGTCGATTTCCAAGAGCTTCGGCGCCACCGGGCGGTTTATCTGGCGCCAAGCGCCGATGGACGCGAGCATCACACTCGCCGATTTTCCGTCGACCCTCGCGGGCACACGCAGCGGACTCAAAGTGCGCATTTCCGGCGCGCCGATGAAGGCCGCATTTGAAGGGGCCATCAGTCTCAAGCCGACCCTCAAGATCGAAGGCACGCTGGCGGCCGACGCCGTTTCATTGCGCAACGCAATGGTCTGGGCCGGACAAAGGCCGTTGCCTGGCGGCGGCTTTGGACGCTTTGCAATCAAGGCGAGAACCAACGTGGTCGGCGGGACTATCAGTCTGTCCACTGTCAATGTCGAACTCGACGGCAACACCGCCGAGGGCGTGCTCACTTTCGCCGTCGACGGCCGCCAGACGCTGCAGGGCACGCTCGCGGCCGACACTCTCGATCTGACACCCTATGTTTCGACTGTCCGCTTGCTGGCCGCCAATGAACGGTCTTGGAGCAACGGGCGCATCACGCTCGACGGGCTCGCAGGTCTCGACCTTGATCTGCGGCTGTCCGCCGCAAACGTCGTCGTATCGAATGCAAAGCTCGGCCGCACCGCCATCGCGGCTAACTTGCGCGGCGGGCACCTCGTTGTCACGGTCGGAGAGGCGCAGGCTTATGGCGGCGTGATCAAAGGTTCGCTGGCGCTCGCTGAATTCGACCAGGGCGTCGACGTGAAATCACAGCTGCAATTCACCGGCGTCGATCTTGAAACATGTCTCGGACAATTGTTCGGGCTGCGACGGCTCGAGGGCAAGGGCAACATGTCTGTCGCAGTCGAAGGCACAGGCAACAGCGTACTGGCGGTAACGCGAACTCTCAATGGGACGGCGACCCTTGACGGAACGAACGGCGCTCTCGCAGGTCTTAATGTCGAACAATTGCTTCGCCGACTCGAACGCCGTCCCCTTTCCGGTGGTGGTGAGTTCCGTACCGGGCGCACGCCGTACGAAAAAATCGCCGTCGCGCTGAAGATTGCGCAGGGAACAGTCACCGTCGACGAGGTGACGATTGACGGCACTACCGTGAAACTGGCGCTTGCCGGCACGGCCTCGATCCCGGAGCGTGAACTCGATCTCAAGGGTAAGGCGGTCCTGGTGGCCGCGCCGCGGCCCGGTAGCTCGCCCTTCGAGTTGCCTTTTATCGTGCAAGGATCGTGGGACGATCCGATCATGCTTCCCGATCCGGAGGCGCTGATTCGCCGGTCCGGTGCTGCGGCGCCGCTACTCGATGCAATCCGCGAACGCAGATCGCGCGATTCTGTCCGCTCAGCCATCGAGCGCCTGACCGGTACACCGCCCTCCGCGACCATACCGGCCGCCGATCAACCGGCTCCATCAGAGCGTCAAAAGTCCGAATAGCGGGGTTTCCCGGCGGTGCGTCAGTCGTGCCTTCAAACTTGGGCACCCAAGGCCGCCCGCTCGCGCCGGCTCGCGCCCCGCTTGACCATCAATGACGATGCGATAGTGCCGAGCGCCACGATAGCAATCATGATTGTGCAGATCGCATTGATCTCCGGCTTCACCCCGAGCCGGACTTCGGAATAGATGCGGATAGGCAAGGTGGTCGCTCCCGGCCCCGTCGTGAAACTGGCAATCACGAGATCGTCGAGTGACAGCGTAAACGCCAACATCCAACTGGCGGCGATCGCCGGCGCTATCAACGGCAAGGTGATCGTCACGAATGTCTTGAATGGCGGGCATCCGAGATCCATTGCCGCTTCTTCGAGACTGCGGTCAAAATCCAGTAATCGCGACTGCATGATTACAGTCGCAAAGCACGCCGTCAGCGTCGTGTGAGCAACAATTACCGTCCAGAATCCGCGATCCAAATTGACCGCGACAAACAGCAGCAACAATGAGAGTCCGGTGATCACTTCCGGCATCACCAGCGGCGCGTAAACCATTCCTGAAAACAGAAAGCGACCTCGGAACCGGCCCATGCGGGTCAAGGTCACCGCCGCAAGCATTCCCAGCACGGTTGCTGCACTTGCCGACAGGGCCGCGACACGGAGGCTGATCCACGCTGCACTCAAGATCGCTTCGTCCTGCAGCAGTTCGCGATACCACACGAGTGACCAACCGCCCCACACCGTGACCAACCGCGATGCGTTAAAGGAAAAAATGACCAGTATGATGATTGGCAAATAGAGGAATGCGAGTCCGAACGCGACCGCCAGGATGTTGAATGACGAGGGTCCGCGCTTCATGAGCGCCGTCCTTCAAGCGACCGCTGCTGAAGCCTTTCATAGAAAAGAATTGGCACCAGCAACAATACGAGAAGAGTGATTGCAATAGCGGACGCGACGGGCCAGTCACGATTGGAAAAGAATTCGGTCCAAAGCGTCTGGCCGATCATCTGCGATTCTGAACCGCCAAGCAGATCCGGAATGACAAATTCACCGACGATTGGAATGAATGAAAGCAGCGCGCCTGCCGCAACGCCTGGCAATGACAGCGGAAAAGTGACCAGCCAGAATGCGCTCCAGCGGGAGCAACCGAGATCGGCGGCCGCTTCCAGCAGTGATTCGTCCATTTTTTCGAGGCTCGCGTAGAGCGGGAGAATCATGAAAGGCAAATAGGAATAGACAACGCCGATATAGATCGCGGTGTCGGATGACAACCACACGACAGGCGTGTCGATGATGTGCAGCCGCATGAGAACTTCGTTGAGCAGACCGTCACGCTGCAGAATATTGATCCACGCGTAGATTCGGATCAGAAACGAGGTCCAGAACGGCAGAACCACGGCCATGACCAGTGCCGGCTGCCAGGCCTTCGGTGCACGGGCCATTCCATAGGCGATGGGATAGCCGAGAAGAAAAAGAAATGCAGTCGAAATTGCCGCGACCTGCAAGCTCTTCAGATAAGAAAACAGATAGATCGAGTCGGACCCCAGCAATCTGAAAGAGTCGAAAGACAGTTGGCCAATAAAGGACTTCAATTCCTCCCAACCCCCCGCGAAGTCGAACACCGGCGAATAAGGGGGCTGCGCCAACACCGACTGCGACAGACTGATCTTAAGCACGATAGCGAATGGCGCGAGAAAGAAGATCACGAGCCAGGCGTATGGCACCAGAATGACAATTCGCGCGCCCCAGCTTCGTGTTCTTTGATCTCGCTGCATGGCTAGCTCGCGAGGACGATGCCGGCCTCGGGCGGCCACGAAAGCCAGACAGCATCCCCCTCACCGAAGGATGCACGGCCACGCGCATTGCTGTTGGCGACCGAGACCTTCACAAACGAACGATCCGCAAGTCTAACCTTGTAGGTCGACATTTCACCGCGGTAGCCGACCTCGAAGATCGTGCCTGGAATGGCATTCACATTTCCTTTCGGCCGCTCTGCGCCAATGCTGATTTTTTCCGGCCGCAAAGCGAGCCATATCGGTTTTCCAGTCTCCCGGCCGGAATTTTCGACCCTCAATGGACCCGCGGCGCTATCGATTTCGCCCGGCCCTGCGTTCCGGCCTTCGATAATCGTTACTTCCCCGATAAACTCCGCCACCCAGCGGGAGGCGGGCTGCTCGTAGATTTCGGCCGGGGCTGCGACTTGCATCAGGCGGCCCTGGTTCATCACAGCGATGCGGTCGGCGACGATCATCGCCTCTTCCTGGTCGTGGGTTACGATGACAAAGGTCGTCCCGAGCCTGCGCTGCAACTCCATCAGCTCAAATTGCGTTTCGGCACGTAGCTTTTTGTCGAGCGCGGCGAGCGGCTCGTCGAGCAGGAGCACACGGGGCCGCTTGATTAACGACCTGGCCAGCGCCACCCGCTGACGCTGGCCGCCCGAAAGTTGGTGAATCTTGCGCGCGCCGAAGCCTTGCAGCCGCACCAGTTCGAGCATTTCGAGGACGCGTGCGGCGATTTCCTTGCGCTCCACGTTTTCCTGACGCAATCCAAAGGCGATATTGTTCTCGACCGTAAGATGCGGAAACAACGCATAATTCTGGAACATCATGTTGACGGGTCGCCGGTGCGGAGGCACGGCAACGATGTCTTTTCCATCAAGGAGAATGCGGCCTTGATTCGGCGTCTCGAAGCCGGCAAGCATCCGTAACAAGGTTGTCTTGCCGCAGCCGGACGGCCCCAGCAGCGCGAAAAATTCGCCTTCACCAACATCCAGGCTGAGGGTTTCAACCGCAGTGACGGCGCCGAAGCGCTTGCTGACCGCGTCGAACCGTATCAACGGCTCTTTTCTGTTAGCGGTTTGAACTTCGCCGATTTTCGTCATGATTGCCCGTTTCGCGGCGCACACGCTAGCGGCGCGTGCACACACGTCAACCCGACATGAGTCATCAGATGTTTTTCGCAGTAAGCGTGCGCCGTACAGCCTGTTTCCAGCCGGAATACTTTTTCTCACGCTCGGCAGCATCCATTCGTGGCTCGAAGCGTCGCTCGAGCCGCCACCGCGCCGCGAATTTATCGAGGTCGTCGCAAATTCCGGCTGTGCGACCGGCGAGGTAAGCAGCACCCAATGCGGTCGTTTCCAGCACCATCGGCCGATCGACAGGGCACGCGAGGATGTCGGCGAGAAATTGCATGCACGGGTCGCTCGCAGTCATTCCGCCGTCAACGCGCAACACAGCTTTGAACGATTGCGCGGCCGGCCAATCGGCACGCATGGCCTCCAGAAGATCGCGGGTCTGATAGCCAACGGATTCGAGCGCGGCCCGCGCGATCTCGGCAGTACCCGTATTACGGGTCAGCCCGTAGATCGCTCCACGCGCCTGAGCGTCCCAATAGGGCGCACCCAGGCCCACAAATGCCGGAACCAGATAGACTTCCTCCGCAGGATCGGCGCGCTGCGCCAGGGGACCGACGGCCGATGCCGCTTCGATAATTTTCAGTCCGTCACGCAGCCATTGCACGGCGGCACCAGCGACAAAGATTGCACCCTCCAGCGCATAGGTGCGCTTGCCGTCGAGCTGATAGGCGATGGTCGTCAGCAGCCGGTTTCGTGAAGCAAGACGATCCGGTCCCGTGTTGAGCAGCGCGAAACAGCCGGTGCCGTAGGTCGACTTCACCATTCCGGGCTCGAAACATCCCTGCCCGATCGTTGCCGCCTGCTGGTCGCCGGCGACGCCGCAGATGCGAATCGAGCCGTCAAAAAGGTTCGGTTCGGTCGCCCCAAAGCTAGACCCGCAGTCACGCACGCCGGGGAGCAGCTCTTTCGGCACTCCAAAAAGCCGGCAGAGGTCCGTGTCCCATTGCCCCGCGCCGATATCGAACAACAGCGTGCGCGACGCGTTGGTCGCGTCGGTCAGATGCGCCCTGCCGGCCGTGAGACGCCACAACAAAAAGGAATCGATCGTGCCGAATGCAAGTTTCCCGGCTGCGGCCGCCGCAGGCGCGCCACCAACGTTCTCCAGAAGCCAGGCGATCTTGGTGGCTGAAAAGTACGGATCGAGCAGCAGCCCTGTCTTGCGTGTGAGATCCGGCTCGCAACCGGTGCGCTTCAGGGATTCACAAGCCACGGCGGTGCGGCGATCCTGCCAGACGATCGCATTGTGGATTGGGCGTCCGGTTTCCCGGTCCCAAATGACGACCGTCTCGCGCTGGTTGGTGATGCCGATGCCGGCAACATCGTTTGCGCCAAGGCCCGCCTGCGTCATCACCGTGCGCACGGTGCCAAGGACGGCCGACCAGATCTCCTCAGGGTCATGCTCGACCTCGCCAGGCGACGGATAGATCTGACGCAGTTCCTGTTGCGCAATGGCAAGCACCTGCAAGCCTGCGTCAAAGGCGATAGCCCGTGTCGATGTCGTGCCTTGGTCAATCGCAATCAGCGCCGTCGCCAAATCTCAATCCCCACCCAGCTCATCGAGCTGCGTTCATCGATGCCATCAACCGGTCAAGCGCCGCGGCCTGCTCGGCCGTGGCCACCAAACCGACTTTGCTTCGCCGCCACAGCACATCATCGGCGGTCTGCGCCCACTCATTTTCTACCAAATAACGAATTTCCGCTTCAGTGAGATCACCCGCGATGCTCGCCCCCAGATCCTCCAATTTGTGCGCATCTCTCAGAAATCGTTCGACGCGACTCCCGTAAGCGTGCACGAGCCTGCGCGCATGCCGCTCGGAAAGAAAGGGCCATCGCCGCACCGTTTCCTTGATCTGCGCGCCAAAGGCGCCGGGCGCAAACTCCCCGCCGGGCAGTGGCGACGTGGCGGTCCAGGCCGGGCGAGCGCCGAAATATTGGCGGAGCCGCGCCAGAGCCTCCTCGGCCAATCTGCGGTAGGTCGTGATCTTGCCCCCATAGACGGTAAGCAACGGTGCCATCCCTGCGCGAGTATCAAGAACCAGTTCGTAGTCCCGTGTCACGTCTTCGGGCCTGTCCGAGCCATCGTCGTAAAGTGCGCGCACGCCGGAATAGGACCAGACCAGCTCATCGGGTGTAACGACATTTCGAAAGTATCGATTGACGATGTCGCACAGGTAGCCAATTTCCTGCGGCGTCACGGTAGGCGCGCTCAGATCGCCGACAAAATTTTCGTCGGTTGTGCCTATCAAGCTGAAGTCATCGGCAAACGGCAAGACAAACACCACGCGTCGGTCGGGTGCTTGTAGAAGATATCCATAGTCGTTCTGGAAGTGGCGGCGCACGACAATGTGGCTGCCCTTAATCAACCGAACCGGATGCTGCAGCCGCTGGCGGAGGATGTTGTCAGCCACGCCGCCAATCCAGGGACCGGCGGCATTGACCAGGACGCGCGCTGTTGCGACGTCGCGGCGGCCGTGCTCGTTGAGCACCAGTTCCCACTCGGCCCGCCGTTCTGCGCGCGTGCAACGAGTGCGAGTTCGAATGACTGCGCCATGCTCTGCCGCGTCGACCGCGTTAAGCACGACGAGTCGCGAATCGTCGACTGAACAGTCGGAATATTCGAAGCCGTAGCGAAATTCCCGCTTGAGCGGATGGCCGGCGACATGATGCGTCAGGTCCACCGTGCGCGATGCAGGCAGCAGTCTGCGCGCACCCAAGAGGTCGTACAGAAGAAGCCCGAAGCGCAACAGAAGAGACGAGCGACGACCGGCAATCGGCGGCAGCATAAAACGCATCGGACAGACAAGATGAGGTGCCGTACGCAACAAGACTTCGCGCTCGTTCAATGCCTCACGAACCAGCCGAAAGGCTCCATGTTCGAGATAGCGCAAGCCACCGTGGATCATTTTGCTCGAGGCCGAGGAAGTCCCCGAACCGAGATCGTTCATTTCGACAAGCAGCACGCGAATGCCTCGGCCGGCGGCGTCCCTGGCGAGCCCTGTGCCATTTATGCCGCCACCGATGATGGCAAGGTCGAAGTCGGCCATACGTGTTGATTCGCTTTCCGGGCAAGGATGGGCGGCCTGCGCGGCACACTCAAGAACCGGAATGCATTAACCGCGAATTTACGTCATAACTGCCGGCGCGATTGCAAAAAGGCGTCCGCACGGCCATATCGAAGTAATTGTCGCTCATGGTGCACGCCGGGGGCGGCCGCCAGGATTTTTGAAAACGGAACCTATGCCCTCGCCTCGCCTGCTTGTTGTTGAAGGAAATTCTCCGCAGACAATGGCCGAACATGTCGCAGCCGGTGGGATTCCGGCGAGCAAAGGCTATTCCGATTTGTTGCGCGAAGTTCTGCCCGGCGCCATGGTGGACATTTGCTATCCGGGCGATCCTACCGCCTTGTTGCCCGAAGGCACCTCGCTTGAAGGCTATGACGGTATCGCTATCACCGGCTCGAGCCTGCACGTGTACAACGCAGGTCCAGAAGTCATGCGGCAGATCGAGCTGGTCCGCGCCGCACTCAGAACCGGCACGCCCATTTTCGGATCGTGCTGGGGCATCCAGATTCTCACCGCCGCGGCCGGCGGTAGTGTGCGCAAGAATCCGAAAGGACGCGAGATCGGCTTTGGCCGCGGTATCAGATTGACCGAGGCTGGCCGCAAGCATCCGATGTATGTCGGCAAGCTCGACGTGTTCAATGCACCGACGGTACATCTTGACGAGGTCGAGGCGGTTGCGCCGGGGACGACCGTGCTTGCCACTAATGCAGTTTCCGAAGTGCAAAGCGCGGAAATCCGTACCAATGGCTCAACTGCCTGGGCTGTCCAGTACCACCCTGAATACCCGCTGCGTGAGATTGCCGCGATTGTCCGGCGGATCGGCGCGCGCCTGATCGAGGAAGGCTTCTTTGCCGACGAGGCCGATATCAAAACCTTCGCGCACGATCTGGACGCGCTGGACAAGGACCCCGCGTGTAAGCGGCTGGCCTGGCGGCACGGCATCAGCAAAAATGTTCTCGACAAGAAACTTCGTGTCAGCGAAGTCGCGAACTGGGTTGAGTTTCAGGTTCTGCCCACGCGCGTAAAGCGCGGGCGCGGCTGAGCGGGGCTTGAGGACCCAAGATGGATTTTTCAGGCAAGCATATCGTCGTTACCGGGGGCAGCGGCGCGCTGGGTACTGCCGTGGCCGGCGCTTTGATTGGCGCCGGGGCAACCTGCACAATACCTTATGTACACGATACGGAAGCAGATCGGTTTCCCTATCGCGATACGCGGCAGGCAACCTTGATCAAGGTCAGCGATCTTGCCGACGAAGCAGAGGTGGCAAAAGTTTACGCCGGCAGCAAATTTCCGCTGTGGGCTTCAATCCATATCGCCGGCGGATTCGCAGCGGGCAAGATCACCGAAAGCAGCAAAACCGCGCTGATGGCACAGATCGACAGTAATCTCACGTCGTGTTTCCTGTGTTGCCGGGCAGCGGTAAAGGTAATGCTGGGCGGATCCGGAGGACGCATCGTCAATGTGACCGCGCGCCCCGCACTGGAGCCGCGCAGCGGCGCAGGCATGACTGCCTATACGGTCTCCAAGGCCGGTGTCGCTGCTCTCACAATGGCTCTGGCAGAGGAAGTTGTGAAGGATGGCATTCTCGTGAATGCCGTGGCGCCTTCGATCATGGATACCGAGGCGAACCGGAAGGCGATGCCGAAAGCGGACCATTCAGCGTGGCCGAAGGTGGAAGAAGTCGCAGCGACGATTGTGTTTCTGGCCTCACCAGACAACCGAGTCAGTCGAGGCGCGATCGTGCCGGTATACGGAAAATCCTGATTCGGTCAGTCTAGAGCGCAAAAACATAGGCATGGACCCCGCTTTCACGGGAATGAGGGGGCACAGGCCCTCAGCCGGCAATCGGCACGAGCTCGAGCGGCGGCCGTAGCAGGCGCTGAACGGCGCTGGAGGCGACGACCGTACGCTGTTCTGCATAAGCCTCGTGATTCTTTTCGATGTCGCCGAGGTCGTAAAGGTAGTTCACCATCAGCCCGTGCGCCTGCGTCAGTGCGCGTTCGGACGTATCGGCGAGCCAATTGATTCGCTCGAGACGAGCGCCGTTTCCGAGATGGAAACGGGCGACTGCATCGACCGGTGTGCCCCGCTTGTTGCGCGCGCGCAAATAATACCAGGCTGCTGCACGCATGAGCGGATCCTGCAGCTGCGCTGTGGTGTCTTCTTCACGCCACCATCCAGGCCGATCAAGCGAAGCCAGCACCGCCTTATCGGCCTCGCTAAGCGCGGCTGATTTTTCTTCGCCGCGTTCGCGCCTGAGCCAATCCGCAAAATTCGTCACCGGCGACAATGTCACGAAAGTCTGCAGCCCACGAATTTCGCGACTGACTTCCTCGACCACCTGCTTGATCAGGAAACTGCCGAATGAAACGCCCGCAAGCCCGCGCTGACAGTTCGAGATGGAGTAAAAGGTTGCGGTGCGCGTCTTATCGATTGCCGTAATCTCGCGGTCCTTGGCGAGAATGGGCGAAATGGCCGCGGGAATTTCGCGGGTAAGCGCGACCTCGACGAAGATGAGCGGCTCATCGACCATCGCTGGATGGAAAAATGCGAAACAGCGGCGGTCCGGTGGGTCTATGCGGCGGCGCAAATCATCCCAATCACGAATTTCGTGCACCGCTTCGTAACGGATGATCTTTTCCAGCACGATGGCCGGCGTCGACCAGTCGATCCGACGCAGTACGAGGAAGCCTCGATTGAACCAGGACGAGAAAAGATGAACAAAGTCATCGTCGACAGCACGCAGGTCGTCGCGATGATCCAGCGAATCCATCAATTGCTCGCGCATGCGCACAAGCGCGGCAGTGCCTCCGGGCGCGAGGTTGAGTCTGCGGAACAGTTCCTGACGCCGTGGCTCCGAAGCTGCATGGACTTCTGCAGCGGTCGCATCCGAGGGTGATGCACGCCAGGCGTTGATCGCCTGCTCCATCCGCGCCGCATCAGTGCCGAATCGCTGCGCAAGTGCCTCAAAAAAGGCGATGCGCGGACCGGTCGTCAGCGCCGTGTATCGGCTGAGGATTTCCCGGGCGAGTGCGACACCGGACGCCTCCCCGCGGCCGGACAACAGATCCTCACACAATTCGACAAGGTTCTCCGAACGTGCCAACGCGCCGCCGCGCCGATCACGGGCAAGCAGCGCACGTCCACGCTCGGATATCGTTTGCAGCAGTTCCCCGAAGAACGAGGTGTTCATGCAGGCCCTATGGCTTTGCCCATCAGATGATCGGGCAACCATGTGGCAATTTCAGGAAAGAAGCACAAGATCACGATCGCCAGCATCATGCAGATGACATAGGGCAGTGTACCCCACATCACCTTGGCAAGCGGCACATCCGGTGCAATAGCGTTAACGATGTAAATATTAAGACCGACCGGCGGGTGAATGAGGCCGATCTCCATGTTTATGGTAAGGATCACACCGAACCAGACCGGGTCGAAACCCGCCGCCGTAATGATCGGCAGCAGAATTGGGCTGGTCATCAGGATGATAGCCGCGGGCGGAATGAAGAAGCCGCAGACCAGCAGGAAGATATTGATCAGGAACATCAGCACCCATTTGTTGGCGTGCAGGTCGGCGATCGCCTGCGCCAGCGTCTGGGTCAGATAAAGCGACGTAAGCATGTATCCGAACAGAACGGCAGTCGCGATGATGGTCAGGATCATCACCGACTCGCGCATCGTGTCGCGCAGGATCAGCCAGATCTGTTCCACCTTCCAAAGACGATAGATCACAATGGCCATGATCATGCATAGGGCGGCACCGACACCGGCCGCTTCCGAAGGCGTCGCCACGCCACCATAGAGCGCATACATCACGCCCAGGATGATGATGATGAAGGGCGCAATCTTGGGGACCGATTGGAATTTTTCTTTCCACGAATAACGGAAGTCGATCGCGTGGGAGCGGAAGCCGCGCTTCCAGATGATGAATACTGTCCACAGTATGAACAAGCCGGTCAGCATCAGCCCCGGCAACACGCCGGCGATGAAGAGCCGGCCAATCGACGTCTCGGTGGCTATTCCGTACAAAATAAACGTGATGGACGGCGGAATGAGAATGCCGAGCGTGCCGCCAGCGCAGATCGAGCCGGTGGCAACGTCATCCGGATAGCCACGGCGGCGCATCTCAGGAATGCCCATCTTGCCGATGGCTGCGCAGCAAGCTGGCGATGAGCCAGTCAATGCCGCGAAAATCGCGCAAGCGCCGATATTCGATATCACGAGGCCGCCGGGCAGCCGATAGAGCCAGCGATCCAGCGCCTCGTAAAGATCTTTCCCGGCGGGAGATGAGCCAATTGCAGCGCCCATCATCACGAACATCGGGATGGCGACGAGCGTGAATTCATCGAGCCCTGACCAGAAAGTCTCGGCAACCACATGCAGGGCATCGAAGCCCTGAAAGAGCACAAGAAATGCAATCGCGATCGCACCGAGCCCGAACGCAACCGGGATTCCCGACACGAGCATCAGCAACGTGACGACGAAAACGATCAATCCCTGGGTGGTCGGCGACATTAGAGGTCTCCGACCGCTTCTCGGGCCTGCGCGCGGGCGACGTCCTCGGCGTCCTGCGTGTCCTTGATGCCGAATGGCGGTGTCCGCCCGGTCACCAGGGAAATAAGCTCAGCAAAGTATTGCAGAAGGAGAAGGCCGAGACCGATCGGCATCGACAGATAGGGAATCCAGAGACGCGCACGCCACACGGTGTTCGAGAGCCAGCGATTGGAATAGGCCTCATACCAATACGCGGTACAAAGGATGAAAATGACCACGCAGAAGGCGATGGCGAGCAACATCGTCGACAGTGCCAGCCGATAACGCACACGCGGCCCGACGTGCAACGGCAGGATATCGACGTTTACGTGCCCGCGCGTCATCAGCACGTAGGCACTGCCGACGAACGTGGCGCCGACGATGCAATAGGTCACCACGTCGATCTGCCAGATCGTCGTCAAATTCAGGATGTAGCGCTCGATCACCATGTCGCAGATAACCAGGACCGCGAGCGCGATGAGGAGGGCTGCAAATACGCCGGCGATGCGTGACAGGAAATTTACAGCCCGAATGTATGCGTCCATGGGCTTGGCTTTATTTTGTGGTGGGGATCGAAAGAATGCGCGGCGCAAACGCGCCGAAAAAATGGCCGGCGAGTAATCGACTCGCCGGCCGTGACGTTCATTATTTCACCGCAAGCGCTTCATCGATCAGCTTCTGACCGTTTGGCACTTCTTTGGCAAACTTCGCGTAAGAGCTTTTCTTGGCCATCTCCAGCCATGCCTGGTAGTCGGCATCGCTCAGTGTCACTACTTTCACTTTGTGATCCTCGAAGGCCTTGACTGACTGTTGGTTCACCGCCTCCGCTTTGCCTTCGTAGTAGGCCTGCGCCTTCTTGCCCGCGGCGATCACAGCGTCCTTTTGCTGTTTGTTCAGCTTATCGAAGCTCTTTTTCGACATCAGCACCGGCTCGTACATAAACCAAAGCGCGTTGTTGCCGGGAGCGGTGAGGCAGTCGGTCACTTCGTAAAGGCGCATTGACTGCAGTGTACCCAGGCTCGTGTCTGTACCGTTCACGACACCGCTCTGGAACGCATTGTAGATTTCGTTCGAAGGTGGGCTCACGATGCTGGCGCCAGCAGACTCCCACATTCCCGCAAATGTCGGACCGGCCGCGCGGAACTTGCGGCCTTTCATATCGTTAGGATGCACGATGCAGTTGCCTTTGGATGCCATGCCGCCTGCAAACCAAGCATCGGAGAGGACGATCACGCCGTGCTTCTCGATCTCGGCGCGCATGTCTTTCATGAACTGCGAATCGTTGATGCGCTTCGCGCGCTCCTGGCTGCGGATCAGACCGGGCATCAGCGTCGCGCTGAAAGCCGGAACCTTGCCGCTGGCGTAGTCAAGCGGGAACAGCGTGATGTCGAGCTGTCCGTTGACCATGGCGTTCCATTGGTCGTTCGGCTTGAACAGCGATGCACCCGGATAGACTTGGATATTGAGGCCGACGTTGGCCGCAGCAACATCCTTGGCGATCATCTGGACCATGTCGTCGCGGACGTCACCTTTGCCGCCCGGAAACTGGTGCGACGCCTTCATCGTCATTTGCGCCTGCGCCGACGCCGAAATCAGAATCGCCGCGGCCGCAGTGGCGAACAATGTCGAAAATCGTTTCATCGTGTGTTCCTCCATGGGTCTTTTTTTGCGACAGGATGATGCCGTCGCATTTGCCTGGTCGCCAACAATAACCAATATCCCCTCGTCGCGCCCGATTTCACATTAGCCGCCGGTGCGACCTAGCGCCATAGGCCCGGTGATAGAAATTGGCCGTAACCCACGCAGCCAATAGATAATTCCGGCTATAGTCAGCCCGCATTGATGACTTTATAACCCCGACATTGTCGCCTTTTTCCCGGGAGTCTCTTCACATGCCTAAGCCGTTAGCGGGCCTCCGCGTACTTGAACTTGCCCGCATTCTGGCGGGGCCTTGGGCCGGACAGGTGCTCGCCGACCTCGGCGCCGACGTGATCAAGGTCGAGCGCAAGGGAACGGGAGATGATACCCGCGGCTGGGGTCCACCTTTCGTCGAAGGAGCCGACGGCAACAACATCGGTTCTGCCTACTTTCACGCGGCCAACCGCGGCAAACGCTCTATCGAGATGGATTTCGAAAGCGACGAGGGCCGGCGCATCGTTCGCAAACTCGCCGCACGCTCGGATGTGCTGATTGAAAATTTCAAGGTGGGCGGGCTCGCCAAGTTCGGTCTCGATTACAAGAGCCTCGCGCCTGACTGTCCGCGCCTGATCTACTGTTCCGTCACCGGTTTCGGCCAGGATGGCCCTTACGCCAAACGAGCCGGCTACGACCTGATGGCGCAGGGCATGGCCGGAATTATGGATCTCACCGGGACGGCTGACGGCGAGCCTACCCGCATCGGCATTCCGGTTTCCGACATCTTCACCGGCGTCTATTCCGTTGTCGGCATCCTGGCGGCGCTGGCTGAACGTGAGAGGACCGGCAAAGGTTGTTATGTCGACATGGCATTGGTCGACTCGACTGTGGGCGTCTTGTCGAACCAGGCAATGAACTATCTCGTCTCGGGCAAGGTACCGAAGCGCATCGGCAATGCGCATGCGAACATTGTGCCCTATCAGGTATTTCCCGTTGCGGACGGTCACATCATTGTCGCGACCGGCAACGATAACCAGTACGTCAAATTCTGTAATGTGATCGGCGGCGCCGAGCTTGCGCAAAATCCGGCCTACAAGGATAACGTCGGTCGTCTCAAGCACCGCGAGGAGTTGATCGGAAAGCTGTCGGCGCTCACTGCACGCATGAAGCGCGATGAGCTGCTAGACAAGCTCGAGGCGCAACAGGTCCCGGCAGGTCCCATCAACGATCTCGAGCAGGTGTTCAACGACCCGCAGGTTTCGCATCGGGGGATGAAGCTCGCGCTCAAGAGCAAGGCGGCCAAGGCCGGCACGATTCCCGGCGTGCGCACTCCGATCGTGATCGACGGCTGGCGTGCCGCATCGGAACGTCCCTCCCCGCTGCTCGGAGAGCATTCGGCCGAAATCCTGCGCGAGATCGGCGAAGGCTAGCGCTACCAAATATTACCGTTACGTCGTACGACGCGGCCCTTGAATGCGGAGGGCCGAAGATGGAGCATGAGCGGATGCCAGCAGTTCATGCTGCCGGCGGGGGAAACGCTCATGAAACTCGCTTCATCGTTTGCCGTGTTCGCGCTTTCGATCGCACCTGCGCTTGCTGACGACCTGCCGAAATTTCAGGTCGACGCATCCTGGCCGAAGACCTTGCCGAACAACTGGATCATGGGACAGGCCGCGGGCGTAGCGGTCGACGCTCAGGATCATATCTGGGTGATCCAGCGGCCTCGTACGCTAACGGACGACGAGAAGGCGGCGACGTTCAATCCACCGCGCACCAAATGTTGCGCACCAGCGCCGCCGATTCTCGAATTCGACCAAGAGGGCAACCTGCTCAAGGCATGGGGCGGCCCGGGACAGGGATACGATTGGTTTCAGAATGAGCATGGCATCAATATCGATCACAAAGGCTTTGTGTGGGTCGGCGGCAACGGCAATAACGACGGCCACGTACTGAAATTCACACAGGATGGAAAATTCGTGCTGCAGATCGGCAAGCCCGGTCCCCAGACCGGTAGCGCCGATACGACGCGTCTCGGCAGGCCCGCCGATATGGAAGTCGATCCTGCGACAAATGAGATCTACATTGCCGACGGTTACGGCAACCACCGTGTCATCGTATTCGACGCCGATACCGGCGCATACAAACGGCATTGGGGCGCCTACGGCAAGCCGCCGAACGACACCAAAGGGCCCGCCTACAATCCGGCCGAACCGCCGCCACAGCAGTTCGCAAACCCCGTTCATTGCGTGAAGATCTCGAAAGACGGGCTGGTCTATGTTTGCGACCGGTCCAACGACCGCATCCAGATTTTTCGGAAAGACGGAACATTCGTGAAAGAATTTTTCGTTGCCAAACAAACATTGCAACAGGGTTCGGTCTGGGATCTCGATTTCTGGCCGGATGCCAAGCAGACATTCCTGATGAATGCCGATGGCGCCAATAACGAAGTGCGCACGCTTGCACGCGAAACGGGAGACGTCGTCGGATCATTCGGCCGCAATGGCCGCAATGCCGGCGAATTTCACTGGGTCCACAATCTTGCAGTGGACAGCAAAGGCAATATCTACACGACCGAAGTCGACACCGGAAAACGCGCGCAGAAATTCCGCTACGTCGGACCGCCGTTAAAATAAACGCCGTCAAGTTACTGCTGTCGGCGCCAGTGCTTCGATGTCGGTAACAACATCGATCACCGCGGGCCGCTTTGAAGCGAGCGCGCGTTCGAGTGCCGGCGCAATGTCCTTTGCGTCCTCCACGCGGATGCCGAGGGCGCCCATATCCTCGGCCAACCTGGCGAAATTCATCTTGTTGTAGGTCCAGAGCTCGCGCGCCTGCGCGGTCTGCTCGCCACCATAGGCGCGGTCAAACCCGCGCTTGGACTGATTGCCGCCGCCGTTGTTGTTGACGATGGTAACGGACGGGATATTCCAGCGCACTGCGGTTTCGACCTCGCCGATGTGGTACCAGAAGCCGGCGTCACCCGTGAAAACGACAACGGGCCGTTCCGGACACGCGGCTTTCGCCCCGATGCCGGCAGGGAAAGCCCAGCCGAGGTGACCGGCGCTGCGCATGTAGCTCTGAGCAGCCGTGCGGAGGTCGTACATGCCGCCCATCCACATTCCGGCGTGCCCGGTATCGACTACGACGATGGCGTCGTCGGGCATGTGTCTGCTCAGTTCGCCGCAGATGCGCGCCGGATGAATCGGCGCGGCGTCGGATTCCAGCATCAGCTTGTATTTCGCGTACCAGTCGTTGCGCAGCGCCGCGATATCCTTGATCCAGTTTGCCCGCCTCGCCGCGGTGGACTTGTCGATCTGGCCGAGCATACGCACAAGCACGCTCTTGGCATCGCCCAGAACACTGGCTTGCAGCGGATAGTTGCGGCCGAGCGATTCCGGCTCGATGTCGATCTGGATCGCCGGCGTGCCGATTTTCGGCACAGCCCAGAAATGCGTGGTCATGCCGCCGGTTTCGGTACCGATAAAGCAGACAAGATCGGCGGCATTCACGGCACGGTTGGCGGTTTCGCGCGAATAGCTGCCGACAACGCCGACCGACAACGAATGAATTCCAGGAATGATATCCTTGCCGTTGAGCGAGGTGGCCACTGGAATTTGCAGCGCCTCGGCAAGCGCAACAAGTTCCTTGCCGGCGCCTGATGCGCGGGCGCCGCCGCCCGCGACGATGATCGGCCGCTCGGCCTTCTGCAGCAGTTCGAGCGCCGCTTTCACATGTGCTGCTTCCGGCTCGGGACGGAAGGGCGGCACGCGCGAGAACTGCGCCTCGACCAACCCGTCCATTTCAGCCTCTTCGAGGTCGACCTGCCCCTCGTTGCCGCGGAATTGTAGATGCACCGGACCTGGCGTGCCCGTGGTTGCAGTACGAAAAGCCTGACGCACCATGTCGGGAATGCGCGCAACATCATCGACGGTGACATTCATTTTTGTCACCGGCTCGAACGCCGGGACGTCGTCGATTTCCTGATAGACCTTGCGGAATTTCGTTTTCGGATCGCGCCCACCCGTCATAGCGATCACCGGCGAATGCGCAAGGTAGGCATCGCGCAGGCCGGCTGCGAGATTGAGTGCGCCGATCACCTGCGCCATGCAGACGCCCGGTTTACCCGAAGCGCGCGCATAGCCATCGGCCATGTAGGCGGCCGATTTCTCGCCATGGCAATGGATACGCGCAATCTTGGTCCGCCGCTCCATCTCAGCGAAAGTGCGGCGCAGAACGGCCGGCACCATGAAGACATGCGTAACGCCATAGCCGGCCAGCATGTCGGCAAGTACCTCGGCGCCGACGCGTTTGGCGTTGTGTCCGACCGTTGCCATGCTCAAGCCGGCTGGAACTTCAGCGCGACACCGTTGACGCAATAGCGCAGGCCGGTCGGCGGCGGTCCGTCATTGAAGACATGCCCGAGGTGACTGCCGCAACGGCTGCAATGCACCTCGTCGCGGACCATGCCGTGGCTTCGGTCCGTTTCCGTTTCGACTGCGCCAGCAATCGGGTCGTTGAAGCTCGGCCAGCCGGTGCCGCTTTCGAACTTGAGCTTGGACACGAACAGCGGCTGATCGCAAGCGGCGCAATGGAAAGTGCCAGCACGCTTCTCGTGCAATAACGCGCAGGTTCCCGGCATCTCGGTGCCGTGCTTGCGCATGATCTGGTATTGCTCCGGCGTGAGCAACTTGCGCCATTCGGCGTCGGTATGCGTCACCGGGTATTCCTTCGCCATGACGGGCCTCTCTGCTCTTCCACACATATAACGATCCCGGATCGGCTTCGCCGTCCGGGATAACCGCTTTGCGGTCACTTGATCGCCAGCGGATTGACCGGTGAGCCCACAGCGCCTGTGATCGGAATAGCTGGCGCGACGAAAAGAAACTCATAGACCTTGTCCTGCTCGCAGTCATCGGCGAGTTCCTTGAGCTGGAAAATTTCGCCCATGGTCATGCCCATGATTGGGATCGTGATCCAATGCCAGGGCTGGTTGATACCCTCTTCGCTCTCGTTCGGCCGCACCTCGCAGCCCCAGGTATCGCTCGCGAGAGCCGCCAGCTGCGTTTGCTTGATGAAATCGAGCGTTTCGAACGAAAAGCCCGGCGCATCGCCGCCGGGGTAGCCGTCCCAGCTTCCGGCCTTCTGACAGCGCTCCATCATGCCGGTGCGCACGATGACGTAGTCCCCGCGTTTGAACTCGACCTTCTGTTTCTTCGCCGTGTTGCAGAGATCGTCATTGGTAATGCCGTATCCGTCATCGAGCGAGTCGACGCCCTTGTAGCGGGCGACATCGAGAAAAACACCGCGGCCAACCATTTTGTTCTTCGTCTTCTCTATGCCGCACTTCTGCGCGCCGGCGCTCGTCACCTCGCGACAGTCATAGCCGTTCCACATGTAGTTTTCATAAAAGACGTGACCAAGGCCGTCCCATTGCGTGCCGCACTGGAGAGGCATCATCACAATGTCGTCAGCCGCGCGGATGCCGCGCTTGTCGAGTACACCCGAGTAGGCATCGGTGCCGGTCCGCAGCATGGTGTGGATCGGATTGGTCCGGCCCATCGACGGATACTTGCTCTTGGCGCCCTGTGGGCCGGTATGATCGAAATTGAGCGCAAGCGAGATGACCTTGCCCTTTTTGACGAGCCGTGTCGCCGCGACGATGTCTTCGGCGGACGTGTAATTGAGCGTCCCGATTTCGTCATCAGGCCCCCATTTGCCCCAGTTCTTGTACTTCTCCGCAGCATCGCGCATGTCCTGACGAGTGATCTTTCGGGCGGCCATTGAATTTCCTCTGACGAAAAGGGAACGAAGCCGCCGGAATACAGCCCGTGAGCGCGGACGATGCAAGCCCCACTGGCAACGTAGCCGGGCAATGCTACGATGAAAAAAACTGGGAGGAGACGAATGCGCTCGACAATAAAACTCATTGCCGCCGGATTGACGCTCTCTGCGCTCGCGCTTGGCAATTTGCCAGTGGCCGCTGCAGGCTATCCGGACCATCCGGTCAAGATCGTGGTGCCTTTCGCGCCAGCCGGCCCAACGGACGTGATGGCGCGTCTGATCGCGCAGAAGCTGTCGGACAGTCTGAAGCAGCAGTTCTATATCGAGAACCACCCGGGCGCCGGCGGCAACATCGGGATGACGCAGGTCGCAAAGTCTCCTCCGGATGGTTACACCATCCTCGTCGCGAGCTCGAGCTACGTGGTCAATCCGAGCCTCTACGCCAGGAACCCGTATGACCCTTTCAAGGACTTCGCCCCTGTCACACTGGCCGCAGCCTCGCCGAACATTCTGGTGGTGCATGCCGACTTCCCGGTGAAGTCGGTGAAGGAGCTGGTCGACCTGATCAAGAAGAACCCTGGCAAATACAACTATGCCATGCCGGGGACCGGCACCACGCCGCACCTGGCCGGTGAATTGTTCAAACTATCCTTCAAGCTTGACCTAACGACGGTGCCATTCACCGGTGCCGGGCCCGCGATTCAGTCGGCGGTCGCCGGCCATACGCCGATCGCTTTCACCGCCCTGCCACCGACCGCGCCGCAGGTGCAGGCCGGAAAACTGCGCGGACTAGCGGTCACCTCGGCCAAGCGCTCGTCAGCTTTGCCCGATGTGCCGACCATGGCCGAAGCCGGAGTCAGCGGGCAGGAATCCGAAACGATGCAGGGAATCCTCGTGCCAGCAGGAACGCCGAAGGAAGTCATCGACCTGCTCAACCGGGAGATCGTCAAGGCGATGGCGCTCCCCGACGTCAAGGAGAAATGTGCTCAGCTTGGCTTCGATCCGATCGCCAACAAGCCGGACGAGTTTGCCGCCTACATCAAGAAGGAAGTCGAAAAGTGGGGCAAGGTGATCAGGGACGCCAAGATCCCGCAAATTCAGTGAGTTCGATCTGACGTGGCGGAATGCGTATCGTCGATATCCGCGAGACGGCAATCCCGCTCAAATCGACACTCGCCAATTCGAGTTTCGATTTTACCGAAATGACGACGTCGGTGGTCGCCGTGATCACCGACGTTGTTCGTAATGGCAAACCCGTTTGCGGTTTCGCTTTCAACTCGACCGGCCGTTACGCCTGCGGTGCGCAGATGCGCGCGCGGTTCATCCCGCGCATTCTGGCCGCCGACCCCACCTCGCTCCTGGATGCCAGCGGCAATAATCTCGACCCCACCAAAATCCTCGCCTGCATGATGCGCCGGGAAAAAGCCGGCGGGCATTCCGAACGGTCGATCGCGATCGGCACCATCGAAGTCGCGGTCTGGGATGCCGTTGCCAAGATTGCCGACAAGCCCCTGCGCCTGGTGCTCGCCGAACGATTCAACGACGGCAAGATTCCGGAGAAAGTGTTCTGTTACGTCGGCGGCGGCTGGTACTGGCCGGGGCAGACGATCAAGGACCTGCAGGATGAAATGCGCCGGCATCTTGGCACCGGCTATACGATGGTGAAGATGAAAGTCGGCGGACTGCCTCTCGACGACGACATCCGGCGGCTTGAGGCCGTGCTTGAGATTGTGGGCTCGGGCGAGCGTCTTGCGGTCGATGCCAACTGCAAATTCGATCACGCGGAAGCCTTACGCTACGCTAAAGCGCTCGCGCCCTTCAGGTTACGCTGGTTCGAGGAGCCATGCGACCCGCTTGATTTCGCGCTTTTCGCCGAGCTCGCAAGGAATTACGAGCCGCCGCTCGCGACCGGGGAAAACCTCTACTCGACGCAGGACGTGGAAAATCTGGTGCGGTTCGGCGGATTTCGCCCCGGCCACGATGTCATCCAGATCGACCCGCCGCAGGCCTACGGCATCGGCCAATACGCAAAGACGCTGGATATGCTGGCAGAGCACGGCTGGCCGCGCAGCGCCATGTTCCCGCATGGCGGCAATCAGATGTCACTTGCGATCGCTGCAGGCTTTGGCCTTGGCGGCGCGGAATCCTATCCCGGTGTGTTCGGCGACTTCGGTGGCTTTGCCGACGATGCGCGGATCGAGGACGGCATGATCTCGCTCTCCGACCGCCCCGGTATCGGCTTCGAGGGCCAGGCCAGGCTTTTCCGCATCATGCGCGCGCTCGCAGGCTTCTAGCACTGCACACCGTATATCCTTCGCAAAACCGCTGGATCGCCACGGCTGCATCGCGAACGAAATAAACGCTTGCAAAGATGGTGGCACTGTCCGTCAACGGCATCACCGCGCTGTCAGTAAGACCGATCCGCCTGATTGTCTTGATGGGCATCATCCTGTTTGTACCGAGCATGTGGGTGTTCGCCAACACACCGACGCAGCGCAACTCTCAAAAGGGTATTCGCGCGCGGCGCTTTGATCGGCTATGGTGACCGGCACGACGAACTCCCGGTCCCATTTCAACGGCAGCCAATGGATACCGACGCCCTGCGCCGATTGCATTACGCCGCAGCGATCGCCTGTGGCGTATTCGCCGCGCTGGTTGTGCATATTCTTCTGATTGTGTTCGGCATCGGGCTCGATGCGGTGCTGCGGGATGCCACCACGGCCAGCAGGCAGCAATTCATTTCCGCTGTGGCCTGGTGGGCGATCGGCGGCGCCGGCTTCGCCGGCGGCTGGGCTGCAGGCGCGTATCTGATTGCTGCCGCCCGCGAACGCGAATTGATCTATCGCCTGGCGCAACGCTTCCTGATCGGCCTCGTGTTTGTGGTAGCTACCGTCGGCGGAATCATGAGCAAGACGGGCAACCTGGGCGGTACGGTGGACGTTATTGCCGGTCTCGCCGCGCTCGGAGTCGGCCTGATCTGCGCCTTTTGCGGCGCGCGGCTCGCCTATCTTAACGCTGAGCAGGTTTAGCCTCGCAGAAGGCAGCCTGCAGCCAATGCGGTTGCGGGCACTACTATTCGTTGTCCCCTCCGATATTCACGCTATACTTTCGAATATCAAGGACTGGAGCCAACCAGCCGGGGGAGACACGGAGAGCTTCATGGGAGGAACAACCTATGCACAACAGCGCAAGATTTGCGGCCGTGTTGGCAACGGCCGCGCTCGCCTATGTACCCGTATCCGCTGCGGCACAATCGTGTGAAGACCTGATCCTCGGAGCCGCCCTTTCGGCCACTGGGATCTACGCCGCCAACGGCAACAACACGAAGAACGGCTACGAATTCGCCGTCAAGAAGATCAACGATGCGGGCGGCATCAAGATCGGCAGCAAATGCTACCATCTCAAGATCAAATACTACGACGACGAATCCACGCCGGCACGCGCGGCACAGTTGGTCGAGCGGCTGATCGATCAGGACAAGGTCAAGTTCATGCTTGGCCCATACGGTTCGCCATTGACCAAAGCGATCCTGCCGGTCGTCGAGAAATATAAAATTCCGCTTGTACAGGGTGAAGCCGCGTCTAGGTCTCTCTTCACACAGGGCTACAAGTATCAATTCGGAATCGTCGCAACTTCTGAAAAATACCTAACGCCCGTCATCGATATGGCGGCCGATCTTGCTAAGAAAGCCGGTAAAAATCCGTCCTCCGTCAAGGTCGCGATGATCTACCAGGACGATGCGTTCTCGCTGGATGTGCGCCAGGGAGTCGTCGAGCAGATCAAGAAATACAACATGCATACGGTCATCGATGACCGCATGCCAAAAGATCTGAATGACGTCACCACCTTCTTCACGAAGGTCAAGGCACTGCAGCCGGACGTCCTGCTGATCTCAGGACACGAGAAAGGTGCCGCAACCGCTGCGCGGCAAATGGGCGAGTTCAAAACGTCGGTGCCTTTGATCGGCATTACGCACTGTGAATCGGCAAAAATCGTCAACGATTTTCCGAAAATCGCGGAAGGTGTCGTTTGTCCGACTCAGTGGGACGAGACCATGAAGGCGAAGGACCCCATGTTCGGATCTGCGGCCGACTACAACAAGGCGATGATCGCCGCGCATCCCGAATACAAGGTCGTGCCTTATCAGACGGCGCAAGCTACTGCCGCGGTCTATGTCTGGGCCGATGCGTTCAAGCGAGCTCAATCACTTGATACTGAGAAGGTGCGCGAGGTGCTTACCAAGACCGACCTTGCGACCTTTTACGGCGGCGTGAAATTTGCCGAGGATGGCAGCAATCCGGGCAAAGAGATTGTCATGCGTCAGATTCAGGGCGGCAAATACATCGTCGTTTCGCCGGCCGAGGTCGCTGCCGCACCGCTGAACTATCCACGCGACGCGCACTACTAAGCTACAGATGGAAGCGGGCAGAGCCATGCCCGCTTCCACGAGCCTCCGTGCGCGGCCCGATCGCAACGCGATGGGGCCGCACGGTTTGTCCATCTCAGCGATGGGTGGGGACATCCGCGATGGAACAGGTCCTTGGTAATCTTTCCGTCCTGGCGAGTGTGCCAATCTTCAACCTTGGCCTGCTGATCGACGGTCTATTGGTCGGATCGATTTTCGCCCTGGCGGCTTACGGTCTCGCTCTCGTGTGGGGCGTTATGAACGTAAAGAATCTCGCGCAAGGCGACTTCATCATGATCGGCGGCTATATCACCTGGACTCTAGGCCGGTACGGGATCAATCCTCTGCTGGGCGTACCGCTGGCCGCAATCGTGTTGTGGGGAATCGGCTGGATCCTCTATCGCACCGTCATCAGCAAGGTAATCACGCGCGATCTTTTCACCTCACTGCTTGCGACGTTCGGCATCGCAATCGTTATCCAGCAAAGTCTCAATCTCGCCTTCGGCCCCGACACGCAATCCGCAGATGCTGATCTGCCAACCCTGTCGTTTGCGAATGGCCTGATCACCATTGGCTCCGCGCGCATTCTCGGTTTCGTCTGCGCCATCATTCTTGCCGTTGCAGTCATCCTGTTCATGAAGAAAAGTCGCATTGGCCAGGCAATTCGTGCGACGTCGCAGGATGCAAGAGCGGCGCGCGTCCTCGGTATTAATACCGAAAAGGTCTACTCATTCACGTTCTGTCTGAACGCCGCAATTTGCGGCGCGGCCGGCGCTCTCGTCGTGATTGTCTGGAACGTTCAGCCCTTCCTCGGCACCACTTATTCGATCCGCCTTTTCGTCGTGGTGACCGCCGCCGGCTTCGGCAACTTGCCGGGCGTCATCGCCGCCGGTTTCGGCATGGGCGTATTCGAGCAATTCGGCGGATTCATATTGGGCGCCGAATACCAGCAGGCTCTCATTGTTCTATTGCTGCTGGCCGTGCTGGCGGTGCGGCAATTGCAACAGCTTCGCGTGCGGCAGGCCGTGCAATGACGCGCACGCCGCTGCATCCGGTCACGATCGGTTGTTTGCTGCTCGTCGGCATCGCGGCACCGCTGCTGTTTCCGGCCTACACCAACCAGATCGCCGTGCTGTGGCTGATGATCGTCTTTGCCTCGACCTGGGACATTCTGGGCGGCCAGATGGGCTACAACTCACTCGGCAACATCTTCTTCTTTGGCGCTGGCATGTACACCTGTGCGGTGGTGCAGATCGGCCTTTACTACGACGTGGGAATGTATACGTCGGGGGCGCGCACCACCCATATCGTCTTCACGAACGCGCAGTATTTCACCGGCTTCGCCGTTGGAATTGTTGCGGCAGGAATCATGGCCGCGCTTCTGGCAATTGCGACCTCATGGGTCGTGTTTGGGTTGCGCGGTCCCTATTTCGCGATCGGAACGCTCGGCGTGGCCGTCGCGGGTGCGGAGCTGGTGGCTTCCTGGCAATGGGTCGGCGCCGCCTCCGGCATATCAATGCCGGTTTTTCCGGGCGCGCCGGAAACGCAAAAACTGTTTTTCTACTTTCTGCTCTTTGCCCTCGCCTTCATTGTCCTTCTTTTTCTGCGGTGGCTTTATTCCACGAATTTCGGCCTCGCCATCAATGCCATTCGTGATGACGAGGAAAAAGCCGAAGCCATGGGTCTTTATACGCGCCGCTACAAACGGACGGCGTGGTCGATATCCGCCTTCTTCCTCGGCATTGCCGGCTCCATTTTCGGAAACATGACCGGCTTCATCGATGCACGGGACATCGCGTTCCCCACTACGACTTTCAATATTTTCATGATCCTGATGGTTCTGCTTGGCGGCAAGGGCACTTTCTGGGGACCGGTCGTCGGTGCCGTCGTATTCCACGTCATCAAGGAAGTGACATGGACCTATTTCCTGGGCTGGCAGTTCATTGCGCTCGGTCTGTTGATCGTCATCATCGTCGTTTATTTCCAGCAAGGTATCGTGGGCTGGTTGATGGAAAAGTATCCGGAGCGGTTCGGTATCCGTGTCTCGCCTAAAGAGCGCGAAGTCCGGTCACACGCGATTGAGTTCGCTGCGCACCCGGAAGGTGCCGAATGACCGATACCATCATCGAAGTCACCAACCTGAACAAATCGTTCGGCGGCGTCGTCGCTAATCGCAATGTTTCTTTGTCCGTACCGCGAGGCCGCATCACCGGCCTGATCGGTCCGAACGGCTCTGGCAAGACAACTCTTTTCAACTCGATCGTCGGGTACCACCCGATCGATTCAGGATCGATCCGCTTTGAAGGACAGGAAATTTCGCAGCTGCGCGTACAGGAAATAGCGCGGCTCGGCCTACTGCGCACGTTCCAGACGACCCGCATCTACGGAAAGATGAACTGCCTGCAAAACATGCAGATATCCATTCCACACAGAAAGGCGAACTTTCTTGACATGTTTGCCTATGAGCGGGGCGAGGTGATCGACCGCGCCGAGCAGCTCCTCTCGTTCGTCGGTCTATATGAAAAGCGCCTTTTGCGGGCCGGCAGCCTTTCCTTCGGCCAGCAAAAGCTGCTGGAATTTGCCATGGCGCTCATGAACGAGCCGGCCGTCCTGCTGCTTGATGAGCCGACTGCGGGCATCAATCCGACCCTGATCAACGGCCTGATCGACCGCCTGAGGCGGGCAAATGAAGAATTCGGCATTACAATGCTCATCATCGAGCACAACATGCGTGTGATCATGAACATGGCTAGCAAGATCTATTGCCTGGCGCATGGCGAGATGCTCGCTGAAGGGCCGCCGGAAGAGATCCAGGGAAATCAGAACGTCATTGACGCCTATCTCGGAGCGCACTGATGGCCACGTCCGATCATACGCATGCGGTCGGCAGCTTCCACGGTGGCGTCGGCGCCGTCATATCTGTCGAAGAGGTCACGCGCCAGGCGCTGGCGATCGCGCGTGAGGTTAGCGTTGATCAGTTGGACGCGCTCGCCGGCAATAAGCCACATCTGAGAATCGACGATCTCAACGCCGGCTACGGGCAGATGGAGATCCTGCACGATTTCAATCTGCGCGTGGGACATGGCCAGTCGCTCTGCCTCATCGGTCCGAACGGCGCGGGCAAATCGACGGTGCTCCATTCGATTTTCGGATTCACCAATATTTTCTCGGGCGCGGTCTCGACAGAACAGGACGGCCGTAAGCTTGACGTGACACGCCTCTCATCGAACGAAAAACTTCAGTCGGCCGGAATTGCATACATATTGCAGGACAAATCGGTTTTCCCCGGCATGACGGTGGAAGAAAATCTGTGGCTCGGCGCCTATCTGATGGACCGCAAGGCCGCCAAGCAAGCCGCCGACAAGATCTTCGACAAATATCCGCGCCTGGCGGCACGCCGGAAGCACCCGGCCAAGGTGCTGTCGGGCGGCGAGCGGCGGCTGCTCGAGATTTGCCGCGCGCTTGTTATGGATCCAAAAGTGTTGCTTGTCGACGAGCCCTCGATCGGACTTGAGCCGCGGTTCATCAACGCGGTCTTCGACATCCTCGGCGATCTTCAACACAACGAAGGCAAAACCGTCGTGATGGTCGAACAGAATGCCAAGAAGGGACTCGAATTTTCCGACATCGGCTACGTGTTGGTCTCTGGCAAGCTCGCTTTGGCCGGCAAGGCAAATGATTTGCTGACCGATCCCGACGTCGGGCGTCTGTTTCTCGGCGGTTAGGTCGGACGCGCAGTGGAGACTGCGCTTTCACGCTCAGGGCGTCTCGCAAACCTGCGGCAAAGGCTGGAGAAAGTCATCCGCGACACCGGACTGACCGGCCACGCGTTCGGCCGGGAAGTCGTGTGGATAAGGAGAGCCAAGTCCGTGACTCAATTGTTGCCGGCCTTGTCTTAGTGCTCGCTCGGCGATGAAGGCATCGAATGCGATGCGAAGGAGATCGGGAACCTGACCCGGTATTTCCAAAACCGATCGCATCACCGCAGGAACATTCACGGAGCCGTTCGAACGCAAGGCCAGGGCCGTGGCGGGAGGAAGCCTTCGGCGCGCGGAATCGATAATGACCCGGCAGGACGCAAATGGAATGCCGCGCGCGGCGGCAAACTCCGCCGCGATATGGGATTCCATGTCGGCGGCCACGGCGGTCGTCTTTTCGTAAAGGGATGCCTTGTCAGAAGGATGCAAGATCATAGCATCCGTGCCGACAATTTCGGCGAGCGTGGCATTCGGAAGTCTCCTGAGGAGTTCCTGTGTCCACCTATGATCCGTCGTATAGGAGCGCTCGCCACTTCGGACGGCGGACGCGACCACCCAGTCGCCCGCGGCGAGAGCCGGATCAAGCCCGCCGGCGATTCCGAAACTGATGATGCCCGAGACTCCGGGCACAATTGCCGCAGTCAAAGCCGCGGCAAGACCCGCGCTCTTGCTACAAACGACCGACACCCCAGTACCGCGCGCGATTGAGGCCTCACGCGCAAGGCAGGTGACGGCAATAGTGTTTCTCGGCATCCCCCGCCCCCCTGACGGTCGCTGCTCGAATCGTATCCGAACCTGAAATTACAGGAATTTCAAGTAACCCGCCGCACGAAACCATCGCACGGCGTCTGCAATCCCCTCAATATATGGCCGCGAGCGGTATTGCAGTTCCCGTTCGGCTTTGGTGGATGCAAAGAACATACGGTGGCGTGCCAAGTAAACCCCATCCAACGTCGCCAAGGGCTCACGCCCGGTGATGGATGCCATAGTCTCAGCGGCCCAAGCAACAGGAACGATCGCCTGCCACGGCAGCCGTATCCAAGGTGGGCGGCGGCCAACCAGACCAGCGACATCTTTCAACATTTGCGAAAATAACACATTCTGTCCGCCGAGGATGTAACGCTCACCGATCTTTCCACGGCGTAATGCCGCTAGGTGACCCTCAGCGACATCATCCACATGGACTAGGTTAAGTCCGGTGTCGACGAAGGCCGGTATGCGCCCGCGTGCCGCTTCGAGGATGATCCGGCCGGTCGGCGTCGGCCGCACGTCGCGCGGCCCAATCGGCGTGGACGGATTGACAATGACCGCGTCGAGGCCTCGCTCGGAGACCATAGCTTCGACCAGGCGTTCAGCCTTAACCTTGCTTTGCTTGTAAGCGCCGATGCCCTCGTTTTCGGACAGAGGCGTGGTTTCGTCCGCGTCTCCACCGGGCCGCAAGGCGATCGTCGCCACGCTGCTGGTATGGACGACCCGTTCGACCCCCGCACCGAGCGTGGCTTCCATGAGGTTGCGGGTGCCGTCGACGTTGGCGGCAAAAATTTCGCTCGGGTTGCGAGCCCACAACCGATAGTCCGCCGCCAGATGGAAAACGTAGCGCATTCCAGCGACGGCACGATCGAGCGATTTTCGATCCTGCAGTTCGCCTTCAAAAAACTCCAGATCAAGACCGGCAAGGTGGCTACGAGGACTTGCGCCGCGAACCAGAGCGCGCACCGAAAACCCGGCCTCGACCAGTTTGCGCGCGACAGCTGAGCCGATAAAGCCGCTGGCCCCGGTGACGAGAACCTTGTCCTGACTGCCCATCCGTCGCGAGTTCCGAGGCTTGAATCGCGCCGATCAATACATCGGCATCGATGCTCGAGAACTAACCCCCCAGCAATTTTTGCGTTCGATCGTGTAATCTTTTGATCAAAGCATCAGCTCCGCCCGAAGCGATAATCGAGGCAAATTCGTCACGTCGTGTCGCGAGATCGCTTATTGTTCCGTTGAGGTAGACGTCGATCACACGTCCGCCGCGAACCAGATAGTTGATGTTGACCGTGCGGCCGCCGGGTTGCAGCAACTTGGTCTTCACGACTTCGCCGCCGCCGCGAGGCTCCGGCACCGATTTCGGATCAACGACAAAGCTTTCTCCCGAATAGTCTTTAATCTGGCTTGCGTAGTCGGCGATAATGAAACGGGCGAACGCATCTCGCACGGCCGCCTGCTGGCCTGGCGAGAACCGTTGCCAGGCAGGCCCCACCGCCAGCCGTGTCATCGTCGGAAGATCGAAAGCGGATGTTATGGCGGGAGTGAACCGCTTGTCACGCTCACGTACACTCAGACGTCCTGCTTGCTGGATCGTCGGCATCAGTTGCTGGTAATAAGTTTGAATATGCGCCACAGCGGGACTCGATTGCGCTTGCAGCCGGCCCGGGAAGATCAGAACGGCGGAAACCATGGCGATGGCCGCAACCAAGAGGCGCAAGTCGAGTTTGGACTCTTTCATAGCAATTCCATTCTACCAGATAGTGCACTGCGTTCGGTGCTTTTCGTTGGTCACGGATCGTTTTGGAATTGGATTGGGGCCTCGTCAAGACGTAGGCGACAGCCTGAAATGAATATGCTTTTTTCGCAAATCCAATGAGCAAAACTGTCAATCACCTGGCGATAGTCGCAACCACGCAGGCCATACGCCTGTCGAGCCGGTACGCATGGCTCGTGATCCTTGCATTCTTGCTGGTTGCAGCCATCTCGGCCGGCTATTTTGCGACGCATTTTTCCATCACAACCGACAGCAACAAGCTTTTGTCGAGTTCATTGCCTTGGCGCCAGCAAGAGCTCGCGCTGGACCGCGCGTTTCCGTGGAGAATCGATCAGATCATAGCAGTCATCGACGCGACGACGCCGGAAGCCGCCGAGCAAGCAACAGACGCGCTTGCAAACGAACTTTCGCATCGTTCTGACTTGATCAAGACCGTTTACCGGCCGGATGGCGGCGACTTCTTCGCGCGCAACGGTATTCTTTTTCGTACTCTCGATGAAGTGCGCCGCGACGCGAATGACCTTATCGGGGCGCAACCGTTTCTCGGCACGTTGGCCGCTGACCCGACCCTAAGGGGTGTTCTGCGCACATTGTCGCAGTCCATTGAAGGATTGCGGTTGGGAAAAACAAAGCTCGAAGACCTGAAACCGGCATTCGCGGCCATTGCCGACGCCCTGGACGATCTTGCGCGCGGAAAGCATCCCGCGTTCTCCTGGCGCAAATTGATAACTGGCCGCACACCGGAGCCTTCGGAGCTTCGCCGCTTCGTCAACATTCAGCCTGTCCTGAATTTCGATGATCTGCAGCCCGGACGAAAGGCAACCCGAACAATCCGCGAGGCTGCTTCCCGACTGGGATTGACCCCCGATCGGGGAGTGAAGGTCCGCCTCACCGGATCCGTCGCGCTGTCGGACGAGGAATTTGCCACCATCGCGGACGGCGCCGCCTTGAACGGCATTCTGACCGTTCTGCTTGTCATGCTGATCCTTTGGCTTGCTTTGAAGAAGGCCCGCATCATTCTAGCTGTTTTGATCAATCTGGCGGCTGGACTCATTTTAACGGCCGCCGTTGGCCTCCTGATGGTCGGATCACTGAACCTGATTTCTGTTGCCTTCGCCGTGCTGTTTGTCGGTCTCGGCGTCGATTTCGGCATCCAGTTCAGCGTTCGTTATCGCGCGGAGCGACATGAATCCCTCGATCTTCGCGACAGCCTCCTGGCGACAGCGCGGGGATTAGCAGGCCCTCTTTTGCTTGCAGCCGTTTCGATCGCTGCAGGGTTCTATTCATTCCTGCCGACGGCGTATGTGGGACTGTCCGAACTGGGGCTGATTGCGGGGACAGGCATGATCATTGCGTTTGTAACGACTGTGACATTGTTGCCTGCGTTACTCGCCGTCCTCAATCCGTCAGGGGAGCCCGAACCGATCGGCTATGCCGCACTTGCGCCCGTTGACCGCTTTCTCGAAAGCCGGCGCAAATGGGTCGTTGGATTAACCCTGGCGGCCACGATCGCGGGTTTGCCCCTGCTCGCAGGTTTGCGCTTCGACTTCAACCCGCTCGATCTGCGTTCGCGGGAGACGGAATCGGTCGCCACCCTGCTCGATTTGATGGCCGACCCCGACACCAGCCCGAACACACTCGACATTCTGGAAAGCGACAAGGCGCGCGCTTCCGCCCTCGCCGAACGTTTACGGCAATTGCCGGAGGTCTCGCAGGTTGTGACGCTGCAGAGCTTCGTTCCGAAGCAGCAGGAAGAGAAACTGGCGATCATCGATGATGCAAGTTTCTTTCTGCGCAACACGCTCAATCCTGACCAGGTCGAGCCGAACCCGACGCCGGCCGACACCTTGGCGGCAATCAATACGACGGCCCATGATCTGCTCGGGGCCGCAACCGAATCCGACAGCAGCCCCGCCGCCATCCAAGCACGGCGCCTCGCAACGCTGCTGGCGGCCTTGGCAAAGCAGCCACAAACGGCCCGGGACGAAGCCGAACGGGTTCTCGTGACTCCCTTAACAACGACGCTACACCAGGTCAGAAGCCTGCTCGCTGCCGAACATGTGAGCATCGAGACGCTTCCCACCTCGATAATCCGGCGCTGGGTCTCAGCCGACGGGCTGAACAGGATCGAAGTCGCACCGAGCGGAGATGGCAATGATAATCAGACTCTGGAGCGCTTCGTTACCGCCGTGCGCAACGTTGCGCCCGAAGCCGCAGGAAAGCCGGTGTTTATCATCGAAGCGGCCGCGACGATCGTCAAAGCATTCATTCAAGCCGCAATTTGGTCAGTGGCTTCGATCACAATCATACTTTTCGTTGTGTTGCGCCGCTGGAGCCACGTCGCATTGACCTTGGTACCTTTGCTCGTCGCTATTGTCGTTACGTTGGAAATTTGTGTACTGATCGGTTTGCAGTTGAACTTCGCAAACATTATTGCACTGCCGCTTCTTCTCGGTGTCGGTGTCGCATTCAAGATCTACTACATCATGGCCTGGCGAGCGGGTGAGAGAAACTTTCTGCAATCGAGCCTGACACGTGCCGTGCTGTACAGCGCGTGCACAACAGCGACTGCATTCGGCAGCCTTTGGTTCTCACATCACCCTGGTACCTCAAGCATGGGCAAGCTGATGGCGTTGTGCCTGGTGACGACGCTTGCGGCAGCGGTGCTCTTCCAGCCGGCGCTCTTGGCTACGCAGAACAAGGCCAATAAAATCTAAAATATGTGATTGTGACAAAAAAGTAACAGTTATGCCGTAGCGGGTCTGCTAATTTTGTTTGGCTTGATCTGACCGACGCGTCTCGTCGGAATGTACGCTGGTTGGTCACAAATTTCCGGCAAAACCTCGCGCGCTTGCAGGGACTAAAAGGGGCAAAAAGGTAAATGCGTCGTGGTCAGGCCTGGGTCAGATGGGCGATCACCTTTGCATTGCCTGTCCTTGTGGGCGCGTGTGCGGCCACCCCGCGCGACGCATCGTTGCCGATCCAGGATCCCAACGAGCATGCAAATCGCCAAGTGCTCGCGATGAACCAGGAAATTTTGCGGCCGGCCGCCGAGGTAATCCAGAAGGGGGTGCCGCGTCCTGTGCACGACCGTTTGCACGACGTGAATTCGAACCTGAAAGAGCCGCGCATCTTCGTCAACAACATCCTTCAAGGTCGGCTCGATGCGGCCGCCAAAACCGCTGCACGTTTTGCCATGAACACGACATTCGGCATTGGCGGTCTTGTCGACCTTGCAAGCAGAGAAGGCATCCCGCAGCAGACTGGTGACTTCGGCCAGACGCTGTTTGTCTGGGGCGTCGGCGAAGGTCCCTACATGGTGCGCCCTTACTGGGGACCGACAACGACGCGCGATGCGGTAGGCAGTGTCGTCGACCTTTTCGGCGATCCGGTCGGCCTGCTTTTTGGAACGCAAATTGGCGTTGCCATCACGACCGCAAGCCTGGACACGGTTGTCCGGCTTGGCCAACTGAAAATGGCGGAGGATGCTTCCATCGATTTCTACGCTTTCTTGCGCTCGAGTTATTACCAGACGCGACGGGCGGAACTGCGTGAGGCACTTGGCTTGCCGGCCGAAGTCGAATCTCCTGCCACCGCAATGGCCGAAACGGAAAGCCAGACCGCGCCGGACAAGGCGCTAACCGCCTCGCCTACCCGTCATTCCGGCGCAAAAGATACTGGCCCTCGACCCAATACCAGACAAACAAGCCGGGCAGACCCAGAGCCAACTCGCGCACTCGCTTCGACAGCGAGATAGCCAATGCGATCTCCGCCGGCAGTCCGAACAACGCGCCGAAGAGAACGAAGCTTCCCTCGAGAATGCCCAACGCTCCCGGCACCATGAACGCTGCCGCGCGGACGCCCGAAGACAGACTTTCCAGAATGAAGGCATCGGTCAGGCTGAAAGTCTGACCGAGGCATTGCGTAACCAGCCAGATTTCGCCGGCGCCTGCGGCCCAGCCGATCAGGCGAAACAGATTTGCGCGCCAGAAGGCTGGACCACTACGATAGGCAAGCACCACGGCCTCATCCATCGCCGAGGCGCTTTCGCCAAAATGGGAAAACCAGGCCTCGGGCAATAGTCTGCGGGCCAGCCCGGCAAAGCGCGCAAACATGTTTTTATGTTGCAGGAACACGAATGCTGCGACCGCCAGGACGAGCGCCCCGACGGCGACCAATATCCCCCACACAACCCCCAGCGCGGCATGGGCGGCCGATCCCAATGTCAGCAGCGCGACACCGGTGAGAACAAAGATCAACTGCGTAATCACGCCGACCGTGGTGTCGACGATCATGCTCGCAGTCGCCTGCGTGCCGGGCACACCCCGCAAGTGAACAAGACGCGCGCTTGCGATATCACCGCCTATGCTGGCGACCGGTAACAGGGAGTTGATCGATTCCCTAATCCACCTGATGCAGGTGATACGAAGAACATCAGGACGACTTGCAGAAGGCAACAACTCGCGCCATGAAAGCGCGGAGAAAAACATCGGAACGATGTGATAGGCCGTTATCGGCAGCAGCCACCAGCCAAGGACAAGCATGGCGTTGGCGACCTCAGCGGCACCGCTGTCAACGATGAGGTAGACAACAAGCGCAAGGCCCAGAAAGCCGGCAACTATGAACGAAACAGAAATGGGTCGGCTCCTCGCTTCACGTAACCCGGGACAAACGCGCGCCGAATAAATGCACCAATCGTAGTATAACGCCACTCATCCAGCCGAGGTCGATCACCGTTCAATGCAGCAAGGTCCTTCCAGCGTGGCCCCGGCCGCACCGGTCCTCGTTATTGTGCGAGATTCCGGCACGGGAGACAGTGAACCAAGCATCCTCGGGTTGGGTCTGATAGCGCGCACGATTTCGAGTGCCGGCCGCTGCGGCTACAGCCGGATCTATTGTGTTGCAGCGGATCGCTCGGGGCAACAAGGCGTGACCACCGTTTCAGACTGGGGCTCGCTTGCCGATGCATTTGCACAGCAGTCGGCGCCGCTGCTCATTGCGCATGCGGCAGTTCTCGCCGAAAGCGATTGGCTTGCGCAGCTTGCCAGTCGGCCGCTCGATATGTGGGCGGCAAGATCAGGCAAGTTGCTCATGCTTCCCGCGACGGCGGTCGCAGAGGCGTTCGCCATATTGGACGTGGACAGCGGAGCACACACCTTCAGCGAGGCGCAGGAACGACTCACGCACCATTTCGGCCAGCCGGCCGAAATCCCGGTTGCGATTGATCCGATACTCGTGATGACCCAAGCCGACGTCGATGCCGCCGAACGGCGTTTGTTGCAAGGATTGGTCAAGAACACGGACGGATTCATGGCGCGCAATGTGGAACGACCTATGTCGCTTCGCATCGTCCGCCGCCTGGCGTCCACTGGCGTGACACCAAATCAGATGACTTTGCTTTCGGTCGGCATCGGCTTGTGCGGCGCGCCTTTCTTTTTGTCTCCATATTGGCTCTGGCAGACTGTCGGCGCGGTCCTGTTCCTTGCTCATTCGATTCTGGACGGCTGCGACGGAGAGCTGGCACGCCTGAAATTTCAGGAATCGCGTTTCGGCGGCATCATTGATTACTGGGGCGACAACGTCGTCCACATCGCGGTATTCTCGTGCATGGCTGTCGGCTGGAGCCTGTCTGTCTCGGCCTCGTGGCCGATGTTGCTTGGTGTATCGGCGGTACTGGGAAATCTCGGGTCAGCCTGGTTCGTTTATTGGCGCACAATGCACGCGCGGAAAGACAGCGGGCCGCTCTTTACTTCGGTTGCGACGCTTCCAGGCCAAACATTGGCGCGAATGCTCGACGCCGCATCGCGCCGCGATTTCATCTATCTCGTGGTCTTTCTTGCGCTGTTCGGGAAATCGAACTGGTTTCTGGTGTTGGCCGCAATAGGTGCGCCGGTATTCCTTCTTCTCCTCGTATTGCTTGCGATGCGCGAACGCTTCCAGACGGCATGAGGACAGCCGTCGGCTAATCTTCCAACGGCAGCCGAATGCCTCCCGCAGCGCTCGACCGTTGCGCCAGATCAATCAACCGGGCGCACAACACCGCCTCGTCGAGGTTACTCTTGCCGCCGCCAAGTATCGCGCGCTGAAAGTCCTTCGCGACCCCGACGAACCAGTCTCGATGATGCGAACCTTGCGACAAAGGCGGCGGGCAGGACCACGTCTCTTCCTTCTTGTCCGATTTGAAAACAACCGCGTCGTCTACGACTTCGATGCGGCCAAGGTCTCCTTCGATCCCGACGCGATTGGCGCGCTCGTCGGCGGACCAAGTGAGAAAGATGCTGGCGCTGGCGGAATCCCTATCGAGCGTAACGGTTGCCGTATCTTCAAGCGGCCAGTTGCGAAATCGGCGCTTTTCCAAAAGCGCGCTGGCGCCGCGGGGGACACCGAGCCAACGCACGACGCAATACAGCGCATGCCAGCCGTGGTCGAACAATATCCCGCCGCCGGCCACCGCTGGGTCGGCACGCCAGTTGCCACCATCCGAACCAACCGTAACTGCAGGCTCGACACGCAACGTCTGCCACCGGACCGTCCGTACGGCGCCAACCGCACCTTCATCAACGAGCGCCGAAATCCGTTGGCAAATCGGCGCTTTGAGCCAATTGTGTACGGTATGAACGATGCGTCCTTTCGCTACCGCGGCCGCCGTGATGGGCTGTGCGTCAGCTAACCGCGTGACCAAGGGCTTTTCACAAATGACGTGCAGGCCCGCATCCAAAGCGCGCTTGACGAATGCCATGTGACTGCTTGGCGGCGTGCAAATGTCGACAAAATCGATCGTTTTGTCGGACAACAATCCGTCCACAGTTTCGTGCCATCGTGCGCCGCGACAAGCCTGCAAAAAGATATCGCCTTGTGCCGACACGGTGTCGGTTGCCGCGACGATCTGAACATCTTTCAGCGACTGCCACCCCGGCAGGTGGCCTTTGGCCGCGACGTTGCCGAACCCGATAAACGCGCCACGCAACACGCGCCGCAGCCTCAGCGCAGGCCGAACTGGTTCGCGATTGCCGCGAAAGATTGATCGAGAATGTCGACACCGCGCAGTGCTTCGTCCTCGGTGATCACGAGCGGCGGGTTGATACGAATGACGTGCGAATACGACATCGTCACGAGACCGCGCGCCAATGCCTCATGGAAAAGAGCAAGGGTGACTGCCTTGTCCAGCGGAGCCTTAGTTTTGCGGTCGGCGACCAATTCGACGCCGATCATCAGACCACGCCCGCGCACATCGCCAATGAAGCGATACTTATCCTGCAGTTTTCTCAGCGCATCCAGCATCACCGCGCCGACGCGGGCGGAATTTTCGACCAGTCTGTCGTTTATGATCGCCTCAACGGCGCCAAGACCGGCAGCCGCTGCAAGCGGATTTCCGCCATAGCTGGATGAACTGCCGCTCGGCTCACCGAATGGCTTCGCGGACATGAGTTCAAACGAAGACGCGACACCGCTGAGCGGGAAGCCGCCCCCCATCCCTTTCCCGATCGTCATGATGTCGGGTTTGAGGCCGAACTGCTCGGACGCGAACATCGTTCCTGTCCGGCCGAATCCTGTCAGGATCTCGTCTGCAATGAGCAGAGCGTCGAATTCGTCTGCGATCTCCCGCACCGCATGGATGAAATCGTCAGGTGGAATGACGTTGCCCGCCGTGCCCTGCATCGGCTCAAGGATGATGGCGGCGACCTCATCCTGCGTTTCATTCTTGATGACGTTGCGCAGGTGCTCTGCGCAGGCAAGGCCGCACGACGGACGCTCAAGATTCCATGGGCAGCGATAGCAGTTTGCGTAAGGGGATAGATGCATGCCCGGCGGAAAAGGACCCTGGTGGTTGCGGTAACCTCCCCCGAGCAGGCCGATCACGCCTGCGGTCTTGCCGTGATAGCCGCCCCAGAATCCGACAAACTCGAATTTTTTGGTAACCGACTTGGCAAGACGAAAGGCCGCCTCGACAGCTTCCGCCCCTCCGGAAAAAAGCTGGATATGCGTGATGCTTTCCGGCAGCAGGTCGCTGACCAGCTTGAGGAACCGGGCACGCGTCTCGGTCGTGAAGCTGCCGAACGTGGAGCGTGACAGCTGCTCGCTGATGCGCCTGACATAGTGAGGATGGCAGTGCCCAACGCTGCCGACTGCAATGCCGGCGATAAAATCGAGATATTCGTTCCCGTCGACATCGTAAATCGTGCAGCCCTTCGCGCGATCCACCGCAATCTGCGAGTAAAGAGCGATCGACTGCAGTCCCGGCGCCATCGCCTCGGCTTCACGGTCAAAAATCGCTTTCGATCGGGGCCCCGGTACGGTGCGCCGTTCGGTGCCGTCCTTTGGGGCCGGCGCCAGATTACGGGACGGAGCACCTTTCATGTCTCAACTCCTTGCCGGGATACGATACGCACGCGCCGCTCGAACCGCGCGACCAGGTGATCCGCAATCGCCTGTGCCGCACGGTCACGATAGCGTGCATAGCTGGGCCAGGCATTGATGTCGACGATCATCGGTTTGCCGTCTTCCTGAACAACTGCATCACCGCCAAAAACTTCCAGCCCCAGAGCAGCCGCTGCACCGAATGCTGCGTCCCGCAGGTGGGAAACCTCGAAGGAATGCCCAAGCATTCCTTTGTCGCGATGGTAGAACCATTCGAACCAATTGGCAGCCGTCGGCGCGGTTTCGCTTCTGACACCGTAGAATTTGACCAGATCGCCCGCCACGTGTTCTTGCGCAATAATGAACGGGATCCCGCGCCGAGCGAACCGGTCCAGCGCCTCATGCCACCCCGCCTCCGATGCAATGTAGATGACGTCGGAGGGTTGTGTTGCATGGAAATCATAGCGCTTCACCCATACCGCAGCCGCAGGCGGCGGCCCCTTCGCATTGCTTGCAACGACGTGGCTCGCCGGTGCCAAGACATGATGCTGGGAAAAAAGCTCGATCATCCTGTGGCGATAGGTGTTGCGGATCGCGTTTGGGGAATTCACCACGACAGAGCCCGTGCTCTGTGCATCAGTGAGGCGATCAAGGACTGCGCCGCGCTCGCACATGGCAAATATGTTCGCGCACCGGGTGTCAACCGCAGCATCGGCATTGACGAGCTCGACATCGAACCCGCGTGACTCCATCGCCTTGCCGACACAGTCCATGATGGCGCGGTCGTCGTCGACGCGCCCGGGTGAGTGGTCCGGCTCGCGGTAGATACCCCTGCAGTTCCTGGCCATCGCGTTCATGTGTGCGAATTCTCGCGCTGAAGGCCAAAGATCGCCGCTTCCGCAGCGGCCACATCGCGCGCCCGGTCGATGTCGAACACGCGAGGCAAAGCCATGCCGTAAACCGGCTGCCCGTCGGCAAGGAGCCAGCCGAGGTATTCGCGCAGTCGCGCGAAATCCTGCGCCGGACCCGCGGGCCTTTGTGCCGGCAGCCAATAGAGTCCGGCTGTCACGTGAGTGCCGTTGCCAGCGCCGATCTGCCGGATACGCCCGTCCGATGAATCTAATGTGACCCACAACGGATTTTCGTCATCAACATTGTCGGTGACGCCCAGCACCAGCGCATTTTCTGCAACACTCGCGGCCGATTTGACAAAAGCCTGGAACTGATCGGCAGGCATGATCGAATCGACCGTCGAAATTACGGCAGGCGCCCCCGCCAGCTTCGCTGCCACAAGGCGGAACGTGGCATAGGAGGACGGAGTGGTACGGACAATCATGTCCAGTTCAAAATCACCGGCATGGCTCTCAAGCCATTGCCGGCAATCATTGCTCGCCTCATTGATGACGATGGTGAGGCGGCGAATGCCGGCGGAACGGAAGCGATCGAGGGCGTGAGCGATCAGCGGCCGCCCTGCGACTGGCACCATGGGCTTGCTGACGCGATAGCCATCGGCGCGTAGTCGGCTGCCCTCGCCAGCCGCAATGATCCCGCCCCGTAAACCGGAATGCCCTGATGCCTGAATCATTGCAGGATCTTCGTGAGATCGCGCAGGTCGCTCACCGCTGGTTGGGCGTGCGGTTCGGGCCGTCCGGCCTGGACGGCCTGCGGCGCCACCCAAATGAAGCGCATGCCCATCCGCTGAGCGCCCTCGCGATCACGGGGCAATGAGTCGCCGATAAATATGGTTTTCTCCGGCGTCGCTCCCAGCCGTTCAAGGGCTGCCCGAAATATCGCAGGATCGGGTTTCTCGGCGCCCACAGAACAGCTGTCCACCATCACTTCGAAAAAAGAATGCAGGCCGGCGCTTTGGCATACCGCTTCGAGGTTGCCGTAGAAATTTGCCACGATGCCGAGTTGATAGCGTTCGCTCAGTGCCTGCAGGACCGGCCGATTGCGTTCGAAGATCGCCGCGGCTTCCGACAGAAAGCCCAACGCAACCCGCCCGCTACGGTCGTCATTTTTATTGTCTCCGACGCGACTTGCCAGCTCGCTCTCGAGGTTGCCGGCCAACGCATGGATCGTGGCCGATAGATTCGTTGTGGGCGGGAGGCTTCCGACAAGCGGGTCATCGGCGGCGTAGAATGCCGGCGCGAAATCGTCGCCCGTCATGTCCAGTCCCTCGGCGCGATAAAGCGATTGGAAGCGCTCCTTCCACGCGACACCGTCAGCGTCCAGTGTACCGCCGAAGTCGAACAGCAGCGTTTTGATCGGCCCGTTCATGTATGGCCCGTGCGCTGAACACAACACGCCGAAATAGCCGCGGGCACGACGTCCGGTTCGCGCCTGCTATGAGCGCTGCGGACTGGACGCGAGCTTGCCGTCCGGCTCCTCTCCGGGAAGCTCAAAGCGGCGGCCCTCGATGAAGGCGTTGCATGCATCGAGTGCAACACTGTCGCGCAGCTGCCGCGGCGGGCTCTTCATATAATATGCTGAAGGCGCCTCCAGCGGTCCCGCCTGGCCGCGTTCCAGCGCCAGCTTCACGCAGCGGATTGCGTCAATGACGACGCCCGCGCTGTTCGGCGAATCCTGCACCGACAGCCGCAGCTCCAGTTCGATCGGTACGTTGCCGAAACCGTGCCCTTCCATTCTTATGAAACAAACCTTGTTGTCCTGCTGCCAGGGCACGTAGTCGGACGGTCCGATATGAATGTCGCGCGCGTCGAGCCGTTCATCCAACTGCGACTGTACGGATTCGGTCTTGGAAACTTTCTTCGACGCGAGTCGCTTTCGTTCCAGCATATTGAGGAAGTCGGTATTGCCTCCGGTGTTGAGCTGATAAGTGCGGTCGAGACTGACGCCTCGATCGGCAAAGAGCCGCGCCAGCGCCCGGTGCACAATAGTCGCGCCGACCTGGCTCTTGATATCGTCGCCGATAATCGGCAGGCCCGCGTCCTGAAACTTTCTGGCCCAGACGGCGTCCGAGGCGAGAAATACCGGGACGCAATTGACCATGGCAACACCCGCATCAAGGCAGGCCTGCGCGTAGTGCTTGACCGCACGCTCCGAGCCAACCGGCAAATAACAAAGAAGTATCTCGGCGCCTGACGCGCGAAGCGCAGCAGCTACATCGGTCGGCTCGAGGTCGACGGGACGGAAGGCGTTATCATCCGGGTAGTCCGCCATGTGCGCCGCGATCCCGTCGAGGATCGGACCGGCCTGCACGATGACATTCGACACCGGCAACGCGCTTTGAAAGATGCGTGTGCAGTTCGGTTTTGCGAAAATGGCCTCTTCGAGCGGATGGCCGACTTTGCGCCGGTCGACATCGAAAGCGGCGACAAACTCGACGTCGCTGCAACGGTATCCGCCAATCGAATGACGCATCACGCCATCGAGTGCAGCCCCCTGACGATCACGGTAGTATTCAACGCCTTGCACCAATGAACTGGCGCAATTGCCGACGCCGGCAATGGCGACTTTGATAGCCTTACGCATGTAGAGTTCGTCCCCCGAAAACACTCGATTATTGATCCGCCCAAAAGCTTCTGACAAGTCAAAAGGATAGACAGAAGCTCAAAGCGGACGCCCCATTCCGCTAATGCAGAGCTTATATTGCATCAATCCTGCCCCCGCCATCTGCCTTTAGGCGCTTTTGTCTGCGTGAGGCTTTTAGGAAACAGTCCGGCAAAATCGCCAGTGCATAGATTGGACCGACGTCAGGCGGTGGGCGCGCCGGCACTGGCTGAGGCTTGAGCCGCTGCGTTCGGAAGGAACGCCGAGAGTCGATCCGACACGCGCCGGTCGTAGTCATCCGCCAGGGCCCGCAGCGCTGCGGCCCCGTCGCCAGCAAAAGACGGCCCGTGCATGATCGCCAACGTGCGCGGCGCGAGCGTCGAGAGGCCACGTATCGTCGCGCCCATGCCGGGATTGAGAGAGGAATAGTTGAACACGTCCTCGGCAGCGATCGCCGGCCCGACCACATCGCCATCAGTCAGCGCTCGGTCATCGCCAAGCTGGGTGAATAAGTCGCCGCACATTAACGTGCGCGTCGATTCCTCAAACAACACCCCGGCGTCCCAGCCGTGCGGCGTATGTGGCGTGTCGATAAAGCGCACGCGCTTACCGCGGCCGAGGTCGATCACTTCACCATCCCTCAGCACCCGCGGCGGGCGGTCGGCAAAGTCGTTGAGCGATACAAGGCAACCGGTCTGGCCATGCGCGGCCGTGGCGTTGGGCGCAACCGCAAGCCACTCGTTCATGGCCCCGCATTCGTCCGCCTCGAAATGGCCGAAGGCGATCCAGCGCAGATGCTCGGGCGGTAAAACCCGGACAAGGGCATCCCGATTGAGCGTAAACATTTTCCGCAGACCAGTGTGAAACATCAGCGGCTCGTCGCCGAGCACCAGAAACTGGTTGAAGGTGAAGCCGGCGGGCGGTGCGATATCCGGCACAAAGGTCGAAAACCGGTAGATGCCGTCGGCAATTTCCCTGATTTTCGTTTCCATGTGTTCCTCCTGCGGAGCTGTGGACTTCAAGCCAATTTCATGATACATATGTGTGTAGTGAAATTTGGAGCCATTGTCAATAATGGATGCACATGAGCGTGCAATTAAATTAACGTGACCCGCACCTACACCCTCAAGCGCCGGGCCGAGCAGCAGGCGGACACCCGGCGCCGCATCGTCGAAGCCACAGTCGATCTGCACGGCAACATCGGCCCGGCTGCAACGACGTTCAGCATGATTGCGGAGCGCGCTGGTGTTCAGCGCCATACGCTCTATGCGCACTTTCCGGACGAGCGCAGTCTCTATCTCGCATGTTCCGGGCTGGCCATGGAGCGCGATCCGCTACCGGCCGCCGACCCATGGCGCGCGATCAAAGATCCGCGTGAGCGTCTGCGCACCGGACTGCTCGCGGTCTATGGCTGGTACGGGCGCAATGCCGCACTGGCCGGCTGCGTGCTACGCGACGCCGAGCACCACACACTTACCAGGGAGATTGTCGGTATCCGATTCCGGCCACACATGGCGGCCTACCAGGAGGTGCTCGGCGTCAAACTAGGCGCGAAGCAGCGTGCGATGTTACGGCTCGCGTTGAGCTTTTTCACATGGCGCTCGTTGGTGCGCGAAAGCAGTCTCAAACCGGCCGCCGCCGTTGAGGTCATGGTTCAAGCCATCGAGCGCGCTTAGTGCGGCCCCGGATGCGAACGCCGCGACGAGGACAGTCATGCGCGGATTTGCTAAACCATCCGAGACCGGAAAAGGCAGCGACATTCACGAGATATCCGCGCATTAGGGGTAATGATTATCGTGAATTTTGCTTTGGCTGCGAGCTTTCGGCCGAAGCTGATAATGAATGGCGCGCAGACGTGATCGATGCACAAGGCGCCGGCTCAAATTGCCCGGTCACTCCGGGCCTTCAGGAACGCGTACAGGCTTGGCCTGTTGCGAAGCGTCGTCATCTGTCCCGGACCTGATGCATGTGAGGAAGCGAAGTCCCAACGCGACGTCGAATATCTGGGCAATGTCGTTCCCCGTTTGCCGCTGGCCCGATGCACGTGTGATTATTGCGAATGCGACTATTCCCCGATCGGCAGCGACCGGCTGCAGCGACTCAATGCCAATCGAAAACTCCCGTCGAAGCCGGGGCGCTGATCGCTCAGGGATTGGCCGAGCCTAGTGGGGCTCCGACCAGCACTACGGTGATGCTACATCGAGCGTGCGCACGATTTCGTTTACCGCTTTGCGGTCAGTGGCAGAGAATCCCTGCGGCCGACTTTTAACCTCCGCAACGCAGCGCGCGATTGCATCAAAATAGGGAAAGACCTGCCGGCCGAATGGCGTCAGCTTTGTGCAGTCGGGTCGCCGTACGAAAAGCGGCGCGCCCAACTCCCTTTCTAGTTTCCTGATCGCCCGCGTTAGCGACGGCTGCGCTACGCCGCAGCGTTTGGCCGCACGGGTGAAATTACCTTCCTGGCAGAGTGCAAGGAAATAACGGCACTGGGCTATTTCCATACGGTCTTCCCTTGTGCCGCGGGATCACGAGCGCCGTCGCCGATTGTGGCGAGCTCGAGTGGTTCAACCGCAGGCCTCGGCCAAGCCAGAGCGCCAACGACAGCGATTGTGTAGAAGGCGAGCCATATCATGGGGACCAAGGCCCCCTCAGGGCTCCCTTGTTGATGACGTAACCGCACGACTAGGGCACCACGATTCAGATCGGATCATCGACTTGTTGAGTAGGAAGGTTCTTGACGTCGATACCACGATGCAACTCGATCACAGAGATCGTTTGTCCGGGTCCGATGCTTGCATCGGCCTGGCCCGGTGAGGCTGTCGATGTTACCCAAGCCACCAATGCAATAATCGCAGAGATTGAGATTAGGCCGAGACTCGCAAGTTTGGTTTGCATGTTCGATCTCCCCTGGGAAATTCAAATGCAAAGCTGGATTAAGTCCGCCTGTATTTGCCGGCGATGCCCCCAAGCATGAGACGCGCGCCGACAACCAGCGGCATTTCGTTGCTAACGACTCTGCGACCGTCAAAATTTATTCCCGACGGCCGAATTTTTTTGTGTTTGCGGGTCGGCGTGCCGAAAGAAACGGTCTATAGCTTTTCAGTATGCAGCTTCGTGGTCCGACGCCTGAGGAATGGATAGAGCCTCGCTATAATCTCGAAAATTGTCCGGAATAAACGGCTTACGTAGCTGGTCTTTAGCTTTATGACGAACGTTCGCCCTTCAGTATCCGCTAGCGGCCCGCCCTTCGGGCCATTGCCGGCCACGTTAGATCGGTCGGCTATAGTGCGTTGCAATCAGCCAGACGATTTGTTGGTGCAGACGTACTTTTGTACGCGCCATAAAATTTGTATTCTATTCCAAAGTCCGAATATGAACGGGGATCCGAGTGGGGGCGGAAGAGGACCAAAAGGCGCGTTTCGCCAAACTGATTACCCCATATCTTTCGCACGCCTACAGGCTCGCCCGGTCCATAGCCAGCAGTCACATCGATGCCGAGGATATCGTCCAAGAAGCTTGCCTGCGGGCATTTCGTGGCATCAACGGTGTTGCCGACATAAATGCGCGCGCCTGGTTACTGACGATTGTCCATCACACTGCCTGCACTTGGTTGCGCAAGAACCGCCCAACCGCACTCATTTCAGTTGTCGATGTAGCTGCGGTCGAAGCGAAACAAGCGAAATTCAGCGAACAAGATGCTGACACACCGGAAACCGCGCTCATTGCCAAGACCGACCGCGCCCGACTTGAGGCGGCTATCGGGTCATTGTCGCTGCCCTATCGTGAGACGTTTGCTTTGCGCGAGGTTGAGGGTCTCAATTATCGGGAAATTGCGGAAATCACCGGCGTCCCTATCGGTACGGTCATGTCGCGTCTGTCGCGGGCGCGCGATCAGCTTAATGATATGATCGAAAGAAACAAATTATGACGAATTCAATTTCATCGTCGTCGTCAGATAATTCGATCCAGCTCGTGCATGCCTATATGGATGGCGAGCTTGACCTGACCACCGCCCTCAGTATCGAAGAAAAGATTGCTGCCGATCCAAAGCTTGCGGCCGAAAGAGATCGAATAATTGCGTTGCGCGACGCGGTACAGCAGAACCTGCCTCGCGATCCGATTCCTCCTACTCTTCAGCGGCGGATTGAAAAGACAATTGGTCTGCGACAGGAAAATTCGCATCCGAGCTGGCGCTCGCTCGCCGCTTCAGTTGCATTGGCTGTCCTTGTCACGGGTAGTTCTACTTGGCTCTTCCTCGACTCAAAGGCCCCACAAACAATGGAAGACGCCGTTGTCGCAGGTCACATCCGAGCCTTGATGGCGCCGCAACCGGCGGACGTTGCATCCAGCGAAAGACACACGGTTAAGCCTTGGTTTAACGGCCGAGTCGTCGAAGCCCCGCATGTCGCTGATCTTACCAATGCCGGATTTCCTCTGATCGGCGGGCGAATCGACATCGTGGCCGGTCGGCCCGTTCCGACTCTGGTCTATGGTCGTCGCAAACACATCATCAGTCTTACGGCGGTCCCTAATGCCAGCAAGGCAACCTCGGGTCCATCAGTCAGCGTCGATAACGGATATAATATCGTCCATTGGGTCACGAATGGCATTTCTTATTGGGCGGTGTCTGACGTTTCGGATCCCGAACTCGACGAATTTGCGAAGCTATTTCGCGCCACGCAATCCTGATCGTACTCGCCGCTGGCGGATTGTTATCGCACACGTGGTAGGTCGCGAGTGTTCGCTCTGGTTGGTGAGTTCAACCGGTCACTGCAAAACCGCGGTCACTTCTTGGCTTGTTTGGCAGCCTGTTCCGTAGACCACTTCACCCGTTCGGCAATGAACGTCGCGAACGGCTTGATGTCATTTCCTACGCTCGCGCTTTCTAGTGCCTTCAGATATTTCTCACGATCCTCCACGCGAATAACGGTCCATGGATACCCGCCGGAGGCGAGCATGGCGTTCATAAGGAACCGCGCCATGCGTCCATTGCCGTCCATATACGGATGAATGTAGCCGAACAGCCAGTGAGCGAGGACGGCGCGCACTGATGCTTCTTTTTCGGATTCAAGAAGATCAAACAGAGTATTCATCGCATCAGGCAGCGACTCCCATCGCGTCGGCACATGTCGCGATCCTCTCAGATAGACCGCATGTTGCCGATAACCTGCGAGCGCCCCGGCCCGCAACAAGCCTGTGGCAACCATTGGCTGGAATAGCTCGCGATACCAGTCCCGATGGGATGTGCGAACCAGCGCGCCGGGCGCAGTGCCATTGATGATTTCTGAAACGGACTTCTTGACCTGCTGGAACGCTTGCCAGTAGCCGCGCGCCGCCAGCGCATCGCGGTTTTTCTTGTCCGCTTCGTTTTGTTCTGGATTCCAGTTTCCGGCTTTGACCCGATCAATAAGTTCGGGCGTAACGCTGTATCCTTCAATGGAAAGAGAATGGTACGCGTCGCTCTGGTAAATATCCTCGACGAACTGAAGATATGCGTCTTTGTTACCGGGTAGACCGGGGGCCTTCGGAAACGAGGCAGCGACGGCATTACGTGATGAATCCCAAAGGGCACCGATGCGCCCTACGATCGGAGCCGTTCCGGCTTTCAGGATTCCGAATGTCTGACCGGAATCGAACGGATCAGTTTCGCGTACGTCGTATCCAGCCCCTTTCATCGTCTTTAGTATATCGTCAGCGGCGTCGGCCCTGCCGACGCGCCGAAAGGCCGCCGCTATCCGGCCGGCGACTACAGACTGGCCACCATCCAATAGGCGGCTGAGAATTTCCGATGGGTCTTTCGTAGCAGTCAGTATGACCTGCACCTCTATCGGATGCTGCGCAAAAAATCCTGCCGGCACGCGCACAAGAGCTGCTGCGGGCTTAAAGCGTCGCAGATTGTCTTTTTCGACAAGATCGGCAGCCGGCGGCATTTCTTTTTGCTTCAGGTCATACAGCGAGGTGCCGAACAGCAGGTCTACAGTGTTGTTGGTGCCCTTTGGGCTATAGATCACGACCTGCGCCGGGATCAGGGTATTTTCGGCATGCAGGAGAAATGACTGCTCCGGGGACAAGTGCCAGTCCGTACCAAAGCGGTCGGCGCAATACCGCGCGCAGAAGTCCCAAAACGACGCGTACCAGGGCGTAGTGTCCGCGGTCTTCGTATCCGGACTGGTTGAAATGACCCAGCCCCTGATAACCTCGCGAAGGAATCCTTGCTGAACCAGCCGCTCCCGATCCGTGCGGCTCAGCTCGCGTGATTGGAATACGCGCCGACCGTCCTTTTGCAGCTCCTTGAGGCTGGCAAGGGAGTGGGCAAGTTTTTCTTGAGGCGTAGCCATGTCGGTCTTCACCGGGCAGTTACAAGTTTTAGATGCCGTATTATTGCGAGTATATAATGTTGTATATTTACAAGTAAATAATGTCGCATAAGTTCAAGTTTATGATGTCGTGCCATTGCAAGTCTAAATAGGAACAAAAAATCAATTACTTGCGCCTGACGGGTCAATTCGGATCGCCCCAACCGTGCCTATTTGCCCTGCTCTAACCCTTCCGGGGGCGCCTCAGAAGCGGCGGTCCATGGGAACTGGGTTCGGTCAGCACGCGGTACTCTCCCCTCTACCACCCCCTCCGGCTAACTGACTTTTCTGGTCACGGCTTTCGGCAAACCGTTTACGGCTAACGGCTTTGGCAACTGGTTTCGCGAGCGATGCAATGAAGCAAAACTGCCACATTACTCGGCGCACGGCCTGCGCAAGGCGGCCGCGGCGCGACTCGCCAAACTCGAAGCTGGCGAAAGCGAAATCACGGCCGTGGCCGGCCACACCACTTCAAAGAAGTCGTGCGCCACACTCGCAGCGTGCGCCAAAAGTGCTGGCGGCAGAAGCGATGGCGCGTTTTGACGAAAATAAAAATTAAACAAACTGCCCCTCTTCTCTGCAAAGCAGAGATCCGTGGGGCAACTGCATTCCTAAGCGATTGAAAATTCAGAAGGCGCTGAAGTGAATGGTGCCCAGGGGCGGAATCGAACCACCGACACCGTGATTTTCAGTCACGTGCTCTACCAACTGAGCTACCTGGGCGCCGGGACGGCCCGTAGGGACCGCTCAGCAAAGCGCGGGCGTTATAGAGGCTCGACTCCACGCTGTCCAGAAGCGCGCCCGCGCCGCAGAGCAGCTCACGGCTTGAGGCCGAGCGCCGCGCGGAACCGGTCTTTCAGCTCCGCACCGTCGCGCAGAGGCAGCACGCGCGGCGGCTCGTCGGCGCCGATCAGAACGCGCGCGAACAGCGTCTCACGCAGATTTTTGAGCCGCGCCGCAATATCCGCCAGTGCGCCGTTGTCGCGAACATCAATGCAAATCGCGATGCCGCAGGCTTCGGCGACCCGAACGAGATCGACGCCGCTCTGCGTGTGACTCGGCTGCATACCGGTCTCCCCGTACACGCCGTTGTCGAAGACGATGATCGCAAGATTGGGCGGACGCTTGTTCCCTATGGTTGCGAGCGAGCCGAGACCCATCAGCATTTCGCCATCGCCGGTGATCACCGCAACCCGCCGCTTCGGCTGCGCCAGCGCAAGGCCGAGCCCGATCATCGCGGCGCCACCCATCGCGCCCCAGAGATAGAAGTTGCGCGGATTGTCTCCCGCTGCGGCGAGATCCCAAGTCGTAGAACCCAGGCCCGGAACGACCAGCAGATCGTCATCGCGGTCCTGGACGAGCGCGGCCATGGCGGCTCGGCGTTCGAGACTCATTTCGTCCAGACCTTTCTGCCGATCAGCTGCTGCGATAACACCACAGCGACGATGCGCTCATCGCCGAAGGCCTGCTGGATGGCGCGCCCAGCCGTACGCGCAACTTCGCCGGGCTCGCCGATCCGATAGACCTCGGCTTCACATAATTTCAGGACAGGGTCGACGATTGATCCCATCGGCACCTGCCACGGGTTGAACTCTTCCCACTCGCCACGCATCGTGATGAGCATAAGCAGCGGAAAACGGCACGTGCGCGCGAGCGAGAGCATGTTGATGCAGTTGCCGAGGCCGCTTGACTGCATCAGCAGCGCGGCGCGCTGGCCACCGAGCCAGGCGCCCGCCGCAAGCGCAATGCCCTCTTCTTCGGTCGTCAGAACAATGTCGTGAATGTCATCATCGGCGCGACAGCGATCGATCAAGCGCGCATGGCCGGCGTCAGGAACGTATCCGACCTGACGCACGCCGCCATCCTTGAGTGCCTCGAACAGCTGGTCGGGCCACTGCCCGGCTTGCGCAGTCATTTGTCGCCCGCCTCGCCTTCGGCCGGGCGCTCGCCGTCTTCATCTTCTTCGTCCTTGGCAGGAATCGCATAGACGCCCGATAGCCAGCGATTGAGATCAACATCCGCGCACCGTTTCGAGCAGAAGGGCTTGAATGCCGGCTCGACGGGCTTGCCGCAAATCGGACAGGATCGCACCGCGGATGTTCTGCGGTCGATTTCATTCATGTGCAGAACGGAACTTCCCGTTGTTCGAACAAAGCTCACGTAATCGTTCAGACGGTATTCAGCCAGCCAAACCGTATGGGATAGCCTTCCCCACCCAGCAACGTCATGACCTCGTAAAGCGGCAGACCGACGATGTTGGTGTAGGAACCGACGATCTTGACGATGAACGTTCCGGCGATGCCCTGCGCCGCATAGCCGCCGGCCTTGCCGCGCCATTCCCCGGAAGCGAGATAGGCTTCAATATCTTCCTCGGACAGGCGCTTGAAACGCACGCGCGTCTCCACCAGGCGCTGGCGGAAAGCCTCCTTCGGGGTCACAAGGCAGATCGCGGTGTAAACGCGATGATTGCGGCCCGAGAGAAGACGCAGGCACTGCGCCGCTTCGTCGAGCAATTCCGCTTTCGGCAAAATGCGCCGTCCGACGGCGACCGCAGTGTCGGCGGCCAGCACATAGGCGCCGCGCAGCGCGTCGTCGAGCTTCACATTATCCAATGCCGCCGTGGCCTTGGCATGCGCCAGCCGCGTTGCATAAGCACGCGGAATTTCTCCGCGATGCGGTGTTTCATCAATATCGGCAGGTTTGAGCGCGTCCGGCTCGATGCCAGCCTGATTAATGAGCGCAAGCCGCCGCGGCGAGCCGGAAGCAAGCACGAATTTGGGACGGCCGATCATCTGCCCGGAACTGAAATGGATGCCTGGAGGAAAAAACTTACAAGGGCGCGGAACCTAGCGGAACAGGTCTTTTTTCACAACCCGACACGATCAGGGATGGCCTATTCGTTGCCGCCGCCGGGGCGTCCAAAACGCTCACGAATACGCGCCGTCAGCTGGTCACGGACCTCGCGGTATGCGTTCAGGCGCTGCTCACGGTTGCCTTCGACGCCGGTCGGATCGACGGTCGGCCAATACTCCACTTCGACCGGTGTCGCCCGGGTCAATTCCAGCGCCCGATGGTGAGCCGGCGGAGAGAGCGTCACAATCAGATCGAAATTGAGCCCTTCCAGATCGTCGAGCTCCTCGAACGTGATCGGCTTGTGCCGCGCAATATCGATTCCGATCTCTTCCATCGCGGCGACTGCGAACGGATCCAGGTCGCCCTTCTGTACACCGGCCGAGCCGACATAGAGGCTTGTACCGAACATCTGCTGAAGCAACGCGGCGGCCATCGGCGAGCGCACGGCGTTCATGCCGCAGGCGAAGAGCACCGCGTGAGGACGCGACGGGCGCTCGGGCGCTGTCATACGTTCGCTGTTCCTCAGCCTTTCCAGTGCAGCACGCAGATCAGCGTGAACAAGCGGCGCGCGGTGTCGGCGTCGACAGTTACCTTGCCCTTGAGCCGCTCCATCAAAATACGTGAGCCATCGTTGTGGACCGCACGGCGGCCCATGTCGATCGCCTCGATCTTGTCAGGCGTTGCGGTGCGGATCGCCTGATAGTAGCTGTCGCAGATCATGTAGTAGTCCTTGACGATTCGACGCAGCGGTGTGAGCGAGAACAGATGCGCGACCACCGGCGATCCACCCTCCTGGCGGATATCGAACACCAGGCGATTGCCATTGATACTCAGATGCAGCGTGTAAGGACCGTCTTCATGCCCGACCGGCGCGAAGGAATTCTGCTCGAGCAAATCATAGATTGCGACCTGCCGCTCATGCTCAACGTCCGGATTGGAGCGGCCGATCGATTCTTCATCGAGAAAAACACCGACGAGCCGCCGCTTCATTCCTGCTGGCGCTGATTTTGCCGCGCTCATTTTTGGTTAAGGCGAATAAGAACCGACCGCGCATGCGCGTCCAGACCCTCCGCCTCGCCGAGTGCGACCGCCGCCGGTCCGAGCGCGCGCAGCTGCTCCGGCCCGCATTTAAGCAGGGATGTGCGCTTCATGAAATCGAGCACGCCAAGACCCGACGAAAAGCGTGCCGAGCGCGCCGTGGGCAGCACATGATTCGATCCTGCGACGTAGTCGCCGATTGCTTCCGGCGTGTGCGCGCCGATGAAGATCGCGCCGGCATTGCGAATCCGCTTCACCAGCCGCTCCGGATCATCGGCCAAAATTTCGAGATGCTCAGGCGCGAGCTGATCGACCAGCGCAACGGCGTCGTCCAGACGGCGCACGACAATCACGGCGCCGAAATTTTTCCACGACGCCTCGGCAACTTTCGCCCGCGGCAATGTCTTGAGCTGCGCTCCGACGGACCTTTCGACCCGGTCGGCCAGACCGGCATCGTCGGTTATCAAAATCGACTGCGCGCTCTCATCGTGCTCGGCCTGTGCGAGCAGGTCGGCGGCAATCCAGTCGGCATTGGCAGTCTTGTCGGCGAGGATCAGCACCTCGGACGGGCCCGCGATCATATCGATCCCGACTTTGCCGAACACCAGCCGCTTGGCTGCCGCGACATATGCATTTCCAGGGCCCACAATCTTGGCAACCGGTGCAATGCTCTCGGTACCGTAGGCGAGCGCCGCAACCGCCTGGGCGCCGCCGATGCGGTAAATTTCGTCGACGCCGGCAATGCGCGCCGCCGCCAGCACCAGGGGGTTGAGCTTGCCGGCGGACGCCGGAACGACCATCGCCAGCCTCGAAACTCTGGCAACCTTGGCCGGCACCGCATTCATGAGGACGGACGATGGATAGGCCGCTGTGCCGCCCGGCACGTAGAGTCCGACGGATTCGATGGCAGTCCACTTCGTCCCCATTTCGACGCCGAGGGGGTCGGTGAAGCGATCGTCATCGGGCTTCTGCCGGCGGTGATAAGCTTCGATACGGTCGCGCGCGAGCTGCAGCGCCGCCACCGCGCTGCCGTCGCAGGATTTTTCCGCGGCAGCGATCTCTTCCGCTGCGACTCGCAAGCCGGCTTTCGCAAGATCGATGCGGTCAAACTTCGCGGTCAAGTCGAACAGAGCACGGTCGCCGCGCTTCACGACGTCCGCAATGATGCTGCGGACGGATTGCTCGACATCTTCCGTGGTCTCGCGTTTAAGCACGAGCAGATGGCGAAACCTGTCCGCAAAATCCGCGCTTTGACTGTCAAGACGAATCGGCATGACCTGATCCTGCCGGGGCGGCCCGGTCGACAAGGTCAATGGGTGATGCGCGTGCTGGCGTCAACCCTTGCGAATACGGAAAAAGAGTTAATCACGCCCGGCGAGATTTTGCTTGGCTCTCTTCGACATTGACGTGGGCCGGGCAATGGCCGGTAGTCCAGGTCGGACCGAGGTCGGCCAGCTCGGCCTCGAGGCACTCCACCTCCAGCCGCAACGTCGCGCCGCCTGAGAACTCAAGCAGAACGACGCCGGACGGCGGCTCCGTCTCGCTGAATTCGACGGCCAAAAGATTGAGCACCTCATCTTTGTGCGTGGGATCGACCTGCCGGCATTTGCAGGCCAGAACGCGCTCGAAGCGCAGGGCCGCCCGGCGCCGCCTGAATTCCGGATTGTCACCTTGCGCGCCTTCCCAATCGAAGCGGTTCAGGGCTACGACGAGCCGTCTTTCCCGTGGCCGCCAGAGGATGTCCGAGACACGGACGACCGCGTCCTGGAGGTGGGCGGAGGCAACTTCAAGATCCTCTTCATCGAGGATCACGAATTTGATCTGGTCCATGGTGTTCGCGCTTCCCCTCTCGCCGCTAATTAGGCAGGCCTTTGCCTGCGCGCAAGATGGCTAGAACGCCGGCTCCAGTCCGGCCGCAGTCCAGCGGGCGCGCGTGCCGATATCTGTGAGTTTGCGCAGCAAGGCCTCGGCGCCGGCACGCGAAGAGGCGCTCGCATGCACCGCGGCCGTATAGGTGTTGGTATTGTGCAAAGGGCCCGGCAAAGGGCCGACCACCTTTGCACCGCGCACCGGAAGAACTTCGCTGATGAAGGTCGTTCCCAGCTCCGCCCTGCCTTCGGCAATCGATACCGCCACGTCGTGACCGCTTTTCCCCAGAACCGCTTTTTTATTCACCTCGTCGGCGATGCCCAGTTTCTGCAGCAAGGCCGCGAACATGATCCCGCCGGAGCCGCCGGCCTTGGGGTCGGTGTAGGCAACTGATCGGGCCTGCAACAAGGCCTGCTTGAATGCTTCGGGGGTGGAAATATCGGGCTCGGCAGCACCATCGCGCACGATGACTCCGCTGACGGTCCGCCCGAGATCGGTCACCGTGCCGGAGACGAGAAGGCCCTGTTCGGCAAGCTCGGCGATGGCTGACTCGGACAACACGATAAGGTCGGCGACTTCGCCACCCTTGATGCGCTCGCGCAGCGAACCGGCTGTGCCGAAATTCAGATTGAGCGTGTTGCCGCTCTCGCGTTCAAACTCCGCACCCAACGCCGCGACCATCGTCTTCACCGCGCCCGCGCTCATGACCTTGATCTCAGCCACAGCGATTCCTTTCTCGATAAGAGGTACACATTTTAATCAGTCCTTGCCGAGTTTGTCGCTGCTCATTCCCTCGAAGCGGGAACCCACAAACAAGAATGCAGGAAAAGAATTTGCCGGTCCGTGAGAACGTGCGAAGGAACGTTACGCGCTGAGGCGCTCGATCGCAGCGCCGCAACGGGCGAGTTTATCCTCAAGCATCTCGAAGCCGCGGTCGAGATGGTAGACGCGATTGATGATGGTCTCGCCTTCGGCGGCGAGCGCGGCGATCACCAGCGACACCGAGGCGCGCAGATCGGTTGCCATCACTGGAGCCCCCTTGAGGCGATCGACACCTTCGATCATCGCGGTCTCGCCATCGAGATGGATGCGAGCCCCGAGTCGCACCAGTTCCTGCACGTGCATGAAGCGGTTTTCGAAAATCGTTTCGGTAATATGTGAGGTGCCTTTGGCGAGGGTCATCAGGGCCATCAGCTGCGCCTGCAGGTCGGTCGGGAAACCAGGAAACGGCGCAGTAATGACTTCAACAGGCGCCAGCCCTGCGCCATTGCGGGCAATGCGGATCCCTTCGTTGGTCGGCATCACCTCAGCGCCCGTCTTGGCAAGCACATCGAGCGCCGCCTGCAGCAATTCGGGGCGTGCATTCTGCAGCAGGACATCGCCGCCGGTCATCGCGACGGCCATTGCATATGTACCGGCCTCTATTCGGTCGGGAAGCACGGCATGGCGGGCGCCATGCAACTTTGGGACGCCTTCGACGATAATGCGTGACGTGCCGGCGCCCGAAACTTTCGCGCCCATTTTGTTCAGGCAATCGGCGACGTCCGCAATCTCCGGTTCTCGCGCGGCATTTTCGATCACTGTCGTGCCATCGGCGAGCGAGGCCGCCATCATTGCGGTATGCGTGCCGCCGACCGTCACTTTCGGAAAGACGATTTCGCCGCCGCGTAAACCTTTTCTTGCACGCGCGATGACGTAACCGCCCTCGGTGTCGATGTCGGCGCCGAGTTTCTCCAGCGCCATGATCAGCAGGTCGACCGGACGAGTGCCGATGGCGCAGCCGCCCGGCATCGAAACTTTGGCCTCGCCCATCCTGGCGACGAGCGGCGCAACAACCCAGAAGCTCGCGCGCATCTTCGAGACGAGCTCATAGGGCGCCGTGGTGTCCACGATGTGCTTTGCGGCAATATGAATGGTACGACCGTGATTGGGATCATCTCCCGCCCGCTTCCCTGCAATCATGACGTCGACGCCGTGATTGCCCAGGATACGCTGGAGCTGCCCGACATCGGCCAGCCGCGGAACATTTTCGAGGATCAGCGTTTCGTCGGTGAGCAGACTCGCGATCATCAGCGGAAGCGTGGCGTTTTTTGCTCCCGAAATCGGAATCGCGCCGCTCAGCCGCTGCCCGCCAATGATCCTTATTCGATCCATGCCGCCCGCCCCCAAAACCGCGCCTGTGAGCCGATGTAGGAACCACTATTGCCGCCGCGCAAGTCTTTTCGCGGCCCACCCGGCACCTCGCTGGCGAATTGCGGCGAAAGTCCGGCCTGCAAGCTCAAGCTTTTCAGGGATTTTCCTTGCCCTGCGGCGGCCTCTTTACGCTTTCCTGGATTCCGGGAGCCTTTCGGCCACGTTCCTGCGCCTTTCGCCTGCGCAGGTTTTCCCGCAACTCGGCGGCCAGACGCTGGCTGCGACCGCCGGCCTTTGTGAGCTTGTCTGCTTTGTCGTTTTCCGTCACGGACGCATTATCGGTCAGTTAGGTGCCGTTGCAACGTTTTGCCGTTGCCTTGCGTCACCGCAGCCTGTGTGGCAGTTTCCGCCGCGTTTTACGCCGCACCTGTCGTGGCTGTGCGCTCTTGCTGCCGTAGCTCAGTGGTAGAGCACCCCCTTGGTAAGGGGGAGGTCGAGTGTTCAATCCACTCCGGCAGCACCATCCTGCTTAGCAACCAGAAACAGACATGCCGGATCTTGCTGCGGATCATCGTCGCTTGTCCAATCAGCTCATTTGGCCGGTACATGAAGCATTCTCCGCCGCGGAATGTGGAACCTTTCGAGGAGGTTGCGGGTTTGACTAGCTGGTCCTCTCACGTCTCTATGGGGAGTGCGTCGAGCTTAAGCGTTATGGACCGGGCTAACGAGTATTTAGCGTCGTTAACGGACGGGGAACGTTATCGCCTACTCGTCGAGGCGGTTACGGACTACGCCATCTATTTGTTGGACCCCTCGGGAATCGTCACGAGCTGGAACTCGGGCGCACAGCGGCTCAAGGGTTATACAGCCAGCGAAATCATCGGCCACAACTTCTCGCGCTTTTACACCGAAGAGGATCGAAAGGCCGGGCTACCTGCGCGGGCCCTGGAGACAGCGGCGCGCGAGGGAAAATTCGAGACCGAAGGCTGGCATATCCGCAAGGACGGCTCGCAATTCTGGGCCTACGTCGTTATCGATCCAATCCGCCATCCATCCGGCGACCTCATCGGCTTTGCGAAGATCGTCCGCGACCTGACCGAGCGCAAGGCCGCCGAGCAGACTCTTCGCCGGGCGGAGATGCAGTTCCGTCTGCTCGTGCAGGGCGTCACCGACTACGCCATTTATCTGCTCGACCCGAACGGAAATGTGAGCAACTGGAATCTCGGAGCGCAACGCATCAAAGGGTATCGGCCGGACGAGATCATCGGCCAGCATTTTTCGAAGTTTTATACGGAGGAGGAGCGTGCCGCGAACATTCCGGCCATCGCGCTAGAGACCGTCAGGAAAGAGGGGCGCTTTGAAAGAGAGGGCTGGCGCGTACGCAAGGATGGGACGCGATTTTGGGCGCACGTCATCATTGACGCCATCCGTGATGACGATGGAAGCGTGATCGGCTACGCCAAGATCACGCGCGACATTACCGAACGCAAGGTGGCCCAGGACCAGCTGGAGAAAGCGCGTGAATACTCGCTCCAGTCGCAGAAACTGGAAGCAATCGGCCAGCTCACCGGCGGCATCGCCCATGACTTCAACAATCTGCTGACGGCAGTCCTGGGCAGCCTCGAACTTTTGCGCAAGCGGCTGCCGAACGATCCCAGAAGCATAGCGTTGCTTGAAAATGCCGCTCAAGGCGCCCAGCGCGGCACCAATCTGACCAAGCGCATGCTTGCCTTCGCGAGAAATTACGAATTCAACAAGCAGGTGATCGGTATTCCCGAGCTCGTGCGTGGAATGACGGACTTGCTGCAAAGATCGGTTGGTCCATCACTTGGAATAGAAACGCGATTCCCTCTCGCCCTCACTCCGATCGAGGCTGATTCCAACCAACTCGAGCTCGCTCTGCTCAATCTCACCTTGAATGCCCGTGACGCGATGCCGGAAAGCGGCGTCATCGTTCTCTCCGCTCGGGAAGAAGATCTCGCGGACGACAACAGCTTCGGGTTGAAAACGGGCCGATATATCTGTCTCAGCGTGACCGATACGGGCCAAGGAATGGATGAAGAAACCTTGCGCAAGGCGACCGAACCATTCTTTACAACGAAAGGAGTCGGCAAAGGCACGGGTCTCGGCCTGTCAATGGTCCATGGATTCGCCGAACAAAGCGGCGGCCGACTGATCCTGCATAGTCAGAAAAATAAGGGTACGACCGCCGAGCTTTGGCTGCCGGTTGCCACGACTTCGGCGGATCCGATCAGCTCCGTTCATGCGAGGACCACAACGCCGCTCCGCCCGCTTAGGATTATGGCAGTGGATGATGATGCCCTGGTGCTGATGAATACGGTCGCCATGCTTGAAGATCTGGGCCATACGGTGGTCGAGGCCTATTCCGGAAAGGAAGCACTCGAAATTCTACGCCAGGACGATTGTATCGATCTTGTCGTCACCGACCAGGCCATGCCCCACATGACCGGCGTCGAGCTGGCCAAAGCAATGAAGGACGAATGGCCCGACATTCCGGTGCTACTCGCAACCGGCTATGCCGACAGAGTACGAGGCGACGACATCGGCCTGCCGAAGCTAACCAAGCCATATCTCCAGGATGACCTCTCGGAAGCAATAGCGCGTCTTAATCCACCACGGCGAAAGCCGGACCGGGAAATATCGTCCCGTAATCGATCAAGCCAACAGGCCAGCTAGCCAGCCGCGAGAATCCTGACCGGGAAATGCTTTTGCTGCACGCGGCCGACGGCGTGCGCGTAGTCGTCAATCGGCTTTGGCCTTCCCACAAGATAGCCCTGAATTTCGCTGCAGCGCTCGGCTGCGAGGAACCGGCGCTGCTCTTCAGTTTCGACGCCCTCCGCGACAACTGGAAGGTTGAGCCCGCGGCCCAGCGCCATCACCGCGCGGATGATCGTGGTGGCTTGCTGGCTGTGACCGAGATTGGCGACAAAAGCCTGGTCGATCTTCATCTTGTCGAACGGGAACGACTGCAGATATGAAAGCGACGAGTAGCCCGTGCCGAAGTCGTCCATCGCGATGCGCACGCCCAGACTTTTCAACCGACGCAGGACCGAAACGGCGCGGCTGAAATCATCGATGAGGACCCCTTCGGTTATTTCAAGCTCAAGTCGCGACGGTGAAAGGCCAGTCTCGATCAGAATTTGATGCACGAGCCGTGGCAGATCGCCGTGCCGGAATTGCACCGGTGAGAGGTTAATCGCGATGCGCAGCGACCGCGGCCACGATGCGGCCTCGCGGCAGGCGCTTCGCAGAATCCATTCGCCAAGCTGGACGATCAGGCCGCTTTCCTCCGCGAGAGGCACAAAAGTGCTCGGGGGCACGAGGCCGTGCCGCGGATGGTGCCAGCGGAGGAGCGCCTCGAAGCCGGTGATTTCGCCATCGATATGGGCCTGCGGCTGGTAGTGCAACGCCAACTCGTCACGCGAAATCGCCGAATGCAGATCCTGCTGCAGTGCTCTTTTGTCGCGCAATTGCTTGTCCATCGACATCTCGAAGAAGCGGACCGATCCGCGTACCTCCGATTTGGCCCTGAAGAGCGCGGCCTCGGTGTTCGCAATCAAGGTTGGCGCATCGATGCCGTCCTGCGGATACACACCGACTCCGATGGTGAGCCCGATCCGCAGCGCATTTCCATTGATCTCAATGTCAGAATCAACCGCCGCGGACAGCCGTTCCGCCAGCGTTTCGGCCGCCGCCGGGCGAATTCCGGTCGGCGTGATCGCGGCAAACTCGTCGCCGCCAAGCCGCGCGATGAAAGCACCCTGACATGCCGTTTCAAGCCGCCGTGCCACCTCGCGCAGCAACGCGTCTCCGATGTCATGACCAAACACGTCGTTGACCGTCTTGAAGCGATCGAGATCCAGGCAAAGCAGCGCAAAACTTTCGCCTGCAACCGAGGCGTGCCCTATCGTGGCGGCAATGCAATGATTGAATGCTGCCCGATTCGGCAGATCCGTCAGCGAGTCGTGCTGAGCCATATGCTCGATGCGCTGCTCGCTGCGTTTGCGCTCGGTGAGGTCGTTGATGACGCTGATCAGATATTGAGGCGTACCATCCGGCGACTTCACCGGAAGCCGCATCGAGGTGACAAATCGCGTCCCGTTCCCCGGCGTGACCACAGAATGCTCGTCGAGAAATGCCGGCTCACCTGATGCAATCAGCTTGCGATCTTCGGCTTCGATCTTTTCAGCACTCCCCTGCGGCATGATTTGCGCAGTCGTCTTCCCGAGCATGGCGCCCCGGTCGATCCCGAGATATTTCTCAGCGGCACGGTTGATTAGCAGATAGCGCAAGCCAGGGGCGTCCTTCACGATGATCGGCGATGGCACATGCTCGATAATCGTATTGAGGAATACACGCGTGCGCTCGAGATCCTGCTCGGCGCGGCGGCGCTCGGTAACATCCTCATGGGTTGCCACCCAACCGCCGCTTTGCATCGGCTGGTTCACGACGGCAACCGTGCGGCCATCTGCCAGATTCACGTTGAGGGTAAACGCCCTCCCCTGCTTGAGGACCGCCTGCAGATCGAGATCGTATTGCTGCGGATCGAGAGGAAATGTGCCTGCCGCAATACGGGCATCCAGCAAGTCACGAACGGTGCAGCCACGCCAGATGCGGCGTGGATGTATGCTGTACATGTCGCGGTATCGGTCGTTCCACACGACCAGGCGGTTCTGCGCATCGAACATGCACAGACCCTGGTTCATGTTGTTGAGCGCCTCGTCAAGATGCAGAACTTGTGTGCCGCTCTTGCTCTGGATTTTCCATGTCAGAATTGACGCAATAAGGCCGATTGCAATAGCAAGCATTGCGAGCGCGAATGGCATCGAGACTGCGGTGCCGTAATCGACGAATCCCGTCGCCGCCAGACCTGCAATGGCGCCGAGCGGTCCGGCGAATGCAATCAAACGCCAGTCCCGGTACGCCCTGAACTCTCGCAACGCTCGAAACATGGCCTGCGCCGGAACGGGTGGACGCATTGAACTCAAATTGCGGATGTTTCGGCAATTGTGGACGAGTAATTCTCGCGTCTCGTTAAATTTCGAGACAAGTGAGAGTTAATCGATATTAACGCTACACATGAGTGAACATGCGTGCCCGCCACTTCAGCCTTATTCCGGCGAGAACGGTCAATTGGGTTTCAGGAAAGCAAAATCGCAGCCCTGGTCGGCGCCCAGGATTTCCTGAGCATAAAGGCGGCCGTAGCCCCGCGATGGAGTCTGCGCCGTCCGTTTTGCCTCCGCCGCCCGCCGTTGGAGCTCCGCATCATCGACAAGAAGATCGATGCGCTTTTGCTTGACCGAAAGACGCAGGCGATCGCCGCTGCGGACGAGCCCAAGCGCGCCGCCTGACGCGCTGTCCGGCGTCACATGCAGAACGATGGTGCCAAACGCAGTGCCGCTCATCCGGGCATCCGATACCCGGACCATGTCCTTGACCCCTTTCGCCGCGAGTTTTTTGGGAATTGGCAGGTATCCAGCCTCCGGCATGGCCGAAGCCGAGTGTGGCCCCGCATTCTGCAGAACAAGAATGTCCCTGACATCAACGTGCAGATCCGGATCGTCGACGCGGGCAGCGAGATCTTCAAGTGATGAAAAGACGACAGCTTTGCCTTCATGCTCGAACAAGCTCACATCGGCAGCCGAACGCTTGAGAATCGCACCCTGCGGCGCCAGATTGCCGAACAGCGCCACCAGTCCGCCGTTCGGCTCCAGCGGCTTATCGCGCTCGGCAATGATGGTGCGATCAACATAATATCCGTCACCTTCGTGTTTGAGGCGCTCACCAAGCGTCTCCCCGGTCACGGTCTGGCAATCGAGGTGCAGCAGATCCTGCAGTTCGCGCAGCAAGGCACCCATACCGCCAGCCGCGAAAAAGTCCTCCATGTAGCCGTTGCCGACCGGCTTCAGGTTCACCAAGACCGGCGTCGTCTCAGACAATTCGTTGAGCCGTGGCAGGGACAGCGCAACGCCGGCACGTCCGGCGATCGCGGTCAAATGAATGACGGCGTTAGTTGATCCGCCGATCGCGAGCAGGACGCGCAGGGCATTCTCGACAGACTTCTGATTAACGATCTTGTCGGGCGTCAATTGTGACCCGATCAGCTTCACCGCGGCGGCACCGGTTGCTTCGGCGGCGCGTAGGCGGTCGGCATGCACGGCCGGAATCGCAGCAGTCCCCGGCAAGATCATCCCAAGCGCTTCGGCAATACAGGCCATGGTCGAAGCGGTCCCCATGACGGCGCATGTACCGGCAGTCGTCGCAAGACGTCCTTCGACTTCGGAAATTTCATTGTCGTCAATCTTGCCGGCGCGATACTGCGCCCAGAAGCGGCGGCAGTCGGTACAGGCGCCCAGCCGCTCGCCGCGATGGCGCCCGGTCATCATCGGCCCCGCCACCAGCATGATGGCCGGCTTTGCCGCTGACACCGCACCCATGAGCTGCGCCGGCACCGTCTTGTCGCAGCCGCCCATCAGCACCACCGCATCCATGGGCTGCGCACGCACCATTTCCTCGGTATCCATCGACATCAGATTGCGGAATTTGAGGCTGGTCGGATTGAGAAAGACCTCCCCCAGCGAGATGGTCGGAAACTCGAGCGGCAAGGCGCCAGAGGCCAACACCCCCCGTTTCACCGCCTCGAGCAATTCGGGAAAGTGCCGATGGCAATTGTTGAAGCCCGACGGCGTATAGGCGATGCCGACAACGGGCTTTTCCAGCATTGGGCGGGAATAGCCCATCGATTGTGCGAACGACCGGCGCAGGTAGAGGGAAAAGTCGCGGTCGCCATAGTTCGTGAGGCCGTTTGCGATGCCTGTGGGTTTTTTGCTCATACCGATACTTTTTGCAGCCGCGCGAGCCCGGATGCAAGCCACCGGTACACGGGATTGGTGCTGAGACGCTCCGAAAGACCTGGATAGCGCTGCCGTAGCCAGTTCAGACCGACCCGTTGAAACCAGACAACGGTCACCAGCATTGTCAGCAGCCAGGCGAGAAAGTGGTAACGCGCGATGGCTGCCGCATAGAACAGGGCGGCGGCGTGCTGTGCGAGTGCCGACGCTCCGACCAGCCGCAGCCACGGATCGAACGGCCGGCCGCGCACCACGACGCAAATGAGCACGGCCACGCCGGCGGCGTTCAGAGGAATGGTGGCATAGGATTGCGCAGGGCCGCTCAGCCAATTCGCAATTTGCCGGACGAAGCGCGCCAGAAACTCGCCCTGGACATCCAGACTGAAGATCTCGCGCGCGACACCGATATAGGCTGACGGCGGCATCACAAGCAGGTCGGCTTGCCCGGCATTCGCACTAAACAATACGAACACACCGCCGAAGACCCAATTGTGCAGGGCTATGAGAAATACAGGAAGAATTCCGGTACACAGCCCGGCGAGCCCACGCCAGTGCCCTTGACACAGCGCGGCGATGCCCGCGCCGGTGAGCAAGACTGCGGCGGCAAGCGCCACAATGGGCTTCATGAAAATTCCAAGCGCAAGCAGTAGCGCGCCAAAGAAGGCCGGCATGAAATTCAGCTGGCCTGTCGGCGTCGCGATGATCGGCAACATACCCGCGACAAACAGTATATATGCGGCCGGATCGGCAAATCCGCGTGCCGCGAGTTGCGCATATTGCACGAAGCTCGTGCCAAACAGGATGCCGACCGGAATGGCGATAAAAATCAATGCCGATACGAGCGACCAGTCGTCAGGCAGGAACCAGCGGAACAGCCGGTAGATGAGAAACGGAAATAACAGGACGAGCGAAAGATAGCCCAGGTAGCTTTCGCCAAAGAAAATGTGCTCGAGCGCGCGGAAATATCTCAGTCCTGGGCCACCATAATAGAAGACATTTTCACCGCCCTCGAGAAAGCCGGCGAAATCGCCCTGCAATAATTTCTGCAGAATGGCACGACCGACGCCGTCATAGAACAACCCGTCGTCGCCGCCGTCGAAGGGCCGGACGCCACCAAGAAAACTCGCATCGTCGATCGCAATGACAAGGGCCGATAGACCAAGGAAAAGGATCGTCAAAACTAACCGCCGGCCCTGAATCCCGACAAGGACCCAGACAAGGCCGGCGAGCCCGGCAAGAGCCAAGGCCCCGACCGCAAACTGGCGTAACCATATGTTTAGCGGCGGAGAAATCCGCATTGCCAGCGTGTCAGGAGCGATTGCAATCCCGAAAACATGCCGGCCAATGTCGGCTGCCTCAATGGTGCGGCATCCCTCACCCGGCCATCGGGCATAGTGTCCATTCTCGGTTTCCCACATCACAGTGCCGCGCCAACACAAGGTGCCGCCGCTATAGCCGGCGGGAAGCCTGATCATTTCGAACCAGGGCATGGTGAGATGCCAGCGATGCCAGCCCATCCAGAATCGCCGATCGCGTGTTGCGCGCTTGACGTCATTATCACTCGTCCAATTGTACCGCAGGTCATTGACGAACCCGAGCCGCAGCCAGATGGGATCGGTGAATTGGAGCGTAGACGTCGTGCGCGATGCCTCGGACTTACGCCAGATGCTGTCGGCCGAGAATGCAAATAGTGCGTTCGGGGTACCTTCATTCTGCCAGCAACCGAACGTTTTCGGATCGCAACGCCGGGCGACGGGGTACTGCGCGTCAAACTCCGCGAGCATCTGCCGATAAACATCGGCCGGCAAAGAGCGCTCGAGCACCGGGCTTGGCAGAAAAATGTTGTGCCCTTCGTCAATTCGCGGCGGTGACAAAATCGTCTGACCAACGATTGAAAAGACAACCAATGCCGCCGCGATCGCCCATGCGCGCGGACGCTCGCTTATGTTCCCGCACGCGGCAGCGGCGGCGACAGCGAGCAACGCCACATAGTCGACGATATTGTTGATCGGCAGACCGATGACGAAAACGGCGAGCACAAACATGCCCAGCCTTCGCCATATGCCGCCGGCAGCGTCTCCGCGCGTTGCAGTCATGGAAGGCGCCCCGGTCCCGCGTCAAATCGTCCTTGCGTAGCATGTCGATTTGGCTCAAATCCATGCCGGCATTGCAGAATCGTCGCTGGCGGAGCCACAAGCCGTGATCCGATTGGGGATAGTTGGGAACAACTACGGACGCACAGTCCAGCTACCCGCGTTCCGCGCCGATCCGCGCTGCGAGGTCGTTGCGCTCGCCGGTAGCCACGCCGCGCGGACCGCCGAACTTGCTCGCGGCGCCGATATCCCGAAAGCTTACGGCGACTGGCGCGCGTTGGTCGAAGATAAAGACGTGCAGGCGGTCGCCATCGCAACGTTGCCGAGCCTGCAGGCACAGATTGCCATTCATGCGCTCGAGCTTGGCAAACCGGTGTTCGCTGAAAAGCCTCTGGCGAGCGATCTCGACGCTGCGGCCGCCATGCTCGAGCATGCCGCCAAAAGCCGCAAACCGACAATGATTGACTTCAATTTTCATCAGATCATGGCCTGGCAGCACGCCAAATCGATGCTTGATGCAAAGGCGATCGGTGCGCTGCGGCATATGACCGTGCATTGGCACGTCGAGAGCCGGGCCATTCAGACGCGCATGCGCAACTGGAAGACCGTCGGCGACGATGGCGGCGGCGTGCTCGGCAATTTTATCTCGCACTGCTTCCATTACATTGAATGGTTTTGTGGACCGATAGCCGGACTGTCTGCGCGCGTCGGCGGATTGCCTGACGACAAGGAGTTGGAGACGACCGTGGCGATGTGCATGGAGCTCGCCGCCGGTCCCCTTGTCAGCCTGTCGATGAGCTGCGCCTCCTTCCTCGGGGCCGGACACAAAATCGAATTTTTCGGCGAAGACGGCACGTTGGTGCTGCACAATCCGGGGGCGGACTACATGCGCGGATTTGGCCTGCTGTATGCAAAACGGTCGGCAACAGCGGTGGAGCACATTCCGGTGCAAGACCCAATTGATGCGAAATATCCGGATGGCCGCATCGCGCCAGTCTCGCGCCTTGCGAAGATGTTTTTCGACGCCATCGAAAACGGAACGACACCTTCGCCCGGCTTTGCCGAAGGTTATCGTGCGCAGCTGCTCATCGATGCCGCCCGCCGTTCCCACCAGCAGGGCAAATGGGTTGATATATCGCGCGATACCGTCAAAGAGCGGGTGCGCGCGTGAACCGTATCCTCGTCACTGGCGGCAGCGGCTTTATCGGTTCTGGTCTCGTGAAGGCCCTGGTCAAAGCCGGCCATCACGTCCGCGTGCTCGACGACAATTCACGCGGCAGCCCGCGGCGGCTGGCCAATGTCGCCAAAGAAATCGAATTCATCGGCGGCGACGTTCGAAACGCGGGCGAGGTCGAAAAAGCCGCGCGGGGCATGGACGAAATCCACCACCTCGCCTTCGTCAATGGCACGGAATTTTTTTACAGTCAGCCCGAACTTGTTCTCGACGTCGGCGTGCGCGGAATGATCAACGTCATCGACGCTTGTCGCAAGCACGGCATCGGAACGCTCGTGCTTGCATCAAGCTCGGAGGTCTATCAGACGCCACCCACTGTCCCGACGGACGAGACGACGCCACTAACAATTCCCGATCCGCTCAATCCGCGTTACTCGTACGGCGGCGGCAAGCTGATCAGCGAGCTGATGGCAATTAACTATGGCCGCAAATTCTTCAAGCGAGTGCTGATCTTTCGTCCGCACAACATCTATGGCCCGGACATGGGCTGGGAACATGTAATCCCTCAGCTTGCCTTGCGGCTCAACTCGGCTGCGAGCGTACAGCGTTCCGGTGTTCTTCGCCTGGAAATCCAGGGCACGGGGAAGGAGACGCGCAGCTTTTGCTTCATCGACGACCTCGTTGCCGGGGTAATGGTTATGCGAGAGAAGGGCGATCACCTTGGCATCTATCATGTCGGCACCACGGAAGAGGTAACGATCGCCGACCTCGCGCACCGGATCGCCCACCTATACGACCGCGAGATTGAGCTGATCGCCGGAAACCCGGCGCCTGGCGGCACGGCACGGCGATGCCCCGATATTTTGAAACTGGCAAAGCTCGGCTATAAGCCGCGCGTGCCACTCAGCGAAGGTCTCAAGCCGACGCTCGACTGGTACCGGCAGAATGCCGAGTGCGCGCCGAAAGCCTGATATCGAATGACTGTCGTTCAGCGTCCAAACAAAATCGCCCGCGCCGCAGGAACCGGGGCCAGCGTACCGGTCGAGTGTTGCCAAGTGTGCGGGCACGCGCCGCTCGAAACCGTCTTGTCGCTCGGCTATATGCCGCCCGTCAATCAGATGGTGCCGATTGGTGAGGTGCCGCGCCAGCTGCCCTGGTTTCCGACCACACTTCTGCATTGCCGCAAGTGCGATCTTGTACAGCTTGGCCTTGCCGTGGATCCGGTGATTATTTTCCCGCCGGAATATCCCTACACCAGCGGGACCACAAAGCTGCTGCGCGACAATTTCGCTGATCTTCAGCACGAAAGCGCGGCGATGCTCGGGCTTTCCGATAAGGACCTCGTCATCGACATCGGCTCAAATGACGGAACACTGCTGTCGAATTTCAAGAATGGCGGCCAGCGCGTCCTCGGCATCGAGCCGACCGACGTCGGTGACATCGCCAATCAGCGCGGCATCCCGACAATCAAGCGTTACTTCGGACTGGACACGGCGCGCCAGATAAAAAGCGAGCATGGCCCTGCCAGCGTAGTGACGGCCGCCAACTGCTTCGCGCATATGGAAGATGTCCACGCCATCGTTGACGGCATCGTCGAGCTGCTCAAGGCGGACGGCGTCTTCATTTCCGAATCGCATTACCTCATCCCGCTGCTCGACACACTGCAATACGACACGATCTATCACGAGCATCTGCGGTACTATTCACTGGCGAGTCTCAAACACCTGCTGGAGATGCATGACCTCGAGGTGTTCCACGCGCGCCCGATCCCGAGCCATGGCGGATCGATCCGCGTCTACGCGGGGCGCCGGGGCGGCCGCCCGGTGCAGGATAGCGTTGGCCGCATGCTCGCCGCCGAGCCACGCGGCGAGGCCATGGCAAGACGCCTGCAGACTTTCCGGCGCGACGTCATTCTTTCCAAGCTGCGGCTGCTGGCCATGCTGCACGACCTGAAAGAGAGAGGTGCGCGCATCGCCGGCATCAGCGCACCATCTCGGGCGAGCACACTGGTCAACTATGTCGGGCTCGATGAGGGAGTGATCGACTATGTCTGCGAAATCGCGGGCTCTCTGAAGATCGGGAAATACATGCCGGGTACGCAGATCCCGGTCGTCGAGGAAGCGCGCCTTTTCGCCGAGCAGCCGGACTGCGCGGTCATCTTTTCCTGGCACATCGCCGGCGAGCTTGCCCCCAAGCTCAGAGCCAAAGGATTTCGTGGAAAAATAATTACGCCGCTGCCCGAACCACGGATGCTCTAGGTCCACGCCGATGGCTCCCAATTGCGCCCAGGACAAGAACAAGGAAATCGCGTTCTTCGATGCGCACGCGGAGCACGATGCATACGATGTCTTCGCACCGCAGGCTAACGAACGGATTATCGCGGCCTTCGTGCGGTTAAGCGGACTATCAGACGGTGCGCGGGTTGCCGATCTCGGCTGCGGATCAGGTGTGTTCACCGAACTGCTCCGGCGGCAAGGGTTTCATAGTGTCGGCCTCGATATCAGCCCTAAATTGATCGAGCTCGGCCGCCGCAAATATCCCGGCCTTGAGCTGGTCGAAGGCGACGCAGAAAATCTGCCGTTCGAGAGCGCAAGCCTGGATGGCGTGTTGTTGAGCGGACTCATTCACCATTTTCCGGACCCTCGCAGGCTTGCCGGCGAGGTCAAACGGGTGCTTAAGATTGGTGGACGGTTTGTCGCTTTCGACCCCAATCGCATGAATCCATTCATGTGGCTGTATCGCGACCGGTCGTCGCCCTTTTACAGCCCGGTTGGCGTTACCGAGAACGAGCGGCCAATACTTGCCTGGCGTGTTGCGGACATCTTCCGCAATGAAGGCTTTAGCGTCGAAAGTGACTATCTGGCTGGCCTCGCCTATCGCTATGTCGCGTCAGGGCAAGTGCGCATGCTGCTGCCGGTATATAATTTCATCGATGCGGCGTTATTCAACCTGACATTCATGAGGCCGTTGCGTCCCTTCGTCCTGACCAGCGGCGAAAAGCCGTGACCGAAAGTGAGCGCCCGCGTCTGGACATCGTGATTCCCGTTTACAACGAGGGGGCCAATATCGTCAGAACCCTGCGTGCTATCGCGGACGACGTGAAAACGGCGTCTCGGGTGCTGATCTGCTACGACCGCGAGGACGACAACACACTGCCTGCAGTCACGCAAAATCGGGACGCCCTTGGAGACATGGTGATCGAATTCGTGCGTAACCGCGGCCGTGGTGCTCACGGCGCCATTCTCACCGGATTTGCGTCGAGCGATGCGCCGTTCGTAGTCGTTTACCCAGCCGACGATGACTACAACGCGGCGATATTAGACGCGATGGTAAATGAAGCGGCCAACGGATGTGACATCGTCTGCGCAAGCCGTTTTATGGCCGGCGGCAGAATGGTCGGTTGCCCCTGGCCCAAGGCTGTGCTTGTCCGCAGTGCCAATTTCACGCTGTATCACCTTGCTCGTCTGCCAACGCACGACGCCAGCAACGGGTTTCGACTTTTCTCGCGCCGCGTCACGACCGAAATTCCAATCGAGTCGCAGCGCGGCTTCTGTTACAGCATTGAGCTTCTGGTAAAATGCCATCGTCTCGGCTGGCGCATCGAGGAAGTGCCGGCGAAATGGTTCGAGCGCACACACGGCACCAGCCGATTTCGCGTCATCAAATGGTTGCCCGATTATCTGCGCTGGTACGCTTACGCTTTTGCCACAAGCTATCTGCACCGCTCGGCGGAAACAGTTCGCCGCCAGCCCGTGACCTGATTTGAGGAGTCAGTAATGTCCTGGCCGAAGATCGTGAGCCGCCGCGCCACACGCGTTTCACCGTGGGTGGAAATCGTCGAGCGCGGCGTTGAGTTCAAGACAGGCGGCACTGTCGAAAAGTATCACGCTGTCGCCCAACGCGATTATGTTGCAATCGTCGCGCGCACACCCGATGGAAAGTTTCCGCTCGTCCGCCAGTTCCGGCCGGCGGTGGAGAAGTTCACCTGGGAATTTCCCGCAGGAACGGTCGAACAAGGCGAGCCCCCTGAGGACTCATGCCGTCGCGAGCTGCTCGAGGAAACGGGTTATCCGGCGCACACGATATATCCGCTCGGCGGCTATGCCCCTTGCACCGCCCGCCTGTCGAACACAATCCATTCATTCTTTGTGGAGACCGGTCCACGCGCGGGCAACGCGGAAGAAGGAATCGAGGTTAAGCCCGCCACGCCGCACGAGCTTGCCTCCCTTATTCTTTCCGGGGATTTCACCTTGCAACTGCATGTCGGAGCACTGCTGCTCGCCGTATTACGAGGGCACCTCGACATTGCGGCGTTCCGGTAGACCTGTCATCGGCCTCCGCCTGCGATATCCAACTTTGGAATGCGACGAATCTCGCCTCGACAAACAGGCTGGAACCCTTCTAAAAGAGGGCTCCGCGGGGGTTCAGAAAGTAATAAGAGATGGATTACAAGGGTCATTTTGCGTCTGCCCTCGGCAAATTGCGGGACGAGCGGCGCTACCGGGTCTTTGCTGATCTCGAGCGTGTGGCGGGCCGTTTTCCGCACGCAATCTGGCACTCCCCACAAGGCCAGCGCGACGTCGTGATCTGGTGTTCGAACGACTATCTCGGCATGGCCCAACACCCGAAGGTGATCGGCGCCATGGTGGAGGCCGCAACCCGCATGGGAACCGGCGCCGGCGGCACACGCAACATCGCCGGAACCAACCATCCGCTCGTCGAGCTCGAACGAGAGCTTGCCGACCTGCACGGCAAGCCGGCCGCACTGGTGTTTACCTCCGGCTACGTCTCGAACGAAACCGGAATTGCCACGATCGCAAAGCTGCTACCGAATTGCCTGATCCTTTCCGATGCGCTCAATCATAATTCCATGATCGAAGGCGTTCGCCAGTCCGGCAGCGAGAAAAAAATCTGGCGCCATAACGATCTTGAGCACCTCGAAGAGTTGCTCAAAACCACCGATGTGGCGCGGCCGAAGCTGATCGTCTTCGAGAGTCTCTACTCCATGGACGGCGACATCGCGCCGGTGCATGCGATCTGCGACCTTGCCAAGCGCTATAACGCGATGACCTACTGCGATGAAGTGCACGCGGTCGGCATGTACGGACCGCGTGGCGGCGGTATCTGCGATCGCGACGACGCGATGGGACGTGTCGACGTGATCGAGGGCACGCTTGCCAAGGCATTCGGTTGCCTAGGCGGCTACATCGCGACCAACGAGGAAGTGGTCGATGCGGTGCGGTCCTATGCACCGGGCTTCATTTTTACTACAGCGTTGCCACCCGCGATCTGTGCCGCGGCCTCAGCGGCGATCCGCCATCTCAAGACATCGAGTTGGGAGCGCGAGCGGCATCAGGAACGCGCTGCACGCGTAAAGGCTGTGCTCAACGCGGCGGGTCTGCCGGTGATGCCGAGCACAACACATATCGTGCCGGTGCTCGTTGGCGATCCGGAGAAGTGCAAGGCGGCAAGCGACCTGCTGCTTGCAGAGCACGGCGTCTATATCCAGCCGATCAACTATCCGACAGTGCCGCGCGGCATGGAACGTCTTCGCATCACACCCTCGCCGTACCATGACGACGTGCTGGTCGATGCGCTTGCTGAAGCGCTGGTCGAAGTCTGGGACCGGCTCGGATTGCGCCGGGGCCAGCAGGCCGCTGCAGCGGAATAAATCCGTTTTATTTCTCAATCTTGGAATGGCGGCGGCCTTTCCGGCCGTTTCGTGCTTTCACCTGTCGCCTTTCGCGCCCGGGCGTTATAGCGCGCGAGTAGCGGCATGGTCAGCGACACGAAGAAGATGCGCGTTAAGTGGTGCGCGCCAACGTAAACCGGATCCAGACTGAGCGCGAGCGCCAGCAGCATCATGGCGTCAACCGAACCCGGCGCAAAGGCGATCATCACCTCGGCGGCGCGCAATGATAGCAGGCTGATAAGGATCGTCGCGAAAACTGCGGAAATCGCAACCGCCACCGCGAAAGAGCCGAAGGCGGCTGCGACGAAATTCATCAGCATCCGCGGCGACGTGTTAGCAAAACGCGAGCCGGTAATCGCGCCCATCGCGACCATCGCCGTGTTTGCCACCCACCACGGTATAGCCGCATGGATCAGCCCGCTCCCGTGGAGGATCGCGGAGGTGAGCATGGCGCCAAAGAGCAACCCGCCTGGAAAACGCATTCGATGGGCGATGACGGCAACCACGGTCGAGGCCGCAAGCAGGATAGTCAGCTCGTCGAGGACATCGAGACTGAGCGTACCCGTCATTCTTGGCGGCGCATGACCGACCAGACCGAGCAATGACAGTCCGGTTGGCAGGCCAACTGCGATGACGACGACCCGGATGCTCTGGACAATTGCGATCGCGCGAAGGTCGCCGCCAAGTTCGGCGCCGAGCGCGAGAACTTGCGACATGCCGCCCGGTGCTGCCGCAAGGTAGGAATCGACGGTTCCCCACCGGTGAACAAGGCGCAGATAGCCTGCGCCGCCGACGGAAATGACCGCCATCGCGAGAATGAGAACCGCAATGCTGAGCGGATAGGTCGCCATTCCGTGCAACGTTTCCGGGGTCACTACTGCGCCCAGTGACGTGCCGATCAAGACGAAGATCGCACGCATCAGTGTTGCCGGGATCAGCATCGGCCGGCCGGCAATCGCAGCACCGGCAACTGCGAGAATCGAACCAGAAAGCCAGCCGGCCGGAACCCCCACGAGTCCGAGCGCACTGCCCCCAATTGCAGCAATCGCAAGCGTTTCCGAGAGACGACGGAGGGCGACGAAACCAGGACTTGAAGGTGTTGCAGACAAGGCGGGGCTTTCGGCAAGCCGGACGCACCTGCATCGCGGCTCATTTTCGGAGATCAATGCCGTGCAGTCGCGTTTACGTCAAATACCGTTAACTGCAGAAAATCAGGGCATTGCAGCCCTTTCTCCTTGTACGGGGCCATCTGCAGGAACTCAGGTGGGGTGTTCGAATATCCATAGGACCGGTAAAATCATCACCGGACGAGATTGAGTGCGTTCCGGAGAGTTCATGCTTCAAGATTGGGCCGTCATTGCGGTCGCGCTTGCGTATATCGGGTTGCTGTTCCTGATTGCGAGCTACGGCGACCGCACGCGCGGCCTCGGTCGCAGTGGCCGTACTGGTGCCCTCATCTATCCGCTGTCACTGGCAATCTATTGCACATCGTGGACGTTCTTCGGATCTGTTGGTTTCGCGTCACGCACGGGCTTCGACTTCCTTACCATTTATATCGGCCCGGCCCTCATGATCGGGCTGTTCAGTCCTTTGCTGATTCGGATCGTGCGCCTTGCGAAGGCGCACAACATCACTTCGATCGCCGACTTCATCGCCGCCCGTTACGGAAAGGGCCAGGCGGTTGCTGCCACCGTCGCGCTGATCGCGATCGTCGGCACCATCCCATACATCGCACTGCAGCTCAAAGCGGTTTCATCCTCCCTCGAAACGATCCTCGCGCATGTCGCGGCCGGCAATGACGCCAGCCGTCCGTTATTCGGCGATATTGCGCTCTTCGTTGCGCTCTCGATGGCCGCATTCGCCGTTCTCTTCGGTACCCGCCACATCGACGCAACCGAGCACCAGGACGGCCTGATGCTTGCCGTGGCGGCGGAATCGATCGTGAAGCTCGTGGCATTCCTTGCGGTCGGCGTCTTCGTGACGTTCTGGATGTTCGATGGCCCATTCGCGCTGGTCAACGAAGCGATGCAGCGGCCATCGACGGCGACCATCTTCAGCCGGGAGCCGCGTCTCGACACGCTGATTGCGATGACGCTGCTCTCATTCGTGGCTTTCATCATGCTGCCGCGACAATTCCACGTCGCTGTCGTCGAGAACAACAATGAAGATGAAATCAGGCGAGCGGTCTGGCTCTACCCGATCTATCTTGTGCTCATCAATCTTTTTGTCGTGCCGATCGCGCTTGCAGGGTTGCTGACATTCCCGGCAGGAAAGGTCGACAGCGACATGTTCGTCCTCGCGCTGCCTCTGCAAAGCGGCTCAAGCCTTTTCACCCTCATTGCATTCGTTGGCGGCCTCTCAGCGGCAACCGCTATGGTCATCGTCGAATCGGTTGCGCTTTCCATCATGGTCTCGAACGACCTGATTATCCCGCTCGTCCTGCAGCGGCGCGAACGGTTGCTCAGCGAGCGGGAAAACATTGGCTCGTTGCTGCTTACGGTGCGCCGGATCGCGATCTTCTCCATCCTGCTGCTGGCCTACGTATACTACCGCTCGGCCGGCGAGGCACAGCTTGCCTCGATCGGTCTCCTTTCTTTCGCCGCCATTGCACAACTGGCGCCGGCTTTCTTTGGCGGTTTGCTGTGGCGACGCGGCACCGCGGCAGGCGCAATCGCTGGAATGACGACCGGCTTTCTTGTGTGGGCCTACACCCTCCTCCTTCCTACACTTTCCGATATCGGCATCGTTGGCGAACGCATCCTGACCGACGGTCCCTGGGGCCTGAGTATGTTGCGGCCGCAGCACCTCTTTGGTCTCGACGTGCCGCCACTGGTCCACGGCGTGATCTGGAGCCTTCTCTTCAATGTCGTCGGCTATATCGGATTTTCGCTGCAACGGCCGGCATCACCGATCGAGCGGCTCCAGGCCAACACGTTCGTTCCTTCCGACCTGACGCCAATCGCGCCAAGTTTCCGGCTTTGGCGGTCGTCGGTGACAGTCGAAGAGCTCACGACGACAATCTCGCGCTATCTTGGTGAAGCAAGGACACGCTCGGCCTTCGAGAGCTTTGCCGCAGCAAATCGCATCAGCCTTGAGCCTAAGGACGATGCCGATTTTCGTCTTGTCCGCCACGCCGAGCACATCCTCGCTTCAGCGATTGGCGGCGCATCATCGCGACTCGTGCTTTCGTTGTTGTTGCGCAAGCGTACCGTTTCCACCAAAGCGGCACTGAAGCTCCTCGACGACGCCAATGCCGCGATCCAGTACAACCGAGAAATACTGCAAACGGCCCTCGATCACGTGCGGCAGGGCATCGCCGTGTTCGATAAGGACCTGCAGCTGATCTGCTGGAACCGGCAATTCGGCGAGATCCTCGACCTGCCGCCCAGCCTGGTGAGAGCTGGCATCGGCCTTGCCGACATTCTGCGCTTCAATGGGCGCCGCGGACCGCGTCCCGGTGAACACACTGAAGATTTCGTGAGCGCACAGATCGAACGCTACGTCTCGAGTAACGAACCCTTCCTGGAGCGTTTCGCCGAGGGCATGGTCATAGAAGTGCGCGCGAACCGCATGCCGGACGGCGGTGTCGTCACCACCTTTACGGATATCACATCGAGCGTTGAGGCAGCCGAAGCCCTCGAACGGTCCAATGAAACGCTCGAGCGTCGCGTGCGCGAGCGCACCGAGGAACTCACCCGTCTCAACGCCGCGCTGGCACGGGCAAAAGGTGAAGCCGATGCCGCCAATATTTCCAAGACCAAATTTCTGGCGGCAGCAAGCCACGATATCCTGCAGCCTCTCAACGCCGCTCGCCTCTATGTCACGAGCCTTATCGAGCGCGGTGGCCGCGAGGACCGCCGGCTGATCGACAACATCGACGCTTCGCTGGAGGCGGTCGAAGAGATCTTCGGCGCATTGCTCGATATGTCGCGCCTGGATACCGGCGCGTTACGTCCGGAATTCGCGAGCTTCCGCATCGACGAATTGATGCGGCAGCTTGAGCTTGAATTTGCCCCCCTTGCAGCAACCAAAGGCATCGACCTGACCTTCGTACCCTGCTCACTGGTCGTACGTTCCGATCGGCGGTTGCTGCGCCGGCTGCTGCAAAACCTGGTATCCAACGCCATAAAATACACGCCGCAAGGGCGCGTGCTCGTCGGCTGCCGACGTCGCAATGACGTGGTTCGTATCGATGTTTACGACACAGGCGTCGGCATTCCACAGTCGAAATGGCGTGACATCTTTGTCGAGTTCCACCGTCTCGATCAGGGCGCCAAGATCGCACGCGGCCTCGGCTTGGGCCTTTCGATCGTCGAGCGCGTTGCCCGCGTCCTCGGGTCGATGATCGAACTGGAATCCGAAAGCGGTCGCGGATCTCATTTTGCAATCAGCGTCCCACGCTCGAGCGAAACTCCAATGGAATTATCCGCTCGCGAAGGGACGCAGGTCGACCCCGGTCAGCTTGCAGGCATCACAGCACTTTGTATCGACAACGAGCCGGCGGTGCTCGACGGAATGGAAACACTGCTTCGTGGCTGGGGCTGTGAAGTGATCAAGGCACCAAGCCTTGCCCTCGCCTTAAGCGCGATTTCCGAAAAGCCAGTGGTGCCGAACGGTCTGCTCGTCGACTACCATCTTGACCAGGGTAATGGCATTGACGCGATCATTGCTCTGCGCCGCCGTCTGGGTGATCTTCCCGCCATTCTCATTACGGCGGACCGTTCACCGGATGTGCGCGAGCTTGCCCGCAGCGAGAGCGTACAGGTGTTGAACAAGCCGCTCAAGCCGGCGGCACTGCGCGCGCTACTGGCGCAATGGCGCGTGTTGCGCGTTGCTGCGGCCGAATAACAAAGTTTAAGTCAGCCTTCCGCGGCGACACCCTGAGGCAACTGGCCGGCCTCGATCTTCGCAGCAGCGATCACGGCTTGCGTCCGGCTTTCGACGCCCAACTTCTGCAAGATAGCAGAGACATGAGCCTTCACTGTGGCCTCCGACACGCCGAGTTGATAGGCGATCTGTTTATTGAGGAGTCCGTCAGACAGCATCATCAACACGCGTACTTGTTGGGGTGTCAGTGTGGCCATTCGCGCCATCAATTCGGCAGCTTCGGCATCGGACCCACCGGCAAGATCGACGTCGGGCGGCGTCCAGACCCCGCCGCCGAGAATTCTCGAAATCGCACCACGCATCGACTCGACGCCGAGCGTCTTCGGTATAAATCCCGAAGCGCCGAATTCCATGCAGCGGCGAATGGCGGCTGGATCGTCGTTTGCCGACACCACGATCACCGGCACGCCGGGATACTGTGCGCGCATGTACATCAGGCCGGAGAACCCACGCGCGCCCGGCATTTTCAGATCGAGAAGCACAAGATCAACTTCGCCGCCGCGCTCGAGCAAATCGACAAGTTCGTCAAATGTGCCGGCCTCGGCAACATCCACGAGCGCCAACAGGCCGACCACTGCCTCGCGCAGTGCGCCACGAAAAAGTGGATGATCGTCAGCGATCACGAGCCGGTAATGTACAGAATCAGTCAACCACAATGATCCTTCGCCTGGGTGGCGCCGCCGCCACTGCCGACAAAGTAACTTTCCTCCTGGCTCGCCTCCAGTGCAAGCCGTTCACGATCCGGGAAATCCCGGTCAATCGTGCAAAAACCCTTTATTTCTTCGCCTGTTAGTAAAACCTCTACGCCAAAAGTCGTATGGCCGCTCCAGCCGCGTTTGCGGGCGATTCGCCGCCACGCCTCAGCTACGGAACAAAAGATCGCGCGTGAGTTCTTCAAGGTGTTCGACTGACCGAAGCGCGGAGCGCAAACGGGTGCACTCATCTGAAGAAAGGTCTTTTACGGCAACGGTATTCGATGGCGGCCTGCCTTGCCCGATGTCTTCGAGTTGTTGGGCCAACAACAGACTCAGAAAGGTATCTTGCGCTTGAACCATTGCGTCCAAATCGTGCGCACCGCCGATGCCGAGCGCCTTGATGCCGTACAACCGGGCAGGCGTCGAACGCTCCACGACATGATGACAAATTGCGAGCGCGCGCGCTGTGCTCACGATTCCGAACAAACCGGCGTTTTTCAAATTGATGCGGCCTTCTTTGGTTTTGAACCGGCCAAATAGTCCGAGGCCTTCATCGATTTTTCCCGCATTTTCGGCCAGCAATTTTGCAAAACCATAATTGTTACGCGCGATGTCGAAAGCTTGTTGCCAAATATGCAGACACAGTCGCCCATCGCCGTGGACGGGACGCATATCGAAGAAAATGTCGACCGACAGCAACTGATCGGGTTTCGCAATGCGGATCCATTGCCTGATGCGCTCGTTCCAAGTTGAAGTTGAACCACGCCAGGCAGGATTTTTGGCCATCACGCCGCCCTTGCAATAGGGCACGCCGATTTCGTGCAGAATGTCGGCGATATGAATGCCCAACTTTGCAAACCAGTCATCTTCAGAACCCCCACCGTTCTCAAACACCAGGGCATTGTCCTGATCCATAGCCAAGAGACTTTCGCCTCGGCCCGCTGAACCAAGGACGGCTACGGCATAAGTGCACGGGGGTCCTCCTTCACCGGCTTCCCGCATACGTTTCTCGCCGATAACGGCGGCTTGGCGGGTAACAGCACCGAGTTCACGAGAAATTACCGCGGCGACGTCGCGGGCGGTGACGCTTTCCGCCCTCAGCGATGCAGCGACGTGAGGTAGCTTGCCCCATGCCGTCGCAAGTGCACCGACATTGTCGGCCTGATCAATTTCATCGCCGAGCGATACGGCTTCACTGGCCCGCAGGCGAAGCAGGTCACGAGCAGACAGCGCGCCAATCACGTGCCCGTTTTCATCGACGACTCCGAGATGACGTACGGCCAGCCGACTCATCCGACCAATCGCGCGGTAGACGAATGCGTCGGCGGGTACCACAGCAAGCGGCTTACTCATGAACTGGCTGACCGTACAGGCGAGTGCTTCGCTGCCATGCTTTGCACTCGCGCGTAAGGCATCTCTTTCGGTGATTATTCCGACATTTTCCGCAAGAATTTTTGATTCAGTGCCTTGTGCAAGCTGCACAAACAGCGATGACACGCGGTCATCCATCATTTTTCTTATCGCTTGATTCAGCGGCATGTTAGGGTCGACGAACTTCGCCGGCGCACGCATAACGTCACGCACACGATGGCGGTACGGGTAGCTGTCGATGCGCCCCAGTGTCCGCTCGATATCGCGGCGGCCGTGCGATTCGGATGTGTCAGCCCAACCCAGACGGCGTTGTTCTTCCAACACTTTGGACAAAGAATTACACGCGCGGATCGCTTCAGCAATTGTTCTAATTTCACGCTCGCGAAGCTTCGGTATCAGTGCGGAAAAAATTCGTGCAGTCGTCAAGGCGTCGCCGACGGCTGAGTGCCGGCCAGTCAATTCGACGCCGAGCCAAGCAGCAAGAGTCTCCATGGTATAGTCGGCGAGAGCAGGTTCAGCGATTTCAGCGAGGACTCGTGTATCAAGGAAGCGCGGCTGATCGAATTCGCACTTTGCGCGCTGACATTCACGTTTCAGCACAGCAAGATCGAAACCAATTGTATGTCCGATGATGATCGAGCCGTCGATAAGTTGTCTCAGTTCCGGCCAAATTTCAGCAAAAGCTGGTGCCGTGGCGACGTGGGTGTCATCAATGTGGTGAATTGCCGTGCTTGCCTTCGGAATGGGAATTCCAGGATGCACGAGATGGCTATATCCGCTATCCAGAATGCGCCCGCCTTGAATGCGAACTGCACCAAATTCAACAATTCTTGCCACTGCCGGGTCGAGACCCGTCGTCTCCGTATCAATGACAACGGCATCGAGCGCAATCAGGGGAGTGGCATTGGCAACGACCATGCTGTCCTCGCGGGACGCGCGATGCGGGTCCTTCTTCCCTCACGACGCATGAAGAGCCAAGACCAACGCGGGTGTATCGATGCGGCTGGTGAATTCATCATGGATGTTGCACATCGAAACTCGGAGATAATTTTTGATGGTCGGGAATTCGCTCGAGCGCAGCTTTTCATGAATGGGCATCAAGCCGAAATAGCTTTCGGCAAATGGCGTGGGAATGTCCTTTGCCGGCTTGACCGCGTGAATGCCGATGAGATCCAGCCGCACGGCAAGGTCATTGCGCAATTCTGACCACGCTTGAGTGCCAAGCGTCACAGGAACCGGGTAGCGATCAAATACAGACATCGAAATTGCATTGAGCTTATCAAGAGTTGCACGGCGATCATTGGAATAGGGTCGCAGAACGCCTTCCACCATTTCGGTCACCATCGCAATCCCAAGTGGAAAAGCATTCCAGCGCGAACGCTCGATCGCCGCGCGGAAACCCTCTTCTGTAAAGAGAACTTTTGCGTAGTGGCCGGCCCGCGCCCGCGAGTACTCGTAAAGACCCTTCTGCACAAGAAAAGCAGCATTGCTGTCGATGAAATCCGCCAGTGTTGCCTCGGTTGCGATCGGGCGACGCCGTCGAAATATACGCATTAGATTCATTTATTTATGGTCTCAACGAACAAACCTCGATCGAGGAATCATTGATATTTCTTGGTCTTATTGCAATCATATACAACTAAAGTCGTATTCTGCGAACATTACGCAGTGTTAATCTTTATGAACGGACTACCGGGCAACACCCGGATCCGGAGGCCGTCCGGGGGGCCGCTCACCCAGAGTGAACTGTCCCCCTTCGGCAAAACAAGTGGCGGGCAACCGCCGCGCCACTGCAGGGGGGTGTCCATGGCGCAATCTTCTAGAGACAGAGACGAGGCTCATTGGCAGGCGACGACGCGCTTGATGCTGACGCATCTCGGGCTCTGGATTTTTTTTGGCTACATCGTCCACATGTTCGTGAACCAACTGAACAAGATCACGATCCCGATCCTCAATTTTCCGCTCGGCTTTTACATGGCTGCGCAAGGCTCGCTGATTATTTTTGTGGTCATGCTCTTCATGTTTGCGAAGCAGCAAGACCGCATTGACCGCGAGCACGGCGTCGCGGAAGACGACTGAGGGGGAGACTGAACCATGGCAACACAATCTTCGGCCGCTAGTTCCGATTTTATCAAAAACCTCGGACGAATGTACGGCACATACACCGGCGGTTTCATTGGATTTATTATCCTGCTCGCCATCTTCGAGCAGGTGGGCGTACCAAACAGGGTTCTGGGCTACCTGTTCGTCGGTTTCACGATCCTGGTCTACGCCGTCATCGGCGTCATGACCCGCACTGCTCAGATTTCCGAGTATTACGTGGCTGGCCGCAGAGTTCCTGCTTTCTACAATGGGATGGCCACAGGCGCAGACTGGATGTCGGCAGCCTCATTCGTCGGCATGGCAGGTACGCTATTCCTGCTCGGTTACGACGGACTCACATGGGTGCTCGGCTGGACGGGTGGTTACGTGCTGGTCTCGATCTTGATTGGTCCGTACTTGCGCAAGTTCGGCGCCTACACAGTGCCTGATTTCATGTCATTCCGTTTCGGTGGCAATCTTGCACGCGGCATTGCCGTGATCGTTCTAGTTTGCTGCTCGTTTACTTACGTAACGGCACAGGTCTACGGCACCGGCATAATTGCTTCGCGCTTCCTGGGCATGAGTTTCGAAATAGCGGTCTTCGCCGGTCTTGCTGGCATTCTGCTCTGTTCGATGCTGGGTGGAATGCGGGCGGTAACTTGGACACAAATTGCACAGTACATTGTGCTGATCATCGCTTATCTCACGCCTATCGTGATCCTCTCGACAAAGCGCTACGGAATTCCAATTCCGCAGTTGACTTACGGCAATGCCATCGCGGAGATCACAGGGCGTGAGCAACAGCTGGTAACGATGGGTTTGGCAACGGCAGCGGCTCTCAAGCCGCACATTCAGCCGTTCATCAACTATAGCCCGCTCAACTTCTTTGCCATCATGTTCTGCATGATGGTGGGCACGGCGTCCCTGCCGCATATTCTGATGCGCTACTTCACCACCCCGACGGTGCGTGAAGCACGGCAGTCGGTGGCCTGGTCGCTGTTTTTCATCTTCCTGCTTTACTTCTCGGCGCCTGCCTATGCGGCATTCTCGAAGCTGGAAGTTTATACCAACATCATAGGTCGCGATCTGACCCAGGTCAGACCTTGGCTGTTCCAGTGGGGCGAACTCGGACTCATCCAGATTTGCGGAAAAAACGCTGTAAATATCGACGCGATCGTTGCGGCGTGCAAGGCGATCGCGGGTCACCCCGGTGTCGTCCGCCTGCAGGACTTCGTGATCAATACGGACGTGATCGTGCTCTCCACGCCCGAAATCGCGGGCCTTCCCTACGTCATCTCCGGTCTCGTGGCTGCAGGCGGCCTCGCGGCGGCACTCTCAACCGCGGACGGCCTTCTCTTGGCGATCGCCAATGCGCTGTCACACGACGTCTATTACAAGATGCTTGACCCAAGTGCGCCGACCATTCGTCGGCTCACCGTGGCTCGCGGCCTCTTGTTGATTGTGGCTGTGGCCGCTGCCGCAACGGCAGCAACAAAACCAGCAGACATCCTGGCCATGGTCGGCTGGGCGTTCTCCCTGGCAATGGCCGGCAACTTCCCGGCACTTGTCATGGGCATTTGGTGGAAGCGGACAACAGCGGCGGGAGCAGTCGCCGGAATGATTGCCGGCTTCGGTCTCTGCCTGTTCTACCTGTTGGTCACACGATACTTCCCCGGCTTTGGTGTGAAGTATTTTGGAATGAGTTCTTTGCTCAATCCCGTGACCGGCGCTCCCTTGGTTGACATCGCGAAAGCGATGGCCGCGCCAAACGCCATGGAGGCTTGGCCGTCTTTGGCGCATCCACTTGCCAACAAAGTAGGCTGGTTCAATCTTAACAACATCGCCTGCGGCCTGTTGGGCTTGCCGGTCGGATTTGCGGTGATCATCATCGTAAGCCTAATGGGCAAGGAGCCTTCCAAAGAGATGCAGGCTTACGTTGACGAGATCCGTAAGCCACGCGGCCGAACGGTTCTCGAGGAGAAGACCTGAAGCCTCGGGCCAATTGAACGGAAGCGGGGCTTTAGAGCCCCGCTTCTTTTTTGAGAAGAGCTACACGGCGTGACCGATGCCGTGCGAACCGATACCTTCATTTCACACTTTTGACTCTCAATCGCACCAAGGTTGCATGAATACTGGCTTTGGATTTTTCGATCTCTGGTACTTCCATGTGCCAAATTTCGTTTTGGCGGCGCTGATGTACACGCTGCTCGGGCGCGCTCTGCTCGGGCTAATGGTGCAGTCTGAGTCGACGAACTATATCTGGCGCGCGTTCTGCCGACTGACCGATCCGGTCGTCGCTCTCGTTGCACTCGTCACCCCGAAAGCGGCCGCGCCGGTGGTGGTCTGGTTGTTCGGCTTTGTATGGCTTTTCTGGCTTCGCGTGGTGCTTCTTTATCTCCTGCTTCTGTTTGGCGGACTAAGCGGGAGCTGAGCATGGAACGCCATTTCTATTTCATCGGCATAGCTTTCTTCGGAACGATCAACGGCCTGTTCAACCAGGTTTGGCTTCTGTTCGCGTTGATCCACGTCCAGGTTCTCGCGCCGGCACTCTTGTTCGGAAGCACAGGTCTGACTTTGATGTTTTCCTCACTGATGGTGTCTACCGCTACGGTGATTCTTGGCGGGATTCCCGCTGCGATCTATGAACGCGTTACGGGAGTCAAAGATGACTCCAACGTTGTCTCTTTGTGGATCTGGCTTGCCGCAACAGCCTTACTGACGTTGCCGGCAATCGGAAATTTTCTCACTTTCGGCTTTTGACTGAAACCGGTTCGATTGTGGGAGTAACCAAGATCATGTAACTTATCCGTCTGCCGGACGTTCATCCTGATTGCGTATTTTCGGTGCAGCAATCAAAGGAAATGCACGATGGAAGACATGCGGCGGATCGCTTACGAGATTGTATTGCGCGCCTGCGGATTTGGTTCGCTGGCAATTTTTTGCGTGATGATCGGGATGTCTTTTGAACCGCGTCTCGCGTTCAAAGCAGGGGGTTTTCTGACAACGTTGATGTCGGTAATTTTGATCGTCAAAGCATTTGAAGCGCGAACCAAAAATTATCGCAGAACAGAATTGTGGCTCTATCTGCCAAAAGACCAACGGCCGCCTGAAGCGTATGCTCAATGGGCAAGCGCGACCGTGCTGAACGAAACCTACCTCACGTTTGCTCGCTGGACCGCCGCAATCTCCATCGCGATGTGGGCGCTGGCGTTACTCTTTTCGATCGCGGGCCGGTAGAGCTTCACCTAAGACTAAAGTTTATGCGGACCGCGGTGCATAATTTTCTACGGCGCGTCGGCGTCGACGCTTGATTGCATTCGAAAATTCGACCGCAGACCAACGGTCTAGACGATCAGCTTACGTCGAAAGTCGAATAAGCCGTCCCTGGTTCGAGATGTAGAGTTTTTGCTCTTCAAAACGGCACCCAAGAACCGGGTAACAGAGGCGACGTCAATTGGGGCGTCGTCCACATCAACAATTGGGGGGCGTTTCAATGGGGGCGACGGACAAGACAAGTGCACCCTGCGAAGCGACGAAGCCCTGCTAGCAGGAGAACGGCAATGGCTCCACAAATTCCAAAAGACTTCCGGCGTGTGATCATCGCTGCGGCGGTGGGCAACGTCATCGAGTGGTACGACTTTTATATCTTCGGCAGCTTGGCCGCTGTGTTGTCGGTCAAGTTTTTCGACAAGGCTCATCCGGTTGCTGCGCTGCTGAGCACCATCGCGCTCTTTACCGCGGGCTTCCTCGTTCGGCCGTTGGGCGCATTCGTCTTCGGATGGATGGGTGACCGCATTGGTCGCAAGTACACCTTCCTTGTGACCCTAAGCGGCATGGGTTTGGGAACCGGCTGTATCGGCTTGCTGCCGACGATTGATCAGATCGGACTGCTCGCTGCGTTCTTGCTGTTCTTGCTACGCATGATCCAAGGCCTGTGCCTGGGCGGTGAATACGGCGGCGCGATTACCTATGTCGCCGAACACGTTTCGGACGAGCGGCGCGGCTACTATACCGGTTGGCTACAAACCTCTCCGACATTGGGCATCGTGGTCTCGCTTGTCGTGATCATCGCTACGCGCTCCTGGTTCGGCAACGACGTGTTTAATGCCTGGGCATGGCGCATTCCGTTCCTATTCTCGTTCTTGCTGGTCGCAATTGCGATCTGGATTCGTCTCCAGTTGCAGGAAACGCCGATCTTCCAAGAGATTCAGGCCAAGGGAAGAATGACCAAGAACCCCTGGAAAGAAGCGTTTCTTACCGCGAACATCAAGTTCGTGCTCATCGCCACCATCATCGTGATCGGCGAAGGTGTGGTCTGGTACAGCGGTCAGTTCTGGGCCTTGTACTTCCTGCAACAGGTTTCGAAAGTCGATCCCTTGACGACGGCGTGGATCGTAGGGGCTGCACTGTTGATAGGAACGCCATCGCTGATTCTCTTCGGCTGGCTGTCCGATCACATCGGACGAAAACCGGTGATCCTGGGTGGTTTCCTGCTCGCTGCGCTCACCTACTATCCGCTGTACTCGTGGCTGGGATCAGTGACGCAACCGGGCAACATCAACTACCCGATCGCGATCTTTATCATCGTGATTCTCGTCTGCTACGTCGGTATGGTGTACGGCCCGATCGGCGCGTTCCTGGCTGAATATTTCCCCGCCAGGATCCGCTACACCTCGGTGTCGGTACCCTATCACATCGGCAACGGCTGGGGCGGCGGCTTGGTCCCATTGATCACGACCGCGGCCTTCCAAGCGACCGGCAGCCTCGGGAATGCGCTCATTTATCCGATCGCAGTGCCGGCGGTGTGCTTCGTCCTCGGTCTGATCCTGATGCCGGAGACCCGCCATATGAGCATCTGGAAAGAAGTCAGAGAAGCTCGGCCAGCGTAGCTGGAAATAGCTTCGTGTGGCGCTAACCTAGCGCCACACGAAATCTAATTTTTTCGTTGCGAAATCGCGCAGCTGCTTATCCGAGACTCCGGCTGCCTATGAACTGAAAAACGACTTCGCGGCTGTGCGGCTTGCGCCGATGCTCCACCACATAGATGCCCTGCCATATTCCGAGCGCGAGTTTACCGGCGACGACAGGCACGTGTAGCGAAACCCCATCGAGCATTGCCTTCACATGGGCAGGCATGTCGTCCGGCCCTTCGACATCGTGAACCCATGGCGCATTTTCCGGCGCCAACCGGTCGAGTGCCGCCACCAGGTCGGCCTGCACATCGGGATCGGCGTTTTCCTGGATCGTCAACGACGCCGAGGTGTGACGAAGGTAGACCAGGAGAACACCTTCAGCCGCCTTTGTCTGGCTGACAAAACTCACCGCGTTTTCGGTGATATCGATAAATCCAACGCCGAGCGTATCCACGCGTAAGGTTGCGCTTGCGATCAACTGCGGCACAACCTCTGTGATCGAAGACATTTGGCGCGGCATGGATCGCGATGCACAGGCGAACTCAGCCCTTTTGCATCATGTCCTTTTGCACGGCGGTTATCATATCGACCAGACGGTGCCACGTCTTCGCAATGAATTCACGCGCGCGGGCGACATCCTCATGCGTCGGCAGCTTGATGATTACGTCGCCTTTGTCCGGCGTCAGATCTGCCGGCGGCCGCGGTGGCGGCGGATCTTTCAGGGCCGCAACCTCTCGCCTCAGCGCTGCGATTTCGTCCTGCAAGCGGGCGATGTCCGATTTCAAGGTCTTCAAAGCCGCCACCTCTGTTTGCAGCCGCACGACGTCGGCGTCCGGTTCGGACCGGTCCTCCGGCACAGCTTGGCAGGTCCAACCAACCGTTCGCGTGCGGCAATAGGCGACCTGTCCGTTTTGCGTGTCCAGACGCAGAAAGCCATTGTCGACACGGTTGAGCGTGAACCGGCCGCCCTGCGTAAGTTCGGTAGCGTCAGCTTTTGACTGAGCCGGCGCCTCGATTCCGGGCGCTGGTTGCTGCTGGACTCGCTCCTGGATCTGCTGCTGCTCGACTTGAGGCTCGACCTGCTGGGTCTGAACTTGGGGTTCGACTTGAGGCGTGACTTGAGGCGCGACCAGGGGCTGGACCTGGGGCTGGACCGGTTGCTGAACCTCGGGCTGAACCTGTTGCTGGTCTAGCACAGGAGGCTCGGCTGCCTTCGGGTTTTGGACGTCGATCACGGCTTGCGCCAGCGCCGGCGCAGCTAAGGCGAGAGTCCCGGCAAGAGCGAGCATCGGAGCGCGCATGTCTTTGTCCTTTGGTCCAACGCTGGCAACCAGCAAACGTAACATCGCCAATGCACAGGCTAAACCCGAACCGGGTAGTCCGGACGCTCTGAGCGACTGCGATACGTTCGTGCTTCAGCCCCCCTAAAATCCGATGTTTGCTTCCTGTAATCAATCACTTATGTCGCGGCCCCGGTTCCTTGACTCATATAAGTGCCGTAAGTATGGTCCGCGCGGCTTTTAGGGCGGCGGAACACGCGGAGCCTGAAACCCACGCGAGTCGAAGCATGGCTGACGGCACGCGCGGCACTGGTAATCGCAACGAACCGCCGGACGACGAGGCTGCTCTCTCCGCGAGGCTCCAGCGTCTCGGCAACCGGCTCGCACAGGCGAACCGGCCATCCGAAAACGACTCCGGTCCTCGTCAGACCGCCGATCCTTCGGCGATCGCCCGCGGTTTCCGCCTGTCGGCCGAACTGGTCGCCGGTGTTGTTGTGGGTGCGATGATCGGCTGGCTGCTTGATCGCTGGCTGGGAATTTCGCCGTGGGGGCTCATCGTGTTTCTATTGCTCGGTTTCGCCGCCGGCGTACTGAACGTGATGCGAGCTGCAGGAATCGTGCGTGAAAGAAGTCTGAACGACTAGCGCCATGGCCGTCGATCCGATCCATCAGTTTCAGATCGTCGATCTCTTTCCGATCGCGAAGATTGGCAATACCGAGATCGCGTTCACCAATTCTGCAG
>DATBHE010000047.1:0-7308 GCA_036557605.1 Pseudolabrys sp.
AGCATCAGGCCGACCCCGCCCGCCGCGGAATGCACGATGCAGGTCTCGCCGGCAGCAAGTGGGTACGTCGAACACGCGAGGCAATGCGCGGTCATGCCCTGGAACAGAACCGTCGCCGCAGCCTCGCAGCTCACATCGGCCAGCAACGCGAATACCTGCTCGGCGGCAATGACCTTCCAGCGCGCGTAAGAACCCGTGGGTTGCACCCGGGCCACGCGGTCTCTGGGCTTGAACGAGGTCGCTCCGGCGCCGACCTCTCGCACCACGCCGGCGCCTTCGTTGCCAGCGCAAGCGGCAGCGGCTGTTTGTAAAGGCAGCCGCGACGCTGGGTATCGAAGAAATTGATGCCCGCGGCCTCGACCTCAATCAGCAGTTGGGCATCCCGGAGCGGCTCCAGCGGAAGCTCATCCAGCGTGAGACATTCCGGCCCGCCATGATGGTGGACACGGACGACAGCATTGGTTGCCATGGAAAACCGCGACATGGCGAGCACCTTAATCTGGGGCCGCCGTGCAGCACCGGTCAAGCGCGGCATCGTAGGCGATTGCATCGCTGGCATATCCCTTGCACAATGTGGCAACCGTTCCGCGGCCGAGATCGACAGGATTCAATGAATAACGCAGGTGTTGCTACCGCATTCGAACCAAATGCCGCCCCCACGTCGGCGTTGATCCAGTCGCGCGGCCTGTCGAAGACCTATGCCACCGGCAATGGCGATGTCATCGCGCTGAAGAATCTCAACTTCGAAGTGAACGACGGCGAATTCGTCTCGGTGGTTGGTCAAAGCGGGTGCGGGAAATCGACCCTGCTGAAAGTGCTCGCAGGCCTGCTCCCATATACATCAGGATCGGTCACCCTCAACGGTCACCCGCTGCGCGGTCCGACGCCGGAAAGTGCGGTCGTGTTCCAGTCGCCGGTCCTGCTGCCATGGCGCACGGTGATGGAGAACGTGCTGCTGCCGATCGAATTGCGGAAGCTCGCGATGGCTAGTTATCGCGACAGAGCCGCTGAGCTTTTGAACATGGTGGGCCTCGGCGATTTCGCGCAACGCTATCCGTTTGAGCTTTCCGGCGGCATGCAGCAGCGCGCCGCCATTGTGCGGGCGCTGGTGCAGGATCCGCGCTTGTTGCTGATGGACGAGCCGTTCGGCGCGCTTGACGCCATGACGCGGGAGCAGATGAACCTCGAGCTGATGCGAATCTGGAGCCAGAGCCGCAAGACCATCATCTTCATCACCCATTCGATTGCAGAGGCGATCTTCCTATCCGACCGGGTGATCGCGATGACCAGCCGCCCGGGCACCATCGCCGATGTGCTCACTATCGGCCTGCCGCGGCCGCGGTTGCTATCCGTCATCAACACGGACCGGTTCGGCCGCTACGCCGCGAAGCTCCGCTCGCTGCTGGATGCCCAGGGAGGCATGTTCTGATGGTGCATACGCTGGATGATCGCTCGCCGGTGAATGCCACGCTGACGCGCGACACGTTTGTCCGCACGCTCAGGCGCTATCCGCAATTCACGATTTCTCCTGCCATCCTGATCGGATTGATCGCGGTTTGGTGGGCGGCGGCGCACGTGTTGCGGATGCCGGCCTACATCGTGCCGCCGCCGGAGGATGTGCTGCGCGCCACGGTACGCGGCTTGAGCTATTCGCCGTGGGACAAGGCGAGCTACTGGTACCATGCCGGAATCACCGTCTGGGAGGCGGTGATCGGCTTCACCCTGGGCTCCGCGGCGGGCGCGGTGATCGGGTTGGCGCTGTCGCATTGGCCATTACTCGGCCGGAGCTGGTACCCCTATATCGTCGGCTTCCAATCGCTGCCGAAGGTCGCGCTGGCGCCGCTCATGGTGGTGTGGTTCGGGTTCGGCCTCGGCGGCAAAGTTTTCATCACTGCCATCATCACCTTCTTCCCCGTTCTCGTGAACATGATGGCCGGCTACCAGTCTGTGGAGCCGGAGCGGCTGGAGCTGGCGCGTTCGTGCAATGCCAGCGAAATGCACCTGCTCACCAAGATCATCATCCCGAGCTGCCTGCCATTCCTGTTTGCGGGGCTGGGCGTGGCGTCGGTGTTGTCGATCCTCGGCGCGGTGGTCGGCGAATTCGTCGGCGCCAGCGCCGGGCTTGGCATGCTGCTGATGCAATACAACCAGGCGCTGGAAATCGCGCCGATGTTCGCTATCATCCTGCTGCTGGCCGGCATCGGTTTTCTGATGAACTATCTCGTGAGCCTTGCCGAGCGCCGGTACTGCTTCTGGGCCCAGCGCGCGAACCTCGCCAGGGGCCCGTGATCGGGCTTCACCGCAAACCCAGGGGATTTGCCATGTTCTCCAGAACCTGCCTCGCGCTCGCCGCGCTGATGTTTGCCGCCGCCCCGCTCGCCGGCGCCGCGGCGCAGACGAAAAGCAAAATGACGCTGGTGCAGATGCACCCGAACATGGGCGTCGGCGAGGAGGTGTTCCTTTACGCGGTGCCAAAGGGGCTTGGCTATTTCACCGCGGAGGGGCTCGACGTTGACATCCAGAACTCGCAGACCGGCATGATCTCGGCGCAGGTTCTGCAATCAAACAACGCCCAGGTCGGCACAACCGCCGCAGCTGCCATCATGGCCGTCCGCGAGCAGAACGGCGATCTGATTTCGTTTTTCAACCTGAAGCGCAACGCCGGCACCTTCCTGGTGGTGCTGAAGGACTCGCCGATCCGGAAACTTGAGGACCTCAAGGGCAAAACCATCGGCGCGCCTTCGTTCGGCGCGGGCGGCGGGTTGGGCCTGAAGCAGAACCTCAGCGCGATCGGCATCACGCCCGAGCAATACACGGCCATTGCGACCGGCGCCGGTCCGTCGGCCATCGCGGCGCTGAGGTCCGGAAAGATCGATGCCCTGGTGATGTGGGACGCCATGCTGGCGGCGGCGGAGAACACCGGACTTGAGCTGCGCACCGTGAACATCCCGCTGGAGGACGGCCAGGTCGGAACCACCCTCGCCACCTCCGCATCGTTTGCAAAATCCCATCCAAAAGAGCTGGAAGGCTACTGCCGGGCGATGACCAAGGGCCTACTGTTCACGGCCACCAACCCGGCGGCCGCCGTGCGCATCTTCTGGGAGCAATTCCCCAGCGCCAAGTCCACCACGCTCGACGACGCCACGGCGATGAAGTACGCGGTCCACATCATGAACCGGTTCCTGGAAAAGGCGCTTCAGGACCAGCCGGCAGGCGCGCCCTACGGCAAGTTCATTCCGGAGAACTGGCAGAACACGCAAACCGCCTTCGTCAAGCTCGGCACCCTGAAAGGCTCTGAACCGGCAAATGCCTCCTATACCGAGCAATTCATCGCAGGCTGCAACAACTTCGATCGAAACGCGGTGATTGCGCAAGCCAAGAGCATGAAGCCGTAAGGCGGAAGCCCTTCCGCTCGTGCGGATGTGTCGCGAAATAGTACCTCGCAACAAGCAGCGACCCCCCGTCACCCTGACGTGCCCGCGCGAATGCTGGCCACGAGGGGCGCCGCTACCGCAAGTCGGCGTTGTCCGACTGCGGCTGTTAATGCCGATTTGCTTGGCGAGGCGCTGCATCGGCATCGACCAGACCAAATCGTAAAGCTGTTCGCGGTTGAGCGTTGAGGTCATGGAAAGCCTTCTGCGCGAGGAAACTCGCGGGACACGTCCGATGATCGCCGCTCATGTCATGCCTCAACGAAAACTGTATTGCATCGCGCTTCGCCGCCGGCGAGTTGATCCCGCGCCCGCTGCCAACGGCTGATCAGCGCCTCGTGCGGCAGCCGTACCGTCGGCGTCACTACCGCCGTATCCATCCGGCCAACCTTTTAATTACCCACAATTTTTTGCCCCACATGCGCGCCCAACTCGATGTCCGTCAGGCGAGATAATCCGCGCCACATGACAATGTTGCCCGGAGCCGGATCGTTAGCGCAAGCGAGATAGCCGCCAAGCCTGGCTATCTTGGTGATGTAGCGCGAGACCGATTTGTGGTCCGGCGCGTCATGCTTGTCTGGTACCAGGTGATCGAGCAAGCATATCGGTTGCGGTCAGTGCGAGATTTGGCGGCGCATTGGGAGCAGTCCGGTTGAGTGCGGAGCTTCGATTCTTCAGCTTTGCAGTCTGACTCGATGATTTTGTGGAACAGCTCGTTTTTCCAGCGCAGCGTACCATTGCAGCTTGTCGACAGCGTCCTTGAGCGATCGAACTGACAGGTCTGTGATTAGCTTCCAGTCGATACACTTTCTGTTTTTCGGCTTGCCACGTTCCTGCGCATGGATCACCGTCAGCTCCAACGAAGGATATTGTTTTTTCTTTCCGATCGGCGGCAAGAGCCGAATCCTTTCGTACTTGATCTCAAGGACAGCAACGTCCGGATTGGTGTCGGCATCACGAACCGCCAAGCGATGTTGTCCCCTGATCTTGGCCCTCTTCATTTCGTCGGCAACCGTATGATTGCCGTCCCCCGCCAAGCGATCGACCCAGGTCCTGACGAGAAAATGAGTGCCGATCTCCTGCGCCGTGCAGAAGAGCTCGTAGATATCGCTCTCGCGGTCTCCAATGTGAACGCAGCGCGCCGGATCGCCCGGGGTTGCAGTGGACTGCTTGAGGTTCTCCAGCCAGCGGATGCTCTTCTTCTTTTCGATTGGAATCCGCGTCAGATTGACCTTCTTCTTGAGGGCGGCTGTTCCCTTGAACTTCTTGCGGGTCCAGAATTTGACCGTGGCCAACCCGAGCGGAAGACCTCTACTCATCACGAATGCATCAGGATGCCGCACACTGTGTGAGAGCGGATACGGCGGCTTTGTCTCTCCCGCTGTTGACGTTGTAGGTCACCCCAATGAGACCAGGCCTTTCACGCTGAAACGAGAATTCGGTCGTGTCGTGCAAAACAAAGATGAAGCCCGTGCTACTGGCAAACCGATCACGGGTTGCTTGGAAATGGTGCGAGGTGCTGCGAGAAATGGGGCAGGAAGGCATCGAGCTGGCATCCGGAATTGCGGCAGTTCGACTTCTGATGCTCACGGGCTGCCGTCTTGGCGAGATCATGAGGTTGAAGTGGAAGTATGTGGATTTCGCTCTTCGAGCCCTTCGTCTCCCGGACTCGTAAACCGGCGCGAAGTTGGTGCATCTCGGTCAACTGCTCTCGACGTGCTGACCGCTATTGAACGGATCGAAGACAATCTCTGGGTCATCACCGGCATGTTGCCCGGCGCGCCACTGTACGACCTACAACCCTTCTGGCAGCGGGTGCGCGCCCGCGCGGGACTGAACGACGTTCGCATTCACCCTGCGGCACACCTTCGCATCCACCGCTGTGGCCGCTGGCCAAGGCCTACCGATCATCGGCAAGTTGCTTGGCCACACCCAGGTGCAAACGACCCCCGGTACGCGCCTTGGCTGCGGACCTGGTTCGAGTCGCCGCTGATCAGGTTTCAGCGCAGATTGCGTCCCTACTGAAGGCACAGGCGGCGTAGGTAATGACTTCGGCGCCAACAAAACGGCCCTACGACAGCGGTTTTCCGATGTCGTCGTGGCGAAATCTTAGACCGATGGTGACACCTAGTCGGCTACGAACGGTGTCGTCCCTTACAACCACTAGCCGCGCCCCCGTAGAACGGAGGTCTAGTTGGACACGAACGTGAAGACCTGCTCCGTGACCGGCAGGCTTCGCAAAAGGGCACCGACGTCAGAAGGCTCCGCGCCAGCAGGAATTGGGCTAAGATATCGTCCGGGACACCGCGCCTCCAGGCGGTCGCCGGCAAACGGGAACGGGCTTAGCGAATAGGTATCACAACCGAGTGGGCGCAACACCACGTCGGCGTCGGTTTCGGCATCGATAGGCACATGAACGAAGCGTTCTTCCTTGCGCGCGCTCGGATGCCGAAGGTGGAAATAGAGCGATAGCGTATCGAAGAACTGCAGCTGCTTGTAGTTCTGCATCAGGTGCTTCTCCTCGACCCAGGCGTTGGTCTTCGGATCGGCCCGTAGTTGCGTCTTGAGGCGCTCCTGGCGCTTGAGCTCGCCCTCGAGCATAGCCTTGGTCTCGCTGGCGAACTCCGGCAGGACCGGGACCGACAGGCTTCCGCCGGGCCGCACGCGGAACGCGGAATAGCCGTACCGGGCGTTGTAGAGACCCCAGCTGTGCATCGACGACAGCAGCCCGCAGTAGGGGTGGTGTTTTTCGTTGAAGTCGGGCGATCGGCGGCCCGTGTTGAGCGACGCCAAGATCGGCGTGTTGGTGAGCCCGCAGGGTAGTCGGGTCTTGGCATCGATCGCCGGATTGCCGTCCCACTCGTCCCAGCCGCGGTCGTGATTGCCGACAACGAAGACCACCTCGTCAAACGGTTCCGGCCGCTGGAAGCGCTCGTTGCCAAACGCACGGGCGAACTGGGCGCAGAAGCCGTTGTGCTCGAGCATAGTGGTGATGAAACGCGGCTCTCCATCGGGAGCATCCTGGACCATCATCGTCGCACCTCTTTCATCTGTGCTGGACTGCGCGAATTGAGCTAGCGGTTCTGGGCCAGCGGCGCGACCTCTGAGACGTGGGCCGAAACGATGCGCCAGCCCTGTGGCAGGCGGACCCAGGTTTGGCTTTGGCGGTAGACGCGATCGCTTCCAGGCCGCTCGGATTCGGTGTTGGCCACGGCGAAGTCGCGGCCGAACGTGATGATGAAGGTGTTCTTGAGCCGCCGATCGATTCCCTTGATCTCGCGCTCGCGGCGGAATTTTGAGATCGCCGCGTGACCGAGCAGGGTGCCGTTCGGCCCGTAGCGGAGCGTTGAGGGATGATCCCAGAACAACTGATCGATGATGTCGAGATCGTTGGCGCAGAGCGCGCGTTCGTAACGCATGAACGCCTCCGTCACTTCGGCAACGACTTCTGGAATATTGATCTGCGTCTTGGTATCCATTGCAAAGCCCCGGCGCCCTCCGCCTCGAAAGACAAAAATGTTAGGTCGCGCCGGATAGCCGCGCAAGCGAAGTTGACGCGCTGAGCACTGGGGCGCCGCACGGATTGAATGTCGCACAGCGAAATTGGCGGCAAGCGGTTGCGACGTGGGGCCGTATCAGGCAAATCGATGACCATCGCAGTGATGGACAGATGGCGATGTCCTCCCCGCTGCAAAAGCCGCTCGGCGAAGTTTTTTTGAACGCCTCCATGGCTTCAGCGTCTTGCTTGTAGGCCTTCGGTCTGGCGCTCACATGCGAGAAGCCCAGGTCCTTGAGAACTCGATAAATCGTGTCGTCCGACACCGAGAGCCCAAACTCCTCGTGCAGCCGCATGATCAGATCGCACGCCCGCCAGCGC